>NZ_CP195106.1:0-620090 GCF_051175385.1 Tundrisphaera lichenicola | reverse complement strand
CGGACCGGGCCGAACCCCGAATGCGTGCGCTTGCTCATGCTCGCGATTGGGTTCGTTTTTTCCCGAAGGCTGTCGGTCGGGACGATCTCCACCCTCCGGAGAAACCCTCGAGCGTCCCACTTGAACCTTCGATTTCCGAACTCGGGACAAACGACCCCAAAGATGGTTACAATCGTAATGAATCCTGTTGCCAGACCGGTGAACAGTCCTTCGATTCATTCCATTCTATCCAGTTATCCCAAATTAGCTCCCTGGAGGGGTCCCGATGACGCGCCTGCTTCACCTTGGCGGAGGGTCGGCGTTCCCGATCCTGCTGGCCCTGATCCTGGGATTGGCGGCGGGCGGTTGCGACCAGCCCAAGTCGGGCGTCTCGTCCGTCACCGGGGCCGGGACTCCGATCAAGCCGGCCTCGACGGCGGAATCGGCCCCGAAGCCTCAGGCGAAGGTGCGGATCGAAGGGGATCGCGAGGCCGCCTACGCCGGCGTGGTGATCAAGCCGACGGTCCCTCAGGATCCCAGCCCCTTCCGGTTCGTCGACATCGCCCCAACCGCCGGGATCGACTTCAAGCACTTCTCCGGGATGACCGAGACCAAGCACTTCCCGACCGCCAACGGCTCGGGCGTGGCGTTCCTCGACTATGACGGCGATGGCAAGCTCGACGTCTATTTCGCCACGGCAACCCTCCTGCCGCCGGGCACGGCGCAGAAGGGGCCGAACCGACTGTTCAAGAATCTCGGCGACGGCCAGTTCCGCGACGTGACCGAGTCGTCCGGCCTGGTCTACGCCGGCTTCTGCCACGGGATCATCGTCGGCGATATCGACAATGATGGCGACCCCGACGTCTTCCTGTGCAACTACGGGCCCAACGTCCTGTTCAAGAACAACGGGGACGGCACCTTCACCGACATCAGCCACGCCGCAGGGATCGACGGGCCCGGCTGGTCCTCCGGGGGCGGCTTCCTGGACATGGACGACGACGGCGACCTCGACCTCTACGTCGCCAACTACGGGTCCTGGAAGCTCCCCGACGATGACATCTTCTGCGGCGACCGCGAGCACAACGTCCGCTTCTATTGCTCGCCCCGGAACATCAAGACCGGCAAGCATTTCTTCTACCGGAACAACGGCGACGGCACCTTCACCGACGTCTACGACGACTTCCTGGTCGACTCCGAGGGGAAGAAGATCCCCGGGAGGACCGACGGGCACGGCTTCAGCGTGGTGGCCGCCGACCTCGACGGCGACGGCAAGGTCGACCTGTTCGTCGCCAACGACATGAACCCCAACTTCCTCTACATCAACAAGGGGAATGGGACCTTCGAAGACGCCACCGAGATCTCCGGCGCCGCCTACGACGACAAGGGCCAGGCCCAGTCGGGCATGGGCTCCGACGCCGAGGACATCGACGGCGACGGCGACCCGGACCTGATCGTATCCAATTTCGCCTACGAGTATAACACCCTCCACCTGAACCTGGGCAAGGGGTCGTTCACCGACGTGACGCCGATGCTGGGCCTGGCCGCCGACACGATGCCCTATGTCGGCTGGGGGATCTCGTTCTCGGACTTCGACAACGACGGCTGGCCCGACTGCTACGTCGCCAATGGCCACGTCGACGACAATCGGGTCCAGGCCGGCCAGGCGGCCGAGTACGCCGAGCCCTCGCTGATCCACCAGAACGTGCCGACCAAGAACGGCCAGAGCCGCCGATTCAAGCTGGCCACCCGCGACGTCGGCCCTTACTTCGACGGAAAGCACGTCGCCCGAGGGGCGGCCTTCGGCGACTTCGACGACGACGGCGACATCGACGTGGTCGTCAACCACAAGGACGGGCCCGCCTCCCTGCTCCGGAACGACACGCCGACCGACAACAAGTGGCTCCGCCTCCTGCTCGTCGGGACCAAGAGCAACCGGGACGCCGTGGGAGCCCGGGTCGAGGCCGAGGTCGAGGGCCGGACCATCCACCGCCAGCGCAAGGGGGGCTGCTCCGTCTTCTCCTCCAACGACCCCCGGGTGACCATCGGCCTGGGCCAGGCTCCCGAGGTCAAGAAGCTGACCATCCGCTGGCCTTCCGGGGCGGTCACCACTCGCGAGAACGTGAAGGCCAACCAGGCCCTGAAGATCGTCGAGGGGGAATGACCCCCGGGGGCGGGATTCGTCCTGCCGATTCTTCACGTCGGGAGCATGACGAGATGAGCGAGGTGGCGACGCGACCCGCACGATCGAAGCGGCCTCTCTGGGCGGCCCTGGGGGCGATCTCGATCCTGATCCTGGGGGCCGTGGTCGCCTTCGCCCGGCGATCGCCCGATCCCGAGGCGGTCTGGCAGCGGGCCCGCGCGGCGTTCGAGGCCCGGGACTTCCCCCGGGCCGAGGCCGAGATGGCCCGGCTCAATCAGCTCCGCGAGCCGACGATCCTGGACCGGATGCTCCGGGCCCAGCTGGAGATGGCCCGCGGTGATGTGGACGAGGCGATCGCCGACCTCAAGCGAGTGCCCGACGATCACAAGATGGCGCCCCAGGCCTGGCTCCAGGTCGGCCAGCTCGAACTCCGGAGGAACCGCTACGTCCCGGCCGAGGCCGCCTTCCGCAAGGCCCTGGAGATCGACCCGAAGCTGGTCCAGGCTCTCCGGGAGCTGGTCTACATCTACGGGATGCAGCTCCGAAGGGCCGAGCTCAACGAGACCTTCGGGACCCTCTCCACGCTGGAGCCCTTGACCTACGCCGACGTCTTCCTCTGGTGCCTGACCCGTGGCGTCACCTGGGAGCCCGAGGAGATCGCCTCCACGCTGGCCCGCTGCATCGAGGCCGACCCGGACGATCGCTGGGCCAGGCTCGGCCGGGCCGATGCCCTCCGCGACCTGGGCCGGTTCGACGAGGCGGAGTCGGTCCTGGCCCCCTTGCCCGACTCCGACCCCGACGCCCGGGCCGCCCGGGTCCGGATCGCCCTGGACCGGGGCGACCCCGCACGGGCCGAGGAACTCCTCGAGGCCGGCCCGTCCGACCATCTCGGCCTGGCCTTGCTCCGGGGCCGGCTCGCTTTGGTCCAGAACCGGGGGGACGAGGCGGTCCGCCAGTTCCGGATCGCCTTCGCGAAGGCCCCCAACCTCCGCGAGTCGGTCCTGGGCCTGGGCCAGGCCCTGCAGACAACCGGCGACCAGGCCGCCGCGACCCCGATCCTGGAGGAAGCCCGCAAGCACGAGCAGCTCGGGAGCCTGATCCAGAAGGCCGCCGTCCAGGCCAACCGATCGGACACCGGACTGATCCGCGAACTCGGCGAGGCGTGCGCCGCCATCGGCCGTTTGCCCGAGGCTCGGGCCTGGTACAACCTGGCGATCTCGCGCGACCCGCTCGATATCCGGGCCCAGCAAGCGCTCGCGAGGCTCAAGCCGTCCGAGGGCCTCGGGTCCAGATGAGCGGGCCTTGACATCGGGGGCGAGAGCGATCCGAACAAAATTACACCATCAACATCTAATTGATTGTCCGAGAGACTCGAACGCCGACAGCAGGCGCGACCAATCGTCGGTCAGGATCGTGAATTCTCGGTGGGCCTCGTCCAGCCGGCCGTCCGATGCCAGGACCTCGATCGTCCGACCGGTGGCCGCCAGCCTCTCTGCGGTGATCGTCAGGGCGGCCCCGCGAAGACTATGGCAGTGCCTGGCGACGGCGTCGGCGTCCCGTCCGATCAAGGCCCGCTCGATCTGGGCCAGTTTCTCCGGGATCGACTCCCGGGCCGATTGGATCACCGCGCTCACCAGGTCGCCATCGGCGAGCTGCTCGAACAGTTCCTCGGGCCTGAAGTCGAACGTCGCCGGCGGGAGGTTGGCGGCCATGGCCGATTTCTCGCGACCTTGGAACGCCTCGCGCAGGCGGGCCGAGGAGATGGGCTTGACGAGGTAGTCATCCATCCCCACCTCCAGGCATCGCTGGCGAACGGCCTCGGTGGCATAGGCCGTCAGGGCGATCACCGGCGTCCTCCGGGCGGAGGCTCGTTCGCGTCGACGGATCTCGGCGGTCGCGGCAAACCCGTCCATCACGGGCATCTGGATGTCCATCAAGATCAGGTCGAATCCGCCTCGAGCATGGGCCTCGACGGCCTCCCGGCCGTTGCCGACGATCTCCACGTCGTGCCCCATGCGGGCGATCAACTCTCGGGTGACGAGCTGGTTGGTCGGGTGATCCTCGGCCACCAGGACGTGGAGACGGCCCGGATCGCGCGAAGACGGAGGGGGGGCGTGGGGCCGGGTTTCGGGACCGACAGGGGCTCCCGTCGCGACCGGAAGCGTCAGTTCGAGCCAGAAAGTGCTGCCCCTCCCCTCCTCGCTCTGAAACTCGACCCGCCCGTTCATGAGCCGGGCTAGCCTCCTGCAGATGGCCAATCCCAGCCCCGTGCCGCTCGAAGCACGAGAGCCGATCAGATCACCCTGATTGAAACTCTCGAAGATATTCTTCTGCTTCTCGGGGGGGATCCCGATCCCCGTGTCCTTGACCAGGACCCGGATGGTCGCCTCGGTCGGGGTCCGGGCCATCACCTCCCCGCTGATGGTCACCTCGCCGCGGTCGGTGAATTTGATCGCGTTCCCGGCCAGGTTGGTCAGGATCTGGCGGATCCGGACCACGTCGCCCCGGAGCCTCCGCGGAAAGTCGATCGACAGGGAGGCCACGAGCCGGAACCCCCTCTGCCGGGCGACCGGACCGAGCAGGTTGCTCAGGTCCTTGAGCAGATCCTGGATGTCGAAATCGACCGGGTCGATCGTCATCTTGCCGGCTTCGATCTTCGAGAGGTCGAGGATATCGTTGATGACCGTCATCAGCGCATCGCCGCTCGCTCGGATCGTTTTCACATAGTTTGCCTGGACTTCGTCGAGTTCGGTGTCGGAGAGGAGCTCGCTGAGGCCGATGACCCCGTTCATGGGGGTCCGGATCTCGTGGCACATGTTGGCGAGGAAGTCGGACTTCGCCTGATTGGCCGCCTCGGCGGCCGCCTTCGCCTCGGCCAGGACCACCGATTGGGCCTCGATCTCGGCGTGGGCCAATTCCAGGCGTCGAGCGTGCTCTTCCAGCTCCCGATGGGCGTTCAGTCGCTCGCTCTGGTCGAAGTGGACGGCGATGAAACCCAGGACGACGCCCGTCTCGTCGATCGCGGGATCTATCCGGAGCGCGACCGGGATCGGCGAGCCACCGGGGCAACTCACCTCGACCTCGCCATGCCAGGGGCCGCCGGCCCCGAGCGTGGCGTCGAAGATCTCGCGGGAGAGGTCCGGGTCCACGATCGGGGCGAAGAGCGAAGGGACCGGCAGTTGGTCCCGACCGACTCGGAAGAGTTCGACGAACGCCCGATTCACGAGGGTCGGCCGGCCCTGCTGGTCGGCGATCAGGATGGCCTCGCCGGAGGCCTGGACCGCCTTGCGGACGCGGACCAGCTCGGTCTCGGCGATGGCCTTCTCGGAGAGGCTGGAATGCAAGACGACCTCGATGATCGCCGCCCGCAATTCTTTCGCCGCGTCCAGATCCGCCGACTTCCAGGCGACCGACCGGCCCCGCACGGTGGTCTTCCAGGCCTCGAACGACTTGCGGGGCGTGAGACGCGAGACGTTCGCCTCGTAGGTCAGTTCCTTCGAGGGCTCTCCTCCCCAGGTCACTTCCCGGACCTGCTCCCGCCGGAACCAGATCAAGTGAGTCCGGAGGGCTTGCCCGATCTCGACCGCCAGCAGTCCGCTGGCCGATTCGAGCTCGGCGAAGGCGGGATTGCATTCCCCGAGCGCATCGGTGGAGAAGATCGGCCCCGGGTGATTCTGGCTGATCCACCCGACGATCTCGCGGATCGTCGGCTCGTCCGGGACGATGCCCACGCTCCTCACCGACGAGCGCTCGACGATCGCCAGTCCGCTGGAGACGATCGGGGTCAGGTTCGGCTCCGGACGATCCAGGATCGCCTCGGTCCAGCTCGATCCGTGAACGGATGTCGCGAGGATTCGGCCCTGGAGTTGGGCGACCGCGAGCCGGGCCTGGAGCCGTTCGCGACGCTCAAGGGACGCCACCTCCACCGAGATCATCTTCGAGAGGAAGTCGCAGGCCGCCCTCATGGTCTGGGCGGGCTTGCGGGGTTGCTGGTGATGGCAGACGAGCAGCCCCCAGAGGCGATCGCCATGAATGATCGAAGTCACCAGGCTGGCCCGGACGCCCATGTTCCGCAGGTATTCCAGGTGAATCGGCGAGAAGCTCCGGAGCTGGCAATAGGTCATGTCGAGAGGGACCCCTGACCCCGCTCCGGCCTCGGCCATGAGGGGGACGGCCTCCGCATCGACATCGACCAAGATCCTGACCCGGCTCCGGAGGTAGAGCTCGCGGGCCTGCCGGGGGATGTCCGAGGCCGGATAATGCAGGCCCAGGAAGGGGGGTAACTCGGGCCCGACCGACTCGGCGACGACCTCGCCATGATCGTCGGGATGGAAGCGATAGATCATCGTCCGATCGTAGCCGCCGAGGTCCCGGACCAGCCTGGCCACCGAGTCGCAATACGGGATGAGCGAGCCCGATTCGGAGGTTGAGTCGGGATAGCGCTGGACCCAATTCGACAACTCGACCATCGCCTCTAACCCGGCGAAGTCGGAGTCGGAGTCTTCCAGCTCGATCACGAGGAGCGACCCCCGCCGATGGACGCTCACCGCCGCGAGCCGCTCCCGGCCCGCCCCTTCGATCGTCCCGTAGAATCGCGCGGGGCGGGACAGATCCTCGAGGGTTGAGAGCCGACGGATCCGATCCGCGATCGGCTCACCCAGCGCACGGGACAGTTCCGATCCGAGGATCTCCTCAAGCGTCCATCCCAGAAATTCGAACACGTTCTGAGTGGCGAGCCTCACCACCAAGGTGTCCGGATCCACTCCCAGGAGAACCCCGTGAGGCTGGATACTTCCCGGAATGTGAATCGGCTCCGATTCGCAATTTCGGAGGGCCTCGTCCAAGGCCGAGTCGAATCCAGGCGCGCGCATCTGCGTAAGCTTCCATCGCCCTGTTGGGCTGAGCCAAACAAGGCTAACAGGACCTGGCCTTGACAACGGCCACGCAGCAGAAGCAGTCGTCCAACCCGTCGAGGCGCAGGACTGTACCTTCGTCGGTAATAGTTTCAAATGTCCGACAATCATACCGATCTGGCAACTATCAAATTTCCGAATCTCAACCGGCCGAGCACGATCCGGGCCGCGTGGATGATCGGATGATTGGGTCGATCATCCCGGCTCGGACCACCGGAAGGCCAGGTGGGCCAGGCACCCGAATCCCGCCCCGAAGCCGCCCAGGGCGAGCAGGGCCGGCGCGGCCTCGCGGAGCGAATAGCCCCTCGCGATGATCCCGTCGAAGCCGTCGATCGCCCATCGGGTGGGGATGGCCGGCGTGAGCTGCTGGAGCCATTCGGGGAACAGAAAGCTGGGGATCCAGCCGCCGCCGAGCATCACCATCACCAGGACCGCCAGCACGGCGACGGAGCGGGCCCCCTGCGGCGACCGGCCGAACGCGGCGACCATGAGTCCGAAGTTGGCCGCCATCCATGAGAACGCCAGTGCCATCACCAGCAGCCCCGCGAAGTCGCCGCGGACCCGGAACCCGAACGTCAAGGCCCCGAATCCGAAGACCACCCCGACGATCAGGATCGAGGCGATCAGGCAACCCAGGACCTTGCCGGTCATCAGGGTACTCCGCGAGACCGGCGCCACCCGGAGCCGCTTCCAGAGCCCTCTTTGCCGCTCGACCAGGAGTCCGACCCCCCATTCGACGGCCGAGAAGAGGACGAACTGGACGACCATCCCCGCGAAGGCATGCGCCGCCAGGGCTTCTCGCTCCCCCTCGGGTCCGCCCGGCGCGATCGACTCCTCGCGGGTCGTATAGGGCATGGTCAGGCCCTTGCCGCCGGCGGATCGGGCCGGGTCGGGCGATTCGAGCCAGCCGGAGAGGCCGGGGAAAACCCGGGCGAACTCCTCGCGATCGGACGCAAGCTCGGGATCGTCCTCCTCGGGACGGCCCAGCCCCCCGAGGAGTTCCAGGAACGCGGCCCGTTGGACCGACTCGTCGGCCTCCCGGCCCGATCCGGCGGGTTCCAGGTCATCGAGGAGGTCGCCCCCCAGATCCCCGAGCGACTCGGCCGAGACCGCTTCGAGGATCACGCGAGTCAGCAGGCCCTGGGCCAGGCTGACTTCGGACCGATGGGTCGGATCGTGGATGAAGGTCAACTCGGGCGGTTCGGAGCCGCCCAGGAGCGCCTCGGCGGCGGCCTCGCCGAAGCCCTCGGGGATCACGACGGCCGCGACCGCGCGACCCAGCCGGACTTCGCCGAGGGCCACCTCTCGGCCCGAGCCCAGGGCTTCGAGTCGGGCCTCCGACCGGGCCCCCTTGATGATCTCGGCGGCGATCGGGCCGTGGTCCTCGTCGACGATCACGATCGGGATCTTCGAGGCGACCGAGGGCCCCGCCCCGCCGAAGATCGCCGCCATGAAGCTCGCCAGGGCGATCGGGGCGGCGAACGAGAGGATCACCGAGTGCCGCTCGGTGAAGAAGACCCGGAGGTCCTTGGAGACCAGTGCAATCAGGGGTCGGACGATCATGAGTCGCGGACGCTCCGGCCGGTCAGGTCGAGGAAGATCGACTGGAGGTCGACCCGTTCGGTCGCGATCCGGGTGACCACGACCCCGGCCTCGTCGAGCCCGCCGAGGACCTTCGAGGCCGCGCCCAGGCTTTCGAGGCCGACGATCAGGCGATCGTCGAGATGTTCGGCCGAGAGCACGCCGGGGGTCGACCGGAGTCGACCGAGCCACGCGCCATCCCCGGGGGCCTCCACGCCCAGGACCAGGCGGCTCGACGAAGAGACCGGGCCGGCCAGGCTGGCGAGGTCTCCATCGGCCACGACCGTGCCGTGATCGACGATCACCAGGCGATCGCAGAGGCGTTCGGCCTCTTCGAGATAATGGGTCGTGTACAGGAGAGACCGACCCCGGGCCTTGAGAATCTCGAGCCCCTCGAAGATCGCGTTGCGGCTCTGGGGGTCGACCCCGACAGTCGGCTCGTCCAGGACGATCAGTTGGGGGTCGTGCAGCAAGGCCGCGGCCAGGTTCAGCCGCCGCTTCATCCCGCCGCTGAAGGTCCGGACCGCATGATCGGCCCGCCCGGCGAGATCGACCAGGTCGAGGCACCTCGCGACGGCATCGCGGAGCGACTTGCCGCCGAGCCCCTGGAGCGCCCCGAAGAACCGGAGGTTCGCGCGGGCGGATAGCTCCTCGACCAGCGCGAGTTCCTGGGGGACCAGCCCGAGCAGCCGCTTGGCGGGGTCGGCGTCGCCCCGGAGCGGTCGACCGTCGATGAGGATCTGGCCGGCGTCGGGGGCGATCAGGCCGCAGATCATCGAGACCGTGGTGGTCTTTCCCGCCCCGTTCGGCCCGAGGAGCCCAACGGCCTCGCCGTCGCCGACCGAGAAGGAAACGTCGGCCACGGCGGTCACATCGCCGAATCGCTTGGCCAGGCCGATGACTTCGAGCATCCTCGTGATCCTCCCGCGAAGTTCCTCGGCTACGGTGTCAACTCCGACTCCGAGGCGGCCCGACGCCCTGCGGCCACGAGTTCGGCCGGGCTCATGATCGAAGCGATCGGCCGGCGCTTCCGCAGGCCATCCAGATATCCGTCGAAGCCCTCGATCGACCCATCGCGGCGGATCAGCTCGGTCGCCATCGACCGGACGACGTACTCATCCCGGAGCGATTCGGGCGTGGCTTGTTTCCGGGCCAGTTTCGACCGGAGCTCGGCCTCGGTCGCGACCCCTTCCCGGCGAAGGACCTCGGGCATCTCGCGGTCGGCCCAGTCCTTCAAGATCCGGGCCTCGGCCTCGCTCAAGCCGTCGGGACCGCCCAGCTTCTCGTTCGCCTCCTGGAAGACCAACGACCGGACGATCATCGACTTGAGGATCGAGCGAGCCATCGCGATCACTTGCCGGCGAGTCGGGGACTGGTCCGGCCCGAGCTGGGCCAGTCGGATCTTCACCGCCTCGGTCAGCTCTGGGAGCGTGATCATCTCCTCGCCCACGCTGGCCACCGGGCGGCCCGTCGGTTTCGCGACCTCAACCTTCGCCGCGACCTCGGGCGGATTGGCGGGTGCCGGAGGCGGCGGTGCCGGGATCTCAACATCGGCCGGCGGGGCCGGCACGGGAGCCGCGACGCTCGGCACGGTCGTCTGAGAATCGACGATCGGGGCCGCTGGCAGAGCCTCGACCACCGGAGGCTCGGGGCGGGCCTCGGCCAGGGTTTCCGGCTCGACCGGGGGACTTGTCGGGGTCGGCTCGGGTTCGACCACCGGCGCGGTCGGGAGCGTCGGGGGCTTCTCGACCGGCAGGGGCGGGAGCCCCAGGATTGACGGAACGACCGTGGTGGATTCTGCCGAGCTTGGCGAGATCTCGGAGGGAGCCTTGGGACGGGCAGTCCCCCCTCCATCCTTCGGGGTACCGTCGGAGATCCGGATCGCCAGTGCGGGATCGGCGGCGACTCTCGTCGCGAGCGACCCTTCGCCCAGTGGCCCGACGCATCCCGAGATCAGGGCGGCCAGCAGGGCCAGGCATCCACGCAAAACCATTTCGTCACCCCTTCCTTGGAGTCACGATCGGCTCGGTTCGATGTCCCGAAGCCGGGCCGGCGATCCGCCGATCCGCGCATCGGTGACCCTCGGGGCGGGCGAGGACCGACATCGACCAGACCGGGGGGACTTATAGTCGGGGCCAGGCCTCGGGTCAATCCGAACTCCGCAAGCTGCCCTATCCAAGTATCCGGGAGCACGGCTAACATGCCGCCGCGGCGATCCGGCCCCCATTCGCCCTCCATCTCTCCAAGGGACGTGGGAAAGGCGAATCGGATCTTGCTCCCAACGACTTCCCAGCCTCCTCCGGGGAAAGGATTTCCCGATGAACGGTCTGCTCTCGATGCCAACGAACGTTCCCAGGCTCTCCGTGGTGGTGGCCTCGGTGAACGGCTGGTCGATGCTGGAGCCGACGCTCCGCGCGCTCGATGCCCAGCCGGAGCGAGCCCGGATGGAGATCCTCGTCGTCGAGTCGGTCGGCGGCGAGACCCGACGGAAGCTCCGCGAGCACCGGCCGGCGGTCGAACTGATCGAGGTCGACGACAAGCGGACCATCCCCGCGCTCCGGCACCTGGGCGTGGTCCGGTCCCGTGGCGAGATCGTGGCCATCCTGGAAGACCACGGCGAGGTCGGACCCGACTGGGCCTCGGCCTTGCTCAAGGCCCACGAAGGGCCCTGGGGCGCGGTCGGCGGGGTGGTCGAGAATGGTCGAGACGGCCTGGTCGACTGGGCGGCCTTCTTCTGCGAGTACGCCCCGTACATGGGTCCGGTCGCCGAGGGGGAATCGGCCGACCTGCCGGGCAACAACATCGCCTACAAGCGACCCCACCTGCTCCGGCACGCCGGAGAGCTGGAGCAAGGCCGGTGGGAGTCCTGGATCAATGATAAGATCCGCGCCGACGGGGTGCCGATCGCCTCGACTAACCGGGCAATCGTCCGTCACATCAAGCCGTTCCGGCTCGGGCACTTCCTGATCCAGCGATTCCACTTCGCCCGCTCTTACGCCGGGATGAGACGCGTCGACCAGTCTCCGGCCCGGAGGCTGATCTACGGATTCGGCTCGCTCGCCCTGCCGGCCCTCCTGACGCTCCGGGTCTCCCGGATCGCGCTGGGCAAGCGGCGGCACCTCGGCCGGTTCGCGGCGTCGCTGCCGCTGATCGTGCTGTTCTACACCATCGGGGCGGTCGGAGAGATGATCGGCTACCTGATCGGGCCGGGCGACAGCCTGAGCCGGGTCGAGTAGCTTTGGCGTCGGCCGAGGATTCAGAGAGGCGGACGGCGCGGCCGAATGATCGGGCCGACTGGGCCGGGTGATCCGGAAACCGGGCCGAATCCGGGCTCGCCGGGCCGCGGGGGACGCACGCCGCCAGGCGGGGGAGGCGGTAGCTTGAACAGGGGCCTCAACAGATCCACGAGGCCGGGTCCCTCCGGGGGTGGAGGCCGCTCACCCTGGCCCGGGTCAGGGCCGGACGGATCGGAGTCGGCGGGCGGTTTCGATGGCGGTTCGGGCGTCAGGGCCATCGGCCCTCGGGGAGGCTCCGGGGCGACCTGCGCCGTCGGCGGGGGCGGGCCCTTCGGCTCATCGCGGGCCTTCCGGGCGACCGGGACCGACCGGAACTTCACGCCGAAGGATTGAGAAGCGATCACACCGACGATCACACCGAGCGTCGAGAGGACCATGGCCCCGAGGACGAGCGCAGCCCCGACCGCCCATCGCCGACGGCTTGCCTGGGCTCGTCTACGTTGGAGCCGCGATTCGGGGGGAGGAGGGGCCGAGGCCAATTCGTCGGAGTCGAGCAGCTCGGGCCGGACGAAGGTCATGAGGTCGTAGCTCGACAGCTCGGCGTTGGCCGGGGGGACCTCCCGATTCAACCCCGAGTCGCCCGGGCTCTTCGTCAATCCGGAAGACGCCCCCGTGCCCTGCCCGTCGTCGAAGACCAGCAGGCTCCGAGCCGAGGCGGGAGCGGCCCGGATCGACTCCAGCTCCACGATCACCTCGGCCATCGTCTGCGGCCGATCCTCGGGAGCCTTGGCCATCATCCGACCGAAAAGGGCGTCGAGCGCTGGCGGGACGTCGGGCCTGGACTCGCGGAGCGTCGGGGCGGCTCGATGGTGATGGGCGAGCAGCCGCTGCATGACCGAATCGCCCGAGAACGGCGGGCGGCCGGTCAGCAGGAAATGCAGGGTGCAGGCCAGGCTATAGATGTCGGCCCGATGGTCGGCCCGCTTCGAGTCGTCGGACTGCTCCGGCGGGAGGTAGTCGACCGTGCCCATGATCATCCCGCTCTGGGTCAGGCTCGGTCCGCTCCCCGAGTCGTGGTCCTGGGTGATCCGGGCCAGGCCCAGGTCGAGCACGCGGACCACGCCCTTGTCGTCGAGCAGGAGGTTGGCCGGCTTGATATCGCGATGGACGATCCCGAGCTCATGGGCGGCCCGGAGCCCCCGGGCGGCCTGGATGACGAGACTGACGGCACGGGATGGCTTCAAGGGGCCGCCGGACCGGACGAGCCGATCGAGGTCGCGACCCTCGACGAAATCCATCACCAGGTAGTGGACCCCGCCGTACTCGCCGATCTCGTGGGCCGCGACGATGTTCGGGTGGTCGAGCCGCGCCATCACCTCGGCTTCGCGGCGGAATCGCTGGACGGCGTGAGGCTTCCGCGAGGCCGAAGGGGGCAGCAACTTCAGCGCCACCTCGGGGCCGTCGGGCCGTCGGCGGGCCTTGAAGACCATCCCCATCCCGCCGGAGCCGACCTTGTCCAGCAGCAGATAGGGACCGATCATCAGCGACCGGGCCTTGCCTTGGAAGATCGCCGCGGCCTGGTAGCGGGTGAGCCGACCCTCCCGGACCAGGGCTCGGGCCAGCCCCTCGGCGTCGACGTCCGGCAAGGCTCGGAGGAACTGGCGGAGCGCATCGGCCTCCATCAGGCCCTGGTCGACCAGGCCCCGTTCGAACTCGCCGAGGCTCACGCCGACGATCGCGACCGACGGGACCGGGGGAGCCTCGATCGAGGCGATCGTCCGCTCCGTGGGCTGCATCGCCTTGAGCGTCCCCGGCGAAGGCACGCGAGTGGCGAGCGGATCCACGGTCGCCTGCCGATCGGTCTCGTCGGCGGGTCGCATTCCAGAACCTCCACGACGGATGGGCGCCCCCCTCTACGCTTCACCGATCAGAACTATAGTACGCGGACTCGCACATCGCCGGGAAGTTACCACCGGCCCAGGCCGGGTTCGTCGACACGATCGTCAGGGGAAATGCGACAATCAGCGCAAACCTAGAAGCCCCATCCCGAGTCAATACCCGGGGTTATCATCAGACCGTTGACGCAGAACTCCGAGGAACGCCGGATTAAACCAGTTCCGGCAGTCGGATCGGCATGGCGTTGGACCTACGACCGTCAACGGAGTAAAGTGCATTGGCGATGGCCGGGGCGATGGCGATCAGCGGCGTCTCGCCGGCACCCACCGAGGGGAGGTCGGGACGGTCGATGAGGTGGATATCCAGCTCGGGGACGTCCTCGAATCGAGGGACCCGATAGCGGCCGAACGAGGCGTTGAGGATCTTGCCGCCCTGGAACCGGGCCTCCTCGTGGAGCGCGGGGCCGAGGCCCATGAGGATGGCCCCCTTGACCTGATTGAGCAGGTTGCCGGGGTTCACGATCTTGCCGCACTCGTAGGCCTGGCAGACGTGCTTGACCTCGAAAGACCGCTTGTCGGGGGCAAGCTCAACCTCCACGCAGGCCGCGACGAACGACCCCTTGTCCAGGCCGCAAGCCAGCCCGATCCCGATGTTCGGCTCCTTGCGTTTCGACCGTCCGTCCCAGTCGAATCGGCGGGCCGCCGCTTCGAGGACGTCGCGCAAACGGCCGGGCTCCAGGTGGTCGAGCCGGAACCGGAGCGGGTCGAGGTCTGCCGCTTCGGCCAGTTCGTCCATGAAACATTCGCGGCCGAACGTGTTCGCGGTCGTCGCCAGGGCCCGGTAGGAACCATGACGGAGGGGTGGTTCCGAGGGGACGAAGACCCCCCGATTCTTCCCGGCCTGGTAAGGCGTCTGGATCTCGTTTCCGCCCGAGTTGATGTTCACGAAATACCAGGATGTCAGGCGCCCCTGGGCGTCGAGGCTTGCCTCGGCCTGAATCACGCCGGCGGGTCGGAACTGGGCCCAGGTGAATTCCTCCTCGCGGGTCCAGACCAGCCGGACCGGCTTGCCTGCGGCCCTGGCCAGCCGGGCGGCCTCCACAGCGCACTCGCCCGAGTGCTTGCCGCCGAAGCCGCCGCCGAAGTCGGGGATGATCACCCGGACCTTCTCGTCGGCCAGGCCGAACGCCCGGGCAACCTCGCCCCGGACCGCGAAGGGGTTCTGGGTCGCCGTCCAGACCGTCACCTGGCCGCCGTCCCACTCGGCGACGGCCGCCCGGGGCTCCATCGGGGCATGCTGGACGTACGGGACGTGATACGTCCGTCGAAGGGTCTTCGAAGCCCGTGCGACCTCGTCGGCGAAGGGATTCCCCGGGACTCCACCCCGAGCCTGCCGACGAAGATAGTCGAACAGTTCGTCGCTGGACGGGTGCGGGACCGCCTCCCATTCCGCCGAGTCGGTGATCGCCTCCAGGGCCTCTCCGGCGAGATATCGGGAAGGAGCGACCACTCCGACGAAATCGCCATCCCGGACTGCCAGCACGTCGCCGAACTCCTTCGCGGACTCCAGGTCGACCGAGAGGAGCCTGGCCCCGTACGAGGGCCTCCGGAGGACCTTGCCGAAGAGCATTCCCGGACGGGTGATGTCCGACGGATACGCATGCGAACCCGTGACCAGGTCGCGAGCATTCGGGCGGGGAATCTGGGTGCCGAGGACCTTCCAGGAGTCGACCGGGGTCAGCTCGACGTCGGGAGAGGCCGCCACCCCGAACGCCCGGATGGCGTCCTCGTCCGAGGCCAGATCGCCGTAGGAGAAGGTCCGATTCGAATCGG
This sequence comes from Tundrisphaera lichenicola, assembly GCF_051175385.1. Taxonomy (GTDB): domain Bacteria; phylum Planctomycetota; class Planctomycetia; order Isosphaerales; family Isosphaeraceae; genus Tundrisphaera; species Tundrisphaera lichenicola. The sequence goes on along the minus strand of NZ_CP195106.1, from coordinate 604,513 downwards.
GGTCGATCGCCCGACCGTCGAGGACCGAGACCGATTTCGGCTCGACTCCCCATCGGCGAGCCGCGGTCGAGGCGAGCAGTTCGCGAGCCGAGGCACATCCCTGGCGGATCGCCGGGACGGTGGACGGGGTCGATCGGCTGCCGAAGGTCCCGCCATCGTCCGGGACCAGGGCGGTGTCGGCCATGATCAGGCGGACCTTGCCCGGCCCGACGTGTAGCTCCTCGGCGGCGGCCTGGGTCAACTCGGCCCTGGCCCCCTGGCCACACTCCACCTTGCCGGTCATCACGGTGATCGTGCCGTCCTGGCCGATGTGCAGCCGGGCCTCGATGGTCGACGCCCCTTGGCGTCCGGCCCGACGTCCGCCCCTCTGGGCCTGGCCCCTCGACGATCCGGCCGCCGCGGCGATCAGGAGCCCCGCGCCCAGGACTTTCACGAACTCGCGGCGGGTCGGGTCGAGGTTGGTGAACCGAAACTCGACGAGGTCGACGACCTCGTCGTATTCGGCCTCGGGGACGTCCGGGGCCGGATCCGGCAGGTGGTCCTGGTTCGTCATCGGCTCACTCCCCTTCCGGCTTCGAGGCCCGGCAGACGGCATCAAGGATCCCGGGATAGCTGCAACACCGGCAGATGTTCCGATTCATGCCCTCCGAGATCTCGGACCGGGTCGCCCCGGGATTCGCCTCCAGCAAGGCGACGGCCGCCATGATCATCCCCGGGGTGCAGTAGCCGCACTGGAAGGCGCCTTCCTCCAGGAAGGCACGCTGGACCGGATGCAACTCGTCCCCCGAGGCCAGCCCTTCGATGGTCCGGACGGAGGCCCCTTCGGCCCTCGAAGCGGGGGTCCGGCAGGAGAAGACGCGCTTCCCGTCGAGCAGGACCGAGCACGCCCCGCACTGGCCCATCCCGCACCCGTACTTGGTCCCGGTCAGTTGCAGGTCCTCGCGCAAGACATCCAGGAGAGGCCGATCGGGATCGGTCCGGATGGTCCGGGGTGTCCCGTTCACGGTGAACTTCAACGTGGCGATGTCGGCCGCTTTCATGGTCGTCCTCCGGATCTCCCGTTCCCGGCCATCCGTCTCCCGAATATGACCAGACTTTGTGTCGTTGGCCAGCCTTCGGGCGGATCGGGCGCAAAAATGACGCTGCCCGGACCACGAGTCCGGGCAGCGGCAAGGGTTCGGTCGGGTCCGGTGGTGGAAATCGTTCGCCCCCCGACGGGAGGGCCATCGAGGCGTCAGTCGCCCAGGATTTTCGGGATATCGGCCAGGATGGACTTGATGTCCCCATCGGTCAGCTCGCCCTTGAAGCCTCGGGCAGCCTTGACCTTGTGTCCGACCCACATCACGACTGTGACGTCCGCCTCTTTGGAAATCTCGTAGTCGGGGGCCTCGGCGGGGTCGCCGTTGACCGTCAGCGGGACGCGTTTGATGCCGGCCTCCCTGGCCAGCTTCTTCAGGTCGTCCGCCGCGCTCGGCTTGCGGCTCAGTAAGACGACGAAGCTCTTGAGCTTGCCATTCTCGCCAATCTTGCCATCAATCTGCTTGACCAAACTGGCCAAGGGCTCGGAGGTCTCGCGGGCGAACACGCAGACCACCGGAGCGTAACCGTACTGTCAGCGATAGCAGAGGGTGCTACCCTGGTTCGGCCCGGTGATGTCATCGACATCGAACGGGCTCACGGACTCGCCGACCTTCTGGCCGGACTTGACGGGCTCTCCCGCGTAGCAGGTCCCCACCATGACGATGGAGGCCACCACGGCGGAGAGACCCATCGCGAATTTCGATCGCATGGCTTCTCCTTGGAATGGACCGGACCGAGGCCCGCATCCTAGTCAGCCCGGAGCCTGACCTCCCTGTCAAGGCTTTCCGCGACGGAAGCCCGCGATCGAAACGGTTCGGCGGTTCCCGGTGTCGCTTTCATCGGCTCAGCACCTCGACGGGAGAAAGAGGCGGGAACGCGCGAGTGATCGACCTGGATGGGGGAAGCCGTCCGGGGGGAGATCGCCGGACTGGAGGCTCGATTTGGTTCCCGGCGTCTCCATCCTTGATCTTCTCGACCAAGATCGGGATCATTGTCCACGATCGGACATCGGATCGAGCGTATCTGGCGGTGTCTTCAGGAGTTTCACGGTGCGACCGGGGAGCGCGGGGTCCATCCACGCCGATCGGCGGGATGGCCTGGATGCAGAAGAGGAAGGTGTGCGATTAGCGCAGAGGCTTGGTTCACAGTCGTTCTGGTCATCGCCGAGATCGGGCTCCTGGCCTTCACGCGGTTCGCACCCGACATCATCATGATGGGAGGCTTGACCCTCCTGTTGATCTCGGGAATCCTGACCCCGGAAGAATCGCTCTCGGGCCTGGCCAACGAGGGGATGGTGACGGTCGGGGTGCTCTACCTGGTCGTCGCCGGCTTGCGCGATACGGGGGGGGTCGGCTGGATCGTCCGAAGTTTGCTCGGGCGGCCCGCGTCGGTCGCCGGCGCGCAGTTCCGGCTGATGGCCCCGGTGATCGCCATGTCGGCCTTCCTGAACAATACGCCCGTCGTGGCGATGCTGATCCCGGCCGTGTCGGACTGGGCCAGGCGGTATCGTCTCTCCCCCTCGAAGCTGATGATCCCGTTGTCTTACGCGGCGATCCTGGGCGGGACCTGCACCCTGATCGGCACGAGCACGAACCTGGTAGTCCAGGGCCTCTTGCTGAAGCACGGCCATCCCGGGATGTCGATGTTCGAGATCGGCTGGGTGGGCGTCCCGTGCGCGCTGGCGGGGGTCATCTACCTCATGACGGTCGGTCGAGTCCTCTTGCCCGATCGACTGCCGGCCGCGAGCCAGTTCTCGGACCCTCGGCAATACACCGTGGAGATGATGGTCACGCCCAACAGCCCCCTGATCGGCCAGACGATCGAGCGCGCCGGGCTCCGCCAATTGCCCGGGATGTTCCTGATCGAGCTGGATCGGGACGGGTCGATCTTCCCGGCGGTCGAGCCGACCGAGACCCTCCACGCGGGCGACCGCCTGGTCTTCGCCGGGGTGGTGGAGTCGGTCCTCGACCTCCAGAAGATCCGGGGGCTCGAGCCCGCAACCGACCAGGTGTTCAAGCTCGATGCACCCCGCCGCGAGCGGTGCCTGATCGAGGCCGTGGTCTCCAACAGTTGCCCCATGGTGGGACGGTCGGTCCGCGAGGGGCGGTTCCGGTCGGCCTACAGCGCCGTGGTGATTGCCGTGGCTCGCGACGGCGAGCGGGTGAAGAAGAAGATCGGCGACATCATCCTGCGAGCCGGCGACACCCTGCTCCTGGAAGCCCATCGGACCTTCGCCGACCAGCACCGGAACTCGCGAGACTTCCTGCTGGTCAGCCCGCTCGAAGGCTCGGCGCCGCCGAGGCACGACCGGGCCCCGATCGCGCTGGCGATCCTCGCGGCGATGGTCCTGGTGGTCGCCTTCGAATGGTTGAGCATGCTCAAGGCGGCGATGCTGGCGGCCGGCCTGATGATCCTCTCTCGCTCGGTCTCGGGCCGGGAGGCGAGGAAGAGCGTGGACTGGTCGGTCCTGATCGTGATCGCCGCCTCGATCGCGCTGGGCACCGCATTGGAGAAGACCGGGGCCGCCGGCTCGATCGCCTATGCCTTGATCTCGGCCGCATCGAGCCACCCCTGGGTGACACTGGTGGTGATCTATGGGGTCACGATGCTATTCACCGAGCTGATCACCAACAACGCCGCCGCCGTCCTGGTCTTCCCCATCGCGATGGCGACCAGCGAGAAGCTCGGGGTGGACTTCGCCCCGTTCGCCGTCGCCATCATGATGGCCGCCTCGGCCAGCTTCTCCACCCCGATCGGCTACCAGACCAACCTGATGGTCTACGGTCCCGGAGGCTACAAGTTCACCGACTACTTCCGGGTCGGGATCCCCCTGAACCTCCTGATGTGGGCCATCACCGTCGCCATCGTCCCCTGGATCTGGCCGTTCCACCCGGTTCGGTGAACGCCCGCGCCCGGCGTCTCGCAGTCGTGGGACGATCCCGCCCTTCGCCTCGAAGCCGCGAGGACGCCCGATCACCCGGGTTCTCCGGCGCGAGGTGGCGACGTCGTCGAGGTCGGGCGATTCCGGCCTGTACGAGCAGGCCGGAAGACTCACGCTCGCCGTCCCCGATTCCCCATCGGGGAACCAGTCGAACCGGGCGGGATCGTAGAGGTTCGTCGGAGACCACGACCGAGCCGCGGGGGCGCAATCAACCCAACCAAACAACAATACATTAACAATATATTACCAAAATTTATATCACATTGATCGAAAGACGGGGCATCGGCCGGATCGCGGCGGGTTGGTACCCGGGACGGGATCCGCTCCGGGGCATCGAACCCAATGACTCCGGCCGCGTCCCTTGCGCGTCCTATTCGTATTTCTTCCTCACGACGTCGAGCCGATCGGGGTTCTCCCGATATTGCGGGAGCCGGAGGAGTCGACCGAGGTAGTCCCGAAATTGCTCGTCCCGACTACTCCGCTCGTCGCGGTCGATGATGGCGTCGAGGGCCTCGGTCAGGGCCCTCTCGGCCTCGTCGTATCGCTGCCGGGCGGCCATCTCGCCCGCGTATTTGGCGAGCGCGTCGATGAAGTAGGGGTGAGTCGGTGCCGTCTGCCGGGCGATCTCGAAGGCTTCTCGGATCAGGTCGACGGCTCGCGGGAAATTGTCGTGATTCCGCTCGAACTCGGCCATGTCGCCCAGGAGCAGCGCCAGCGCGAAGTGGCGTGGCGGGAGGCTGGCGCGGGCGAGCGCCAGGATGTCCTCGAGTGCTTGCCGGGCTCGCTTCACATCGTCGACGTCGCGGGTCCGATCGGCCTGCTTCCGGAGCGTGTCCGCCTGATAATACTGGAAGACCCCCTTCATGATGGGGTCCTTCGAGAACATGATCTTGGCGGCCTCCCGCAGGAGGATCGAACGGTCGCCGGTCCCGAGTTTGATCATGTGGCTCGCGAACTGGGCGTGCCTGGTGTCGATGTGGTCCGGCCCGAGCAGCCTCCGGCGCCGCGCCAGGACCCGGTCGATCAGCATTGCGGATTCGGCGAGCCTCTGCATCTCGGCCAGGGCCCAGGCATGATGGAACTCGACGCGATCGATCAGGAGATCATCGGCCCCCGCCGATCTCGCCAGGCGCCCCTCGACGTCGAGATAGAGAGCGTTCGCATCGTCGAAGCGCCCCGAGAAATGGTCGAGCATCGCCAGGTGGAACAGGCTGATGGCGACATCCGGCTCGTCCGACCCGAGCGAATCGCGTCGGATCCGGAGCGCCTCTTCGAGGAGCGGCCTCGCCCTCCGGAAGTCCGCGGTGGCCCGCAGCGCATTGCCGATCGTATCGAGGAGGGTCGCCCGGACCAGCTTCCCCTCGCGGTCGGTCGCGTCCGGCTCGTTGACCTGCTGGACGCCCGCCTCCAGCATCCTCAGGGCTTCGATCGAGTTCACCCGCTCCTCGGGCGTGCGGAACCCCCGATTCTCCAGCCCCAGGGGGTCGGTTGCCTGGAACAACTTGACGAGGAAGTTCGTCAGTACCCGAGAGGTCCTCTCTTTTTCCTCCGCCCTCTGGTGTTCGGCCCGCCTCCTGCCCTGTTCCACGACGAACAATCTGGCCCGCTCGGCGGCCTTGATCTGGAGCCATCCGATCAGGGCGAGGTTGACGAGCAGGACCGAGGCCCCCGCGCACGAGGCGAGCACGAGCGATCGGTGGCGTCGCGACCACCGGAGCACTCGAGTCGCCCAACCTTCGCGATGGGCCGAGACCGGCTCGTCGGCGAGCCACCGCTGGACATCCTCGGCCAGGGTGCGCGGCGATTCGTACCTCCGACCGGGCTGGAGCGACATCGCCTTCAGGCAGATGGCCTCCAGGGGCAGTTCGAGCCATCGGGCATGATCGCGCGGCCGGCGGAACTCGCCGCGCCGGACCTTCTCCAACACCTCGGCCAGGTCCTTCCCGGAGAACGGCGGCATGCCGGTCAGCAGGGAGTAGAGGGTCGCCCCCAGGCTATAGACGTCGCTCGCCGGCCCGAGCAGGTCGAGGCGACCTTCGGCCTGCTCGGGGCTCATGAACGCCGGCGTCCCGACCACGGTACCCGGCAGCGTCTCATCCGTCCCGCTCGCGGTGGCGGGGACCAGGATCGTCTCGGGGCGGCCGTCCGGCCGGACCTCGCCGGATCCCCCGCCCGTCCTGGTCTTGGCCAGCCCCCAGTCGACCACCAGGGTCTCGCCGTATTGCCCGACCATCACGTTGTCGGGCTTGAGGTCCCGATGCAAGACGCCACGGCTATGGGCGTATTCGATCGCGTTGCAGACGTCGAGGAAGCGCCGCAAGAGCTTCTGGAGGGCCAGGACCCTGGCCCCGGGGCTGGCCTTGATCGCCTCGTCGGCGTGGAATGCCACGATGGCATCCTTGAGGCTGTCCCCCTTGATGAATCGCATCGCGTAGAAGGGACGACCGTCGACGTGATGCCCCAGCCCATAGACCGGCACGATCCCCGGATGTTCCAGCCGTCCGGTGATCTCGGCCTCGAGCAGGAACTTCGCCCGATGCCCGTCGAGGTCGGCATGGCGGTCCTGGATCTCCTTGAGGGCCACGTCCCGATTCAGCTCGTCGTCGCGCGCGATGAATACCACGCCCAGTCCCCCGCGAGCGTGCTCGCGGATCTTGCGGAACCGGGAACCGACCCCGGCCGGCCCGGTCGACCGGGCGGTCCGGGTCAGATAGGGATCGATCCGCGATTCCGCCGCGACGTGCGCCAGCGAGCGGTGGACCTCGGCGTCGGCGATCGAGCGGCGGAGGTCCGATGCCACGCCCTCGACCGAGCTGAGCGCGGCCAGGCCCCGGTCGGCACCCCCCCCATGCCGGTCCACGTAGGCATCGACCATCAACTCCAACACCGCTCGGTGTTGAGAGGCGAGGTCGCCCCGCTCGGCCAGGATCTCGCCCAGCGGTGACTGTTTCCGGAGGATCCAGGCGTTCATCGCCTCGACGAGCCCATCGCGCGTGATGAAGTCCATCTGCAGCGCGAGGATACCGAAGAGGAGGTTTCGGTCGGCATTATCCGCGGCCATGGGCGACCCGTCATCATCGTTGTGCGGTCGAGTTATCATGATGAAATTACCACGACCGGAGAGCGCCGGGCCAATCCCCCGCGTAGGATGCCGGGTACTCGGCCCGTGAACGCGAGCGATCGACCCGATCTCGCGTTTGCCCGGAACCCGACAACGATCCTCCGACCGGCAATGATCCTCTAATTTCCGCACGCGCCAAATCCGCGGGCATTCGATCTCGCCGAGGTCGGGATGACCTCGCCGAATCGGTCCTGGAGGGCTCGGGCTGGCCCACCCGCGCACCGGGCCGTAAGATTGCGACCGTGCCGACCGAAGGCGGGCGCGAAAGGAGACGGCGGTGGAGCGTTGGCTGAAACGAGGGACGGATCGGGTCGAGGCGGACGGGGCGAGTGCCGAGGTCCGCGAGACGGTCGAACGCCTGTTGGCCGACGTCGCCCTTCGCGGCGACGAGGCGGTCCGCGAGCTTTCCGCCCGGTTCGACGGCTGGGATCGCGCAGACTACCGGCTGACCGATCCCGAGATCCAGGACTGCCTCGCCCGGATGACCGACCGCGACCTCGATGACATCGCCTTCGCGCAGGCCCAGGTCCGCCGCTTCGCCCAGGTCCAGCGCGAGGCCCTGCGAGACGTCGAGGTGGAGACGCTCCCCGGCGTGATCCTCGGCCACAAGAATATCCCGGTGGCCTCGGCCGGTTGTTACGTGCCGGGCGGGAAATATCCCCTGCTGGCGTCGGCCCACATGTCGGTCATCACCGCCAAGGTCGCGGGAGTCCCCCGGGTCGTCACCTGCGCCCCGCCTTATCAGGGGAAGCCCGCCCCCGCGATCGTCGCGGCCCAGCATCTCGCGGGGGCCGACGAGATCTACTGCCTCGGCGGGGTCCAGGCGGTCGCCGCGATGGCCTTGGGGACCCGCTCCATCGCGCCGGTGGACCTGCTGGTCGGGCCCGGCAATCGGTTCGTGGCCGAGGCGAAGCGTCAGTTGTTCGGGCGAGTCGGCATCGACCTCTTCGCCGGGCCGACCGAGACCCTGGTGATCGCCGACGAGTCCGTGGACGGCGAACTCTGCGCGACCGACCTCCTGGGTCAGGCCGAGCACGGGCCCGACTCCCCGGCCATCCTCCTGACGACCTCGGAGCGGCTCGCACGCGAGACCATGGCCGAGGTCGAACGCCTCCTCCGAATCCTCCCCACGGCCCCCATCGCCCGGCAGGCCTGGGACGACCACGGGGCGGTCTGCGTGGCCGACTCCGACGAGGAGATGGTCCGGATCGCCGACCGGATCGCCTCGGAACATGTGCAGGTCATGACCCGCGACCCCGACTTCTTCCTGGGTCGCATGAGCAATTACGGCTCGCTCTTCCTCGGCCCCCGGACCAACGTCGCGTACGGCGACAAGGTGATCGGCACCAACCACACCCTGCCCACGATGGGAGCGGCCCGCTACACCGGCGGGCTCTGGGTCGGCAAGTTCCTCAAGACCTGCACCTATCAGAAAGTCCTGACCGACGAGGCCTCGGCGCTCGTCGGAGGCTACTGTTCCCGGCTCTGCGCCCTGGAGGGCTTCGTCGGCCACGCCGAGCAGGCCAACATCCGGGTCCGCCGCTTCGGGGGCCGAGAGGTCCCCTACGGCGGCACCGTCGAGGCCGACGAGACCGGCCCCGGCTGATCTCGACCGATCCATCTTCGAGAGGAGGATTCACGCCATGTCCGAACCAACTTCGCGGATCGAGACCCTGCAATTCCAGCCCAACGGCCGGGTCCCCAATAGCCGATTCCCCGTCCTGATCCACCGAGGAGCGGTGAAGGCCGAGGCGGGCGAGGACCTCGCCGACGCGATCGAGGCCACTTTCCACCGGAACGACTGGCTGAACAACTGGCGAGAGCTGGGAGTCTACGACTACAACCACTTCCACTCCACCAGCCACGAGGCGCTCGGCATGGCCCGAGGCCACATCACGCTCCGCCTGGGAGGCGAAGGCGGGACGGTCATACAGCTGACCGCCGGAGACATCCTGGTCCTCCCGGCCGGGACCTCGCACATCCGGCTCGACCATTCCAGCGATTCGGAGATGGTCGGAGGGTACCCCGAAGGCCGCGACTGGGACCTGATCCGGGACGAGCAAGTAACCGAGGCCGAGTCGAAGGCCGCCATCAAACTCATCGGAAGTTTGCCCATCCCCGCCCGAGACCCCGCCACCGGCGACCCCATGACCCTCTGGCGGAAGGCACCGAGGACGTATGGGATACCGTTCTGAGACCTTGAGACGGAGCTCGAGTGCGAGGTTCAGGGCATATTCATGGCGTAAGGATGAAGGGTCCGAGATCGGTTCCTGACCACTCCGCTTTGGCTGACAATCCGGGAGATCTTCACGTTCCATCCGTTTCAATGACCCGACGTTCGTCGGTTCAACGAGCCGGGCGGAGCTGGCTTGCGGGGATGAAGGTCGGATCTGTGAGCGAGGCTGCCGCCTGGGTCTGTCGACAAACGATCTGGGACGGCCGGAAGAGCTCCCCGTGCTCCTCATAGTTCAGGGCCATGCAGGGGCGACAGCCTTCGTGGGCCTTGCATCCGCCACACGTTGCGAAGTCCGACACCGTCGCCGCCCGGATCGCCCGGGCCATCGGCGAGGATTCCCAGATTCGTCCGAAGGGTTGATCGAGGATGTTCCCGAGCCTCGCGGCGGCCTCGTTCCCATTCGCCTCTCGCACGTCGCAGGCACTCTTGAAATTGAGGCAAGGATAGACATTACCGGTAGCATCGATGAAACAGAACTGCCGAGCCGCCAGGCACATGCCCAGGCGTACCCCGGGGTCGGTGGTGGGCTTGTAGCCGGCCTGGGGGTTGAACCGTGGAAAGTCGGCGAAAAACCGGCGAACCTCGTCGAAGTCCAACTTGTATTGCAGCGGAAACTGCTCGCCGGAATAGCTCCGCGAGATTTCCGGGTCGACCGTCCACTCCACTCCCAGGTCTTGCATCCGGCCCTCCAGGGCCTTGAGCGTGGAATAGCCAGGGCGGAGCAAGGGGGTTTTGACGAGGACATCCACACCTCGTCGGCTGAGCTCCTCGATTGCTCGGATGGTCCGTCGGAAGGCGCCGGGCACCCGCGCCAGGAGATCGTGGACGGCTTCGTCACCGGCGAGGACGCTGATCTCGGCCGTGGAGATCAAGCCGGCAAGACGGTCGGCAACCTCGTCGGTGACCTTGTGCCCGTTCGTATAGAGGGTGAGGCCCAATCCTTGCGCCCGGAATGACTCCAGGATCGGGAAAATGTCGGAACGGACCAGGGGCTCTCCTCCGGTGACGATGACGTGCATCGTCCCCATCTCGGCCAGTTCCCGGGCCAGATCGCGGAGACGTTCCAGGTTGAGGACCTGGAGCGAATGATCATCCTGGTAACAATGCACGCACCGCCAGTTGCACTTCCAGGTCACCTCGATCTGGACGTGGATCGGCCGGTCTGGCCTGGGCTGGACGATCTGGATCATATCAGCCTCTCCCCCGCATCAGACGCATACGGTCTTGCACGCGGACCGGCTCTTACCGTACGACGTGCCAGGGTCGCTCCCGATGACGACGATGATCACGCCGTCGACGATGATCACGATCACGATCACCCTCCGGACCGCCGAGGCCGCGGCGAGCCGAGGATTCATGCCGGCGATCCCGTGAAGTTCCTTGACCGTCATATCCGAGGCCGGCCCGTCGAAGGTGACCATCCGTCGGATCGAATCGCTCGGATCCTCCTCGGCTCCCGCGGCGATCCGCCTCATGGTCGGGATGGAGAGTTGATCGCGGGGTACATCGGCCAGGATGACCTTCTCGATCGGGGGCAGGTCGAAGTCGATCGTCCGCTCGGCGAGTTGCTTGAGGTCGCGAAGAGTCAGGTCGGTTCGCGAGGGTTCGAGCATAATCACCCGCTTTTCACCCGTGGAACTCGGGCCGGGAGTCTTGACGCCGGTCCGAGTTGAGTCGTCCCCTGACGAGGTCGAGCCCAGAGGTACGTCGATCTGGGGTGCCGAGTCCTTCTCGCGAGCAAGCCGGTAGTCCAGAAACTGCTGGGCCCGGAGTTCGTCGAGGAAGCTGATGATCTGGAATGAGGCAACTTCTGGCGCCAGACAGGCCGCCTCCGCGTGCTCCTTGATCAGCGTGGCAATGTCCCTGGTACCCTTCACGATGCTTTCCCAGACTCGCCGCCCATCCCCCTCGAGGGCGAGGAATCGGCCGCTCGGCACATGGAACAACAGGAATTGCCCCCCCTCATCGCGCGTGGCGATCTTGGCCGTGTTAAGCGTAACTTCCCCAATCCCGGTTCCTTGAGCCATGGATAACCTCCCCCCGCCGCGACGGGGCCTTGACGATTAAAGTACGACAGAGGCGATATCATCAGAATTGGACCCAGCCTCAGCCCCGGGAGACTCACCACGGTCTCACGATCAACATGCATGAAGTGCTTATTCATGACGGACTAGACGACGTCAGATTTCTGTTCTTTTTATAACACCAGTTATTCGAATAAATAAATCTCAAGGAAAAGGCAAACGAATTCCTCACGGTTTTGAAATGCTGTACTTTCAGTGAATCCATGCATCGTGATGCTGACGCCCGTCCGCGGCGGGGCCAGGGCCGACCTCGTGGACTCGACCGGCGATGTCACGCCCCTTGGCTGAGGTGGATTCACGCGCTTGAGCGGGTCCACTAGAAGAACGCAGCCATTGCCCAGAAGACCGCATCCACTGCAAGAATCACGATGAGGTCCCGTGGCGCGATCCGGCCCACGATGCGCATGATGAGGGCGAACCAGGCGAGCGGATTCGAGAAGTCGGCGATTACGGAGACCGGCCAGGGCAGGAGCTTCCGGCCATTCACGTTGGCAATCCCTCCCCACGATGAATACGGGGGGATGATCGGAGCCAGCTCATGATCTCCCCGAAATTCGGGGGATCGTCCGGAGCTTCTCGGCTGCCAATAGGGGGATTCTGATCTGGTTTGGTGATGAGCCCCTCACGACGTGACCTGGCCGCTCAGCCGGGCCGATCGCCGGGCGAGAACTTCACCGATCCGGGGCTGATCAGCGTCTGGGTCTCCTTGATCAGCGAGGAGAGTTTCAGGACGGTCAGCGTGAACTGGGTCAATTGCTCGCGACCGTCGGCGCAGACCCAGACGTAGCGGTCGCCGCTTTGGCCGACGTAGCAGGCGTCCTTGGGCACGTCTCGCCTCCCTCCGGTGTGGAACCAGCCCGGCCCGATCCGGGCGAGATCGCGTCGGATCGACTCGACCTTGCGGCAGGTGTTCCTCACCAGCGGCGATCGATCCCCGTCCAGGGGGCCGAACTCGCCGCAGAATCCCGTGTCGTTGGCCGTGACCGTCCGGGCTTCCAGGATCCGGAAATCGCGATTCGCGCGACTCAGGTCCTCGTAAAACAGCTCGGTTTCGTTGACGAGGTCGGTATTCGAGGCGAACTGGTCCTTCAGGTCGTGGGCCAGCTCGTCGACGAACTCGGGGTCGGGCATGTCGGGGATCCCGTGGGCCCGACGGTAGGCGATCCGGAGCAGACGCAACTCGGTCGTGTCGATGACCGGCGACATCCCCCACTGCGCGACGGCGGTCCTCGAACCGAAAAGCTGAGGCTGGGTCGAGACCGGAGGCCCGAGGTCCACGAGTGCTCCGCCCGAGAGCGAGTCGGTCACCTGCGTCGTGCCTTCCCGGAGATTCACGTGCCAGGGAATCGAGGAGGGATTGACCGAGAAGAGCGCGAGGTTGTCCAGCACCTGCTGATATTGCAGCTCGGGCAAGGTGCCGCCCTGGTTGATCGTCCTCTGACGCAACCGGCTCGTCGTGCAGCCGCTGAGGCAGGTGAGGCCGATGGCGAGGAGGAACCAGGCGGGGCGCATAAACACTCTCGAAGAACGGCAAACTGTAATGATCCTGAGGAATGTATCGACGATCATCGACCCGGACGTGAGCCCCTCGGCGCGGGGACTCGATAAAGAAAGCGATGAGCTTCGAATGACGCTCAGCGGCCTCGCCCGGGAGCCAATCCGAGCCGGAATCCCCGAGTCACCTCGATGTCGCCAAGGACCCGAGACGGGGACCATTTCGCGAAAGCCCCCCGGAAAGTGTGCTGAAGACAAACCCGGGATCGCGAAAGTTACGAGGAAGATTCCCGGGCCATGGGCCCTCGTCTCGAAGGCGGGTCTGCTTGAGGAACGAACCCATCCGTGATCCCGGAACGAACCCACTCGCGTCTGGGGGCCTGCTCCCGGGGTAAGCTGCGCTTACCCCTGCCACCCAGATTAACCAGGTTGAGATCTTCGGAGAGACTCGCAGAACCACCCACTCGCCAGGCTGGAACGAACCCATTCGCGACGATGGGGTACCCGGTGACGACTTACCAAGCAACGACGCAAACCACGGCGACGGCAGGCACTTACTACACGAAACCGACAAGGTCGAGGCCGCACAATCTGGAGGATTATCCCGGAACAAAGCCACTCACCATGCCGGAACGAAGCCACTCGGCCAGTCCGAACGAAGCCATTCGCCATGCCGGAACGAAGCCACTCACGAAGTTGTCGAGGAAGTGGGAAACATGGGGGCTTAGGCGAAACCGGTCGGGTGGGCCTCGCTTCGCTTCGACGCCACCCTACAGGATGGGGAGAATGTCACGACGGTCCGATTGGCCCTGGTCGCGCGGCCCGGCGGCTTGAGTCGGGCGGGTCCGCACTCCTATGATATGGGTTATCGCCCCCGGGCTTTCGGGGGTTCCTCTCCGGATGAACAACAGGAGTTCGACGCATGGCCACAGTCACCGAGCCCCGTCGCCAGACGAAGCGGTCGCTCCAGACCAAACTCCTCATCGACGGCCAGTGGCGCGACAGCGTCAGCGGCAAGACCTTCGAGACGATCAACCCGGCCACCGAGGAGGTGATCGCCCGGGTTGCCGAGGGGGACGCCGCCGATATCGACCTGGCCGTGAAGGCCGCCCGGAGGGCCTTCGAATCCGGCCCCTGGTCGAAGATGGACGCCCGCGATCGCGGTCGGCTGATGAACCGGCTGGCCGACCTGCTCGAAGACAACATCGACGACCTGGCCGCGCTGGAGACCCTGGACAACGGCAAGCCGATCGCCGAGGCCCGCAACGGCGACCTCCCGCTGGTCATCGACACCATCCGCTATTACGCCGGCTGGGCCGATAAGATCCACGGCCAGACCGTCCCGGTCCGGGGCAACTACTTCTGCTATACCCGGCGCGAGCCGATGGGCGTGGCCGGGCAGATCATCCCCTGGAACTTCCCGATGCTGATGGTGGCCTGGAAGTGGGGCCCCGCCCTCGCCGCCGGCTGCACCATCGTGATGAAGCCCGCCGAGCAGACCCCGCTGTCGGTCCTCCGGATGGGCGAACTGGCCATGGAGGCCGGGTTCCCCAACGGCGTGATCAACATCGTCAACGGGTTCGGCGAGACCGCCGGGGCCTCCCTGGTGGCCCACCCGGGGGTGGACAAGATCGCCTTCACCGGCGAGGGGCGGACCGGCCAGATCATCATGAAGTCGGCCGCCGACACCCTGAAGCGGATCACCTTCGAGCTGGGCGGCAAGAGCCCCAACATCATCCTGGACGACGCCGACATCGAGAAGGCGGTCGACGGGTCCCTGCTGGGGATCTACCTGAACCAGGGGCAGTGCTGCTGCGCCGGGAGCCGGCTGTTCGTCCAGGAGTCGATCCACGACAAGTTCGTCGCCCGGCTGTCCGAGAAGGTCCGCGCCCGGAAGCTGGGCGACCCGACCGACCCGACGACCGAACAGGGGCCGCAGATCGACAAGAATCAGTTCGACCGGATCATGGGCTACATCGCCAAGGGCAAGGAGCAAGGGGCCCGGGTCGTCACCGGCGGCGAGCGCCACGGCGATAAGGGGTTCTTCATCCAGCCGACGATCTTCGCCGACGTGAAGGACGACATGGCGATCGCCTGCGACGAGATCTTCGGTCCGGTCCTCTCGGTGATCAAGTTCAAGGACGTCGAGGAGGCCGTGACCCGGGCCAACACCACCGACTACGGCCTGGCCGCCGCCGTCTGGACCCAGGACATCGGCAAGGCGCACTCGATCGCCCACCGCCTCCGGGCCGGGACCGTCTGGGTCAACTGCTACGACGTGTTCGACGCCGCCGCCCCCTTCGGAGGGTACAAGAGGTCCGGCATCGGCCGGGAACTCGGCGAGAAGGCCCTGGATAACTACACCGAGCTGAAGACCGTGACGGTCTCGCTCGGCTGAAGCTGATGGAAGTTCTCCCCTCGTAGGACAGGATGAATCCTGTCCTACAGGGGATGAGGTGGGCCGGCGGCTTATTCGTCCTCGCAGCCGCAATCCATGAGGGTGGAGGCGGGGACGGCCTTCTCCCCCTTGGCGTCCCAGCCGATGGCGGTCTTCTGGCGGTAGGCCATGACGCCCATCGCGATCGGGACGTTCACCTTGTATCCGAGCTCGACCGGGCAGTTCAGCGCGGCCCCGTCCCGGATCGCGTCGAACAGGTTGGCGAAGTGGACCCGCTCGTTCATGGCCCCATCCCCCTTGAGGGTGATGGTCTCCTTGATCCGGCCGATCGACTTCTGGGGGATGACCTGGGCCGAGTCGTTCTTGCGGTCGACGATGATCGTGGCGTCGTGGCCGCCGATCAGCTCGGTCAGGGCGACGTCATTGACCTGCGAGCCGAGCAGGGTGACGGTCGGCCCGCCCGGGTAGTCGACGAACATGTTGAAGAGGTCGGGGTTCTCGCGGTCGTCGGGGGCACCCTGGGGGGTGGTGGAGTCCTCGCCGAAGCAGTAGATCCCGCCGGCGGCGACGACCTGCCTGGGCATCCCCACGCCCATCGCCTTGACCAAGAAGGCGAGCTGGTGGAAGAACAGGTCGGTGGCCACGCCGCCGGAGTAATCCCAGTAGCACCGGTACTGGAAGTAGCGGGGGGCGTGCCAGTCGCGCTTGGGGGCCAGGCCGTACTGGTGGCCGAGGAACTGGTCCCAGTCGAGGTCGGGGCCGGGTTTGGCGTCGGCGTCGTACTCGCCGTAGTCGCGCCACTGCCCGGCGACGTTGTTGCGGGTCAGGCTGGACTGTGCCAGGACCAGCTTGCCGATCCCGTTCTTCTGGATGTGCTCGCGGATCTTGTCGGCGACCTGGAGGCTGGTCCCCTGGACGCCGACCTGGAGCTTCTTGCCGGTCTCGCCCACGACCTTGACCAGGTCCTTGGCCTGGTCGATGGTGTGGCACATCGGCTTCTCGCAGTAGACGTGCTTGCCGGCCTTGAGGGCCTCGCTGGCGATCTTATGGTGCCAGTGGTCGGGGGTGGCGACGACCACGAGGTCGACGTCCTTGTCGTCGAGGACCGCCCGGTAGTCGCGGGCCCCCTCGGCCTTCCCTCCGGCCTTGGCCACGCGGTCGAGCCCGCGATCGAGCCGCTTGGTGTAGATCTCGGAGACCCGGGTCACCCGGATGTTGTGGGTGTCGTTGGAGGCCCATTCGACCAGAGGTGTCATGAGCTGGCCCCCTCGGGTCCCGACGCCCACGATGGCGATGTTCAGGCGATCATTGGCCCCGGCGGCACCGGCGAGGACCGATGCGGGCAGGCTGGCGACGGCCCCGGCGGCGGCCGAGGTCTGGAGGAAGTTCCGGCGTGTCAGCGAAAGGGGGTCGGTCATGCGAGGGCTGGCTCCGGGTGGGTGGGCTCGGATCGAGGGACGACCGGACGCGAAGGCCCGGGGGCGGCGAGGGCCCGATCGCGATGGGACCCAGCGTAACCCCGGTTTTCCCCACCCGCAAGCCGGGCCAAGGTTGATCGGAGTCAGCGCCCGATCCCCGGCCGGCGCCGATTCCGGGCAACGCGCGACACGCGGGCCCGTTCCCCCGTGTTACTAGGGAGAGACCCCCCAAGGGTGGGGTCGATGACCGGCCGGGAGGCGCCCGACCCCTCCCGATGGGGCCGGGCCGGATCCGAGAATTGACGGCCACGGAAGTCGGAAATCGGGACTAGGGTTGATTGGGTGGGGTGATTGTCGGGACTCGAGTCGCGAGCCGAGTCGCCGGATTCCGTCCGGGAGTGAGAGGCCATGTACGATTTCAAGCGGTCGGCGAGCCCGATGATCCTGCTGCGGATCACCGACGGGAGCGTCCATATGCACCGATCCTTCAATGATTTTCCCCAGGCCGAGCGGAGCGCCCTGGCCTTCGCCGGGGCGGGGTTCGCCGTGGCGATGATGTCGGCGACCGGGCGGTTCCTGATGGGGTTCGAGCCTCGAGAGGGTTCGAGGGCCGCCGTCTGAGTCGGCCGATTAGGCGGGGTTTTCGAGGGAATATCGCCCCCTGAGCGTGGTCGAGGCTGAAAAAACCGGGGAAAATGCAAGGATCCGGCGCCGAACCCCGATTTTTCCTGTATCTTTTCGTGGTCCCCCGTCGAAAAGGTTCGGCAGGAGCCGTGGAGACAGGCCTTCAGAGGGGAGGCCAGGTCGGTCCGGCTCTCCAGCCTTGCGTAACGTACTCTCCAGGAGGGCAACACGTCCCATGGCCAAGAAAGCCGCTCCGAAGGCCGCCGAACCCAAGGCCGCCGCCGCCCCCGCCGCCAAGAAAGCCGCCGCTCCAGCCGCCAAGGCCAAGCCGGCCACCAAGTCGGAGATCTTCGCCTCGCTCGCCGAGAAGACCGGCCTGAGCAAGAAGCAGGTCTCCGAGGTCTTCGACGCCATGAATGAGTCGATCGCCAAGGATCTGGGCAAGAAAGGCCCGGGGATCTTCGTGGTACCCGGCCTGCTCAAGCTCAAGGTGGTCCGAAAGGACGCCACCAAGGCCAAGCAGGGGATCAACCCCTTCACCGGCCAGCCCATGACCATCAAGGCCAAGCCCGCCCGGAACGTCATCAAGGCCGTCCCGCTGAAGGCCCTCAAGGACCTCGTCTGAGCCATCGACCCCGAGCCGGGTTGACGAAGGGCCGATCGACAATCGATCGGCCCTTTCGCATGCGCCCGCCTGGGGGATGGCCGAAGCCCGACGGATCAGGGGGCGAGCTGGTCCAGCTCTTGACCGATCGCGTCCATCAACGGGCCGATACTGGCCTCGGAGAAGTCGAACTTCGCCCCGGCGGCCTCGAAGAGCTCCGGCAGGGGCCTCGCACCCCCGATGGCCAGGGCCTTCCGGTAGTCGGCCACGGCGGCCGCCCGGTCGATCAGGCTCCTCCTCCAGATCTGGAGCGCCCCCAGCTGCGCGATCCCGTATTCGATGTAATAGAAGGGGTACAGGAAGATGTGAAGCTGGCGGTGCCAGCTGCTGGATCGGGCGTCCTCATAGCCCGACCAGTCGACGATCCCCCCGAAGCGGTCGAGCAGCCCATTCCAGGCGGCCCGGCGATCATCCCGGGTGTGGCCGGGGTGGGCGTAGATCCAGTGCTGGAAGGCGTCGACCGTGGCAATCCAGGGGAGAATCGTCACGATCCCTTCGAGGAGCTGCCGATAGGATCGGTTGGCGTCGTCCTCGTTGTAGAACAGCTCCAGGTTCCGGGCCCCGAGCAGCTCCATGGACATCGAGGCGACCTCGCAGAACTCGATCGGGCTCTCGCGATAGGCCGCCAGCGGCTCGCCCCGGCTGGCCAGGGCGTGGAAGGCGTGGCCCCCTTCGTGGAGGAGCGTCCGGACGTCGCCGTCGACGCCCACGGCGTTCATGAAGATGAACGGGAGCCGGTCGTCTTCCAGGGTCGTCTGGTAGCCGCCGGGGGCCTTCCCCTTCCGGTTGGCCAGGTCCAGGAGCCCGTTGGCCCGGAGGTAGGCGAACTGGGCACCCAGCTCGGGATCCACGTCGTTGAAGATCGCCTCGGACCCCTCGGCCAGCTTCTCGACCTCCGCGAACGGCCGGAGCGGCGGGCGGCCCAGGGGGTCGACCGACAGGTCCCAGGGGCGGAGCGACTCGACCTTGAGGGCCTCCCGGCGCTCCTCCTGGAGCTTCCGGGCCAGGGGCACGACCACCTTGGCGATGGCATCCTGGAACGCGGTCGCCTCGGCGACCCCGTAGTCGAACCGCTCGCGGACCCGATAGGCATACTCGGTGAAGCTGGGGAAGCCGGCCTCGCGAGCGACCTCCTGGCGGAGTCCGACCATCTTATCGAACAGGTCGTCGATCGTGTCGCGGTCGGCCAGCCGACGCGCCGCCACCAACTCCCAGGCCTCCTGGCGGAGCGCCCGATCGGTCTCCTCCAGGAACGGGGACATCTGCGCCGGGGTCCGCTCCACACCCTGGAAGGTGACGGTCATCGCCCCGATGACCTTCTGATACTGCTGGTCGAGCTCGGCCAGCTCGGTCTCGCGGGGGATGTTGGCCTCGCGATAGAGGGCCCGGCGGTTCTCCTGGGTCCGGTCGAAGACCAGGTAGCGTCCCTTCGGCAGGCCCGACCGGTATGGGGAATCGAGGTACTTCGCCCGGAGTTCATTCTGAACCGGCTTGAGCTTCGGCTCGATCTCGCGGACGAAGGCCAGGTGGGCGGCCTCGCGCTCGAGGTCGTCGGTCTGGCAGGTCATGGCGACGTAGCGTCGGACCCCTTCCTGCGACACGGCCCCATTGAGTTCGCCGAGATCGAATAGCCAGCCCTCCAGGTCCTCGGGCGAGTCGATCGGGCGCGCCAGGAGCTGCCGATACCAGGGCTCGATCTGATCCCAGGTCTTGAACTCGGCCTCGTTGGGGATCCAGCGGTGGGGGAACGTCTCGGGGGCGTATGCGGTCTCGGCCATGGCGTGAGGGTCCTGGAAATCGGGCAAAGGGACGCCGATCCGTCGGGCGCCCCCCTAACCTACCGACCGCCCGCCCGTCTGGCCAGCCGGTTTGGTCGTCATCGCCCCGCCCCATCGGGCCGAGAAACCCGACGGAGAGAGGCCCCCTCCCCTGGACTGATCGTGTATGATCCGACCTCGGACCGTCGACGACCCCCGAAGCCGGAACCCCGACGCATGAACCCGACCCCGCCCCCGCCCTTCGAGAAGCCTCCGCCCCTGAACGAGGTCGGGGCCATCCGGGCCCTGATCGACGCCCTGAGGACGCGGGTCATCAGCGGCCTGATCATGGCCCTGCCGATCGCCCTGACCTTCTGGATCGTCTATCAGCTCTACCTGACCCTGAACAACGCGATCCTCGCCCCGGCCAGCAGGCTCGTACGCTACCTCCTGAACTTCCGAGAAGGATTCCGGGAAGACGGGGTCTATTCCCAATACGTCTCGCCGATCATCGCGATCTTCCTGGTGATCGGCCTGCTCTACATCCTCGGGCTCCTGGCCCGCTCCTGGTTCCGCCGGGCGCTGGACTGGGTGCTCCTGCACCTGCCAATCGTGACGACGATCTACAAGGCCCTGAGCAACGTCTTCGAGTCGCTCGACGCCCAGCGTCAGGGGAACTCGTTCCAGCGGGTGGTCCTGGTGGAGTTCCCCCACCCCGGCTCGAAGGCCCTGGGATTCGTCTCGAAGACGCTCAGCGACGCCTCGACCGGCCGCCCGATCCTCTGCGTCTGCGTCCTGACCGGCGTGGTCCCCCCGGCGGGCTTCACGCTCTTCGTCCCCGAGGACCGGGTGACCGACATCGACTGGTCGGTGAATCAGGCCCTCCAGGCGATCCTCTCCGGCGGGATCACCACCCCGAGCGTGATCCAGTACAACCTCGGGATCCACGCCCCGCCGACCGGGCCGATCGTCGACCCTTCGGGCCATCCCTTCCCCTCCGTAGCGGGCGACGGGCCCGCTTAAGCCATCCAGACGCCCGGATCTTCGGCCGAACGATCCCGGATCATCCTCCCTGGAGCCTCCCATGCCATCGCGAATCCTCGCCCTTGCGTGCTGTCTCGGATCGTTCGGCGCGGCCACCCATGCCAACGAACCTCCCGCGGTTGCCGAGAATGTCATCGTCGTGACGCTCGACGGCTTCCGCCATCAGGAGTTCTTCGGGGGGGCGGATGAGGCCCTGATCGACGCGAAGGACGGGGGCGTCCGCGATGTCGCCGGGTTGAAAGGCGAATTCTGGCGCGATTCCCCCGAGGGCCGGAGAGCGGCCCTGCTGCCGTTCTTCTGGGGGACGATCGCCGAGAAAGGCCAGGTCTTCGGCGACCTTTCGAGGAAGTCTCCCGCCAGGCTCACCAACGGCAAGAAATTCTCCTACCCCGGCTACAGCGAGATGTTCTGCGGGTTCGGGGACGACCGGATCGATTCCAACGCCAAACGACCAAATCCGAACCGCTCGGTCCTGGAATTCCTCGACGAGCGACCGGCCTATCGGGACCGAGTCGCCGCCTTCTGCTCCTGGGACGTCTTCCCGTTCATCTTCCGGACCTCGGAGAACCGCCTGAAGGTCCACGCGGGCTGGTCCCCGATCGTCGACGGGACGCCGACCGATCGCCAGCGGGCGGCCAACCTGATGATCGAACACCTCCCTCGGTACTGGCCCGACTGCACCTACGACGCGATCATCATGGAGGCCGCCCGCGAGCACCTGATCCGGCACAAGCCCCGGGTCCTCTATATCGGGCTGGGCGAGACCGACGAGTGGGCCCACGGCCGACGGTATGACCTCTATCTGCGGTCCGCCCATCAGGCCGACCGCTTCCTGGCCGGGCTCTGGCAGACCATCCAGGAGATGCCCGAGTACCGCGACAGGACGGCCCTGATCCTGACCACCGACCACGGGCGAGGCGGCACCGGGAAGGACTGGACCGATCATGGAGCGAAGGTGGAAGGGGCGGAGCACATCTGGATCGCCCTGATGGGGAAAGGCATTCCCCCGCTCGGCGTCCGGGAGGGCGTGGAATCGACGCAATCGCAAGTCGCCTCGACGATCGCCCAACTGATCGGCGAGGACTTCGTCGCGGCGAGCCCGAAATCGGCCCCGCCCCTGCCGATCCTCGCCCCGGCGCAGGCGGGCTCGACGGGAAATCCGGGCCGATGAACCCGAGGCGGCGAGATTCCGGTCACGACCCGGCCCGGATCAGCCGCCCGCGCCCGAGAGGAACCGCTTCCCCTCGACGATCCGCGAGGCGACCCTCACGGCCTCGATCAGGCTGTTGATCTCGGCCTTACCTTGCCAGGCGATGTCAAACGCCGTGCCGTGGGCGACGCTGGTCCGGACGATCGGCAGGCCGAGGGTCACGTTGACCGCCCGGTCGAAGCCGACCGTCTTGATCGCGACGTGCCCCTGGTCGTGGTACATGGCGACCACCGCGTCATACTCGCCGCCCAGGGCGCGGGCGAAGAGGGTATCGGCGGCGATCGGGCCTTCGACATCGATACCCGAGGCCCGGGCGCGATCGACGGCGGGGCCGATGATGGCCTGCTCCTCGATGCCAAATAACCCGTTCTCACCGGCGTGGGGATTCAGGCCGGCCACGGCCACTCGCGGGGGTCGCCCGCCGGTCAGCGGGCGGAGGGCCTCGTCGGCGAGGCGGATCTTGGCCTCGACCGACTCCACGGTCAGGAGGTCGAAGACCCTCCGGAGCGCGACGTGGAGCGTCGCGTGGATCACGCCCAGGCCGGGTCGTCGAGATCCCTCGGGGGCGGCCAGATAGAGCATCATCGCGTGCTCGGCGGCCCCGCAACGCTCGGCCAGGATCTCGGTATGTCCGGGGTGGGGGACCCCTGCGGCGTGCAGCGACTCCTTCTGGAGCGGGAGCGTGACGATCGCGTCGATCCGCCCGGCCATCGCCAGGTCGACGGCCCCGATCAGGAAGTCGGCTGCGGCCCGACCCGCCCGAGGATCGACCACGCCGGGTCGGACCCCGGAGAGATCCTGATTGGTCGAAGGCAGGCAGGGGATCACGAGGCCCGACGGGTCGGACTCCTCGGGACGGGCGATCGCTCGGACCTCGGCCCCGGTCCCGAGCAGCGAGACGGCCCGTCGAAGAGTCTCCGGGTCGCCCACGACGAACGGCCTGGCCAGTCCCCGGAGCGCCTCGCCGGCCCACGCGCGAGCAATCACCTCGGGGCCGACGCCCGCCACGTCCCCCATCGTCAAGGCCACCAGGGGCCTCTCATCCATCACGTTCGATCCCCTCAATTCAATGCGTCTCGATATTCCGGGGGATCGCCACTTCCGTCGAAGCCTTGACCGGCTCGCCGGGCCCGGCCCCCTTCGGATCCGCCGAGGCCGGGGTGAATCGGGACTGTTCGGCCTCGCCGCAGCCGGCCGCGAGCAGGGCGGCAATCAGGATGGTGCGCCGTATCATCGTCCGGTCTCCAAAACCCCATTATCTCGACCACAGACCCCGACGTCGAGCCGACCCGTGACGCAATCAGGCCGGCTCGGCCGAGAAAGGCGGCAGAAAGGTCGACCGTTCCTACGATAATGATGCCGGGACTCAACGCATGCAGGCGTGCGGCGTTGGTTTTTTCAACAGAGGCCGGAGGGGGACTTATAGTCGCCCACTCCGGCCATAACATGAAATTAAAGGCGTCGATGATCGACGAGTTGCTCCTCGGCGATCGGCCCGAAACTTAAAAAGACCGTCATCTTTAATCCTCGATAGCGCGGCCCTCTGCGGGTCCGCGTGAGGGCTCTTACGTCCATGAACCTGGCTCGTCGCTCCGTGATTCTGATGGTATTGTTGGCCGGCTTGACCGATCCTGTCCCGACCGAGGCTTGCTGGCTTTTCGGTCATGCCAAAGACTGCCCCTCCCTTGTCTCGACCAGTTGCCTCCCGCTCTGCTTTCAGGGGCCGGTCGTCCTGATGCCCCAACCGGTCGTAGGGACCGTGATCCCCGTCGAGGCCGTCGACCCGCTCGCGAGCGGAGGACTTTCGAGGAACGACGGCGGGATCGGGCCGTTCCTGGCGGCCTCCCGTTATGAGTGGAATCCCTCGACCTTCGGAGGGGCCTCGGGCCCTGGGGGATCCCCCTTCCTGTTCGACCTCCGCCAGGTCGCGACCCAGTATCCGATCTTCGGAGGGAGCCTGGGCCGGGGCGGCAGCCTGGGCGGATCCGGGTCGCCGGGCGTCGGGACGATCGACCCGTTCGTGAATCCGGGCACCCTGGGACCGGGATTCGGGCCGTTCCCGCCCGGTTCGCTCCTGGACCACAACCCGCTCCCCCTCGGCCCGGACTTCCCGGGGATCGGGAACCCGACGACCGGGGTCGGGGGGCCATCATGCCCTGGCCCCGGAGGACCACCGGGGTCGGGCACGCCCTCGGGCCCCTCGCCCGGCGTCATTCATGGCGTCCCCGAGCCGTCGGCGGTCATCTCGACGCTGGCGGGGTTGGCCATCGCCGCCGCCGCTTGCAGGCTTCGAGGCCACCCGGATCGCTTATTTTCTTCGCGCCTGTGGCCGAGAAAAGACGCGTGAGTCGCCAGGGCACCCACGGTCGTCGAGAATTCGCGACGAGGTATTTATTCACCTGGTGGCTCGATCAGGTCTGGATTAGAAACCAAAACTGAGATTAAGAAGCGTTCACGACTATGACCGGTCATCTCCGACCGGAGTCACCCCCCGGGCCTGGTCGCAGGATCGTCGAGCGCGCCCGTACCTCCCTCGAATCTCACCCGAGAGACTCCATTGATGCACCGGACGATCCTCCTCGCCGCCTCGCTGCTCGCGGCGGCAACGCAGCTCGCCTCCGCCGGGATCACGCTGAGCGATTACAACCTGATCACCACCGGCGACGTGACCACCAACTCCGACGTGCAGGGCCGGGTCCTCGTCGGCGGGACCCTCAAGTCCAACAATTTCACATTCGGGGGGCAGCTCGCCGGGGGTGCGCTGACGCCCCCGGCCGGGATCTTCAATGCCCTGGCCGGGAATGTCACCAACCTCAATACCAATGGCCATAATTTCATCTATGGCTCGGGGCCCGCTTCGGTGAACGGCGTGGCCGCCGACCCGTCCACGGTGACGACCTTCACCGATGGCCTGTCTTCCTACCTGGCCGACGTCTCGGCGGCCTATGCGGCCCTGACGACCAACAGCACCGTCGACGCGTCGGACCCGAACCAGATCAAGTTCAACGCCATGCCGACCACGATCAACGGCCGGAGCGTGGCGGTCTTCTCGATCGACCAGAGCCTGCTCACGCAGAGCGGGACGGTCTCCGCGTTGACCGGGGTCGGCGCCGGCACGACGGTCATCATCAACGTGATGGGCGGCAACGCGATCAACTACTTCTCCTCGGGCCTGAACTTCGCCGCATTCTCGAACCTGGCGAACGAGGCTCACCTCCTCTTCAACTTCCAGAACGCGACCGCCCTGAACGGCTTCAACAACTTTGGCGGTTCGATCCTCGCCCCGAATGCCGACCTGACGACGAGCAGCTCGCCGGTCGGCTCGATCTACGTCAAGTCGATCACCCAGATTGGCGAGATCGACCTCCCGAGGTCGTTCGGATCCCCGAGGCCGGGCTTCGAGGGCTATGTGCCCCCGCTCGTGGACCCCAGCCCCAACCCCGTCCCCGAGCCGGCCACGATCCTCTCGACCCTGAGCGGATTGGCGATCGTCGGTGCCGGCTGGCTCCGCCGACGACGGGCCGCCTGAGCCCCCACCATCGGGCCCGGCAGGATCGAGACTCTCGGGGCCCGGCCGGACACCGGCCGGGCCTCTTTCTCGATCGCCGACCCCGACCGGCCCGCGTGAACGTCTATCGAGATTGATCCATCTCGGCTAGAATCGAACCCTTGGTCGTCCCGACTCCTCGGCAGCTCACCAATCAGGCTGGGGATTCATCCCGCCCGCCCGGCGCCTGGCTGCTCGGAGAGACGACCCGCCCAATCTGATGTCCGCGGAGCCCCTGGATCATGTTGAATACCGCACTCAAGGATTACGTCACCGGCCGGATCCTTCCCAATATCCAGACACCCGCGCAATACATCGGGGGCGAGCTGAACACGGTCCGCAAGGACCACCGGACCACCCTGGGGACGCTCTGCCTGGCGTTCCCCGACACCTACTCCCTGGGGATGAGCCACCACGGGCTTCAGGTCCTCTATAGCCTGATGAACGCCCGGAACTGGGCCTGCGAGCGGGCCTTCACCCCCCTGCCCGACTTCGAGGCCGCGCTCCGACAGCACGAGGTCCCGCTCTACTCGCTGGAGACCTTCACGCCGCTGGGCAAGTTCGACGTCCTGGGCTTCTCGCTCCAGTACGAGATCAGCTATTCGAACGTCCTGACGATGCTCGACCTCGGCGGGATCCCGCTCCATGCCGAGGACCGCTCCGCCGACGACACCCTCGTGATCGCCGGGGGGCCGGGCTCGCAGAACCCCGAGCTGCTGGCCCCGTTCATCGACCTCTTCGTGATCGGCGACGGCGAGCCGAGCCTGCCGGTGGTCTGCGACATGTGGGCCGCCATGAAAGGCGACCCGGCCCTGACCCGCGCCGATAAGCTGGCCCGGATCGCCGGGGCGGTCGACTGGGCCTATGTCCCGCGGTTCTACGAGATGGCCTACGCCGAGGACGGCACGATCGCCGAGATCCACCGGACCCGCGACGACGTCCCGGCCGCCATCAAGCCCTGCGTGATCCAGGGGCTCGACGACATCCCCCTGCCGACGGCCCCGATCGTCCCGTTCGTCGAGACGGCCCACGACCGGATCGCCATCGAGATCATGCGCGGTTGCCCCTGGCAGTGCCGGTTCTGCCAGAGCACCGTCATCAAGCGCCCGCTCCGCTATCGGACCGTCGAGACGATCGTCAACGCGGCCCTGGAAAGCTACAAGAACACCGGCTACGACGAGATCAGCCTGCTGTCCCTCTCCAGCAGCGACTATCCCAAGTTCGAGGAGCTGGTCACCCGGATGTCGGAGGTCTTCACCCCCCTGGGCGTGAAGATCTCGCTGCCGAGCCTCCGGATCACCGAGACCCTCAAGAAGATCCCCGCGCTCTTGCAGGAGGGACGCCGGGGCGGCCTGACCCTGGCCCCCGAGGTCGCCCGCGACGACATGCGCGAGCAGATCCGCAAGCCGATCGACAACAAGGACCTCTACGAAGGCGCGGCCGAGGCGTTCCGCCGGGGCTGGCGGAAGGTCAAGCTCTACTTCATGTGCGGCCTCCCCGGCGAGCGCGAGGCGGACCTCGACGGGATCGTCGAGATGGCCGAGACCATCGCCCGGATCGGCCGCGAGGTCACCGGTCGATACGCCGACGTGACCGCGAGCGTCTCCAACTTCGTCCCCAAGCCCCACACCCCTTACCAGTGGAACGGGATGAGGGAACGCGAATACTTCCACTGGGCCCACCGCTACATCCGGTCCCGGGTGAAGATCAAGTCGGTGACGGTCAAGTGCCACTCGATCGAGACCAGCCTCCTCGAAGGGATCATGACCCGGGGCGATCGGAGGGTGGCCGCCGCCCTCGAAGAAGCCTGGAGGCGAGGGGCCCGGCTCGACGCCTGGACCGAGCACTTCGACGCCAAGCTCTGGTGGGGCGTCTTCGACGACCTCGGGATCGACGTCCCCTTCTACAGCCAGCGGACCCGACCCGTGGAGGAGGTCCTTCCCTGGGACCACATCCACGTCAAGAAGGGCCGCGAATACCTGGCCAAGGAGCAGGGACGGTCGATCGTCCAGCTCACGGCGATGGCGGAAGCGGTCTGAACCCGGACGAGCGGGAGGGGGCGGCATTCCTGCCTCCCTCCTCCCCGGGAGAGGACCGAGTCGAGGTGAGGGGTACTCCGGTCGCAGGGCGCGACGTCGATCATCGGAGGCCGGAATGATGGCGAATTGGGACAAGCGGACCCTCAAACTCCCCGAGAAGCACGGCTGGCACGCCAAGCCCGGCTGGAAGATCTTCGTCGCCGACCGAGGCGCGGTCCGGTTCGACTTCCCGGAAGACTGGGTGGTCGTGCCGACCGAGGAGTCGATCAAGTTCCACGACAAGCAGCCGCCCGACGACGACTGCACCCTGGCGATGTCGGTGATGAGGCTCCCCCCGGGCGACTGGAGCGGGCTCAAGCTCTCGAACCTGGTCAAGCAGGTCGTCGAGCACGATAGCCGGGACGCCACCTCGATCGGCGAGGTCGTGGAGATCGAGCGGACCGACCTCGAACTCGCCTGGGCCGAGGTCCGCTTCATCGACCCCAACGAGAAACGCCCCGCGCGGTCGAGGACCTGCCTCTCGCGGGCCTCGAATGTCCAGCCCCTGATCACCTTCGACTTCTGGGAGGACGACGCCCCCAGGCTCGGCAAGATCTGGGACGAGATCCTGAGGTCCCTCCGGGTCGCCGAGCCGATCATCGACCCGACGCTGGGACAGCCGAACCGGGGATGATCGGCCCGCCCCACGAGCGATCGAGCCCGGTTCGCCCCTCCCTGCCCTGGAGTGCCGCCTTTGAAGACCGTCATCCTCCAAAACGTCGACGGCGAGCGCCTCGCGTTCATGCTCTGCAGCGTGGACCTGGCCGAAGGAGCGGGCGACTGCACCTTCGTGGCCGTGCCCGGCCGGGCCGCCCTGCTGGATCATCCCGAGGAGAAGATGCTCGCCCTCCGCCGATCGGCCGGCGAAAGCTCGTGGGAGGTCACCCGGCGCGAGCCTCTGACGGTCGTGATCACCACGCCCGGCTGGCCGGACGGCATGTTCATCGAGATCGAGTCCACCGGACCGGGCCGATGGGGAGTCGGCGAGGGCCTCGACCGGCTGGTCCTCGGCCAGGCGATCGCGGCCTCGAAGGACTGACCCATCATCCCCACCATGACCCCTACCCCTCCCGCCCCCGGAGTCTCGAACCGATCGGCCCTCGCCTGGCTCGCGCTGGCGGTCGTCTGGGTGGTCCTGACGCGAGTCCCGCTGGTGATGAACGCCGGGACTCACCTCGACAGCGACCTCGCGGTCGACGGCCTCACATTGCTCGACGCGGTGAACGGCCACTGGCGATGGCATTACCCGGCGACCCCGTTCATCGGGATCATTCCGGTCGGGCTGTCCTGGCTCCAGGCGTTGATCTGGGGGGCCAACCCGATCACGCTGGTCTCGGGCGGGGTGGTGGCTTATGGGTTGGTGGTCCTGGCGACGTTCGCGATGAACCGGCGAGCGTTCGGGCCTTCGGTGGCAAGCTGGGGGCTGGTCCCACTGGTCTTCGGATCGACGGGGGCGATCTGGCTTTCGGGGCGGATCACCGGGGGCCACCTGATGGCGGCGGCCTGGCATGCGGGGGCGTTCGCCCTGCTGGCCGAGACCCTGAAGCGGGGCGGATGGGCGCGATCGGCGGGCCTGGGCCTCTGTTGCGGCCTGGGTCTCTACCTCGATTCGATGTTCCTCGTGAGCCTGAGCGGGGTGATCGTGGCGGCCAGCCTGGGCTGGTGGTGGTCGGGGGCTTCCGTCCGAGGGTTCGCTTTCGTCCTGGCGTTCGGCCTGGCGATGGGCCTGGGGGTGACTCCTCGACTTGTGGGGGAGCGGGTCGATCCTCACGACGCCTACCGAGGTCAGTTGGAGCCCGACACCCGAGCCGAGTCGATCCTCCGGAACGCGAGAATCCTGGCGACGGATTGCCTGCCTCGACTGGTCGCGGGGCATCGATTGCCGGGATTCGAGTCCGAGCCCGATCCTGCGAGCCTACCGGGAGGATCGCGAGCGGTGAAGGACAAGGGCCTTCCCTGGTTCGGCCTGCTGGTTGCGGTGGGATCGCTTTCGATGTTCCTGGGATCGATGATCGCGCTGGTTTTTGTCAATGTGACCCCCTCCCCCCCCGTGGGGGAGGGCCGGGGAGCGGGGGCGAGCGATCAGGAACGCACCAACGGTCTATCGAAGTTACAGGTCAGGCCACGGCCCCCTCTCCCCAACCCTCCCCCACGGGTGGGGAGGGAGCCAGATCTTCAGGACTCCAATAGCGATCCCGTCGCCCGCGCGATCCGCTGGGGGCTCCTGGCCTCGATGGCGGCAACCCTGGCAGGATTCCTGGTCAACCGAACCATCACCAACTCGGACAATTACCGATATCTGGTCACGTGGCTGGTCCCCTGGTCGACCGGCTTCGGGCTGATGATGACACGGATCGCCCGCCAGAAATCGACGGGGCGATGGCTGGCTGGTCCGATGACGCTGGGCCTGGCCGTCCTGATGACCCTCGACACGGCTCGTTGGTACTCGGGCTTCGGCTGGATCGATTCGAAGGGGCTGCCGGTTCGGAAGGTCGTCGAGGATCAAGCGTTGGCCTGGCTGGAGGCCCACCCGGAGGTGACCTCGATCTTCGGCGACTACTGGGACGTCTACCGCCTGTCGTTCCTGACCGGCGGGCGAGTCCGGGGCGTACCCTTCCCCGAGTACCCGGAGCGGTTCCCCGAGATCGCCCGGAGCTTGCCGGGAGGCCGTCCGGAGTTTCTAATCGTTCGCCCCGGCCCGGTCGGCCCGAGCTATCGGGCTCGGGCCTTGTCGGAAGGAGGCCGGGAGGTCGAACGAAGGGGTGGGCTCGTGATCGTCCAGTGGCCGAAGGGGGCAACGCCATGAGCACCGAGAAGCCCCCCGTCGAGGCGGCCTGGTCCCCCGAGCGCCGCCCCTGGGGCCTGGTCGACCTCCTGGCCATCGCCGCCTGGACCGCCGCGCTGGCCTTCTTCTTCCGCGACGCCCTTTTTTTCGGGAAAGCTCTCTTTTATTTCGACATCACCGAGATCAATTATCCGTATCGCGACTTCCTGGCGAAATCCCTGAGGGCCGGGCGGTTCTCGACCTGGCATCCCGGGATCAACAACGGCCTGCCCCTCTTCGCCGAGAGCCAGGCGGGCTACCTCCACCCGCTCAAATATTTCCTCTATCCCTGGATGTCGACCTGGCGGGCGCTCAACCTCGACACGATCCTCTCGGTCTGGCTGACGGGGCTATTCACTTATGGGTGGCTCCGTCGCCACGTCGGGCCGATTGGGGCCCTGACCGGCGCCGCGCTCTTCGGCCTGAGCGGATTCGAGTGGGCCCACCTGATCCACACGAGCATGGCCAATGCCCTGATGAGCGTCCCGCTCGCCTTCTGGGGGCTGGAGATGGCCTGGGACGGCGGCCGGCTCCGGGGGATCGCGCTGGGGGCTCTGGCCCTGGCCTGCCAGGTCTTCGCCGGCCACTTGCAGGATACGATCCTGACGGGCGGAGCCCTGGGGATCTACGCCCTCTGCCGGGCCGCCACGGCGGGGAGCCGGACGGGCCGGGTCAAGGCGATCGGCTTCGTGGCCCTGCTGGGGGCGCTCGGGGTGGCGGTCGCGGCGGTCCAGTGGGTCCCATCGAAGGACCTCCTCGACCGCTCCCCGCGCGAGGGGGGCCTGACCTGGGAGCAGATCACTTATGGGTCGTGGGCCCCCGAGTTGTTGCCGACGCTGGCCGTCCGCGAGGCCTACGGGACGCTCGCCCGGGACACCGACTGGCCCGATGGCTACTACCCCTACCACGAGATGAACGCCTACCTCGGCCTGATCGGCATGGCCCTGGCCTTCGTCGGGGCAGGTGCGTGCCGCGATCGATGGGTCGCCTCCTGGATCGTCCTGGGCGGGCTCGGGGCGGTCTTCATGCTCGGCCGTTTCACCGCCTTATTCGACCACATGAATCTGGTCCCGGTCGTGGGCAGCTCGCGAATCCCCGTGCGTTATCACCTCTGGGTCTCGCTCGCGGTGGCGGCCCTGGCGAGCGTGGGAGTCGATCGATTGGCGAGCCCGGGGCGGTTCCGGCTCCGCTCGACGGCCGCGTTCGTCCTGGCCATGCTGGCCGGATCGATCGTCATCGCGACCTATGTCTACTTCCCCGCATGGACCGACTCCCGACGCTGGACCACGCCCGAACATCTCGAGCATTTCCGATGGCTCGGCCGAGAGGTCGCCATCGGAGTCGGGCGGACGCTCGGGCTCGGGCTGGCGGCCTGGTGGCTGATCGCGAGGGCGGCGAAGGAGGTCGCGGCCCGGCGTCGAGCCTGGCTGATCGCCCCGATCCCCCTGCTGGTGATGCTCGACCTCCTCGGCTCGCACGTCGCCGACGTCCCGACGATCGACCCATCGTACTGGACCATCCCCCCCGAGTCGGCCCGACGGATCAAGGCCGACCCCTCGACGATCCGAGTCTTCGGCGCGGCCGAGAAATCCGCGGCCGAGCCCGGTTTCGCCTCCCGGCCGGTCGACTTCTTCGAGGTCCGCGACACCCTGGCCTGGAGCCTCCCGCCGATCTGGGGCCTGTCCTCGGCGATGGGACACACGCCGATTTATCCTCGAAGAATGCTGATATTTCACGACCACGCCAACCCGGTCCTGGCCCGGTACGAGGTCGAAGGCGTCACCCATCTCGTGACGGGTCGGCCCGTCCCGGGCTACCCCGGGGACATCCAGAAGGCCGGCTCCGCCTACATCCACCGGCTCGACGGGGCCCAGCCGCGAGCACGACTGATGGGACAACCCGTCTACGTGGCCGACGAGGCCGCCGCATCGAAGGCCCTCGACGACCTGGGGGCCGCGATCCGGGACCGAGTGATCGTCGAGGACCCCGGCCGCCCCCTCCCCGAAGGGGCCGCGGTGGAAGGATCGGCCAGGATCGCGGTCGATCAGGACGAAAGGGTCGAGGTCGACGTCGAAGCCCGGACCCCCGCCTACCTCGTCCTGGCCGACACTTATGACACCGGCTGGTCGGCCACCCTCGACGGCCAGGCGGCCCCGATCCGGCCCGCCTTCGCCGGCTTCCGCGCGGTGTTCGTCCCGAAGGGATCGCATCGGGTCATCTTCACTTATGAGCCGGCCGGCTTGAGGACCGGACTGGTGCTGACCGCGATCGGCCTGATCGGGGTCCTGGCCTGCCTGGCCTGGCCGCGCCCCGTCGCCGAGCCCGACCCGGCACACGCCCCGGTGAGCTGGCCCCGGACCTGGCCCATCTGGTTCGGGGGGCTCTTGCTCGCCTTCACGCTCGCCTCGGCCGTGAAGCTCGGCCCCGGCGGACCGATGCTCCACCCCCGATGGGAAGGCTCGCTCCACCGGTTCACCTGGTCGGCGGGCATCGACGCGATCAAGCCGATGAGCAAGTATTTGGGACGTTGATTCGGGGCCTGAACTTCATCGCGGCCGATCGGCGGGGCCGGCGGCGACCTCGGCTCCCTGCCACTCATAAAGCCCCCTGGGGTCGGCCGTCCCGGCGAACCGACGGGGCCAGGGGACCGTCCCGGCGGTCACGACGAAAGGGACCCCGCCGGCCTGTCGGACCTGCCGGGCAAGCTCGTCGGCGGATCGGCCCCGGAGCTGGTAGCAGGTCCGGTCGAGCAGGAACATCGCGTTCTGGTGGTCGCCGCGATCGACCCCATCGAAGAGGAGGACGGCATTTCCCGGGAGCCGGTCTCGGGCGAACTCGGCCAGTTCGAAGACGAACGGCCGGTTCTCGCTCCGCTCGGTCACGGCCCAGGCCGCCAGGGTCACCCTCACGCCAATGATCAGGGTCGAGGCCACGGCCAGGCATCGGAGGACGGGCAAAATCTTGGAGATATTTGTTCGAGTTTGGCCCGCCTTTCCCCAGAAGAGGGCCGGGCTGAGGGGGGGCCGGATCGCATCGAAGTTCGTTAGCCCGAGGTTGACCCACCACAAGGCCAGGAAGGCCGCCAACCCGACCGAGCCCGCGAGGGCCAGATGCTCGAAGACCCAGGTCGCGCCCAGCATCACTCCGTTGGACGCGGGCGGATCGGGATAGCCCTTGCCGAACCGGCCGATCGGGGCGGGCCAGATCAGGCCCACCGTCGCGAATCCGAGCCAGGCCGCCAGGGCAGTCGATCGCCCCCGCCAGCCTTCCACCATCAGGCGGGCCAGCAGCAGGAATCCGGCGGGCATCGCGATCAGGGTCGCCGAAGGCGTCTTCGTCGAGGCGACCACGTGCGGGGCCAGCACGCCGAACAGCCAGGCATAGAGGAAGAGCAAAGGCCCGTCCCGACCGATCACGGCCGAGCCGACCAGGACGACCCCAGCCACGATCAGCGGGGGATAGAACCCGTGGTAGAGCCCGATCAGGTAGTCGAAAACGAGTCGATCCCACGGGGCCCCCCAGCCCTCGACCCCAGCCCCGAGGTGGGTGAAGACATAACCATGCTCGTGGGCGAATTCGGCCGGGAAGTTCCGGGCGCAATGGATCGTCCACGGGGCAACCGTCACGAGCGTGGCCCCCATCAGGCCCAGGAGGTGGCGGAACGTCAGCCGCGAGGCGTCCTTCGAGGCCATCCCGACCTTCGGGAGCAACCAGGCCGTCGCCGCCAGGCCGATCAGGATCGCCCCGAGGTAGCTCTTGGAAAGATAAGCCATCCCCTGCGCGACTCCCACGGCCAGGACATCGGCCCACGAGCCCGAGTCGATCGCCCGGGCCAGGAAATAGACGCCGACCTCGACCCAGAACAACAAGGAAATGTCGACATGATCACTGAACAGGAAGCCCTGGACCAGCATGGTGATGGCCGGGTTGATCGCCTGGAGACCGGCGGCGATCAGCGCGGTCGGGCGGCCGAAGAGCCTCCGGCCGATCAGGTAGGTCAGGGCCACGGCCCCGGTCGCCAGCAAGGCCGAGGGGAGCCGGAGCGCGATGTTGTTCACGCCCAGGACCGCGAAGGAACCGGCGATCGTCCAGAGCGGCACGATCGGCTTGTGGAGCCAGACGTGGTTCTCGCCCCAGTGGGTCGGGTCGTAGGCGAGGTACGGGACGTCGATCAGGGTGGGCTTGAGCGGGTGCTTCAGCAGGTTCCGGGCGACGATCGCGTGGTAGGACTCGTCGGAGTAATGGAGCCCAACATGGCCGATCCGGTGGGTCGAGAGCCCGATCGAGGCGGCCAGGATCAGCCAGAGGACCGGGTCGCGCCGGGCCGGGGGGGCGGTCGTCATGGTCATCCGTCCTGGGTCGGCAATCGGGCTCCCGCGGCTCCTCCGCGCGGGCGTTATCTTTCCCGAGGCTCCCCGAGGGGTCAACCCCGGTCTTCGGCGGGATGTCGGACAGTCGTCGTCACTGGCATCTCGGGGCGATGTCGGATAGGGTGATGGGAGAGGTATCCGAGGACGACCGGCCGACGCCGCTCGACTCCGGCCGCGAGGCGGAAGGTCCATCGAGGGAGGCCAGGCGTGATCCTTAACCGACTCGGGCGACGGGTATGGACGATCGCGGCCTGGGCCTCCTGCTGGCTCGCGACGGCCCTCGCGCCGCCGCTCTCGGCGGCCCCGGCCGAGGTGACCCGCGAGCAGGTCGAGCGGTCGATCCAGGGCGGGGTGGCCTTCCTGCTGAAGATCCAGCGTCCCAACGGGACCTGGGGGACCGAGCCCGGCGAGTCGGCCCTGGTCACGCTCGCCCTGCTGACCGCCGGAGTCCCGGCCAATTCCGAGCCGATGAGTCGGGCCCTCGACGCGCTGGGCCAGGCCACCGTGACCCCGACCCATGAGACCTACACCCGAGCCCTGTTGGCGATGACCTACGCCGCCGCCGATCCCGCGAAATACCGGGACGAGATCGAGCGGCAGACCGGGTGGCTGGAGCAGGCCCAAACCACCAACGGATCCTGGACTTACAGCACGGGATTCGGGCGGGGTGCCGGCGGCGACAACTCGAACAGCCAGTACGCCCTGCTCGGGCTCAATGCCGCCAATGAGGCCGGGATCTTCGTCAAGCCCGAGGTCTGGCTCCGGGCCCGCCGCTACTGGGAGGCGACCCAGAATCATGACGGGAGCTGGGGCTACCACCAGGGCCAGGGCTCGACCGGCAGCATGACCTGCGCCGGGATCGCCAGCCTGGTCATCACCGGCCTGAAGCAAGTCCAGGGGCGCGAGACCCTGGTCGGCGACCGGATCGAGCACTGCGGCGATGAGGCCGTCAGCCCCAGCCTCCAGCGCGGGATCGACTGGATGTCGAACCACTTCGACGTGACCCAGAACATCAACTCGGGACAGACCTGGCATTACTATTATCTTTATGGGCTCGAGCGTGTCGGCCGCCTGAGCGGGCGTCGGTTCTTCGGGAACAACGACTGGTACCGCGAAGGGGCCGCGTACCTCGTCCGGAACCAGGACCGCCTCCAGGGCTTCTGGCGAGGCCAGGGGCCCGAGAACGACCCGGTCATCACCACCAGCTTCTCGCTCCTGTTCCTGGCCAAGGGGCGGGCCCCGGTCCTGGTCAACAAGCTCCGACACGGCCCGAATGCCGACTGGAACAACGACCACGACGACATCACCAACCTCGTCGGGGTGGTCTCTCGCGACTGGAAGCACCTGCTGACCTGGCAGGTGGTCAACCCCGACGTCGCCAGCGTCGAGGACATGCTCCAGGCCCCCATCGCCTACTTCAACGGCCACGACGCCCCGGTCTTCTCCAAGGCCGGCGAGGAACGGCTCCGCGACTTCGTCGAGCAGGGCGGCCTGATCTTCGCCGAGGCCTGCTGCGGCAAGGAGCAATTCCGGGCCGGCTTCGAGGCCCTGATGAAGCGGGTCTTCCCCGAGCCCGAACTCGACCTCCACCCCCTGGCCGAGGACCACGCCGTCTGGCGATCCAAGTATAATCTCGTCGAAATGTCTCGATCTCATCCGCTCTGGGGGATCGAGCACGGCTGCCGGACCGTCGTGATCTTCTCGCCCGACGACCTCTCCTGCTACTGGAACCAGCTCGACAAGTCGCCGGGCCATCCCCGGGTCAGGGCGGCCACCGCGCTCGGCCAGAACGTGATCGACTACGCGACCGGGCGCGAGATGCCCGCCGACAAGCTGGCCACCCGCGACATCGCCGACTTCAAGGAAGAACGGCCCAGGCGCGGGGCCCTCCAGATCGCCAAGCTTCGCCATGCCGGCGACTGGAACATCGCCCCCCTGGCGATCCCCAACCTCACCACCACCCTGCGCGACAAGCTCAAGTTCGACGTGGTCATCAACCACAAGGAACTCTTCCCCCGCGACCCCAGCCTGGTCCATTTCCCCCTGATCTACCTCCACGGCCGGGCCGCCGTCTCCTTCTCCGAGGAGGATCGCGAGGCCCTCCGACGCCACCTGACACCGGGGGGCGGCACCCTCTTCGCCGACGCCGCCTGCGGCAGCGCCAGCTTCGACGCCTCCTTCCGGAGGTTCGTCGCCGAGCTGATGCCCGGCAACCCCCTGGTCCCGATCCCCAAGGACGACGACTTCTACTCCCGGAAGATCGGCTACGACCTCGCCGATGCCAGGAGGACCGCGGCCGCCGGGGGCCAGTCCGACTACCCCGAGCTGGAAGGCGTGAAGGTCGACGGCCGATGGGCGATCATCTACTCCAAGTATGACCTCGGCTGCGCCCTCCAGAAGCAGGCCGGGATCGACTGCAAAGGATATACTCACGAGAGCGCCCTGAGGATTGCCACCAACATCGTCCTCTACGCCACGCTCCCCTGATCCGACGCACGGCCCGCGATCGGCCGACTTCCCCGGGGCAAGGAGGCCCGCCCGATGACGATCATCTGCCCGCGATGCGGCTCGATCCCGGAAGGCGGGCCGGAACGATGGTCCTGCCCCGGGTGCGAGGCCACCTATCCAGGGCTCCGGGGGATCATCGACCTCCGGACCTCCGAGGACGCCTTCCTCTCGAACCGGGAGGACTGGGACTACGCCCGAGGGCTCGACGCCGACTTCGACCGGCTCGACTTCCGGGGGCTCCTCGATCGCTATTTCGACCTCTCGCCCGAGATCCCGGCGCACCTCCGGCGGAGGCAGATCGAGCACATCCGGACGGCCCCCGACCGGGTCCGGGCCTGGCTCGACTCGCTCGGGCTCCCGGAGGACGCGGGGCCCCTGCTCGACCTGGGATGCGGGAGCGGATCGTTCCTGTCGGCCGTGGGCGGGTCGGGCCGAGAGGTCGCCGGGGTCGACATCGCGCTCCGATGGCTGATGGTGGCCCGGAAGCGGCTCGACGAGGAAGGATTTGCCCATATCAAGCTCGCTTGCGGGTGTGCCGAACGCCTGCCGTTCGCGGACGAGAGCTTCGCCGGGGTGGTCGCCGGCGACGTGATCGAGCACGTCGACGACCAGGCCGCGACCCTGGCCGAGGCCCACCGGGTCCTCCGCCCCGGGGGGCGACTGTTCCTGGCCTCGCCCAACCGATTCAGCCTGGCACCCGAGCCGCACGTCCAGGTCTGGGGCGTCGGCTTCCTGCCCAGGGCCTGGATGGCCCGATACGTCCGAAGCGTCAACAACGAAGACTTTCGGGCGATCCGGACGCTCGGATTCGGCGAATGGAAACGTCTGATCCGGCGTAGCCCGTTCAAGCGGGGCGACCTGATTGCGCCCGGGCTGCCCGAGGCCGACCTCGTCGCGTTCGGGCCGATCAAGAAAGGGCTGGCCCGCGTCTACAACCGGACGGTGGCCAGTCGGACCGGACAGGTCGCCGCGAAGGCGGTGGGGCCGCTCTTCCACGTCGTCTGCGTCAAGGAAGGCGAATCCGCATCGGCGCCGATGGACGATCGCTGACATGAACTCCCGATGGCGGATCGCATTATCAAAGAGCACCGGAATCGACCGACGTGACGGGGTCGCGACCGGGGGTTTCGGGCGGAGTTGAACCAATCTTTCTCGTCGAGGCTCGGGCCGACCTGGGGTCAATCCGGCCCCGGGGGCGTCTTCTCGCCCCGGACGACCCCCTCTCCCGACTTGAAAGGCGGGCCGGGCGACCTCCGAGGAGTCTCCCGAAGGCCCGGCTCGACCCCCTCGGGATCATCCTTCCGATCGGGCAAAGACGAACCCAAGCCCTCCGCCTCGGCTTCCGGGGCGGGAAGGGTTTCCGCCTCCGAGTTCGCCTCGACCTCGCGTAGCTCGCGGAGGGCCCGGTAGAGCCCGCGTTCGACGGCGGCCTCGTATTTCCGGGCCAGCGTGGCCTCGTGGGAGGGGTCGAACAGGGCTCGATCGGCCGCCTCGGCCCGGTCGAGGGCGAACGCGTCGGGGTCGAGCGTCTCCCGATGGGCTCGCAATTTCTCCATCTCGATATCGATCAACTCGACCAGCCGGGCCGCGGCCCAGGCCCGGCGCTCCCGCTCGTCCAGCCCCGCCACTTCGTGATCCTCCAGGTACGAGAAGTCGCCCCAGATCGCCTTGGAGAGGGCCTTCATCCGCGAGGCCGGCAGGTCCTCCATCCGTCGGCCGGTCATGTTCTCCGCCTTGTCGAGATGCGTGAAGCTCCAGAGGTCGCGGGTCGGATGGGTCAGGTCGGCGCGGAGGGCGGCCCACTCCCGGAGCATCCGGTCGACCCCCTCGGGCGAGCGTCGGAGCCTCCGGGCGTTGGCGGCGGGCTCGGCGGTGATCCAGTCGTAGAGATGGTCGACCTCGGCGGTGGCCCGGTCGTCGAAGTCGGCCTCGGCGTGGCGGACCTTCCGGGCGATCGCGGCCGACTCCTGGCGGACCGAGCGATCCATCCGGACCGAGAGCACGGCGATCCGGCGGACCAGGATCCGCCCCATCGGCCCCGAGGGCTTCAGCTCGGCCTCCAGCTCGACGGCCAGGGCCTCGACCTCTCCCAGGTCCTCGGCGGGCAAGACCACTCCCTCGCCGGTCAGTCCATGCTTGAGGCCATTGGCGCGGGATCGGGCCTTGCCTTCGGGAGTCCTCGGGCCGGTCGAGTGGCGGGCATTGGCGCGGTTGGCGATCAATCGAGCTTCGCTGACGGGCATGGGAAGACCTCGGCTCGGGCTGCGGATTTCGCGGGAATTCCGCCCGACACTTTCGCCCGGCAGGCCACCCGCCTAGCACACTCCTCGGCAAGAAGTGCCGAGCGGCCGGCTCCGACGACGCTCCACCCCGAGAGATCGGCCCTGTCGCCCTCCTTGACGCCCGGCCCCGACCCTCCGATCGCGCGATCCCCGGGAGGCAAACCCACCTCGATAATTCACACATCACTCGATGACAAGATTAGCTTGATTACAACGCAACTTCATAACGCTACAATTCTGATGCTTAACGCAAAACTGCAATCCACGAATCTTAATAATCCATGACTAATTACGACATACGCCGACCACATTCATTGTTTCACGACAAGGCCTGAGCTGGGATACCGCCCTGATCGGGGCGGACGCATGCCGAAAAGAGTTTCCGCCATGAGATTTATCGAGGCCCACGCCCTCGGCCGATAAGAAGATCGCGGGTGGGATCCCGAGGCCGGGATCGACTCATCAGCCGTCGTAAAAGGACACCGAAACAGCTAGGACTACAATTATTTGGTTCGTTTTCGCCAGTTCTTCATTGATTTTAGGTCGCCCGACAGATTAAACTCGACAATGTCTTTAATGCCCTCCCATTCGTCATTCCTTCTCGTCGGAAGGGTCGCCCCCTCGACCCTGAATTTTGGTCCCCCAAGAACACCCCGCAGCCATCCCCTCCACGTTGCGGGTGCACACACCAGGATAATTCGATGATCCGTCGTCACGGCACGACCCTGCTCCTCGCATTCCTCGCAACCCCCTTGTTCTTCAGCCTTTCGGGATGCGACGCTCCCACGGACGACCTCCCGCGTCAATCCGTCTCGGGTTCGGTGACCCTGGATGGGAAGCCGTTGGCGAGCGGCTCGATCACCTTCGATCCCGTCGGTCCGGGGAACGCGAACCCGGTCGCGGGGGGCGCCCCGATCTCCAACGGCTCCTATTCGCTGGGGGCCGCCAATGGCCTGACTCCCGGCAATTATCTCGTCTCGATCATCTCCGGGGGCGACGACGCGCCTTCCGCCGCGGAAGCACCCGGGATGCCGCCGAGGAAGGCCAAGAAGGACCCGATTCCGGCGAAATACAACACCAAATCGACCCTCAAGGTCGAGGTGAAGGCCGGCGACTCGAGCTCGAAAGATTTCGAGCTGGACTCCAAGTAAGCCCGGCTCCTGCCATCTCCCCATCCGATCCGCGGGGGCGCGGCTTCGGTTGACCGATCCACCTTCGCCCCCACCGTTGACGTCTTCCCATTCGACCTACGAGGAAAAGAGCTGATGTCAGTGAATCGTCCCAAACGTGGCTTCACGCTGATCGAGCTGCTGGTCGTCATCGCCATCATCGCGGTCCTGATCGCCTTGCTCCTGCCCGCCGTCCAGGCCGCCCGAGAGGCCGCCCGACGCGCCCAGTGCACCAACAACCTGAAGCAGATCGGGTTGGCGATGCACAACTACCAGTCGACTTACAACTGCCTCCCGCAGGGGACCAAGGGTTGCTGCTGGGGGACCTGGCTGATCCCCGTGCTGCCCTACGTCGAGCAGGTGGCCCTGTTCAACGCGTGGAATTCCTACGGGAATAACTCGGGCGGGGCCGGCTACGTCGACGGCCCCTTGCGGTATGCGGGCGTCAGCAACAGCACGGTGACCACTTCCGTGGTCAGCGCCTATCTCTGCCCGTCCGATCCCAACACCTCGCAGACCTCGCTCATCGTGGTCGGCAAGCCGATCCGGTCGCAGAACTACGTCGCCAACTTCGGCAACACGACCCACCAGCAAGGCCCCCTGACCGTGGCCAGCATCACCTACCCGTTCCTGGGCGGGCCGTTCGGCGACGTGGGCTCTCCCGTCTCCGACATCTCCACCGGATCCGGCCAGGGCGCGGTCAACAAGAACATCGACTTCGCCGGGATCACCGACGGGACCAGCAACACGATGATGGTCTCCGAGGTCCTGATCGGCCAGTCCGGCCCCAGCAACGACCTTCGAGGCTTCTCCCACTGGGCCTA
The DNA here is from genome assembly GCF_051175385.1 of Tundrisphaera lichenicola. Taxonomy (GTDB): domain Bacteria; phylum Planctomycetota; class Planctomycetia; order Isosphaerales; family Isosphaeraceae; genus Tundrisphaera; species Tundrisphaera lichenicola. Next base: position 562,840 of record NZ_CP195106.1, on the reverse strand, counting down.
CGGAGCCTCGTTCACCGGGTTCCTCACCCCCAACTCGACCAAGCCCGACTGGATGCAGTCGTCCGGCTATTGCAACTACCCGGCCATCGCCACCAATCCTCCGTGCATCCAGGGGACCAACAGCCTGGTCTACACCGCCGCGCGGAGCAAGCACCCGGGCGGCGTGAACACGGCCTTCTGCGACGGCAGCGTCAAGTTCCTCAAGAACTCGGTCAACCCGATCACCTACATGGCGCTCTCCAGCACCAGGGGTGGCGAGGTCATCAGCGCCGACGCCTATTGATCGGCGAATCGGTCCCGTTCGACTGACGCATCCAGGGGGAGGTGGCCCGCCCGTCCCGACGCTCGACCTCAAGGTCGGGCGATCCGGACGGCGGGCCACCTCCCCCGCTCGTTTGGAGTTCCCGGGAGCGTGGCCCGCGACGTCGCGAGCCGCCCCCGGCCCTTCTGGCTCACTCCGGGGGGCTTCCCTCGCGGATCGCCCGGATCGGGATGATCACGCCCGGGGTCGCCTTGAGCAGGTCGCCGACGCCCTCGTCGGTCACGAACGTGCTGGTCAGGCTCAGGAATTTGAGGTTTTTCATGCCCTTCAGGCTGGCGAGCCCGGCGTCGGTGATGGGCGTGTCGCCCACGTAGAGGCTCTGGATCTGGTCGACGACCGCCAGATGCTTGAGGCTCGCGTCATCGATCGGCGTCGATGCGATCGAGAGGGTCCGGAGCGCCGGCAGGCCCTTCAGCGCCTCCAGGCCCGGCCCCTTGATCGGGGCCCCGTCGAGTCGGAACGTCTTGAGCTGGGGGAGGCCGGCCAGGGTCGCCAATCCCGCGTCGGTGACCTTGGTCCCGGACAGGTCGAGCTCTTCGAGGGCCTCGAACCCCGAGAGTTGGGGGATCCCCGCGTCGGTCACGCCGGTGCCCTTCAGGTTGAGGGATTGGAGCCTCTTGAGCCCCTTCAGGCTCTCCAGGGCCGAGTCGGTCACCTTGGTGTCGGCCAGGTCGAGGCGTTCCAGCCGGGTCAAGCTCGCCAGCCGGGTGGCCCCCTCGTCATCGAGCGGACTCCCCGCCATCGAGAGTTCGCGGAGTTCGGGGAACCCCGCCAGGACCTCGAGGTCGGCACCACCGACCGAGGACTTGGCGTCGAAGATCATCCGCCGGGCCACGCCCGAGTCCGGATCATCGAACTCGACCTGGCCGCCAATCTTCGCGATCGCCTCGTCGGCTTGCTTCCTGCCCGCGTCGCCGCATCCCAGCAATCCCACGGCCAGGAGGGCAACGGCACCGGATCGATACATTCAAAATCTCCCGTATTTCAGGATAACCGGACCTCGGCACCTCCGGCGCGATTCGGCCCCGGGGCCGGGTCCATCCTACTCGACGAGGTCGAGGCCCGCATCCGGGAGCCAACGGGACCGCCCGGCGGGCCATGACAAATTCTGTTAAGATCAAATCTAAACATCATTTATAATCATTTATTACGCGCATTTTATTTCACTAATTTTCATCAAATCTCCCCCGGGTATGATCCATGCTCTTGGAAGGACCCGCACATTATTCCCAAGCGAGCCTATTTTATTATTGACAGAGATACCAGGGAGACTTAAATTCGCCCCTAGGTTAGTCTAAGCTCACCATATTTCTTGCTCCACGCATCCTCCCGGCGGCGACGTTTCCCGCGTTGCCACGGGCAACGAACGCTCCACAACTCGATTCAGCCACGCTGGTCGTTCCGCGCCCCAGTCCGATCTCTCCCGGTGTTTCGACGCCCGAGCATCTGGCTTGCGTGTCATCATTAGATAATCCGCATACGCCGGTCCAATCGTGGGAGCCTCCCCTTCTCGATGCGGGGTGATCGTTTTCCTCCCAAGCCGAGCCACTCGGGGATTTCCACGCATGATCGGCACTTCGAAAGGCCTTCAACAATGCGAATCTCGCACATCAATTTGATCCGATGGGCTCGGGCGATCTCCGCCGGCTCGCTGATCCTCCTGGGCCTGTCCGGCTGCGGCGAGGACGACGGATTGAACCGGCAGGCCGTCTCCGGGACGGTCACCCTGGACGGGAAGCCCCTGGAGACCGGCACGATCCGGCTGTTGCCGACCTCGGCCGAGGCGACGACCGAGACGTCGACCTTCATCGAGATGGGGAGTTATTCCTTCTCCAAGGCCGACGGCCCGGTCCCCGGCAGCTACAAGGTCGTGATCTCCTCGGCCAAGCGGGGCGCCTTCGACCTCCCCCAGGGGAAGACCCCCGGCGAGGCCCATCCGCCCAAGGCCAAGGAGGAGGTCCCCAAGCAGTACAACGTCAAGACCACGCTGACCGCGACGGTCAAGGCGGACCAGGCCGAGCCCATCGACTTCCCCCTGGTTTCGAAAGGAGGCTGATCCTCGACTGGCGTTTCAGCCTCGGGGCCTTCCCCGTCCGGGGTTGGCCCGAATCGCGGGCAGGACTTCCATTGACTTGAAAAAATCCCTCATCCCAGAAAGGTCCGAATCATGTCGAATCCCTCTCGCAATCGAGGGTTCACGCTGATCGAGCTGCTGGTCGTCATCGCCATCATCGCGGTCCTGATCGCCCTCCTGTTGCCGGCCGTGCAGGCGGCGCGCGAGGCCGCCCGCCGATCCCAGTGCATCAATAATCTGAAGCAGATCGGGCTGGGGATCCAGAACTACCACGACGTCACCCTCGTGTTCCCCCCGGCCCGGAAGGGCTGCTGCTGGGGGACCTGGAACACGTTCCTCCTGCCGTTCATCGAGCAGGGGAATATCTACAACGCCTGGAACTCGTCGGGCAACAATGCGGGGGGTCCCGACGGCGATTTCCGCTACTTCGGGGTCGCGAATCGGACCGTCGCCAACACGACGATCTCGACGTACCTCTGCCCGAGCGACCTGGGGACCAACGGCAACAACCCGGTGACGGCCACGATGAATGGCGTCCTGTACCAGTGCAAGTTCCGGAACTACGTGCTGAACCTGGGCACGACCAACATCGGCCAGATGGACTACCCCGCCGGCGTCACCCCGGTCCAGATCCCGTTCCAGGGGGCCCCGTTCTATGATATGGGCTCGCCGAACATCGACATCGGCCCCCAGTATGCGCCCGGCCGGACGACCCGGAACGTGGTCGGCATGGCGTCCATCACCGACGGGACCTCGAACACGATGGCGGCCTCCGAGCTGATCATGTCGCAGTCCAATTCCGACCTCCGGGGCTTCACCCAGTGGGGCGACGCCGCCGGCTTCACCACCAACATCGGGCCCAACAGCAGCAGCCCCGACGTCCACGACTGGTGCAACAACAGCATCAAGTTCAACCCCCCCCTGATCTGCCTGACGCTGAGCCCCAACGACAAGTATTACGCCGCCCGGAGCCGCCACCCCGGCGGTGTCAACGTGGCGATGTGCGACGGGAGCGTCCGGTTCATCAAGAACACGGTCAACATCTTCGTCTGGCGCGGCCTGTCCAGCTCCAACGGGGGCGAGGTCATCAGCGCCGATTCCTACTGAGCCGGCCGAGATCCGACTCGTCGATCCACCCGGGGGAGGGGGCTCACGCGAGCCGCCTCCCCTTCTCGTTCGAAGGGGGGTTCCTACCTGGAGATTTATACCGAGTACCCCGCCTGCCCGATTCTCCTAGAGTCGGGGAAATACTACCACAATCCAAACTGGAATGAGGATGCCAATGAGTCAGAGCGGGAGGAGCATGCCCACGAAGCCTCCTGGGATTACTGTTGGCTTGGAAAGACGGGGTACGACACCGCTTCAATGAGTTTTGCTTCTCGTCTCAGGGGCAGCTAGACGCCTTTTGGTCGTTCGTTTTGCCTTTGCCAAATACAATCCCAGAGAGCCAAGGGAGAGGAGTATGAATGAGGATGGCTCAGGGACTGATCTCAGGTTTGGCGAGATTCGCCCGGAATCAAAGACCAAATCATAGCCAAGTTGTTCTGGAGTTGTCCCATCCGCAAATGTGATCGAGGTCAATTCAAATGTATGGCTTGCATCGACGACATGCTCAAAATTTTGAAGTCCGAATGAGAGGCCCGCAGATATGGAAAAACTCGTTCGCAATTGGCTGTCGAGGGTGGCGTTCCCTGTGACCACGGCCCCAAGAGGCCCCTTTAGACCCAGCAAATTTAATGTTGTGAAATTATTGATTACTGCAACGGTCATGTTAAGTTGATTGAAGGATGAGCGTGAATCACTATCCTCATAGCCGGTCAGAGTTCCATTAAAGAACAGTTGCGTATTCGGTAGCACGATGACTGTTGGCGTGCGGGCAACTAATCGTACTGCGTCGAACGATTGGACGAGTATTCCTCCCTTGTGAATGCCCCCGAAGAGACCTCCGTCGTTCCCATGAAAGTCGAGTTTCAGACCCAAGCCATAAGGGCCAGCCTTTCCAGATAGGACAGTATCGAGGGTGATTTGTCCATTCGATTCGAACAGGCTACCATCGATCGTGACGGGCTTCGTATCCGATTTCGACTCGGAACGATAAGACCCGCCCTGAATATAGTAGCTTCCCTGGTAGAGGAATTCGGCTTGCACGCCGGACACCAACGTTCCAAAAATCAGGAAGAAGGAAAATGATCCGAGTGCTTTCATCTTGAAGACTCCCAGGGAGGTGCAGGTAAATTTGCCTAGCCCTATGAGGCATTACCTCCCTGGCCTCCGACGATGTCAAGCCCAATTTATTATTCTGCTTATCCGGGTGATTTGACCACCAACCAGGATTCCCACGTATTGGTCCCCGGCACGAGGGTCACCTGCGAGCGGTGTAAGAATTCAGTCACCGCTTGTTTAACGCCCTCTAGCCTGAAATCATGACCCGTCAGGATGACCTCAGGCCGGAACTTAGGATAGTAATTGGGCAAATCCTCCATCACCGCCTGGTAGGAGTGGGCTCCGTCTACGAACACGAAGGCTAGCGACCGCTCCTCGAATTGGTCCTTGGCCTCACTGGTCCGCATGTGGATCGTGTGGACGAATTCCGCAACACCGCTCAAGCAGAGGTTTCTCGGACAGATTTCTTTCCTCCGCCTGCCAGCCTCACCATCCCAAACGTCCACGCAGTCAAAGCGAATGGCCCTGCCGGAAGGGCGGATTGCAGCGCCCATGCAGCATGCCGAGCAGCCGAAAAAAAACTCCTAAACTCTACGAATCGATCCCCATTGGCCGCCACGTCGACAACATAATCATAGATGCCCTCGAAGTCGAAGCGGTTCGGGATATGGATGCACAGCAACTGGCGACAAAAATCATTTTTTGCATTTACAATATTTGTTTTATTCATGATAACTACAACATGACATTACAGACTACTTCCTCCTGCGGGAGATGGGATAGATCGAGGAAGCGACGTTTCCTCGGTCCAGATTCAGCAATAAAGCAACGGTTAATTTACTTCAAATTTCAATTTCGAAGGGATCTCTGGTATCCTGGGCACCCGTCGCCCGGACCTCCCGGGGTCGGCCAGGATCGGGATCGTCGACGAGGGCAGGGCCTGATGAGCGTTGTTGACACCATCATCGAGACGTTCGGCTCGCGGGGCGACGAGGCGTATTACGGCGAGGCCGTCTCTCAACTGGAGCACGCCCTCCAGGCCGCCCACCTGGCCGAGCGCGAGGGGTCGCCCGATTCGCTGGTGGTCGCGGCGCTCCTGCACGACCTCGGCCACATGATCGACGATCTTCCCGAGGACATCGCCCAGAAAGGGGTCGACGCCCGCCACGAGCAAGCCGGATCGGCCTGGCTGGCGCCCCACTTCGGCCCCGAGGTCATCCGGCCGATCGAGATGCACGTCGCGGCCAAGCGATACCTCTGCGCCGTCGATCCGGGCTACGCCGAGGGGCTTTCTCCCGCCTCGAAGCTCAGCCTGAAACTGCAAGGCGGGCCGATGGGGCCCGACGAGGTCGCCCGGTTCGAGGCCGACCCCCACCATCGGTCGGCCGTCCGGCTCCGGGGCTGGGACGACGCGGCCAAGGTCGTCGGGCTGGACGTCCCCCCGATCGAGCATTACCGGGCCCGGATCGAATCAGCCCTGCGTGTCCAGGACTGATTTGATCGGCAACTCGATCGTCACCAGCAGGCCGGGCCGGGCGTTCCGGGCGAAGATCCGCCCGCCGTGGATCTCGACGGATCGCTGGGCGATCGAGAGGCCCAGGCCGGCCCCACCGTCGGATCGGCTCCGGGCCTCGTCGACGCGGAAGAACGGGTCGAAGATCGACTCCAGCGCCGACTCGGGGACCCCGGGGCCCTGATCCCTAACGGTGATCGAGGCCAAACCGGCGAAGGTCCGGAGGTCGACGTCGATGACCGAGCCCTCGGGCGCGTGGCGGATCGCGTTCCGGATCAGGTTCTCGATGGCCCGACGGAGTAACTCGCCGTCGCCTTCGAGGGAGACTGGGCCTTCGTTCCGATCATCGATCCGGCATCCTTTCGCGAGTGCCTCCGCCCCGCAATCCTCGGCCAGGGACCCGAGCAGCTCATCGAGCCGGACCGGCTCGAACCGACGGGCCGAGGCGTCCCCTTCGGCCTCTGCGCAGGTGAGTTGTAATAGCTCGTTGACGAGCGAGGAGAGCCGGGCCAGGTCTCGGCCGATCCGCTCGAAGGCCGCGTCGCGCCCCTCGTCCATCCGGGCCAGCTCCAGGTTGAAGCCGAGCCGGGCCAGCGGCGACCGGAGTTCGTGCGAGACGTCCTGCAAGAGCCTTCGTTCGAAGGCGCGGAGGCTCTCGATCTGGCCGGCCATCCGGTCGAAGGAGCGGGCGAGTTCGCCGATCTCGTCCCGACGGTTCGAACCGGATCGCGCCGAGAGCTCGCCCTGGCCGAAGCGGTCGACCACCCCTCGGAGCTTCCGGAGCGGCGTCGCCAGGTGGACCGCCAGGGCGTATCCCAGGAGGACGATGACCAGGACCACCGCGCCGTAATAGGGGAGGATGCCCTTGGGATCGAACCTCGGCCGGATCATCACGACCAGGTGATAGCGACCACCTCGGAGCTGGTGGGCGCTCACCAGCACCCCTCCGCCCACGGGATGAGGGGGGCCTGGCCTGCGGCCCGATTGGGCGATCAAGGAAGACCAATCCCGGCCGTCGACCAGGTCGCGTCCGCGGGCGTCGAGCATGTGGTACTCGTCGCCGTAGTAGGCGTCCAGCCGGTTGATGAACTCGGCCAGACGCCCTCGCCCCCCTTCCTCATAGGCCCGGCAGACCTCCTCGTCGATCATCGCCAGGGTCTTGAAGAAGAAGCTGTCGGGCCCGGGGGCCTCCCTGGCCAGGTATTTCGAGATCATCCCGAAGGCGATCAGCGAGAGCCCGAAGGTCCCCAGCGACCAGAGCAGGATCTTGGCCCGGATCGACCTCATGGCGTGCCGCCGGGATCGACCCGGAACAGGTAGCCGACGCCCCGGACCGTCCGGATCAGGTCGCCCCGATCGCCGAGCTTCTTCCGGAGGTTGCTCACATGCATATCGATAGCCCGATCGAACGGGGTGGCGCGTCGGCGATAGAGCGCCGCGGTCAGTTCGTCGCGGGTCACGATCCGGCCGGCGGACCGGGCCAGCATCTCCAGGATGTCGAACTCGATCGAGGTGAGCGAGAGCGAGACGCCATCGACCCGGGCATCGCGCGACGACGGGGCCACCGTGACCCCTCCGACCTCGATCAGGTCGACGGCCCCCGGCCCTCGGCCCGACCTCCGGAGGACCGCGCGGATCCGGGCCAGGAGTTCCTCGGGGCCGAACGGCTTGGGCAGGTAGTCGTCGGCCCCGGCGTCCAGCCCCGTCACCCGGTCGACCTGCGCGGTCCGGGCCGTCAGGAAGATCACCGGCACCGAACTCTGTCGGCGGAGCAGTCGGAGGACCTCGAACCCGTCCAGGCCCGGCATCATCACATCCAGGAGTATCAGATCATGCCCGCCCGCCAGGGCCCGGGCCAGACCTCGACGGGGGTCATCCACCGCTTCCAGGCGGATCTGACGACGGGCGAAGTATTCGCGCATCGCCTGGCCCAGCTCGGTATCGTCGTCGATCAGGAGGATCGACGACGAAGGGCTGGCGGCCAGGTCGACGGGATTCGGCGAGGGGTCCGGCATCGGTCACCGAAGCGGTAGATTTCCATCGACAGGGACGACCCGAGATCTTCGGTCAGAATATCCACCCTCGGCGATCGAGGCCACCGACCGCTCTGCCCTGGACCCCGCGAAGGTGCCGGACCCGAAGATCCGAAACAGAGGCGTGGGACGGATGATCGCCTCGAAGATCAGGAGGGCCGCGGCGGTATCCATCGATGCCACCAGGGCCCCTTCGAGCCACCAGGGGAGGCCCATCGGCGTGACGATCTCCAGGAATGGCCGGAGCAGCAGCAGATGGACCATGTAGACCCAGAGTGCCGTATCGGCCAGGTAGCGTCCAACCCGGGTTGGACGATTCAGGTGACGCTGGAAGAGCCCGAGAAATCCGAAGGCCGTGCCGGCCGTGCCTACCCCATAGAGCAGGGTGCCCCCCAGGCGGATCGCCCAGGAGGCCGAGCCCGATCCCGGGCCGGCGTGCGCCGATTGCAAGGCCATCGACCCGGCGTGCGCCGCGAGCCCGACCAGCAGATACGGCAGCCAGGCGCGACCGATCTCCGGCAAGGCGTCGCGCCCGCGATGGAGCCACCAACCCGCCAGGAAGTAGGTCAGGTAGAACGGCATGTCCGGCTCGATGTGGAGGATGAAGTCGGGGACGCCCCGGAAGATCCCCGAGGCCAGCGGCAGCGCCCACCCGAAGGGACCGGACGTGAGCATCTGGGCGAACCCGCCGATCACGCCCAATGTCAGCGGGACCAGGGCCAGCCAGGGCCAACCTCGACTCTCCCGATCACCTTGCGCGCGCTCGCGCGAGGTCCCGGGGAAGACCAGGCCGGGGATCTTCACCAGCCAGGGGGCGATCGTCGCGAAGATCAGGAGATACCAGAGGAACCAGAGGAATTCGAGCCGGAAGAGCCAGGAGGCCGGGCCGAAGATCCGGTCGCTCAGACCCAGGCCGCCCGGCCCGAAGCCCATCCGACCCCCCGGAGGCCCGCCCGGCCCCGGCATGCCCCCCTTCGCGAACGAGGCGCGGGCTTCCTTCCATTCCTCCTCGCCGAGCGAGCCGTCGTGGTCGACGTCGAACCTCGCCAGCGGCGGCGGGACGAACCCTGGCGGTGGGGACGGCATCTCGCCGGATCTCCCCGGCGGGCCTCCGGGGCCACCTCGCGCCAGGCCTGGCGGCGGGCCTCCCCTCGGACCTCCGGGTCCTTCCTCGCCCATCTGGCCCGGCGGCGGGCCCATCCCCGGGCCGCCGGGGCCGGACCTCGTCGCCTGATAGATCGGGACGATCACGAAGAGGCCCACCAGCAGCGGCAGGCCGATCCTCGACCATCGGCGAGACAGGTAGCCCCGCGTCCCGTACTTGCCCAGCATCATCCGGCCGAAGAAGCCCGAGATCAGGAAAAACAGGGGCATCCGGAAACTGTGCAGGTAATCCTGGAAGAGTTGCGACGCCCCGCCGGGCGCGCCCGGGATCGGCATCCGGCCCCGACCCATCGAGGCAAACATGAGTGCGTGATAATACACACCTACCAGGATCGCCGCGGCGCGGACGCCGTCCAGTGCGTCGAATCGCGGCTTCGACCCGGCCTTCAATTCGTCCATGATTCGGTACTCCTCGACGTGCCGGCGGTCAGCGTCGACGCCAGGGCGTCGGGCCGAGCGGTTCCGGGCGAGAGGTTCCGGGGGGGAATCAAGACCGATCGCGGCGGTGGATTTATCCGGGGCGGGAGATTCAGCGCGTCGGTCACAACATAGAGCGGGCGGCCTTTGATCTCCTCGTAGATCCGAGCCACATAATCGCCAACCAGGCCGACCGCGGTCAGGGTCGCCCCGGAGAACAGGAGTTGGAGGCAGACCAGGGAGCTCCAACCCCGGACCGTCGTCCGGAGCACGAGGGTCTCATAAAGAACGAAAGATGAGTACCCCAATCCGAGAGCCGTCAACATCAGGCCGAAAACCAGGCTGAATTTGAGCGGCAAGGCCGAGAACGACGAGATCGCAGTCCAGGCAAACCGGGCCATCTTCCAGGCGGGATACTTGGTGGTCCCGGCCACCCGACCCGGCCGATGGAAGGGGAGGATGGCCTCTTTCAGGCCGAGCCAGGCCACCAGCCCTCGGACGAACCGATGCTCCTCGCGGAACCCCCGGAGCGCCTCGACCGCGGCCCGGCTGAACAGGCGGAAGTCCCCCACCTGGGGCCGGAGTCGTTCGTCGACCGCCCGACGCATCAGGCCGTAGAAGAGCGCGGCGGTCCCCCTCTTGAAGGGGCCTTCCCCCTCGCGGCCGACCCGCTGGGCCGAGACGACATCGAAGCCCCTCTCGAAGAGGCCGAACATCTCGGGGATCAACCCGGGCGGGTCCTGGAGGTCGGCATCCATGACGACCACCGCGTCGCCGCCGGCGAAGTCGAGCCCGGCGGTGATGGCGGCCTGATGGCCGAAGTTCCGGCTGAAACCCAGGACCTTGACCCTCGGGTCGGCCGCCGCCACACCGGCCAGGAGCCGGCGAGAACCGTCGCGGCTCCCGTCGTCGACGAAGACGATCTCGTGGTCGCAGTCCATCGCGTCGAGGACCGGGCAGAGTGCCTCCAGGAGCGACGGCAGCGCCTCTTCCTCATCGAAGACCGGAATCACCAGGGAAAGCAGCATCGGCCCGACCCTCCAGGGGATTGATCGATCAGGGGGACTCCGGGACGACGAGCCCGAGGTCCGGTCGGAGGTCATAGAGCTGGGTCATCCGCCTCATCCTCCGAGGAAAAGGCATCATGGGGTCGGGGCCTTCCGCGAAGTCCGCCTCGCCGTCCTCCTCGGTCTCGACCTTCATCCAGAGTTCCTGGGGGACCGACTCGCCGTGCTCTCGGACCCAGGTCGCGATCTCGGAATTGCCACGGAATCCGCCGGGTGGCCCCATCAGGCCCGGCGGGGGGGACGGCATTCCGGCGGGGCCTGGCGTTCCCCCCGGTCCGCCGAAACCACCGCCGGGGCCGCCCCCCCCGCCAGGCCCGGGGCCATTCAGGAAGAAGCGAAGCTTTCCCCCTTCGACCAGCCCGATGAATCGGTCCTTGGTCATGGCCGGGTCGGCTCCCATGAATCCGCCCAGCGAGACCGCCGCCTCGCCCGTCTCGATGATGATCGGCGCCACCGGCATGCTCGCCATCGACGCGACCAGGATCGACTCTTCGTGGCGATTGGCCCGGAGGAACGCGATCAGCTTGCGGGCCGACTCCGGGTCCGACTCGAACGGCATCATCGGCGGCCCTTGCCCCTTCCCGCTCGCCAGGGAGGGGCCGGCGGTGGGCAAGAGGGAACTCCCCGGGAAGAGCATCGCCGTCGATGCCCAGGCCGAAGGCCCGACCATCATCGAGGCCAGCCCCACCCCCGCCGCCAGGCTCGCCCAGGGGACCGATTCCCATCGGGCCGAAAGCCACTTCGAGCCGATCAGCCCGACCACGCTCAACACCGCCCCGACGCCGAAGACCGGGACGAGCCACCGGCTCCACTCGGGGTAGGCCCAGACGATCTTCGACTGCCAGGCTGCCGTCAGGACGATCGCCGAGGGCAGCAGGACAACCCGCCATCCACCCTTGAGCGATGCCTTCCACAACGCCATCGCGCCGATCCCGAAGAGCGCGGCCACCGCAGGCCCCATCACGGTCGTGTAGTAGTCGTGGAAGATCCCCCGGGCGAAGCTGAAGACCACCCAGTGCGTGCCGAACCACCCGCCCCAGAGGACCAGGGCCAGAGCCTCACGGCCGATCGGCAGGGATCGCCCCACTCCGGCCGCGGCCACGATGCTACCGAGCACGGCGATCGGGAAAAGCCAGGTGATCAGGCCCGACATCTCCTGCTGGGCAAACCGCAAGAGGCCGGGAGTTCCCCCGAATCCCGACATGCCCCCGGGACCACCCGGGCCTCTCCGACCTCCAGGACCGAACGGAGGGGGGCCGAACGGCGGGGGGCCGCCACCCGGGCCGAACGGAGGGGGGCCGAACGCCTCTTCCTGATCCTTGGCCAGGCCCGGATCGTCAGGACGGGCGGGATCGCCCCCCGTCGAGGCTCCCGGGAACCGTGGCATCCCCGGCGGGCCGCCCATCGGACCACCCGGCGGGCCGCCGCCCATCGGGCCGCCCATCCCCATGATGCGCGCGATCCCGTTGTATCCGACCGCAAGTTCCAGGGCCGAGTTGTTCATCGAGCCGCCGATGTAAGGCCGCGAGGCTTTCGGGGTGAGCTCGACCGCGATCGGCCACGAGAACGAGGCCACCACCAGCACGCCAGTCGCTGCAACCAGGTGGCCGATCTGGGCTCGCCAGGTCGCCGACGATCCCAGGAAGTAGGCGAGGTAGAACGTCGGCAGGACGACGAAGGCCGCTAGCATCTTGACGTTGAACGCCAGGCCAACCAGCGCCGTGGACAGCATCAGGAGCCCCGGCTTGCCGGTTTCCACGGATCGGGTCAACGCCCAGGTCGCCAGGAGCAGGACGAGGACCAGGGCCGAGTCGGGCAGATTGTCGCGGTCCACCGCCACGCAGATCGGCGTCACGGCCAGGGCCAGGCCCGCGAGGAACCCGGCGGAGACGCCGAAGATCCGTCGGACTAGGTGATAGGTCAAGGCGACCGAGGCCACGCCCATCAGGGCTTGCGGCAAGAGGACCGCGACCCCCGAGTATCCCAGGATCTTGGCGCTGAGGGCCTGGATCCAGAGGGCCACCGGGGGCTTGTCCACGGTGACGACCCCGGCAGGATCGAACGACCCGAAGAAGAAGTTGCCGGTGCTGGCCAGCATGCTCCGTACGGCCGCGCCATAGTAACTGTTGCCGAAGCCGTTGCGATCGAGCCGCCAGAGTCGGAGCCCGGCGGCGATCAGGAGCACGGCGGCCACCGCCAGGCCTTCGCGACGGCGATCGGATTCGGGACGGGCCAGGGGTTCGTCACCAGCCATCGGAGGCCCTTCGCTTTCGTCGGAGGGTCGAGCACGGGGCCGACGGGGCGCCCGACGCCGTCACCTCGACGACGCACCCGGATTGTATTCCGACCCCCGGGATGGCACCGTAAAGGACTGTCAAGTCGGCCCGAAATCGACGGTGGCCCCGTTGGCATCGCGAGATGCCAGGCCGAACCACGACCCGGACCGAGGCGACCTTCGCCGGGTTGGTCCCGGGATTCGATCTCTCAACTCAAGGAGGAATGATCCCGGCCCTCATGGCCTCGGGTCATCGATCTCGCCACTCGCGGCGGGCCCTCGAATGGATGTTGAGAAAGGGAAGATCGGGATATAATCGTTCCCGCTCACGAGTCAATTCCACCCTCTTCGAATCGAGACTCACATGACCCCCTCGACCATCAAGTATCTCAAGATTGCCGGATTGCTAGCGGTCGTGATCGCTTCGCCCCTGATCGCAATGGCCCTCAGACCCGTCGACAATCAGGTCGTCACCGGCGACCAGGGGAAGATCGCCGAGGGGATGAGCGACAATTCGGGAAGCGGAGCCGCGACATATGAGATGATGAAAGCATCAAATCCGAAGAACACAAAGCCCGACGCCGAAGCGGCCAAGCCCGACGCCGAAGCGGCCAAGCCCGACGCCGAAGCGGCCAAGCCCGACGCCGAAGCGGCCAAGCCCGACGCCGAAGCGACCAAGCCCGACGCGTCGGTCGAGGAACCCAAGCAGCCCTGATCGGAGACGGCGAAGCCTCTCCTCCCGGGAACGGGCCGAGGGCCCGTCGGGTGGTCGATCAATGCTTGGCGGGCCGGAGATGTTCCTCGAAGAACGCGTAAGTCTCTTCCATGGTCTTCTTCATCTCCGGGCCGTACCAGCCGTGCCCGGCGTCGGTGATGAGTTCGGTCCGGCCTTCGAGCCCCGCCCGGGTCATCGCCGAGGCGAGCCGGTTGGCCTGATCGAACGGGACGAGGGGGTCCTTGGTCCCGTGGAAGGTGAGGATCGCGGCGTCATCGCCGGTGACATAAGTGACCGGTGACGCCTTGGCGGCGACCTCGGGGCGTTCCGTAGGGAGCACGCCGAGGAAGTCGCGGATCAGGCCCTTGGCGAACTTGGTGACGGCGGGCGCATTCAGGTCGGTCGGGGCGAAGTAGTTGACGACCGCCTGGACCTTCGAGCTGGGGGAGTCGGGCGCAACGTCGCCTTCGAGGCCGTCTTCGGGCCCGGTCAGGCCGAGCATCAGCGAGAGGTGGGCACCGGCCGAGAAGCCCATCGCCCCGATGTGGTCGGGATCGATCCGGTACTCTTCCGCGTGAGTCCGGAGCCATCGGACCGCCGCCTTGGCATCGTGGATCTGGGCCGGGAAGATGTACTTGGGGCAATGCCGATACTGGGGCGAGATCGCCACGAACCCCCGACGGGCGAACTCCTTGAGCGTGGGCCGGTTGCCCCACTTGTTGCCCGTCCGCCAGGCCCCCCCGTAGAACACGACCACGGCCGGGAACGGGCCGGTCCCCTCGACCGGATAGGCCAGGTCGAGCTTGAGGTCGACGTCGCCGGCCCGGCAATAGGTGAGGTCGTACGCCGTGGCCACCCGAGGATCGTCGGCGGACGACGGCGCGGCAACCCAGGCAAACAGGGTCAGGGCCAGGACGCCCAACTTGGCTCGGATCCGCATCGCCCCTTCTCTCCTCCTCGGCCAATTCAGGAGTCCCCTCGACCCTTCCATCGGACACGTTCGGGGGCGATCCGGCAAGGCCGATCCGCCCAGATCAGATCGGCCGCGATCTCCGATGACGAATCGTGACCGCCCAGGATGCGGCCATGTAGAACGCCGGGAAGTACAGCGAGCCCGCCGCCAACCACCAGGTTGGGCCATCCAGGGCGGTGATCGGCCCTTCCGACGGGAGCCGCCAGAGGACCACCAGCAGGAGGACGCACCAGGGGGCCCCCAGGAGATTGCTCGCCTTGTTCAGGACGCCCGGCTTCGAGGAGGGATAGAGATAGCGGCTCGGCACGAAGGTCAGGAGGCTCAGGACGACCACGATCCCCACGGCCAGCCAGCCGGGCACTTGCAGGACGTAGAGGTACAGCGCCACCACGTTCCAGAGCGAGGGGAAGCCCAGGAAGTAGCCATCGTCGGTCTTGGCATCGGCCTGGCAAAACCCGTAGGCGCTGGCCAGCAGGGGCAGGAGCAGCCAGGCTTCGGTCCCCTCGGGCAGGAGGCCCGCCCGCCAGATCAGGAGCAGCGGCAGGCTGGTGTAGGTGAGGAAGTCGGTGATATCGTCGAGCTTCCGGCCGTCGAAGCCGGGCAGGATCGACTTGACCCGGAACTTCCGGGCGAGGGTCCCGTCGGTGGCGTCGACCAGGGTGGCGACCAGCATCAGGACGAACACCGCCCGGAACGATTCGGCCCCGCCCCGGACCAGGAGCACGGCGATCCAGGCGGCCAGGATCAGGCCGATCGCGGTGTAGAGATGGACGCACCAGGCCGCGACCCGCAACGCCCCGTCACCTCGATCGCCGTCCTCGACCTCCTCGCCCGGGGCGACCCCCATCTCCAAACGGCTGCTGATCATCCGATTCTTCCTCCGTACTCACCCGCGGAACCCGTCGACTGATCCTCGATGACGCCCAGATCGTGAGCCCGATGTTCGTCCAGGACGGCCGAGTTCCGGCGTCCGAACAGGCGGTAGCCGATCCCCCCGATGCCCAGCATGGCGATCGTGGCGATCAAGGCCCCAAATCTCCGATACCACTCCGATCCATAAATCTCGGCCCTCGGCCAGCCGACGTTGACGATCATCAGCACGCCCCAGGCCACCGCCAGGGCGTTGACCGGCAGGCCCCATCGACCCATCTGGAACAGCCCGTCGGTCCTCGGTTCGGGGCGGCCCCTGCGAATCCGACGGGCCAGAAGCGGGGCCGTCACCAGGAGATAGGCCAGGTTCGCCCAGGCGATCGAGACCGAGACCAGGACCTCGACCACCTTGGGGAAGTTGGCGTTTACCACCAGGATCAGGCCGGCGAATCCCCCCAGGATCAAGGCGGGGAGCCGAGGCGTCCGGGTCCGGCCCGGCATCGAGGCCAGCGCCTTGGACCAGGGCAGGCCGCCATCCCGGGCCATCGCGAAGACCAGCCGGACCGCCGCCGCGTGGACCGTCAAGGTGCAGACCCCGATCGCCAGGGCCACGTCGCAGAGCAGGAGCCGGCCCCACCCCGATCCCAGGACTTCCCGGATGATCGTCGCCATCCCCCCGCCGAGACGCCCCAGGTTCGGGTCGGCCAGGTCGGGCGCGGCCCGAAGGGCCGCCAGGATCAGCAAGGCCCCGGCCAGGCCCACCGCCCCCAGGGCCCCGAGGATCGCCCGAGGGGCCCGCCGTCTCGGGTCGTCGGTCTCCTCGGCCAGCGAGCCGGCGGTGTCGAACCCGTACATCACGAATGAAGGGACCAGCGCAGCGGCCAGGAATGGGGCGAGGTAGCCCATCGAAAGCCCTTCGCCCAACCCCTGGGCCTCCAGGACCACCCCCGGGCCTCGGCGAGCGGCCAGGGTCAGCAGGACGATCAGGGCGAAGGCCCCGGCCATCTCGGCGAAGACCCCCACGTTGTTGATCCGGGCGAGCAGTCGGACCCCGACCACGTTGATCAGCGTGCTGGCCCCGATCAGGACGCAGCCCAGCAGGACCGAGTTCCGGGCCGCGTCGGCGGGCACTCCGGAATCTCCCACCCACTGAAACCACGGCGAAATCAGCGGCAAGACCCCCTGCAAGGCCACCGCCACCGAAGCCAGGGTGATCGCCGCGCAAGCCAGGTACACCCAGCCGGCCATCCAGCCGATTGCCCCCGGCCCGACCCGCCGGGCCCACTGGTAGACGCCGCCCGAGAGCGGATACTCGGCCGATAGCTCGGCGAAGCAGAGGGCGACCAGGAATTGCCCCGCCAGCACGACCGGCCAGGTCCAGAAGAACGCCGGCCCCGCGGCCCCGTATCCCAGATAGAAAAGCTGCGGAAGCCCTGTCAGGATCGAAAGATAGGAGAACCCTGCCGCAAACGACGAGAACCCCCCGAGCGACCGGTCGAGTCGCTGTCGGTAGCCGAACCCGGCCAGGTCGGACGCGTCCCGTCCGGTTGCCGGCTCCAGGGTGGACGTGCCTTCAGTCGACAACGGCGAACACCCCCCAGGCTGCCACCCCGGCCACGCGAGTCCGACGCCCGGCGTGAAAGGCCGGAGAAAGCGCCATGAAAGAGGGGAGTATAACCGATCAAGCTGGCGTGAAGGAACGCCGAATCTCCGCTCTCTTCTCGGGTTAGGAGGCCGGGTGTCACCCCGATCCCAGGCCCGCCCCAGGGTGTCAGTCCCGGAGAGATCCGGGAACGATCCAGGGCTCGGTAAATGCGAGCTCTCGACCCGACCGTACGGTCCGTCGGGGCGATCCGGCCAATCTCGCCCCGGATCCAATGCCGAGCGTCCCCCCCACTTCTCCCCGTCGCCAGACGAACCGTCTTGACCGTCCGAAGGGTAGCCCCGCCCGACGAAAATGGCGGGGGCCAAGAACTCGGAAGAAGCAGATTGGGTCGATTGCAGCAATCTCCACCAGTCCAACGTGGTGGAGATCGCCACAACCGACCCAATACACCTATCCTTCCAATTTAAAGAATTGGATTACGAGAGTCAGTAATTCACCTGGAACCGGGCCTTGGCCTTCTTGGAGATCATGCTCGTCGGCTCCTCGGCGAAGGTCATCACGCCCGACTTGCTCGCAAACGTGCTCATCGGCCCGGCGGGGGCGGTCGAGAAGTCCGCCTTGCGGACCCGGATGGTCGCCGACTGGCTGGCCAGGAAGTTGGCGTCGCCGCTGTAGACCACGTAGAAGTTCTTGGCGATCGCCTGGCTCTTCTGCACCAGGATCGACGCCTGGCCATTAACCAGCGCGACCTTCCGGATCGCCGTCCCGTTCGAGTAGAACGTGGCCGTGCCGGTCGGCAACAGGCCGTTCGCCGCGGCGGGAACGTTGGCGAACAGCCGGACGCCCGTCTTCGCCGCGTTCACCGCCGTCGTCAGCCCCACCGAGGACGACGACTTCACCACTGAGAAGATCGAACCCGCCGACACGCTCGTCTGGAAGTTGCCCGACCCCAGATACTCGGCGGTCATCAACTGCACCGTCCCCGCCCCGATCGGGCTGATCGTGAACTGCGCCCTGCCGTTGACCAGCGGGAGCGTCGCCAGGATCTTGCCGTTGACATGGAAGGCGATCATCCCCGTCGGGGTCCCGGCTCCCGGGCTGACCGGGCTGACGGTCGCGGTGAACGTCGCGTAGGAACCGACCGGGATCGTGCTGGAGGGGGTAGTCAGGCGAGTCGCCGTGGCCGACTGGCTCACGGTCAACTGGCCCGGAACATAGCTGATGGCGTAGTCGCCATCGGCCGCCCCGCTCGCGGTGATCGCATAGGGGCTTCCCGCGACCGGGCTGCTGGCGGTCGCGGAGGTTCTGACGGTCGGCTGGGTCGTCAGGCTCGCCGAGGTGTCGCCATTCACCAGGCCGTTATAGCGGACCGTCAGGGCCGGCACGGGTGCCCCGAACTTCTTGGACTGGTTGTTCGCCGTGATCGTCAGCGGGGCCGGCGTCACCGCCAGCTGGCCGTTGACGAACGTGAAGTCGTAATTGCCCGAGGCCAACGTGCCGTTGGACGCGGTGATGGCATACGGACTGCCGACCACATGGCTGCCCGAGGTGGCCGTCGTGGTCAGCGACGGAGAGCCGGTCACGCCGCTGGTCCCCAGCGTCTGACCGTTCTTGAAGCCGCTATAGCTCGCCGTCAGGCTCGGGACAGCCGCCCCATAGAGCTTGGACTGGTTGTTGGCGGTGACCGTCAGCGTCGCCTTGTTGACGGCTTGCGAGAAGGCCGAGGAGGTGCTGCCGCCATAAAGGCCGCTCCCCGCATAGGCCGCGAGGATCGAGTGGGGCGAACCCGAGGCCGACAGGGTGGTCGTCGTGAATACGGCGATGCCGAGGTTGTTCAGCGTCGCGGTCCCGATGAGGTTGGCCGGGATGGCCGATCCGTCATAGAAGGTGACCAGGCCGGTCGGGGCTCCGCTGCCGGCCGTGACCAGCGCGGTGAAGATGATCTGATCGCCGTAGGTCGTGGTCGTCGCGTTCGAGGAGACCTGAGTCGTCGTCGCGACGGTGGCGGTCAGGACGACGTCATTGCCGTCCCCCCCGACATAACTGATCAGGAAGGTCTGGCCGCCCATCGAGAGGCTCGAACCTTCGGGCAGCCCGGCGAAGGTGCCGCTGACCGGATCGTTGCCGTCGTTGTTGATGATCGTGAAGGTGTCGCCCACCGAGGGCGTGAAGCCGGGGAGCACGATGAGTGTCGCCCCGTTCAGGCTCACCGTGCCGGAGACGATGGTCTGATCGTACTGCGATCCGGCGATCGGGCCGTCGATATCGACGCTGTAGATCGAGCCCCCGGAGAACGCGAGGTTATCGGTGCTCATGAACTCCGGCGAGGCACCCGGAGCAAAAGTCCCCCCGCTGGACACCGAGACATTGCCAACGACGCCGTACCCCTGGAGGATCGCCGTATCCGAGACCGTCAGCAGGCTGCTGGACGAGATATTGCCATCGACCCGGAGCGTTCCCGCCGAGACGATCGTCGCCCCGGTGTAGGAGCTGAAGTCTTGCAGGAAGAGCAAGCCACCGCCCGACTTCGTGAAGCCGCCGGGGCCGCTGATCTGATCCTGGATGTTCAGGGTCCCGCCCGAGGCGATGTTGAAGTTCGTGGAGCCGGTCAAGACCACAGGGCCACTGAGCGTGTCGATGCCAGCCAGGGGCACGAGGAACGTGGTCGAGTCGGCCAGTTGGAGCCCGCCCGACGGGAGCGTGTAGCTCGCCGTCGTGAGGACGAGGGTGGCCCCGGTGTTGATCGCCAGCGTGCCGGTCGTGCCGGTCGCCTGGCCGTCGAAGACCTGGAGGAATCCGCCGTTGATCGAAGTCCCGCCGGTATAGGTGTTGGCCTGGCCCAGGCCGAGGGTCCCGGTGCCATTCTTCGCGATGCCGAAGCCGCTGCCGCTGACCACGCCGTTCAGATAGAGATTGGCGCTGTCTGGCGTGTTGATCACCAGGTTGGACAGGAGCGTGACCGTCCCCTGGATCGTGGTCAGGCCGTCGACCAGGAAGGCGGTCCCGGCGGAATTGATCGTGAAGTTATTGTTGAGCAGGAGGTTGTTGAAGATGTCGATCTCGGCATTGTTGACGACGTTGCCGGTGCCGAGGGCCCCGCTGTTGCTGATCGCCAGGATGCCGGAGGAGACCGTCGTGCCGCCCAGATAGGTGTTCGCGGCGTCGAGTCGGAGGGTCCCCGCCCCCGTCTTGGTCAGGCTCCAGATGTTGCCGGAATCGTCCACCGTCGAGGAGATCGCGAGCGTGGACGAGGCGGCAGTGTCGATCGTCGCGTCGATCCCCAGGTTGAAGGTCCCATCGAGCGTGTTGGTCCCGCCCGAGTTGCGGATCGCGACCCCACTCGAATTGACGTTCAGGGTATTGGCAACGGTGATCCCGCCGGAGAGGTCGAGCGTGCCCGTCCCCAGGATGTTCACCACGCCGGTGCCCGCTCCGGTGTCGTTGCTGATGGCCAGGACGCCCAGGTTGATGTTGGTCCCGCCGCTGTAGGTGTTGGCCCCCGAGAAGGCCATCGTCCCCGAGCCATCCTTGATGATGTTCGCGAACGAGGAGACGATCGCCGAGACCGAGAAGTCGACCCCGCTCTGTGTTGTTCCCTGGGCGACGGTGAAGAAGTTGTTCGCGGCGTCGAAGGCGAGATGGCCGCTGAGAGTCGCCGTCTGGGAGGAGGCGAGGGTGCTGATGCCGCCACCCGAGTGGATGGTCAGCGTGCCGGCGCCCGTCGTCACGGTGCTGCCGGTGAGCGACAGCGAGCCGATCGTGTCGTCGAAGCCGTTGAGATCGAGCGTGGCGCCGGCGTTGGCCAGGTTGACCGTGGCTCCGTCGGCGATCTGATTGGCCTGAAGCTCCTGGACCGTGGCGGCGGTCCCGGGCCCACTGACGGTGATGTTGCCTGGGATCGAGACGCCCGAGGCGTTGAGCTGGAGGAGCCCCTCGTCAACGAACGTCGTGCCGGTGTAGGTGTTGACGGCACTCAGGGTCAGGGTGCCCGTATTCTGCTTGGTCAGCCCCTTGGTCTGGCCGCCGTCCCCGATGGCTCCCGCAAAAGCGAGCGAGACGCCCTGGATCACGTTGATTCCCAGGTCACTGCTCAGCGTGGTGGCCCCGTTGAAGGTGGTGTCCCCGCTGTTAACCTGGAGGCCGGTGGTGATCGGCGCGTTGAACACGAACGCGTTGGCGACGGTGTTCGAGCCGGTGAGGTCGATCTCCAGCTGGCCGGAGTTGGCCGTGCCGTCACCGACGGTCACCATCCCGTTGCCGAAGGCGAAGGGGTTGGTGATCGCGACCGTCCCCGAGAGGATGGTCGTGTTGCCCGAGTAGGTGTTGGTGCCGCCGAGGACGGTCCGACCGGTCGCTCCGTTGCTGATCATCAGCTGAGGATAGGGCGGGTCACCCGAATCGAAGATCGTGCCGTTGATCGTCAGCGTCGCGCCGTCCTCGGCCCCGATCTTGGAGTCGTCGGCGAGCAGGATCGAGCCGGTGAGCGTGGCGTATCCGGTGAGAACATCAATGGCGTTGCCGCCATTGAATCCCGCCCCGCTCGTCAGGCTGAAGGCCCTGTCGGACGACAGGTTAACACCCTTGAAATAGACGGAGCCGCCGGTGGCGACCACCACGGTGTTGGTGTTGCCCAGCGCGTTGTTGGACTCAACCTGGATGATGCCGCCTTCGGCGTTCGTGTTCCCGTCGTAGGTGCTCGACGAGCTGGAGAGCGCCATCGTCCCGTTCCCGAGCTTCTGAAACCCTCGGTTGCTCCCGGTGATGCCGACGCCAATCCGGAGATCCACGTTGAGGTTCACATCCTGGGAGACGTTGATCGGGAGCAGGGTCCCGTTGGCGTTGCTGAGCGCCAGGGTCCCGGCGCCCGATATCGTCGAGGTGACATCGTTGGCCGGAATGTTACTCGTGATGCTGCCGGAGATGCCGAGCACTCCACCCGAACCGACATCGATCGAGGCACCCGCAAGAGTCAGCGAGGTGAACGTCTCGCTGAAGGTGCTGAGGTCGAACAAGGCACCCTCGTTGGCGTAGACCGCCGAACCGTCGGGGATCTGGTTCGAGGCCATCAGCAGAACGGTGTCTCCGATGCCCGAGCCGTCTCCGGCGTACAGGTCACCACCAATGGCGTTTACGCCGGCCGTCTTGCCGAGCGCGAGCGTGCCGTCGTTAACGAGGGTAATGCCCGTGTAGGTGTTGGCACTACTCCCGCTGAGAATGAGCGTGCCCAGGTCGGCCTTGATGAGGCCGAAGCCCGTACCGGAGATTGCCCCGGAGAGCGCGAGCGTGCCGCCGGGTGCGATGTCGAACGTCTCGGAGGCCGCCATGGTCACGTCAAGAGCAAAGCTGGCAGAGCCGGATGAGAAGGTGGTCAGGAACGCATTGCTGATCCCGTTTTGCAGGGTGATCGAGTTGCCGGAGATGGTATAGCCGCTCTCGTCGATCTCGACCGAGTGGAAAGTCCTGCCCGACAGGTCGTTGTTGTTGGACAGCCGCGCCGCTCCGGAGGGGAAGACGAGGTTCGAGCCGGACGTCGGCACCGAGTTCGTGTCCCAGTTGGCGGCGGTGCTCCAGTTGTTGTCGCCGCCCAGGCCCGTCCAGGTGTAGGTGACGTTGGTGACGGTCAGCACGACGTCGTTATTGTTCGAGCCGCCCGCGTAGCTGATCGAGAGCGTCGCGTTGCCGATGCTGATCGTCGAGCCTTCGGCCAGGCCGTTGAACGTGCCGCTGACCGCGTCGCTGCCGTCGTTGTTGATGATCGTGTAGGTGTCGCCGATCGCCGGGGCGTAGCCCAGCGAGGTCGACAGCGTCGCGCCGGCCAGCGTGACCGTGCCGGTCACGTCGGCCTGGTCGTACTGGGTGCCGACGGTCGTGCCGTCGAGCTCGACGCTGTAGGTCGAGCCGCTGTCCGAGAAGGCGAGGTTCCCCGTGTTCACGATGCCCGGCGAGTTGCCGGGGGACAGCGTGCCGATGCTCGAGATCGTCACCGCGGGGAGCGTGCCCGAGCCGCCGAGGACGCCGTCGACGAAGACCGAGTTGCTGGTGGCGAGCGAGCCGTTGACGATCAGCGTACCATTGCCGACGCTCACGTTTCCGGTGTTCGTGTTCGTGCCGGTGAGGATCAGCGTCCCGGTGTTGTTCTTGTCGAAATCGACGGAGCCGCTGATCGCGCCGGAGACGGTCAGCGTAGTACCTCCGGCAACGTCGAACGATTGGTTGTTGTTGATGATCGAGATCGGCCCCGCCAGGGTATTGTCCCCGGATAGGTTGATGATCTTGCTCGAATTCGCGACGGGAAGGCTGGCGAGGACGAAGCTCTTGGTCGATGGTATCGCGATCCCGCCAACGAGCTCCACCGAACCGCCAGTCCCCACGGAGACCGTGGACGATGTGGACGGGTCACCGAAGGCATTGTCGTTGGTGGCCCGGATGAAGCCGGTGTCCGCGTACAAGGCACCGTCGAACAGGTTACTCCCGCCGAGCACCGTCCGGCCGGTTGGGCCGTTGATGATCTCGACATAGTAGGTGGAGGCGTCGTCGTCGATCACGCCGTTGATCGTCAGGGTCGCTCCGTCGGCGGCGCCGATCTGAATAGAGCCGGTCATGGCGACGGCACCGCTGAGGGTGGCATCGCCCGAGACGACCTGGAAGAGGTTGTTGCCGCCGACGCCCGTGCCATCGACCCCGAAGCCTTCGGCGATGGTCAGGCCAATCCCGGCGAAGTAGACCGACGCCCCGCTGGCGACCGTCGTGGCGCCGTCTGTCGTCCCCAGAGCGGTGTCGCTCTCGACCTGGATCGCCCCGGAGCTGACGGTGACATCGCCGCCGAACGAGTTGCTGCCGGAGAGCGCCACCGTGCCCGGGCCGTTCATGGTCAGGCCGCTGGTCGGGTTCAGCCCCACGATGGCCGTGCTGATCCGCAGGTCGATCGGCACGCTGACGTCGTCGGCGATCGTGAACGTGTTCAACGAGTTGTCGATCTGAAGCGCCCCGAGCCCCTGGATGGCCGAGGTGACGTTGTTCGTCGTGGCATAGGTGTTGACGCCGACGAAGGTGGCCAGGACGCCCCCGGTATCGATCAGTACCGTGGAGCCCTGGAGATTCAGATTGCTGATGTGTTCAAGGTAGGTGCCGACGTCGAAAGTCGATCCCTCGTTGACGGTCACGTCCGCGCCGACCCAGAACTGGTTGTTCCCCGCCACTTGCAGTGAAGATCCCACCGAATTGTCGCCGACGATCACCGACCCGTTGGCTGCGATGACATCATTCGACTTCGCGAGCACGAGAGTGCCGGCGTTGATCGTGGTGGTCTGGTTGTACGTGTTGGCCGACGAGCCGGAGTATCGAAGCGTGCCGCCTCCCCCCTTGGTCACCCCGAAGGAGCCGGAGATCACCCCCGCCAGGTCGAGCGTACCGCCGCCAAAGACATCAATCGACTCGGTCGCGGTCAACGCGATGCCGGGGGCGAATGTGGTGGTACCAGATGCGTAGGTGCCCAAGAATCCGTCGGTCAACGTGATGGAGTTGCCGGTGATGAAGTAGCCGCTCCCGTCGACCTCGATCGAGTGGAAGCTCTTGCCCGAGAGGTCGTTGTTGTTGTTCAGCCGGGCGGCGCCCGAGGGGAAGACGAGATCCTCCCCGCCGACCGGGGCCAGGTTGGTGTCCCAGTTGGCGTCGGTACTCCAGTTGCTGTCGCCGCCCAGCCCGGTCCAGGTGTAGGTGACGCCGGTGACGGTAAGGACCACGTCGTTGCTGTTCGATCCCCCGGCGTAGCTGATGGAGAACTCGACGTTGCCGACGGTGAACGTCGAACCCTCGGCCAGACCGTTGAAGGTTCCGCTCACCGCGTCCGATCCATCGTTGTTGATGATGATGAACGAGTCGCCGATGGCCGGAGCGTAGCCTAGTGAGACCGAGAGCGTCGCGCCGGCGAGCGTCACCGAGCCAGTCACGTCGGTCTGATCATACTGGGTGCCGACGGTGGTCCCGTCGATCTCGACGCTGTAGGTCGAGCCGCTCTGGAAGGCGAGGTTGCCCGTGTTCACTAGGCCCGGCGAGTTGCCCGGGGCGAGGGTGCCGCCGCTGCCGATCGTCACGTCGGGGAGCGTGCCCGAGCCGCCCAGCACGGCGGCGAAGACCTGCACGTCGCTACTGGTGGCGATGCTGCCGGCCACGAGTAGCGTCCCGGCCGTCACGAACGTCGTCCCGGTATAGGTGTTCGTGGCGTTCAGGATCAGCACGCCGGAGCCGCTGCTGATCAGTCGGTGACCGCTCGCGTCCTCACTGATTACCCCGTTCAAGTTGAGGGTCGTACCACCGACTTGCTGGAATTCCTCGTTGCCCGTCATCACGATCGCGCCGTCGATCGTGTTGTCGCCCGCGAGATTGATCACCTTCGCCGCGGTGCCTCCGACGCCGTTGAGCGAGAGAGTCATCGACTTGGTCGCCGGGATCGTGACGCCGCCGGAAAGTTCGAGCGAGCTGACATCGTCGAACGACGAGGTGCTGGATGTCGCCGTGTCGCCCAGCGCACCGTCGTTCGTCGCCCGAAGGTAGCCGGAGGTAACGCTGACGTTGCCGTCGAATCCGTTGTTGCCGCCGAGGACCGTGCGGCCGGTCGCGCCGTTGGACACGGTCAGGCCGAATGTGCTGGCATCGTCGTCGATCACGCCGTTGATCGCCAGGGTCGCTCCGTCGGCGGCACCGATCTGAATCGAGCCGGTCATGGCGACGGCACCGCTGAGGGTGGCATCGCCCGAGACGACCTGGAAGAGGTTGTTGCCGCCGACGCCCGTGCCATCGACCCCGAAGCCTTCGGCGATGTCCAAGCCACTCCCGGCGAAGTAGACCGACGCGCCGCTGGCGACCGTCGTGCCGCCGGCTGTCGTCCCCAGGGCGGTGTCGCTCTCGACCTGGATCGCCCCCGCGTTCACGGTCGTGTCGCCGGCATAGGTGTTGGCGCCCGAGAGGCCCAGGGTCCCGACGCCGCTCTTGGCAATTCCCCCATTTTGAATCGCGGCGCTGATCCGAAGGTCGACAGCGACGTCGGTGTCGTCCGCGATGGCCACCGCCAGGGCGGGGTCGCCCCCCAGGTCGAGGGACCCGCCGCCCGAAATGGTGGAGGTGACGTTGTTGGACGTGGCGTTTGTCGCGAGGTTGGTGATGGTCAGTGCACCGCCGGATCCGATGGTGACCGAGGCCCCCTCGAGCGTCAGCGCCGCGATCGTCTCGGTGGTCGTGCCGACATCGAACGTCGCCCCCTCGTTGACGGTGACGTTCGATCCGTCCGCGATCTGATTGTTGCTGCCGATTTGAACCGACTCGCCGCCGCCGATGTTGTCGCCGATGACCAGGTCGCCGGCGATGGCGTCGTTGCCGCTGGACCTGTTGAGGATGAGCGTGCCGCCGCTGACGTTCGTCGTGCCCGTGTAGGTGTTCGAGCTGAAGCCCGTGAATTCGAGCGTGCCGCCTCCGGTCTTGGTCACGCCGAAGCCGGAACCGGAGATCGCACCGGAGAGGATGAGGTCGCCGTCGGTGACAACATCGACGGTTATGTCTCCCGTCAGGGCGATGTCGGGGTGGAATTCGGAAGTGTTCGACGCGAAGGTGGCCGAGATCCCATCGGTCAGGGTGAGCGTGCCGCCGTTGATGTCGTAGCCGCCGTCCTGAATCTCGATCGAGCCGAAGCTCGAAACTCCGAGTGCCGCGTCGTACGTGTTGGTCAATCGCGATGCGCCAGTGGGGAAGATCAGGTCGGCCCCCGTTGTCGGTGCCGAGCCATCCTGCCAGTTGGCGTCGTCCGACCAGTTGCTGCTGCTGAGGGACGCCCCCGTCCAGACATCGGTGGCCAGCGCGATCCGCTGCTCCAGGAATTCGGTCCGGGGAGCGAACTCCAGTAGGCTCGCCCGCGTCCGTCGGGTCTCTCGCCGCCCCAGACGATCTCTCCGCCAACGAGCGGATCGCGACTCGGCCATGATCTCAGGCTCCTCAAAGGTGTTGTCATGGAACGTAAACCGGCGCGAACGATCGTCGCGAGCGACGGTGCCGGGTTGAATCTCGGCTATCTTTCGATTGGCACGTCCGTCTTCGACGTCGCCTGATGACCCACGAAGCTGTTGCTGGAATTGCTCGGATGGAACGTAAGACGCCGTTGATGAGCGAGCAACTCTCCCGAAAGTTTCAAAACCCTGCACGTTCCGAGATTTGATAAAGTCGCGCCACGGCTACCGGTCGAGGCGTCTGCCGCCCGGGCCGAGAACTTCCACGAGAGCGACTCCCCCCTCGCTCGACTTCCGATGCTCCTCCAGCCACGAGGGGAACTCTCGGAGGCTTCGAGGTGGCCTGAAGCCGTCGACACGGCCTCAGCCGTGGGAGGTGATACCGATTCCCGGCTGGTCGGGCGCTCGGTTTCTCACGCCATGCCGGCCGGGATATTCTCCGTCGAGGCCCACTTCGTCGAGCCATGTCTTAGCTTATCGTCATGGGATCCTCTTCGACCGGCGCAACGGTCCCGGGGTGATCGCCCGAGAGACCCGTTCGCCCAACTCGACGACCTGTAAGGATTGCACACCATGACGCTCCTCGAAGGCGCCTCCTCCTTCTCGAAGTGGAAGAACCGGCCGACTCGCCCGGCTCGCCGGGCCGCCCGAGTGTCGGGCTTCGAGACCCTGGAGAGTCGCCAGCTCATGGCCACGTTCGCGGTCACGAACCTGAAGGCCTCGGGCCCGGGTTCGCTCCGCGAGGCGATCCTGCGAGCGAACGCCCTCCCGGGGGCCGACACGATCGACTTCAGCCGGCCGGGCACGATCAAGGTCGGCCGGAACTCGCTCCCCTCGATCACCGATACCCTGACCATCGACGGGACCTCGGCCCCGTCCTTCGCCGGGTCGCCCGTCGTGACGGTGAACCTCGAAGGGACGAAGGGCTTCCAGTTCGCCCGAGGGGCGGACCGGTCGATTCTCAGCTCGCTCTCGGTGATCAACGCCGGCAACGCGGGGGTCACGCTGGTCGCGTCTCACGTCACGGTCGAAGGGAACTTCATCGGCCTCCAATCCGACGGCCGGACCGTCGCGGCCAACAAGGGGGACGGCATCCAGATCAACGCGTCCTCGCACGACAACCTGATCGGCCGGAGTGACCCGGTCACGGGCATCGCTTACCAGACTCCGAGCGTCATCACCTCGGCCCCGGTCTCGGCCTGGCAAGGGATCCGCAACGCCGCCTCAGGGTCGGGCTACCTGATCGCGGGGACCTCGGGCACCAACGGGCTGCTCTACCAGGGGCCGATCTCCGGCGGTGGCGTTACCTCACTGGTCAACGTCCCGGGCGCGACCGCCACCAGCATCTACGGCCCCGACACGCTCGCTAACGGCGTCCTCCGCCTGGTCGGGAGCTACAAGACCGGCAACGACACCGTCCAGGGATTCCTCTTCGAGGGGACCGACGCCGACTTCGCGAATGCCGGCAACTACACCACCATCGACTATCCGGGCGCGATGTACACCTACGTCCACAGCACGATGGGCGGGCTCGCCGTGGGCAACGCCGACGGCCCCGAGGGGAACGCGCCGCTCGGGACCGGCCACGCCTTCCTCTACGACGTGGCCTCGAAGTCGCTCCTGCCCGACATCATCTATCCGGGCTCGACCACCACCACGGCCTACGGGATCTGGTACAACGGCGGGACCAGCTACACCATCTGCGGCGGCTACACCAGCCCCTCCATCGCCAACGGCGCGGTGGCCAACGCCTACCTGGTCGACTACGATTCGGCGACCGGGAAATACTCGCAGTGGACCTCCTTCGCCTATCCCAACGGGCTGGTCGGCCAGGACTTCATCACCCACTTCGAGGGGATCAGCAGCGATGAGAAGGGCGTCTACACCCTCGTCGCCGACTCGGTCCAGGTCGGCTCGAACAATCCGGTGCAGGGCTCGTTCGTCAGCGTCCGTCGGAACACCGACCGGAGCTTCGGGCCGGGCCAGTGGGTCGACCTGAACGACCCGACCGTCCCGGGATTCGTCAGCGCCAACTCGGTGGCCGGGAACCAAGTGGTCGGCGTGATCTTCGGGCCGTCGACCCAGTCGTACCAGGCGACGGTCAACGTTGGCTTCCGGCTTTCCAACGTCATCAGCGGGAACGGCGGCAACGGGATCGGGATCTACGGGTCGAACGACAACACGATCGCGATGAACAACATCGGGACCGACGGGACCGGCACGCGAGCCCTGGGCAACAAGGGGAACGGAATCCTGGTCACGAAGGGGGCCCGGGGGAACATGATCGGCGGCCAGGCCACGGGCGGCAACAACCCCACGGCCGGGGTCTTCGTCCGGCCTCCTCAGGGGAACCTGATCTCGGGCAACAAGGCCAACGGAGTGCTGATCAACGCTCGATCCAGCGATACGCTCCTGAGCGGCAACTTCGTGGGGACAGCCGCCTCGGGGAACTCCGCGCTCGGTAACAAGCTCGATGGCGTGGCGATCGTCGACGCCAACGACAACAAGTTGATCGGATGCACGTTCCAGCAAGATCCGTTCGTCTTCTACAACGTGCTGAGCGGCAACGGCGGCAACGGCCTGCGGATCCACAACTCGAACAACACGACGGTCCAGGCCAACTTCATGGGGGCGGGTGCCAACAACGCGTCGGTCGTGGCCAACGGCGGCGACGGGCTCCTGGTCTCGGGCAATTCCCGGAATACGCAGGTCGGCGGCGTGATCCCGCTGGGCAACGTGATCTCGGGCAACGACGGCAACGGGATCGAGGTCAAGGACCGGGCCAGCGGCTTCATCTCGTTCAACACGTTCGCCGGGGTCTTCGCCTTCGGGGGGTCGGCCCCGAACAAGAAGGACGGCATGCTGATCACCTCCAGCGGCGGCAACAACCTGCTCCGCACCAACATCGTCTCGGGCAACCTCGGCAACGGGATCGAACTGGGGGGGAACGCGACCGGGGTGGAGGTCACCCAGACCGCCGTGGGGACCAACACCTCGATCATGTATGCCATCCCCAACCATGGCGACGGCATCCGGATCTCCGGCCGGGCCCACGGCAACGCCATCGGCGGATTTCAGCGTTCGGTCGAGCCCCAGGTGACGGTCTCGGCGAACCTCGGCTACGGGATCGCCATCGTCGACAAGGCGCATGACAACGTCATCTACAACACCAACATCGGCACCAACTTCGATGGGTCCGTCGCCCTGGGCAACACCCGGGGCGGGATCCTGCTCGGCCCCGGGACATCGGGCACCACGATCGGCGGCGGGTCGAGCACCGACCGGGTCGTGATCAACTACAACGCCGGCGCCGGGATCACCATGAAGTCGTCGGGCCGCAACAAGGTTCTGGGTTCCCAGATCCAGGCCAATGCCGGCGGCGGGATCGTGATCGACGGGGGAAAGAACAACCAGGTCGGATCGAATGTCGCCGGGAACACGATCTCTCACAACGGAGGCAACGGCCTGACCGTGGGAGGGCTCGTCCACGGCTCGACCGTCCAGGGGAACCAGATCAACTCCAACACGGGCGATGGCATCCTGCTCAAGAAGGCCCGCAGGCTGATCATCGGCGGCCCCATCCCGGGCTCGGGCAACCAGATCCTCTCGAACTTCCGCTTCGGCCTGGAAGCGACCGGGAACTGCGCAGGGACCGCGGCCCGGGGCAACACGATCGCGAACAATGTCCTGGGGAACGTCAACCTGGCGAACTCACGAGGAGTCGTCATCCTCCCGTGAGTCGCCCCCCCTCGGGGTTCTCACCGGGCGATGCTCGCCCCCAGGGATTGAGCATCGCCCGGTGAGCGACACAGGGAGGTCGAGGGGCGGGATTGATCGTGCCCGGACGGCTCGACCACGCCCAGGACTCGGGGCTCGGGACCAACCCGGCACTGATGGGGTTAAGGCGGAGGTCTCGTCCGACCGCCCGGCCGTAGCCCTCCCCGTCGATTCTTCGGGCCTCGCGACGGCCCAGGAAGGCGCAACCGGGCCTTTGGCCATGTCGGGCCGCCGGGAGAGCTTCCTCCGATGCTCATACGCCGCCGCCTCCAGATCCCGAGACTTTGACTACCAGACTCGCAACGGGCGAGGACCTTCGATGATCGGGTGACAAATCCCACGGTTCGGGATACCTTGGCCGTCGTTCGCGAAGGGGATCGGTAACCTGGCAATCGTCGAAGAGGGCCGAAACTTGAGATCATTCCTGAAGCGACGCGACGTGGCGAAGGCGTGCGTTTGCCTGGCAATCGCCTCCCTGCCAATGCTGGGTCGGGCATCGTCGGCGAAATCGGAGGATGGCCTGAAAGTTGGAACGTTGCGCGTCGGTAAGATCCTGTTTCTCGGCAACAGCATCACGTTGCACGAACCGGCGCCGAAGATTGGCTGGACCGGCAACTGGGGCATGGCCGCAAGTGCTCCCGAGAAGGACTACGTCCATCTGTTGCTGGGCCGGGTCGCGAAGGCGGCCGGTGGGACGCCGAAGGTGATGATCCGCAATATCGCCGACTTCGAACGAAATATGTCCGGCTTCAACATCCCTGAGGCCCTGAAGCAGGAACTCGCCTTCGAGGCCGATCTGCTCATTCTCGCGATTGGCGAAAATGCCACCTCGCCGAAGACCGACGAAGCCCGCAAGCAGTTCTCCGACGCCATGAGGGACCTGCTCTCCCAGCTCGGCCAGCACGGGCATCCGAAGCTCTTCGTCCGGGGCCAGTTCTGGCCGGACGCGGAAAAGAATCGCCTCCTGAAGCAGTCCTGTGCCGAAGTCGGAGGGATTTTCGTGGACCTCGGCGAGATGGGAATCGACCCGGCGAACTCTGCCCGGTCGGAACGGAAGATTGAGGATGAGGGGGTCGCCGGCCATCCCGGCGACAGGGGCATGGCCGCCATCGCCGACGCGCTTTGGAAGGCCATGAAGCAGGAAGGGGAGGCGAAGGACTGACGGCGTCATCCCCGGCCGAGGATTGAGGCGAACGGCTCAATCCTTCGGCGCAAGCTCGGGGTGCTCCTCCGCCCATTCGAGGTATTCGGCGATCGTGGTGAAGGTCTCGAACCGGTAGAGACGCCCCTTATCCTCGACGGGCTCCATCGAGTTGTTGGACCACGCGTCGTCGGTCCGCTCCATCCAGTCGTTCAGACGGGACTCGAGACTTGCCAGCTCGTTGGCGTGGGCAGGATCGCGGGCCAGGTTCTTCTGCTCGTAGGGATCTTCCTCGAGGTCGTAGAGGACCCACGGTCCGGCCTCGGTCCGGGCGTACATCCATCGGTCGGTCCGGATCCCTCGCCAGGGGTGGGGGGTCCCGTCCCCGGCGAAGGGGACGAAGATCTGGAAGAAGGCCGAATCCGGACCCCGGTCGGTCGTGCCGAGGACCACCCACGAGAGGTCGGTGCCCTGCATCCCGGCCGGGGCCGGCAGGCCGGAGAGCGCGAGCAAGGTCGGGGCCAGGTCGACGTGACTCAGCAGCGCATCCAAGGTCCGACCGGCCTCGATCCGGGCGGGATATCGGACGATGCCGGGCACCCTGATCGACTCCTCCCAGGGCTTCCGCTTCAACCGCTGGCCTTGCGAGCCTAGCATGTCCCCGTGGTCCGAGGTGAACACGACGATCGTGTCCTTCGCCCGCCCCGAGTCCTCCAGCGCCTCCATCAGTCGCCCGACCTGCTCGTCGACGGCGGTCATCGCGGCGTAGTAGGCCGCCAGTTGCTTCCGGGCCGCGCCGGGGTCGTTCCCTTCCCAGTTGGGACGCAGGGTCAGGCGGGCCGGGTCGTAGAGGTTCATGAACTTCTCGGGGGCCCCGTAGGGGTCGTGCGGCGGCCCCATCGAGACGACCAGGAAGAACGGGGCATCCCCCCCCTGCCCCAGGAACTCGATCGCCCGGTCGGTCCAGACCTCGGGCTCGAACCGGTCCTCGGTGATGGGCCGGTCGGTGTCGAGGAAGTAGGTGGGGTGGAAGTGGGTGTGGCTGCACTCGCTGGCCGCCCAGTACTCGAACCCTTGCCGACGAGGCCCGGGCGGGACGAAGCCGGGCTGGCGCTTGCCGCCGTCGAGGTGCCACTTGCCGATGAATCCGGTCCGATAGCCCGCCTTGTCGAGGATCTCGGCGAGGGTCGTCTCCGACTCCCTCAGCCGGAGGTCGTTGGCGACCATCCCGTTCTTGTGGGGGTACTTTCCGGTCAGGAGGATCGCGCGAGCCGGGCAGCAGACCGGCGTGTTGGCGAAGGTGTTCCGGAACAGGACCCCCTGCGATGCCAACCGGTCGAGGTGGGGCGTCCGGACCTCGGCGTTGCCCATGCATCCCAGGTCCATCCCACGCCACTGGTCGGGCAGGATCAGCAAGATGTTGGGTCGATGAGCGAGCGAGGGCTCGGCCCCGATCACGATCGCCGACAACCCGAGGTTCGCCAACAAGAGGAGGAAGGCCGACCGGATTGTCATGGCGGAGTTCCCCAGGGGCATCGACGCGCGGGCGTCGGGGTTCAGGGCACGGCCCATTGCACGAGCAAGGCCCCGACGAATAGCAGGCCCAGCGTGGCCGAGGAACCGACCAGCAGGACGACCGCCGTGGCCCCCAGGGCCTCGAGATGCGAGAGGAGGCTCTGCGCCTCGCCGAACGATCCGAGGGTCTGGAACAGGGCCATGATCGCGCCCAGGACGACCACGACCGTCCCCAGGCCGGTCACGAAGACGATCACCGCGACCCGCCCCACCTCGTCGCGAGCGATCCCCATCGCGACGGCCAGCACCAGGATGATGAACAGGAGGTTCGAGAGCCTCATCACCCCCTCCGGATCAACCGAGGACTCATCCAGCGGCCGACGGTCCTATCACGACGAGGATCGATTGTAGGAAATCGGTCGAGATCCGGCCAAGCGTCTTTCCGGACGATCCCCGGTTTGTTCCCTGCTGGCGACTCCTTCCCGGGTGACGGGGGGATTCCCGAATCGTTCCGCAACTCTCGTCCCGTGAGAGTCTACCACCAGATCACGCTCTCCTCACCAGATCACCGCGTTGATCCCCATCTTCGCCCGGACGATCACCCGCCCATTCTGGATCTCGACTCCCGCGATCAGGTTGCCATGACCCTCCGACTGCCAGAGGCCCGCCTGATGGGCCCAACCGCCCCGAGCGTGGTACGCCAGGATGAACCGGTCGATCGATTCATTGCGGCAGACGCCCAGGCTCAGGCCGCCGACGGAAGCGTAGAGCCCGGGACGAGGGCCGTTTTGATGGACGAATGACAGCACGATGGCCGAGGCCGCCACCAGCGCAATCCATCGACGAACCGTGAGATGAGGTGCTCGCATGCGGGCATCTTATCGCACGCGAGCGGGGACGCATCACCCATCGCCAATAAGGTGAACCCTGCTCACATCATGCGTGAATTCTACTCACAATAACATTATATCATATCTCAATCTTGCGGCACCAGACACCATCGAATCGCCTCGATTTCGGAGAGGCCGGGGGGGACGGCAGTCTGTCCCCCCCGGGTGGAGACGAGTCGATCGTGAAGCTCGCGACGAAGCCGGTCGACGACCGGGGCCAACTCGGGCCGGTCGCGGAGATCGGTGGCCTCATCGGGGTCGGCCTCGAGGTCGTAGAGCCGCTCGTAAGGGCCGGGGAGCGGGTTGGCGGTCTCGTACCCGTCCAGGCGTCGCCTGGCCCCGGTGCCGGCGATCAGCTTGTATCGGTCGGACCGGACCATCGCCTCCTCGTTCTCCAGGTACTCGCTGAAGGCGAACTCGCGCCCCTTCGCCCCCGGCTCGCCCATCGCGAGCGCCTTGAGGCTCCGGCCCTGGAGGTCGGGCGGGGAGGGCTGACCGGCGAGCTCGAGGAGGGTCGGCAGGACGTCGACCAGTTCGACGAGATCCGCCACCCGCCGGTCGGCGGGCAGGTGGCCGGGCCATCGGAGGATCAGGGGGACTCGGGCACCCGGCTCCAGCAGGACGTGCTTCTCGAACCGGCCGTGCTGGCCGACGAGATAGCCGTTGTCGCCGAAGTAGACGACGATCGTGTCGTCGGCCAGCCCCGAGGCGTCGAGGGCGTCGAGGGCCCGGCCGATCTGGTGGTCGAGGAACGACAGCGAGGTGTAATGCGCGGCGGCGATCCCCTGCTTCTCCCGGGGGGACAGGTCGGTGAAGATCTTCGGTTGGTTCGCCCGGTCGGCCTCAGAGACCGGCGGGACCGGGAAGTCCTCGGGGCGAAACCTCCCGGCCCACTCGTCGGGGAAGATGAACGGAGAATGTGGTTCGGAGAAGCCCAGGACCATCAGGAAGGGGTTGGATCGGGATTGGTCCTTGTGGCGCACGAAGAACTCGGCGGCCCGATCGACCAGGTAGGTGGATTGCATCGCCGAGGCGGGCAGGCCATACGATCGACCGGCCGCGTTGAGCCAGACGGCGGCGGGGTCGACGAACGGCCGCCATTTGCGCCGACGATCGCCGCCGGGCGGCATGTGATCGCGGAGCCACCGGTTCCAGTCGGGCGCATCGATCCGCTCGGCGAACCCGTGCTTGGCCGGTCCGTTGAAGTGCATCTTGCCGAAAGCCGCGGTGTCATACCCCAGGTCGCCCAGCCATTCGCCCAGGGTCAGGGCGTCGTCGGGCAGCGGGGTCGTCAGGCGGGTCACTCCCACGGCGTGGGGGAGCAGCCCGGTGATGAAGGACTGCCGGCTGGCCGTGCAGACCGGCGAGGAGCAATAGGCCCGGTCGAACCGGACTCCCTGCCGGGCCAGGGCATCCAGCCGAGGTGTGGCCCGATGAGGGTCGCCGTCGATCCCGAGCGTCCCGCCGGCCTGATCGTCGCCGATCAGGATCAGGATGTTCGGGCCCCGGGGGCTCCCCTCGGCGGGCTTGGGGGGTCTCGGGCGGATCGGTCGGCCGTCGTCGGGATGGGCGAGGCTCACCGGGGCGAGCAGGAGACACCAGGCGACCAGCCGGAACCAGCTTCGACGCTTCGGCATGCTCCGCTCCTCCCGTCCCAGTCCTGGTCGTGCAGGGCTCGCCCTGCCCAACCTCATCGGTCAATCATGCCACCGACGAGCCCTCAAGCCCTGCTCACTTGTAGAGAAGATACTTCTCCCGGACCTTGGCGAACTCGGCCAGTTCGCCGTCCCAGGTCGAGCGGATCGCCGAGAGGTCGGCCCCCGAGAGGAGGGCTTCATAAGCGTCGCGGTCGGCCAGCATCTTGAGGAACCCTTCGGGCTGCCACTGCTTGGGATACATCGAGCGGAGGGTGATGGCGATCGAAATACCCAGGTCGACCGGCTCGAAGGTGGCCCAGTCGGTGATCGCGATCTGCACTCCCTTGCACTCCTGATCCTTGAACTGCCGCTCTCTGGGGCTGAACCGGACGGGGACGAACCGGACGCCCGGCAGGGCCAGTTCGTTGAGGGCCTTCGCAAAGGCCCGATCGTCGATCCAGGGGGCACCCAGGCGCTCGAACGGGGTGTCGGTCCCCCGACCGGTGGCGAGGTTGCTGGCCTCGAGGAGCCCGACGCCGGGATAGAGCAGGGCCTCGGTCAGGCTCCTCATGTTGGGCGAGGGGTTGGTCCATTCCAGGCCGGTCCGGTCGAAGGTGTCGGACCTCCTCCAGCCTTCGACGGGGATCACGGTCAGGTCGGCCCCGATGGATCGCTCGGCGTTGAAGAGCTTGGCCATCTCGCCGACGGTCATCGCATGGCGGACCGGCAGGGCGTGGTGGGCGATGAACGAGGCGAAGTCGGCGTCTCGGACCGGTCCCGCGATGGCCTCGCCGCCGATCGGGTTGGGCCGATCGAGGACGATGACCGGGATGTGGTTCTCTCGGGCCGCCTCCAGGACCAGGCCGAGCGTGCTGATGTAGGTATAGTACCGCGTGCCGATATCCTGGATGTCGTAGACCAGGACCTCGACCCCGGCCAGGCTTTCGGGCGAGGGCTTGCGGGTCTTGCCGTAGAGGCTGAAGATCGGCAGCCCGGTTTTCGGGTCCTTGGCGTCGGCGACCGTGGTGTCGACCTCGCCCCGGATGCCGTGCTCGGGGCTGAACAGCGCGACCAGTTCGACGTCGGGGGCTCCGAAGAGGAGATCGATCGTCGGGACTCCCGCCTTGTCCCGCCCGGTGTGATTGGTGACCAGGCCGACCCGCTTGTCCTTCAGCTCGCGGAACTCGCGACGGGCCAGGACATCGATGCCGCAGTCGACCGGCCGGATCGCCGGGAGGACGGGAGCCGAGGGGGCGGGGACGACGGCCGATCGCTCGACGACCCTCGGGGAAACGTCCATGATCGACGAGGCGACCAGCGTGGCGACCTCGGCCCGGAGCGCGACGGGGCTGCCCCCCTTCCCGTCGGGGTGGAGCCGGCTGGTCAGTAGGATCACGAAGGTCTCGGTCTCCGGGTCGATCCAGATGCTCGTCCCGGTGAAGCCGGTGTGGCCGAAACTTCCGGGGCCGAAGAGGCTACCCCGCGGAGAGCTGAACGAGGTCTCGATATCCCAGCCGAGCCCGCGCCGCTGCCCTTCGGGGGTCGAGCCGGGGTCGGTCATCGCTCGGACGGTGAGCGGCGAAAGGATACGCTTGCCATTCGGGCCCTGGCCGCCGTCGAGGATCATCTGCGCGTAGATGGCCAGGTCGTCGACGGTGCTGAACAGCCCGGCGTGACCGGCCACGCCGCCCAGGGCTCGGGACCTCGGGTCGTGGACCACCCCCCGGATCATCTTGCCGCCCTCGGGCTCGGTGGGAGCGACACGGGCGAGGGGCGTCGGCTCGTCGACCGGGCCGCCGACGGGCCGGAAGCCGGAGTCGACCATCCCCAGGGGATCGAAGATCGTCGCGCGGGCGAACTGGTCGAGCGACTGCCCGGAGATTTTCTCGACGAGTCGGCCCAGGATCAGGTAATTCACATCGCTGTAAATAAACGCCTCGCCCGGGGGCCGGGTCGGGGCCAGTTCGGCGATCCTGGACCAGGCTTTCTCGGGGCCGTCGGCGTAGTCGGCGATGGGGTTGTCGGGGATCAGGCCGGTCCGATGCCGGAGGAGCTGGTCGATCGTGATCGCGTCCTTGCCGTTCCCCTTCAGTTCGGGGAGATGCCGGACGATCGGGTCGCTCAGGCGGAACTTGCCGCGCTCGAGGAGGACCATGACCGAGGTCGCCGTGGCCACCGGCTTGGTCAGGCTGGCCATGTCGAAGACGGTGTCCCGCGTCATCGGCTCGTCGGTCGGCTCGACCGACCGCTTGCCGAAGGCCCGAGCCATGGCGATCTTCCCCTTGCGGCCGACCAGGACCACCGCCCCCGGGACCGTCTTCTCGCCGATCGCGCGGGCGATCGCATCCTCGACCCGCGCCAGCCGCGAAGGGTCGATCCCAAGCGCCTCCGGCCGCGCCTCGGGCAGTGAAGCGATCGCGGGGGGGGTCAGGAGCAAGGCCAGGAGGAGAAGTCTCATGATGACAAACTCATAATCGGGTAATGCGGGCACCAATCGACATTTTGCCCCCTCTCCCCCGGGAGAGGGGCGACTCTGCCTCCCTCTCCCCTCGGGAGAGGGCCGGGGTGAGGGTCTTTCGAACACGTCGATGGCTCGAATAACAGTCCTGACAGAATTCCGGCCACGTGGGGGCCCCTCACCCCGGCCCTCTCCCGGGGGGAGAGGGGGGAAGAGATCCCGCATCGGCCCTCGCCCCTTCGGGCAAGAGCCGGCTCGCCAGGATCCCGACAATCACCAACGTCCCCGATCCCACGAGGGCATACCAGGGGTAGGACACGTCGGTCAGGAACTTCACGGCCGAGACCGCCGCCGTGCCCGCGATCAGGCCGACGAAGGCCGCATTCTGCCCGACATCCTTGGTCCAGAGGCCCAGCAGGAACAGCCCGAGCAAGAGCCCGGTCACGAACGAGGCGACCGCCAGGGCGTTGTCGACCACGCTGTTGCTCAGCCGCTCGGCCGCCAGGGCGACCCCAAGTTGAGCCACGCCCCAGAACGCCGTCATCCCCTTCGAGACCAGGAGCAGGTGCTTCTCGTCGGACCTGGGAAAGAGCGGCCGATAGAGGTCGTTGACGGCCGAGGAGGCCGAGGAGCTGAGCGCCCCCGAGACCGTGCTCATCGTCACCGAGAAGACCGCAGCGATCACCAGGCCGAGCAGCCCGGTCGGCAGGTAGTGGACGATGAAATAGGGGAAATACTGGTCGGTCTTCTCCAGGACCCGGTCCGGCGTCTGGTCCTGATAGAGCACCCAGAGCCCGACCCCGATCGTCAGGAAGAGGGCGAATTGCGCCAGGATCACGAAGCCGCTGGCGATCAGGGCCCAGCCGGCGCTCTTCTGCGATCGGGCCGTCAGGTAGCGCTGAACCATCATCTGGTCGGCCCCGTGCGTGGCCGTGTCCAGGACGAGGCCGCCGATCAGGCCCGCCCAGAAGGTGTACGTCTGGGTGAGCATCCCGTAGAGGGCCGATCCGGCCTCGCCGAGGGATTGCGGCCGGGCCACCCCGTCGAAGCCGAAGTTGATGACCCGGAACTTGTTGGCGGCCATCCCCCGCTGCCAGATCTCGTCCCAGCCCCCGGGGATCTGACGGACGAGGATCACCATCGCCACCCCGGCCGCCACCAGATAGACGGCGAACTGGATCACGTCGATCCAAACCACAGCCTTGATCCCGCCGAGATAGGTATAGATCAAGGTCAGGATGCCGATGACCACGATCGACCAGGACAATTCCCATCCGGTGATCTCGCGGAGGACCATCGAGGCCAGGAACAACCGGAGCCCTGAGGCCAGGGTCCGCGTGACCAGGAACAGGATCGACGCCGCCTTCTGCGTCGCCCCGCCGAAGCGGACCTCCAGGACCTGATATGCGGTGTAGATCTCCCCCTTGAAGTAGGAGGGGAGTAGCACGAGCGTCACCACCACGCGGGCCGCGATGTACCCGAGGGCCAGTTGGAGGAACGTCATGTCCCCCTTCACGGCGATCCCCGGGACGCTCAGGAACGTCACGGCGCTGGTCTCGGTGGCGACGATCGAGATCATCACCGCCCAGCCGGGGATATTGCTCTCGCCCAGGAAATACCCCTTGAGCCCTTTCGTCCCCGAGCCCGACCCGATCCGGGCCCCCAAAGCCGTGCAGCCGACGATGTAGAGGAGGAGGACGCCAAAATCCAGAGGCTGCATGATCGCTCCCGGCGCGAACTCGCAAGGGCGCAGCGGATCCCGCCGGCCGACCATCGGAGTCGCCAATCTAACGGACCGAGGCCTCTGTGGCTACGTTACTGGTCCGGGGCAAGGACTAACGGCGAGCCCTGGGGCCGTCGAGGAGTCGTCTTCGCTCGTGGCACGATAGCGTCACCCTGATCCTTGACGCGCCGGGCGAAAGAGCAAGCAGGACGCTACTTCAGGCTTCCGGCTTGCGGGCGGCGGCGGCCAGGGGTCGGAGGATCGCGAGCATCGTGTTGAGGTGGGCCAGTCGCGGTCCGAACTTGTCCACGAAGTCGGTCAGGGCGAAATCCCCCTCGACCAGGTTCTCGTGGTGCTCGGCGACGTGGTTGACCAGCTCTTCCATCAAGGCGGAGTGGACCTGTTCGAGCTGGCCGAGCGAGTCGCGGCACTGGTCGATCACCCGGTCATGCCCGGACTGCCAGCGCTCCAGCTCGGCCACCTGGCGAGCCCTCTGCTCGCGAGCGACCTGGGTGGCCTCGCGGGCCAACTCCAGTTGCTGCTGCTGATTCTGGAGGATCAGCTTCTGGAGTTCCAGGGTCTGCGACTGGAGGCCGACCATCATCTGGAGCAGGGCCACGGGATCGGCGTTGGGGCTGCCCGGGGTCGCCGAAGGTTGGCCGGTCGGGGAAACTTCCATCCGGTACGTCCATGACGTTGACGGCGAATCATCGCGTGATGGCACCCCGACCTCCTGGAGTTTCGGTGACGTGCGCTTATTTATTTGGGCGTAAACCCAGACGCTTCAGTATACGCCAAGCTCGGACCTCGGGACAGTCCAACTGGGAGGGGGCGAGGAGATCGGACAATCTCGCCGGGTGGCATGCTCACGCTCCGCGAAAAGCATGCCACCCGGGAAACAACTCAAGCCCGAGCCGAGGATTCCTCGGAGACACCCGACCACCTCCCCTTCAAGGGGCGAGGTGGTGGAACGCGTCGGCCAGCGAATCGACGATATCGCCGGCGATCATGCCGACCACGCCGTTCTGATCGCGGGCGATGTCCCCGGCCAAGCCGTGGGCGTAGACCCCGAGGCACGCGGCGTCGAACGGGTCCATCTTCTGGGCGATCAGGGCCGCGATCACCCCGGTCAGGGCGTCGCCCGAGCCCCCGGTGGCCATCCCGGGATTGCCGGTCGTGTTGACGTAAAGCCTCGTCCCGTCGGTGACGATCGTCCCCTCGCCCTTTAGCACGACGATCAGGTTGGGGGTCTCGGCCAGGGCCAGGGCGTGGGTCTCGCGGTCGGCCTGGATCTCCTCGGTGGTCCGGCTGGTCAGGCGGGCGAACTCGCCGGGGTGAGGCGTCAGGACCACGGGCCTCTTGAGCTTCGAGAGGGCCTCGGTCTGCCCGGCCAGGTTGTTCAGGGCGTCAGCGTCCAGGACCGTGGGGACCGTGACCGTGTCGAGGACCCAGCGGAGCAGCTCGCGGAGGGCGGGCGACTGGCCCATGCCCGGCCCCATCGCCAGGACGCTGGCCGTAGGCAAGAATCGGTCGAGGATCCGCTTGGACGAACCGAGCGAGGCCAGGCCGTCGGGGTCGGAGACGACCGGATAGGTCATGTAGCTCGGCTCGAAGCTGGCGACGGTCGGCTGGACCTCGTCGGGGCAGAGGACCCGGACCAGGCCCGCGCCCGACCTCAGGGCCGAACCGCCGACCAGGGCCGCGGCCCCGGCGGAACCCCGGCCCCCGGCGAAGGCCAGGACGGTCCCGTAAGTCCCCTTGTGTCCGTCCCCGGCCCGCTCTTTCATCCGGGGGAGTTTCTCGATCCGCTCAATCGCCATGATGGGAGGCACCTTTAACTTCTTCGATCTTGCCCGGGACTTCCTCGCCCGACGACCCCGCCCGGGCCTGACCGGCCCTCCGGGCGATCAGGCCGGCGACGTGGCCGCCGTTGAACCCGCCGTCGATGTTGACGACCACCACGTTCGACGAGCAGCTATTGAGCATACCAAGTAACGCCGCCAGGCCGCCGAAATTCGCCCCATAACCGATGCTGGTGGGCACTGCGATGATCGGGCAATCGACCAGGCCGCCGATCACGCTGGGCAAGGCCCCTTCCATCCCGGCGACCACCACCAGGACATCGGCCCCCTGGAGGTCGGGAAGCCGGTTGAAGAGGCGGTGGATCCCGGCCACGCCGATATCGGCCACCAGCGAGACCTCGCAGTTCCAGGCCTCGGCCGAGACCTTGGCCTCCTCGGCCACCGGGAGGTCGCTGGTCCCGGCGGTCACCACCACCACCTTGCCCAGCTGCGGCCCGGGGTCGCCCTGGCGGACCCGGAAGGTCCGGCCCATTGCGTTGTATTCCCCCTCGGGGAACTCGCGAACCAGCTCGGCCCCGGCCTCGGCCGGGACCCTCGTGACCAGCCCCCCCTGCCCGTGACGGAGGAGGGTCCGCATGATCCCGACGATCTGCTCGACCGTC
Organism: Tundrisphaera lichenicola; assembly: GCF_051175385.1. Classification (GTDB taxonomy): domain Bacteria; phylum Planctomycetota; class Planctomycetia; order Isosphaerales; family Isosphaeraceae; genus Tundrisphaera; species Tundrisphaera lichenicola. The sequence continues at coordinate 520,048 of NZ_CP195106.1, read as the reverse complement.
TTGCCCTGCCCGAAGATCACCTCGGGCGAGCCGCAACGGATCGCCCGGTGGAGGTCGACCGTCGCAAACGCACCGGTCTCCTCCAGCGCGGCCGTCCCGACCCGCTTCGAGGCCTCGGCGGGCGAGACATCCCCCTTCTGGACCGCTTCGAAGAGACGCTGCAACTTGTGAGAATCCATGAACATCCCCAGATGGCCGATCTCGGCGATGGGCGGCGGATCCGGCGGGCGGGTTCCGGAGGCCGTGTCACGGGCCTACCCCGCGAGAAGGTCGGGATGAGTCCCGCCGTCAGCTTCGCGAGGCCCACGTTCGTCCATGCCGTTTGCCAGGAATCACCGGCCCCTCGAAGACCGCCCGACCCGGACCTCTCCCGAGGGGAGAGCGAGGGCGAAAGGGTCGACTTCGTAGCCGGCGAGCATAGTATTTGTAACCCGTGTCGCACTTCCCTCGCAACGTTCCGGACTTCCGACGCGTCCGAGAGTCGTGCTATGCTGGTTGCGACGATGGGGCCGAAGCCGCCGAAAGGTCCGGTCGCTCCTGGGAGGGTGCGCGATGTCCGACCCGTCTCCAAAGCTAGCCAGCAAGACGACTCGCCCCGTCCCGATGGCGAAGCCGGCCTTGCCCGGGGTCGTCCTCGCCCCACCGGGTGAGGACGAGATCGATGAGCCATCGCGATCCCCCTGGGAATTCCACGGCTGGGCCTGGTCGATCCTGGGGCACTCGATCCTCCTGCTCATCATGGGCCTCTGGTTCTTCGGCAGCAAGCCGAGCCAGGTCCGGACCTTCGACACCAAGCTGGCGGGCTCGGAGTTCGGCGTGGATGAGGGCCTGACGGCGCTCGGGGGGCTCGACACCCCGATCTCGATGCCCGAACCGCTCCCGATGGCCCCCCGGCCCGAAGCCACCTTCGCCCGGCTCAAAACGTCCGAGATCGCCCCCAACCCGCTGGCCGGATTCCAGGGCAACACCGGGAACCCCGGGGCCGGCAGGGGGGATGGATTCGGCCTGGCCAAGTTCGGCAACGGCGGCGAGAACATCCAGGGCGTCGCGGTCCGGGTGGGCGACCCTCAGTTCACCCTGATCTGGGATTCCCGGGCCGACATGGACCTCCATGTCATCGAGCCCGGCGGGAAAGAAATCTACTGGAACGACCCCAAGGGCAAGTTCGGCGGCGAACTTGACGTCGACAACGTCGAGGGGTTCGGACCCGAGAACATCTACTGGCTCAAGCGGAACGAGAACGGATCGAGGGACCTCGGTCCCGGCCCCCCCGGCGAGTACAAATGGTATGTGCACTATTACGGGGGCAATCGGGGCGTCGCCGCGCCGACCCGCTGGAAGGTCCGGATCAAGCATGAAGGGCGAGTCGAGGTCATCCAGGATCGATTGACCGTCCCCGGCTCCAAGACCAAACCCTACACACTGATCGTCAAGGGGCAGCCGATCTCCGAGGAGGGGAAGTTCCCGGAGTTCCGCCCCTTGTCCGCCCCATGACGATGAGCATTCCCCTGATCCTCGCCAGCGCCTCCCCTCGCCGTCGTCAGCTGCTGACCGAGGCCGGATATCGTTTCGAGGTCGACCCTTCCGACATCCACGAGCCCGAGCCCGAAGGCCCGATTCCCGTGGCCGAGTACGTGGCGAACCTCGCCTGGCGGAAGGCATCGAGTGTGGCCGCCCGGAGGGGTTCGGGGCTGATCCTCGGTGCCGATACCGCCTGCGCCGTGGATGGCCTGATCCTGAACAAGCCGACCGATCGCGACGACGCCGAGCGGATGCTCCGCCTCCAGGAGGGGCGGGACACCGAGGTCGTGACCGGAATCTGCCTCTACCGGGCCGACCGGGGCGAGTGGATCGGCGCGGCGGAGGTCTCGATCTGCCGGTGCCGTCGCTTGACCGATGACGAGCGGGGGGAATACCTGGACTCGGGCCTCTGGGAAGGCAAGGCGGGAGCCTACGGGGTCCAGGACGACGACCCGTTCATCGATGTTGTCCAAGGGAGTTGGTCCAACGTGGTCGGCCTGCCGATGGAGCGGCTCGCGGCCCTCCTGGCCGGATATCCCCGCCTGACAAGCCGGGGCGACTCGGCTAGGATGGGCTCGGATATCGAGTAAACCCGGAGCCATCCCGATGACCGTGACGAAGACCCCGACCCCGACCTTCCGCCTTGTCGGCGTCGCCGCTCTCGTCGCGGCGATCGGAATTGGTGCGGCCGCCTGGCTCTTGCCGGGCCTGAGGACGACGATGGCCCAGGCGACCAGCAAGGCCACCCCGGCCCCAATCGACGGAGATCGGGCCTACGGCTACCTCAAGGCAATCTGCAAGGTCGGACCCCACCCCGCCGGCTCGGCCGCCAATGCCCGGGTCCGTGCGATGGTCGCCGAGCATTTCAAGAAGCTCGGAGGCCAGGTCCGCGAGCAGCCGGTCTCGGGGAACGACCCGATCTCCAACAACCCGGTGGTCATGGCCAACCTGATCGGCTCGTGGTTCCCCGAGCGGACCGATCGCGTCGTCCTGGGGGCCCACTACGATACTCGCCCCTTCCCCGACGAGGACCCCGATCCCATCAAGCGAAAGCAGCCCTTCCTCGGGGCCAACGACCCCGGCTCGGGCATCGCCCTCCTGATGGAGATCGCCCACCACCTGGCCGACTCGAACACCCCCTGGGGGGTCGACCTCGTCCTATTCGACGGTGAGGAGCTGGTTTACGGCGGAGGTCAGGACCAGCGAGGGGAATACTTCTTCGGCTCCAAGGCCTTCGCCAAGGCTTACGCCGAGCGGGCCAAGAACGCACCCCGCTATGTCGCGGGAATCGTCTTCGACATGGTCGGAGGGAAGGACCTGAAGATCGAGAAGGAGCAGTACAGCATCGAGTTCGCCAACCGGCTGGTCAACGACGTCTGGGGGGTCGCCCGGTCGTTGAAGATCCCCCAGTTCCGCGACCGGGTGGGCATGGCCGTCTATGACGACCACCTCCCGCTCAACAATGGCGGGATCCCCTCGATCGACATCATCCATTTCCCCTACCGCCACTGGCACACCGCCAGCGACATCCCCGAGAACTGCTCGGGCGAGAGCCTGGCCCAGGTCGGCAAGGTCGTCACTGCCTGGCTGAACAAGCCCAAGCCCCGGGGAAGATAAGGACACTTGCCCCTCCCTTCCCTCTCCCCTCGGGAGCGGGTGGCCGAAGGCCGGGTGAGGGTCGGACCGGATCCTCGAAGGAAAGACCGCCCGGAGCGATCAGAACTCCCGCTCCATCAGGTGCCGCAACCCTTCGCGCTCTCGACGAGTCATGTCGAGGTCGAACTTGGCGGCGGAAAGTTCCAGGCGGAACTGTTCCAGGGCCTCGCGGGCCAGCGAGAGGGCCCGCCCCCGGAACTTGGCCTGCTCGCAAGCGTCCTCGGCCAGGGGCTCCAGCTCGGCCCGGACCTCGGCGGGCATGGCCCGGATCCTCGCCCGGAGGGCCAGGAGTTCGGCCGGTATCTGCGAAGGTTGGGGGACCTGGGTCGAGATATTGGATGCGGGATTCATGGTGCTTCCTCGTCGTGGGTCTGAGACCAGTTTAGCACGAGGATTGGCGAAAGGCTCCCGATTGTCGGATTTCGTCCGGCTGGGCAAGGAGTGAGGGAGGAGCACGGACCGGCCTCGGCATTGGCCTTCCCGGATCGGGGGCTTGCCGGTACATTCCGGCCCGATCGGCCGGGCCCTCGGGCGTGCATTCGCGCGCTTTCGGGAGGGGCCCTCGCCGGGCCTTTTGACTGGGAGGTCACGCGTCCCATGCGGAATCGGGTCGCCCGTTCGAATCTCGGGTCGGCGTGCCGGCGGACCGTCGGGGTTCTGATGGCCCTGGCCGGCGGAGCCCTGGCCGCCGACGGACCATCGTCGATCATCACCGATGGCTTCGAGTCGCCCCGGATCGCCTGGCGGCAGGAGCAGACCGACGCCACGGTCAAGATCTTCTCCCACGACCGGACCAATCGAGCCGCCCACGAGGGGGTCCGGTCCGAGGGGTTCCAGTTCGAGGCCGGGATCGGCGGCGGGCTCTATTTCAGCTATGCCCTGCCGAAGATCCCCGTGACCGAGGACCTGAAGGTTGGCCTGTACGTCCGGTCGAACCGGGCGGGAATCCGGATGATCGGCCGGGTGATCCTCCCGAACGATGTCGACCCCGACACCCGCCGACCGTCCTTCGTCCACATCTCCAGCGAGCCCTTCGAGAACGCCGACCGCTGGCAGAAGCTCGAGCTGACCGACCTGCTCCCGGCGATCGAGCAGCAGGCCCGCGTCCTCCGGTCCTCGACCCGGCGCAAGGTCAGCCTGGAAGGGGCCTACCTCGAACGCCTGGTCGTGAACCTCTACGCGGGCGAGGGGGAGACCGAGGTCTATCTGGACGAATTGACCGTAGGGCCGGTCGACGCCTCGGTCGCCGACGCGGCCACTCGGCCGAGCGACCCGGCCCGAGGGGCCTCGGTCCGGACCATCGCCGATCGCCCGAGGGGCCCGAGCGAGCCCCTGGAGTCGGTCCGCCCCGGCGCGAATACCCGGATCAAGCTAGACCGAAACCGCCTGACCAAGGACGGCTTCCCCTGGTTCTTCACCGCCGTCCGCGCCCCCGACGTCGACCCGGCGCAGCTCCGGAGGCTCGGGGCCGACGTCCAGATCGTGCCCCGAGGGGCCGACGAGGAGTGGATCAAGAAGTCCGTCGCCTCGGGCCTCCTCCTGATCCCCGAGTTGACCGGGCCCGACGACCGGACCTTGCCCGATCCCGACCGCCTGGCCTCGGAGGCGTCCGCCTTCCCGTCCCGCGACTCCGTCGCCTTCTGGTCGCTGGGTGAGGGCCTCGGGACCGTCAACGATCTGGACCGGCGCAAGGCCACCCTGAAGAAGATCCGCGAGGCCAACCTGGCGATCCACAAGCTGAAGCCCGGCGGCTCTCCGTTCACCACGGGGACCGTCGAGGGGATGCTCCCGGAATATTCGAGGATCCCCGAGAACCTGGACGTCATCGGCATCCCCACCGCCGCCTGGGCGACGATGCAAGGCCCGAAAGAGATGTACCAGTTCCTCGAACAGCGCCGGACCCTGACCGCCCGGAGCAACGCCGACGCCCTCTTCTGGGCGATCCTGGAGGCCACGCCGCCGCCGATCTATCGCGAGGCGATCTGGGGGACCGACGCCCCGCCCGCCTGGGGTTCTCCCCGGATCCAGCCCGAGCAGCTCCGGACGGCCACCTATGCCGCCATCGCCGCCGGGATGCGGGGGATTTGCTATCGCGCCGACTCCGGCCTGAACGCGGCGCACGGGCGGCCCAACATGATCGAGATGGCCCTTCTCAACGAGGAGATCGACCTGCTGGAGCCGATCCTCGGCGACCCCGACAAGGCGATCCGGATGGTCGACACCTACCAGCCCGACCCCCCGCCGCCCCAGCCAATCGCCCTGTTCCAGACGACCAACATGCAGATCAACAAGCCGCCGACCCCCAAGGAATACCCCCCGCACCCGACCATCACGGCCGCGGCGATCACGACCAAGGACCGGCGCGGGACCTTGCTGATGCTGGCCGATTACTCGAAGTACGCCCAGTTCCAGCCGCCCCAGGGGGCCTTCAATAACCTCAAGCTCCTGATCCCGGCCGCCAGCGACGCCCGTGCCTATCTGATCAGCCCCGGCGGGGTCGTCCCCCTGGACTCCAAACGGGCGCCGGGGGGCCTCTCGATCACGCTGGAGGACTTCGGTCTCACCGCGATCGTCCTGGTTACGACCAACGTCGAGCTCAAGGATCAGATCGAGCAGTCGGTCAACCGGGTCCGCCCGCTCGCGGCGAACCTGGCGATCGAGCAGGCCGAGCTCCAGCGAGCCTGGGTCATCGAGATCGACTCGCTCCTCCAGGACCTCCGCCATCCTCAGAAGGACTCGGTCGACCTGCTCAACCAGTCGGGCGAGTTCATCAATTCGGCTCGGGCGGCGCTGGCCCGCGAGGATTACCCGACCGCCTGGGACGAGGCCCGACGCGCCGGCCGCCCGCTCCGGGTCCTCATGCGTTATCACTTCATGTCCGCCTACGACGAGATCGTCAAGATCCTCAACGACGAGGACCTCCCCTGCGGCCCGGTGGCCTACGAGGGGCAGGAGAAGCCGAAGCCCCGGATCGTCCCGCCCGTCGTCGCGGCCCCGCTGGCCTCGTTCGCGACGCTCCCCCAGGCCTGGATCTGGGCCGACTGGATCCGGACCGGCCGGCTCGGCCAGAACCTGATCGAAGGCGGCCACTTCGACGATCCCGAGATTCTCAAGGATGGCGGCTGGGTCGAGGAGAGCTACCAATCCGAGGACGTCGAGACCACGATCAAGCTCAACGAGGGAGGGCCCGACAAGGCCGAGAATGGCTCCTACCTCTCCCTCTCCGCCCGCCCCCGGAAGGGCCTGAACATCGACTCGCTCCCGCCGGCCGACCACGCGATGGTCGCGATCCGCTCCCCATCCGTGAAGGTGGGAGCCCGGCAGGTCTACCGGATCTCGGTGATGGCCCACATGAAATTCCCGACCGCGCCCGGGGCCGGCGGCCTCATCGTCCGCGATTCGATCGGCGGCGAGCGGCTCCAGTTCCGGACCCCCGACGCCCTGGATGGGGACTGGTTCGAGATCGTCTATTACCGGAGGGTCCCCGTCGACGGGACCCTGAGCGTCACGCTGGGGATGGCCGGCTACAACTCCTGCGAGTTCGACGACCTGAAGGTCGAGCCGATCGTCGAGACGGTCGAGATCGACACGAGCCGGGCCCAGGTCCGCCCCCGGAGGAGGCCCGTCCGGCCCGCGACCGAGACCACGGCCATCACCGACCAACCGGAAGAGGCGCCCGCGACGGCCACCCGTTCCCGACCGATCCCGATCCGCGAATGATCGGGGGCCCGCCCGACCTGAGCATCGTGATCGCGGCCACCGACTCTCCCCGCTCGGTCGACCGGCTCCTGGAGTCGCTGGCCGGGCAGGTCGGGGGCGTTGCCGAGATCCTCGTGGTCGCCGCCTTCGGGCCGACGGGGTTGGCCCCGAAACCGGGGGTTCGATGGATCACCGCCCCGCCCGGGACGGGGGTCCCGAGGCTCCGACGCCTCGGGCTGGAGGACTCGCGAGGGAGGGTCGTCGTCTTCACCGAGGATTCGGTCCTGGTCGATCCGGGATGGGTCGAAGCCTGGCTCGCGACCTTCGAGGACCCGAGGGTCCTGGCCGCCTCGGGCCTGGTCGATCACGACCCCCGAGCCTCCGCGATCGACTGGGCGGTCGTCTTCTGCGAGTACGCGCCGTTTTTCCCGTCGAGCGTGACCCACAAGCTTGAGAACCCGACCCCGAATTCCCCCCTCTCCCCCTGGGAGAGGGTTGGGGTGAGGGTCTTCCCAATTGCTCGACGGCTCACAAAGCAAGGTTCTGAACGGTTCCCGATCGTGCGGGGGTCCCTCACCCCAACCCTCTCCCAGGGGGAGAGGGAGGAAGATCATAACCAAAAAGTCGGGGACCAATCCGCCCCGCCTTCGAGACTCGCCGGCAACAACTTCGCGGTCGACCGTCAATGGGCTCTCCGGCTCACCGAGGGGGGAGAGGTCCACGAGACCCCCCTGCTCGCCTCGATCCTCCGGGGAGGTGGCCTCGTCCGGACGGTCGACCGGGCCGTCGTCCGGCACGTCCGGAATTTCGGCCCCGGCGAGGCGTTCGGCGACCGATTTCGGTTCGGCTTCGAGTTCGGTCAGCTCCGGGCCGACGGCCTCTCGACGGCGGGTCGGCTCGCGGGATGGGTCGCCGGCCCGGCGATCTTCGCGGTCCAGGTGGGCCGACTCCTGTCGACGATGCTCAGGAACGGGCGACACCTCGGACCGTTCCTCCGTTCTCTCCCGATCACCCTGGCGATGCTGGCCGCCTGGTCGCTGGGCGAGTGGGCCGGGTGGTGCCGGGGTCCGAGTCGGCGGAACCAGAGGTCCCCGGCATCTCCGACTCCCTCTCCCGGTTGGGAGAGGGAGTCGGATGAGCAGTCCTCGAAATCGCCCCTCACTGCCCGCCGGTCAGTTCCTTGACCAGCCCTTCGGCCTGATAGATCGAGCGGAGCGCCTCGACGATCGATCGCGAGTCGACCGAGACGGCTCGGGCCTTCCGGTCATCGTAGGCGAAGTCGAGGACGAGCGAGTCGACGTTGCCGTCGAAGATCAGGCCGACGACCTCGTTGCTGCGGTTCACGACCGGGCTCCCGGAGTTCCCGCCGATGATGTCGGCCGTCGTGATGAAGTTGAACGGGGTGTCGAGCCGGAGCCTCCTCTCCTTCTTCGCCTCGATCCAGCTCGGCGGGAGCTGATAGGGGGGCTCGTCGCCGTGGGCCTTGGCGTGGTCGAAGGCCCCGCCCATGGTGGTGTAGGCGGGGATCATCTTGCCGTCGATCTCCACCGGCTTGACGGTTCCATAAGCCAGTCGGAGGGTGAAGGTGGCGTCGGGATAGGTCGACTCGCCCAGCTCGGCGAACCGAGCCTTGGCGATCAGGCCGTACTGGACGGTGTCGACCGCCTCTACCTCGTCTTCGAGCCGCTTGCGGAGGGCTCGGGCATCGGCGTCGACGGCCAGGGCGAGCTTGATCATCGGATCGTCGCTGGCCTCGATCGCCTTCAAGCCACCCTCGGCCAGGGCCTTGCGAGCCTTGACGTCGGCGAGTCGGCTGCCGTCGACGAGCTCGGCGGCGGCTTCCTCGGGGGACCGGCCCCTCAGGACTCGCTCGACCATCGGATCATCCGGCATCCTCGACTTCCAGAAGGTGAACGACCGGGCGAGCCGGGCCTTCTCGAAGTCGGGGTAGGTGGGGGCCTCGGAGAAGAGTTCGAGTTCCAGCGATTCGAGGGCCGAATCGCGGTACTCGCGGAGCCGGTCGGCGTTCGGCTTGGCCTTCTCGGCGGCGAGCCGGACCAGCGTCCGCGCGATCGAGAACAGGTGCGAGTCGAAGGCGAACCCGCGCTCCAGGAAACTGTACGGTTCGAGGAGTTCGGCGGAGACCTTCTTCGAGGCGGCGATCTTGTCCCAGGCCGCGGCGAAGGCGGCCTTCTTCTCGGGGTCGGCCTCGATCCGGTCGCGGAGCGCCTTCTCGTCGGCCTTCTTGCGACCCATCAGCTCGGGATCTTCCAGCCCCTTCAAGCCCCCCTCGCGGGCCTTCCGGCTGTTCTGGATGCCGAAGAGGTCCTCCTTCGACTGGCGGAACTGCTCGGGGCCGAGCTTGCCGTATTCGAGGAGGAACGCCTCGCGGTCGTGCAGCATGTCCAGCAGCAGGGGGAATGAATGATCGCGCAGGTATTCCAGGTGAGCGACCGTGTTGAGCCGGCTGGTCCGGCCCGGATGGCCCGCCACGAAGGTCAGCTCCCCTTCCTTCGAACCGGCGGGGCTCCACTTCAGGAAGTGCTTGGGCTTCGCCGGCTTGCCGTCCTCGTAGGCCCGGAAGAAGGCAACGTCCAGGTCATATCGGGGGTACTCGAAGTTGTCGGGGTCGCCCCCGAAGAAGGCGGCGTCGAACTCCGGGGCGAAGACCAGCCGGACGTCGGTGTACTTCTTGAAGACGTAGAGGGCGTACTTGCCCCCCTGGTAGAGGGTGACGACGTCGCTCCGGAGCCCGGTCTTGTCGAGCGAGTCCTTCTCGATCTTCGCCATCGCCCCCCGACGCGCGGTGTTGGCCGCCGCGTCGTCCATCCCGGCCTGGACCGCCGCGTTGACCTGGTCGGTCACGTCCTCGATCCCGACCAGCACGTTCAGCTCCAGGTCGGGGGCGCGGACCTCCTCCTCCTGGGTCTTGGCGTGGAAGCCGGTCTTGTAGTAATCCTTCTCCTTCGTGCTGATCTTCTGGAGCGTGTCGGCCCCGACATGGTGGTTGGTCATCACCAGGCCGTCGGCCGAGACGAACGACCCCGAGCCCCCGCTGTTGAACCGGACGGCCGAGGACGACAGGTGCTCGACCCAGCCCGGCGGCGGCTCGAAGTTGTAGGTCTCCTTGAGGTGGCGGAACGGCAGCTTGTCGAAGACCCACATCCCTTCGTCGGCGAGCACGTTCCCTCCCGGCGCGGCCAGGGCCAGCGCGATAAAGCAAGCGATCCTTCGATGAGCATTCATGGTGCGGTCTCCGTCGGGGCGGATTCGTTAGAGCATGTCGTCGATCGGTCCGGTGGGCCTCGCTGAGCTCGACGCCACCCGACCTGTTCATCCTCAGAGGTCTTCCTCGCGTCCCTTCACCCCGTCGGAGACGGCCGAGGGGTCGTCCCCCTTGAAGAAGACGCCCAGGCCGCAAAGCAGGAGCACCCCCGCCATCAGGCCGAAGGCCGCCAGCGAGGGCCAGGCGCCCTGGTTCCAGGAGTCGGGGAGCTGACGGGAGAGGTCCAGGGCATTCGAGACCGAGGACGGGGCCAGGGCCAGCAATGCGATCAGGATGCCCGCGATCGCCCCACCCGCGATGTATCCGCTGGAGAGCAGGACGGCCGGGCTCGAATCCGAATCCTCCGCATTGGCCTTCTTGATCCGGTCGACCGCCACGCGGACCAGCCCGCCGACGAAGATCGGCATCGAGGTGGATAGCGGCAGGTAGACCCCCACCGCGAAGGCCAGCGAGGGGACCAGAGAGAGTTGCATCAGGACCGAGATCAGGGCCCCCAGGATCACCAGGCCCCAGGGGAGCTGGCCTCGCATGATCCCGTCGATGATCAGGGCCATCAGTCGAGCCTTGGGGGCGTCGTACTTGGTGACCTTCGAGCCATCGTCGCGGGTGTCGACCCGACCATTGATCGCCGGGTCGATCAGATAGACCGCCTTGCCGGCGTCGTCGACCAGATATTTGCCCGCCTCGGCGCCCGGAATCGGGTCGACCACCCACCAGACCTTGTATTCCTTGCCGTCGGGCCCGGCCTCGGTCTTCGTCAGCTTCGAGACATCGGGGGCGGCGATCTTCGGCAGGTTCTCGGCCTTGTTGGTGACGACGGTGCTGGCCTCGTTCAGGAGCAGGAGCGTGAACCCGATCACGATGGCCGAGGTCAACGCGCCGACCAGGATCGAGAGCTGCTGGGCCTTCGGGGTGGCCCCGACCAGGTAGCCGGTCTTGAGGTCCTGCGAGGTCGTCCCGCCGTTCGAGGCCGCCACGCAGACGATCCCCGCGATCGAGACCGCCGCCACCCGGTACTCGGTCCCCACCCATCCCAGGAGGACGAAGATCAGGCAGGTCAGCAGGAGCGTGGCGACGGTCATCCCCGAGATCGGGTTGGAGGACGAGCCGATCTCGCCGGTCAGCCGCGACGAGACCGTGACGAACAGGAACCCGAAGACGGCGATCATCAAGGCCCCGGCGATCCGCCCGGTCAGGTCGACCTCGGTGGGGAACAGGCCGGTGGCCGCGATCGCCGCCACCAGCAAGGTCGAGCCCACCCCCACCAGCCAGAGCGGCAGGTCGCGCTCGGTCCGCGCGGTCGAGGAGACCCCTCCCCCCGACCGGGCCAGGTCGCCCAGGCCCGACTTGATCGATCCCAGGATCAGGGGCAGGGCCTGCAAGAGGCTGATGACCCCGCCCGCCGCGACCGCCCCGGCCCCGATGTAGAGAATGTAGGCGTCGCGGATGTCCTTGGCCGACATGTCGCCGATTGGCTTGGTCCCCGGGAAGATCGCCCCCGAGCCCTGGCCGAACAGCGAGATCGTGGGCGTCAGCACCAGATAGGCCAGGACGCCCCCCGCGAAGGTGACCGAGGCGATCCTCGGGCCGATGATGTAGCCCACGCCCAGCAGGATCGGCGAGACCTCGCACGAGAGGACCGCCCCCTTGAACTTCTCGAAGCCCCGCGCCGGGTACTGGTTCCAGAGCTTCAGGGCCTCCATGCAGAATTGATAGAGGAACGCCATCCCGAACCCGGTGAAGACGGTCCGGGCGCTCGATCCCCCCTGCTCTCCCACGATCAGGACCTTGGCGCAGGCGGTCCCTTCGGGATAGGCCAGGCTCCCGTGCTGCTTGACGATGAAGGCCCGGCGGAGCGGGATCATCATCAGGATCCCGAGCAGTCCGCCCAGCGCCGCCACCAGCATCACCTGGACGGCCCGCATGTCGTAGCCCAGGATCATCAGGGCGGGCATGGTCACGCCGATCCCGAAGGCGATCGACTCGCCGGCCGATCCGGTGGTCTGGACGATGTTGTTTTCCAGGATCGTCGCGGGTCGCGACCCGGTGGCCCTGGAGAAGAACCGGAAGAGCGTGATCGAGAGGACCGCCACCGGGATCGACGCCGAGACCGTCATCCCGACCCGGAGGACCAGGTAGAGCGACGACGCCCCGAAGATGATGCCGAGGATCGCGCCGAGGGTCACGGCCGACCACGTCAGCTCGGGCATCACGGTCGAGTCGGCGACATAGGCTCGGTGGGTCGAGCCGGATTCCCCATCGGGCGTGCCCGACACGGCGGGCTCGGGCGGTGGATGGACCGACATACTCCGCGACTCCCCTCTGGGCTCAGGACTGGAGGACTCAGGTCTAGGGTCTCAAGTCCAGGAGTTTATCGCGAAGACGCCATGAAGGGGTAGAGTCTCGATCCCCCGGTTCGCCCGAGGAGGGACGACCATTCGGTAGGGCAGGGCTCGCCCTGCCGAGGCCAGGCCTGCCGCAGGGCGAGCCCTGCCCTACCGGAAAAAGTCCTGAGTCCTGAGCCCTCCATTCCTGACTGTCCCGATCAGACCACGGAGACTCGCTTGGAATCCCGCTGCTGCTGGAGGACGGCCATCCGGTCGATGATGTCGCGGAGGACCCCGACGGGCGACTGACCGGCGTCGACGTCGTAGACCAGCGAGGAATCGTAAAAGCTGAGAGTCTGATAGGTCTCGTCGTAGTAGGTCTTGAGCCGCCGATGGATGACCTCGTCGTTGATGTCGTCGAGCCGGTTCTCCCGGAGGGCTCGCGACTTGAGACGCGCCATGGCTTTGGCGTTGTCGGCGATCTTGAGGTGGAAGATCTGCACCACGTCAAGCATGTGGTCGAGCCGCTCGGCCTGCGTGTAATTTCTCGGGAGGCCGTCGAGGATGAGCGTGTGGATTTCGGGAATCAGGAACTCCTGGAGTTCCAGGATCTTGATGTGCCGCTCCCAGATCCGGACGGTCAGGTCGTCGGGGACGAGCAACCCTTGCGAGGTGAAGTCGACGATCTCCTTGCCGAGCGTGCCGTACTTGGGGAGCTTCCGGAAGAGGTCGCCGCACGAGATATGGACCAGATCCGGGAGTTGTCCGAGGACCGTACCCTGCGTCCCCTTGCCGCTGCCGGGCATGCCGAAGAGGAGAATGGTCCGGTACTTGCGCTCAGCAGCCATGAGATCACCTGAACCCGGAGAGGGAAGCCAGTCGGCCGGCCCGACGTCGGGACGGAAGAGGGGGGAGTCCGAACCGTCCGGTCGGAGGACACTCCTGAATTCACCAGACTATCATCCGTTTTAGGGACCTCGACGGGCAACCCATCTTTTCCAGGCGCGTTCCAGTCGCGAGAAAGCGGGAAGTTCGTTTCCCAGACGGGTCGCCCCATCCCCTTGCGAACGGAGACCGGCAAGGTGATCCTCGGGGGACAGTCCCACCGTTGTTTGTCACCCCTCCGGACGAGAGCCTCGCCATGCTCCGACGACTGACCCCGACACTGCTGACCCTCGCGATCCTGACGCCGTCGATGGCCCGTGCTCAGACGGTCCCCGGGACGGCCCCGTGGATGGATCGGGGTGAACCATCGTCGGTGATGGTCGAGGGGTTGCACCGGTTCGCCGACCGCGAGATCGCCGCGAGCTTCGGTCGCCGGAAGGACCGATGGTCGGTGGATGCGAGTTCGCCCGAGGCCTACGCCCGATCGGTCGAGCCCAATCGCGAGCGGCTGACCCGGATCATCGCGGCCGACAACCCTCGGGTCGCCCCAACGCTCAGCTATGTCTCATCCCCCGACTCGCCCGCGAGGGTGGCCGAGGGGTCGGGCGTCTCGATCTATGCGGTCCGTTGGGGCGTGGTCGAAGGGGTCGAGGCCGAGGGGCTCCTGATCGAGCCGGGGGGGGAGGTCCGGGCGTCGATGGTGGCGGTCCCCGACGGGTCGTCATCGCCCGAGGCCCTGGCCGGGCTCGCGCCGGGGGCGGGCTCGGGGCTGGCCCTCCGACTCGCCCGTCAAGGCTGCCGGGTCCTGATCCCGACCCTGCTGGACCGGACCGACGAGTTCTCGGGCAACCCGGCGGTCCGGATGACCAACCTCCCGCATCGCGAGTGGCTCTACCGGATGGCTTACGAGGCCGGCCGGCATCCGATCGGCGACGAGGTGGATACGGTCCGATCGGCGGTCGACTGGCTGGTCCGCCCGGGAGTCCCGAGGATGCCGGTCGGCGTGGTCGGGCATGGCGAAGGAGGGAGGATCGCCCTGTTCGCCTCGGCGGTCGACCCGAGGATAGATGCCGCCTGGGTGGCCGGGGCCTTCGGGCCCCAGGAAAATCTCTGGTCCGGCCCGATCGACCGGAACGTCTGGACGCTCCTGAACGAGTTCGGCGACGCCGAGACCGCGGCGCTGGTCGCCCCGAGGGCCCTGGTGGTCGAGGCTTCCGACGCCCCCGGTTACGACGGCCCGCCCCCCGCCCGTGGAAGCCGGGCCGATGCCGCCTCCGGCAAGCTCACGCCGATCCACCCGGAAGACGCCCGTCGCGAGTTCGAGCGGATCGGGTCGATCGTCCCCGAGAAACTTCGCGAGACGATGACCTTCACCACAACCGACGGCGAGCCGGGAGGCGGCCTCGAGCCCTTCTTGAAGGCCTTGGGCATCGAGCCTCGGGCGACCACCGCCGAGGTCCCGGACCTCCGCGACCTCCGACCCCATTTCGACCCCCGAGGCCGGATGAAGCGAATCCTGGGGCAGTGGGTGGCCTACACCCAGGGCCTGATCCGGACCTCGGAGCTTCGCCGATATGCCTACTGGTCGAAGGCCGACATGACCTCGCCCGAGGCTTATGCGAAGTCGCTCGCCCCCTATCGCAAGGCCTTCCACGAAGACCTGATCGGCAAGCTCGAGGTCCCCGAAGGGCCGATCGCGGCGAGGTCGGTGAAGCTCTACGACGAGCCGAAGTGGATCGGCTACGGGGTCGAGCTGGAAGTCCTGCCCGACGTGGTCGCCTCGGGAATCCTGCTCCTGCCCAGAGACCTGAAGGAGGGGGAACGCCGGCCCGTCGTGGTCTGCCAGCACGGGCTGGAAGGGCGTCCCGAGGACGTGGTCGACCCCAAGATCAAGTCGGTCTACAACGCCTATGGGGCCCAGCTCGCCGACCGGGGCTACATCGTCTACGCACCCCAGAATCCTTATATCGGCAAGGACCGATTCCGGACCCTCCAGCGCAAGCTCAACCCGATCGGCCAGTCCCTCTTCTCGGTGATCGTGGCCCAGCACGACCAGACGACCCGCTGGCTTGCCGGGCTCCCGATGGTCGACCCCGGGCGGATCGCCTTCTACGGCCTCTCCTACGGGGGCAAGACCGCGATGAGGGTGCCCGCCATCCTGGACCGCTACTGCCTCTCGATCTGCTCGGGCGACTTCAACGAGTGGGTCGTGAAGAACACGAACCTCGACCGAAGCCTCAGCTACATGTTTACCATCGAGTACGACATGTACGAGTTCGCCCTGGCCGAGCGGTTCAATTACGCCGAGATGGCCGCCCTGATCGCCCCCCGCCCGTTCCAGGTCGAGCGCGGGCATAGCGACGGGGTCGCCCCCGACGAGTGGATCGGCTACGAGTTCGCCAAGGTCAAGCGGCTCTACGACACCCTAGGCCTGGCCGACCGGGTCGACATCGCCTATTTCAACGGAGGCCACAAGGTCGAAGGATCGGGCACGTTCCCCTTCCTGGCCCGGCACCTGAACTGGCCGAGGGGGAACGTCCAGCCCTGACGGCTTGCCGATTTGTCGGTTGTCGCCCCTGACGTCTCTCGGCTATGCTCACGCGTTGTCCGAAGGATGCCCCACGTAATCTCTCCCGAGCGAAGAGGCCCACCCATGCGTATCCGAATCCTGATTCCCCTGATGCTCCTGATCGCCCCGTCCTTGACCTTCGGGCAGGACGACCCCCGGGCGATGGCCGTGGCCAAGGAGACCCTGGACCGCGGCTCGGCCCTGTTCGACCGGCGCGATGCCAAGGCGATGACCGCGACGTTCGTCGAGGATGCCGAGATCATCCTGATCAAGCGGGCCTCGGACTCCGACAAGGTCGAGCTCGAGAACCGTCGAGGCAAGGCCGCGATCGAGAAGACCTATTCCGACATCTTCAAGGATCGCGAGCCCGAGCACCGCTGCCGGAACACGGTCGAGTCGGCCCGCTTCGTGGGGGAAGACCTCCTGCTGATCCGCGGGAGATTCGCCTTCAATGTCGACCAGGGCGATCTGGCCGAATTCGTCCAGGTCCGCGCCCGCGAGGACAACCAATGGAAGATCGTGACCCTGCAATTGATGCCAATCCCCAAGGAATGACCCCCGATCTGATCCCTGGGTCCCCGACCTCGCGGGGTCCGATCGCCGGACCCCGCCACCCGGGTCACCTTCATTTCAATTCAACGACCATTCGATCGACCGTTCCCCCGAACTTGAACGGCGAGCGATCGAAGTAATCGAGCGACACGGGCGACCCCAGATCGATGCCCACGTCGAGCGTCTCGCTCGCGGTGAAGGCCCCCGGGACCGTCCGCTTGACGCTCTTGCGGGCGACCTCCCCGCCGTCAACCATGAGGACCACCTCCGCTGGCCCTCCGGGCCTGGCGAACGTCTCATCGACCTCGATCCGGTGCTTCCCCGGTCCGAGGGGCTCGTCCCCCTTTGCGGTGGTCCGCTCGATGATGAGCATATTATACTCATAAACGAGCTGTCCTTTATCCATGTAAAGGCAGACCCCTCCGCTGGCACCACCGAGGGCGTACAGCACCCCGGAGGCGTCCGGGCCGACCTCGATATCGAGGGTGACGTGGTTGCTTCGCTTGCCAAGGCCCGGCGCGGCGAACTCCGGCATGCGAGTGGTCGTCCCATCGAACCGCCAGGACTTGTAGGGGCTCGAGATGACATCCTCCGGGTGGAACCGCGTCCAGAGCCCGCCGCCGATGGGGAAGACCTGGTTGGCCTTCGCTTCGGCCAGGAAGAGATCCTTCATCCGCGACAGCCGATCGGGCTCGTTCGCGGAGAGGTCGTCGGCCTGGCTGAAGTCCTCCGAGAGGTTATATAGCTCCCAGACGTCCTGATTGGCGTCCCAGCCTTTCAACCGGGCTGCGGTGCTCGGCGTGTCCCAGGGGACGAACGGTCCGAAGGTGCAGGCGAACCAGCCGTCCTGATAAATGCCCCGGCTGGCATTGTTTTCGAAGTATTGCGTCTTCTTCCGCCCCGTCGCACGGCCATCGGCGAAAGTGTAAGCCAGGCTCACGCCGTCGATGGGATCTTGCTTGAACCCGTCCACTTCGACGGGCGGCATGATGCCGATCACGTCGTATAGCGTCGGCACGATATCGTTCACGTGATGGAACTGCGACCTCGGCGTCCGGTCCGGCTGGATGGCCTTCGGCCAGGAGACGACCATCGGATTGCGTGTGCCTCCGAAGTGCGCGGCGACGAGCTTGGTGGACCGGAACGGGGTGCTCCCGGCCCAGGCCCAGCCGGCGTGATACATGTTATCCATCTTCGGCCCGCCCAGTACCGACAGCCCACCCAGCGTGGTCATCGCCCGCAACTGCTGCTCGATGGTATTGGCGATGTTGTTCTGCGCGAGCAACTCACTGACGGTCCCCTTCTGACCCTCGGCGCTCGAGCCGTTGTCGCCCCAAATACAGAAGATGATGGTATTGTCCCGGACGCCGAGCTGCTCCAGCGCGTCGACGAGCTTGCCGACCTGCGCATCGGTGTGCTCGGCGAATCCGGCGAAGACCTCCATCAGTCGCCGCTGGAACGGCCGCTCCGATTCGGGGATGCTCTCCCACGACGCCAGAGTGTCGGGCCGGGGCGTCAACTTCGTTCCCGACGGAATCCATCCGAGTTGTTTCTGCCGGGCGAAGACTCGCTCGCGATATCGGTCCCAGCCGTCGTCGAACTTGCCCTTATACCTGTCGGCCCACTCCGGGAAGATGTGATGCGGGCCGTGGACCGCGCCAGGGGCCCAATACATAAAGAATGGCTTGTCAGGAGAGAAGGCCTGATGCCGCTTGAGCCAGGCGACCCCCTTCTCGACCATATCCTCGGTCAAGTGGTACTTCTCGCTCCTTGGCGGCTCGATGGCGTTGAGGTTCTCGTAGAGCCTTGGTTCCCATTGCGAAGTCTCGCCGGCGAGAAAGCCGTAGAAATAGTCGAATCCGTGGCCGTTGGGCCATCGGTCGAACGGTCCCATCGCCGTGGTCTGGTTCGCCGGAGTGTTGTGCCACTTGCCGAACGCCGCCGACTTGTAGCCATAGTGATGAAGCGTCTCGGCGAGAGTCGCCGAGGTTTTCGGGATGATCCCGGTATAGCCATCGAAGTCGGAGGCCCGCTCGGCGATGGTGCCGCTGCCGACCCGGTGGTGATTCCGACCCGTCAGGAGCGAGGCGCGTGTCGGCGAGCAGATCGAAGTCGTGTGGAAGGCATTGAAAGCGATGCCCGATTCCCGCAACCGGCTCAGGGTGGGCGTGTGGACCTCGCCTCCGAACGTGTCCGGCAGGCCAAAGCCCACGTCGTCGATCAATACGATGAGGACGTTCGGTGCGCCTGGCTTGAGCCGATCGGGCTGCTTCCGCCACTTCATCTCGGATTCCTGCAAGGTCGGGCCAGCCCGGCTCGCCGAGGGTACCGATGGAAAGGGCAGGATTGAACCGTCCGCTTGCGCCGGTGGGGAGGTTTGCTGACCTCGGGCGACTTCCGCTCCCATCGACGAGCCGAGGATGATCAGGAGCGAGGTCAGCCGGAGGCGTCGGAATGGATCAAATCGCACGAGGTTACCCCCAGGATCGGCGTGAGTAACGACCAAAAGCCAATCAGGATCGACCGCTTCACGATCACCCCGTATCAACACATTATTAAAATACACAAATCAAATAAATACGCCGATGCAAGCCGGACAACATTCCGTCGGGATCTCGAGGGTTGATGCCTCCGAGCCTCCTCCGCCCACTCTTCGACGCGTCGCAATCGACTTCGGCGAGTTGCCGCACTTCGAAGACCTCGAGAGCTGATGATCCTCGCTCGGCGATCCAACCGAGTCCGACCGCCCATCGATCAGCGTCGGGGTTGGGGGGCGGCGGCCTTCGGGGTGAACTCGAAGGCTCCCGCGTCGGGTGCCTTCCCGACAACGCGTGGATGGCGGTCGAAGTCCTGACCGATTTCGGGGAGCAGGACGCCGGCATCGATCGCCGAGAGCCCCCCTCGGGCGAGTCGCAGGTCTCCCCGAGCGAGGTCGACGAACCAGTCGCGTCCGGCATCGGTGACATTCGCCTTGAGTTCGGCCCGGGCCCCGTTCCTGAGCAGGATGGGACGGTTGCTCAGGTTATTGAACGCCACCCCGTTCGTGGCGGGGAACCGCAGGCCGATCGACCAGGGGACCTGCCCTTCGACGAAGACCGTATTGTGCTCGATCCGAACGTCGCCGCTGTTGCTGGCCTCGATGGCCTCGTCGGCCCAGGAGTTCAGGTTGACCAGGACATTGTTGCGTATGACTCCCCCCTGATGGTCGAACCCCGTCCCACGCTCGATCAGCCCGAGTGCGATCCCCCGATAGCAGTCGATCAAGCGGTTCCGCTCCACGATCGTGCCACGCGACTCGTTCCAGAAAAGGATGGCGGGCCCGGCCCTCGATCCGACATCGCGAGGCCCCCTGATCCGAAGGAAGATGCTATCGCGAACCACCCAGCCCTTGCCCCGATGGACATCCACCCCATTGGTATAGTCGCTGGGAGCGTGATCCGAGTACTCGAACGAGGAGCATGCGACCAGGCCGTCGTCGACAGATCGGCCGTCCTTGCCCACGGTGGCCTTCACGAGTTGCTGCCCCGTGTCGACGATGCGGACGTTATGGAGGACCGAGCCCGAGCCCCCGAGTTCCCCGTGGACCTGAACGCCATGGTAGCCCACTCGGCCGATCGTCAGGTCGGCCAGGGTGACATTGGGGGCCTCGATCGAGACGGCGACCAGCACGGCCGTTTCCACCATCGAGGCGCCGCGGAGGATGACCTTGGATCGGTCGCCGCTCTTGCCGCGAACGACGAGGCCCGGGGCGACGATTTGGAGGGCGCCCTGGAGCGTATAAGTACCGTCTTCGAGCAGGACGGTGGTGCCCGGCCTGGCCCGCTGAAGGGCCTTCCACAGGTCTTGGCCGGGCTTCAACGTCGCGGAGACCGCACGCTTCGGAGGAGCCCAGCCGCATCGAGGACATCCGGCCTCCGCGGCGTCGAGGAAGCCGGCCGCCCCCAGGACCCACGCGAATCCCAGAAGCGTGAGCGGGGTAATTCGGCTCGACGACCGATCGAAGGTGCTCATCAATCGACTCCTTCCCGAGAGGTCTTCGACGAGGGAGAATGTCCATCGGCCGGCTGCTCCCCGACCTCGACACTCATCGAAGCCAATCATATCTCGAACCTACGCCTCTGCCATGCCCTCCTCTCCAAATCGAAGAATTGAAATACTCCCAGGGGCCGAACACGCCAGTTCGAGCCAGCCCGGCTCTCATTATGGCCACTCTCGCACGATCGCCTCGACTTGATCCGACGGTCAACCCGGCGAGACCAACCTCATTCCCCCGATAGCGGGAGGTCGAGGATCCTGCGGGCGACCTCCACGACTCCGGACACCGCGGCTTCGAGCATCAGTCGGCCTCGCTCGGCATCGGCGGATTCGGGATAGCCGACGACCCCGTGGTCGGTCCTCCGGGCGAAGTCGCGGGGCCAGGTGAGGCCTCGGAGGTGGTCGGGGGTGTCGTCGGGGTCGTCGACCCTCCGATCGAGCCGGACGAGGTCGGGCCGGAGGTGGAGCATCATCGAGGTCTCGATCTCGCAGGCGTGGCCCATCTCCTTCCGGGGGGCCCGGCAATGGGCGGCGATCTCGTCGGCGGCCAGGTCCCAGTAGGCGGCGCCGGTCAGGATCGCTCGGGGAAACTCGACATCCAGCCGCCGGAGGGCGATCCGGAGCGGGTCGATGTTCCCCCCGTGCCCGTTGAGGATCATGACCCGGCGGAAGCCGTCGCGGAGGAGTGGGGTCAGGAGGTCGACGAGCATGGATTCGTAGGTTGGCAAGGGAGCCGTGAGGGTCCCCCCGTGCGGGAGGTGGTGGTCGCTGGCCCCGAGCCAGAGGACCGGCAGGACCAGGGCCTTGTCGCCCAAGGCGTTCTCCACGCCCGAGGCCACCCCCCCGGCCAGGACCGTGTCGGTGGAGACGGCCAGGTGCGGGCCGTGCTGCTCGGTGGCGGCGATCGGGGCGATCACGAGGGTGGAGTCGCGGGGGATCGCGCGGATCTCGGGGGCGGTCATCTCGGCGAAGATCATGGGCGAGGGTCCGTCGGTCAGGAGGCCAGATGGATCAGCAGGACGATGGCGATCCCATAGAAGATAACCAGCCCGGTGGTGTCTACCAGCGTGCTGATGAGGGGGGCGGAAATCAAGGCGGGGTCGAGCCCGAACCGGCGAGCCATGAGCGGGACCAGGGCCCCGATCCCGTTGGCCCAGACGCAGATCCCCAGGATCGCCAGGGCGATCACCAGCCCGAAGATGGCCGACTGGCCGAGCATGAGCCAGGTGAAGACAAAACCGAGGGTGCCGAGGAGCAGGCCCAGGATCAGGCCGGTGAGCATCTCGCGGGCGATCACCCGCCAGAGATCGCCCCGCTCGATCTGGCCGAGGGCGAGACCCCGGATAATCGTGCCGACGGTCTGGCTCCCGGCGTTCCCCCCGGTCCCGATCAGGAGCGGGATGAAGGCATTGAACTCCAGCTCGCCCGCGAAGCGTTGGTCGACCCAGTCGAACGAATGGATGACCCACCGGGTGATCGAGCCGCCCAGGAAGAGCAACAGGAGCCAGCCGATCCTCCGGCGGACCGACGACTGGACCTGTCCTTGCCAGTAGTCCCCTTCCTCGTCGTCGTCGGCGTCGGAGGCGACGCCGCCGAAGGCGAGGATGTCCTCGGTCTGTTCCTGGCGGAGGATGTCCATCGCGTCGTCGTGGGTGACGATCCCGACCAGCATGTCGGAGGCGTCGAGGATCGGGATGGCGAAGAGGTCGTACTTGTCGACCTTCTGGGCGACCGCTTCCTGGTCGTCGTCGACCCGGGCCGAGATCATGTCGCGCTGCATGATCTGCTCGACCTTGGCGAGTGGCCGGGCCAGGATCAGCCGCTTCAGGGGGACCACGCCGATGAGCTTGTGATGGTCGTCGACGACATAGCTGTAGTCGATGGTCTCGCGGTCGGGGGCCTCGCGGCGGAGCCGGTCGAGGGCCTCGCGGACCGAGAGGTGGGGGGGGAGCGTGGCGTAGTCGGTGGTCATGACCGCGCCAGCGGTCCCGGGCTCGTAGCTGGCGAGCCGGCGGATGTCCTCGCGCTCGGCCTGGGCCAGGTTCCTCAGGATATCGTCGGCGCGGTCGTCGTCGAGCCGGTTGACCAGGTGGGCCCGGTCGTCGTGCGACATCAGGTGGAGCAGGGCCGCCGCGTCGCTCGGGGCCATCGCCTCGACCACCCGGACCTGACGCTCGGGCTCGACGTAGCTCATCACCTCGGCCCGCGCCCGGTCGGGCAGGAGCGTTAACGCCGTGTCCCCCTCGGAATCGCCCAGATCCTCGATGATCTCGGCGATGTGACCGGGGTGGTGGTCGGCCAGGAACTCGCTCAGGACCGATGTCTCGCCAGCCTGGATCAGCTCGCGGAGGTCGGGGACCAGCAGCGGATTACGCAACATCGCGGCCGGCCTCCTTAATCGAGCCGGGTCAGCATCCCGGCGGGCTATTCGAGGTCATCCCAGGTTGGTTTGACGACTCTTGGCGGGACCTGGCCCACGAACTCCGGGAATGCGAACAGCAGCCAGCCTCCGACCAGAACCATCGCGAGGGAAAAACCAGCCTCGCGCCACATCCCAAAGAGCATGCCCCAATATTCGGCCCACCAGGCAGCCCCCTGGAACGAAGGGTCGATCATGGATGCGTAGGCGAGCACCATCAGCCCCAGATAGAGACCGAACAGGCACAACGCCAGCCCGAAGCTCCTGACCAGGCATGAACCCATCCGATTGCCGCCCGCCGATTAGCTCGATCTCGTCGCCCCGATCACATCCTTCCCAAGATACGGCCTGAGGACCCCCGGCACATCCACCAGGCCATCGGCCCTCTGGTAATTCTCCAGGACGGCGATCATCGCCCGGCTGAGCGCGACGGCCGTTCCGTTCAGGGTGTGGACGAAGCGGGTTCCTTTCTGGCCGGTCGGCTTGTAGCGGATGTTGAGTCTTCGGGACTGGTAGTCGGTGCAGTCGGAGGTGCTGGTCACTTCGCCGTATTCTCCGGCCTCGCCGCGACCGGGCATCCAGGCTTCGAGGTCGAACTTCCGGTAGGCCGGGCCTCCCAGGTCTCCCGAGCAGATGTCGAGGACCCGGTAGGGGATGCCCAGTTCGGTGAAGATCTCCTCCTCGAGGGCCAGGATTTCGTCGTGGATCGCGCCGGAGGTCTCGGGGGTCGAGTAGGCGAACATCTCGACCTTAGTGAACTGGTGGACCCGGTAGAGCCCCCGACTGGCCCGACCGGCGGCCCCGGCCTCGGTCCGGAAGCAGTGCGAGAGGCCGACGTACTTGAGCGGCAGATGGGACTCGTCGAAGATCTCGTCGGCGTGCATCCCGCCCAGGGTGATCTCGGCGGTCCCGATCAGGCAGAGGTCGGAGTTCTCGACCGAGTAGACCTGGGTCTCCTCGCCTCGCGGGTTGAAACCGATCCCCTCCAGGATACTGGTACGGGCCAGGTCGGGGGTGACGATGGGAATAAATCCCCGACGGGCCAGTTTATTGATGGCGAACTGCTGGAGGGCCATGTCCAGCAGCACGGCGTCGTTCTTGAGGAAGTAGAACCCGGTCCCCGAGACCTTCCCGCCGGCCTCGAAGTCGATCAGGTCGAGCGCCTTGCCGATCTCGACGTGATCCTTCGGCTTGAAGTCGAACGACCGGGGGGTGCCGACCTTCCGAAGCTCGACGCTCAGATCCTCCGTCGCGCCGATCGGGGCGTCGGGGTGGGTCATGTTGGGGACGCGCCCCAGGGCGAGCTTGATCGACGCGTCGAGACTCTTCAGGACATCCTCGGCGGTCGTCACCAACGCCCGGAGTTCCTTCCCCTGAGAGATCAGGGCCTGACGATCCTCGGGGGTCTTGGCCGAGTTGATCGACTTGGCCCCCTCGTTCTGGCGACGCCGGAGGTCTTCCAGCGACTGGAGCTGCGTCTTCCGAGACGCGTCCCAGGCGACGATCTGGTCGATGCTCTCGGTGATCACCTCGGGGACGTTCCGGTCCCGGCAGTTCTGCTTCACGGCCTCGGGATTGGCGGTGACATATTTCAGGTCGAGCATGCGATAACCCCAGCCGTTCGATGAATATCAGTAGGTCCGTTCACCAGGATCTCGCGCCCGGTGGCGGACAGCCGATCGGAAGAATCACCGGCGATTCTCAGACCGTGTCCAGCATCCGTTTGAGGCCGGCCTCATAGCGGCCCCCTAGGTCGATCCGAGTCAGGTCCTCGGTCTTGATCGCGAAGGAACCGTTTCTCTGCCCATCTGTCGTGATCTGGCGACCGACGATCGAGAGATCGGTGTTCTCGAATCGGTCCGTGATGTAGCAGGTGGAGGAATCTAGCTTTTCTCGATGGAAGGTGACCAGCGGCGCCTTCGAGCGGGCCGACTCGATCGCACCGGACCAGTTCGAGAGGTCGATGTCGTTCTCCATGCCGTCGTCACGCGGACCCTCCAGGACCTTCTCCCAGCCGAGCAGTTTGTCCGTGCCCCAGCGAAGGAAAGAGACATCGTCGAGCTGAATGATGGCGTAACCATCATGCTGAATGTCGTCCCCGACGACTCCGATCAGGACGAGTTCCGTCGAGAGTCCCAGGATGAAACCTCGGATGTCGGAGACTTCGAGGTCGTCCCGCCGGACATCGACGAGCGACCTCGATTCGATCAGATCATGGAACAACTCGAAGAAAATCATCGCGGACCATCCGGTGACTGGATCTGCTGAGGTCGGATCGAATTGTGGACAGTCCTACGGTCCTGGAGGATCACTCGATCCCGATCGGCGGGAAGAACGACTCGACCGGGATCGGGGCGATGGCCGCCGGGCCGGTGGTGGTGTTGCTGATCTCGCCCGTCAGGGACTGGCCGGGATACATCGTCTCGAATTTCCGATAGTTGGCATCCGCGACTGGTCCGCTGGGCTCGGTATGGACCTCGATCGAGCGCTCCGAAATATTGACGATGCAGGCGATCGGAATCCCGGCGTGAGCATAGCGGGCCAGGCCCGAGCGATCGACACGAAGTGCTTCGGAATCGGAGGCCACTTCGACGACCAGACCTACCTCGGTTCCGATCGGATGGCGGCCTGTGTAACTCAGGATCGTGCCTACCACCAAGGCCAGATCGGGTTGCGGGGCGCTATCCCCCTGCGGTCCGTTTCGCAAGATGATGGGCTGCTGGGCCCGGACATACCAACCGACAGGGGCGGCGCCCTGGAGTGCAATCTGCCCCAGCGCTACGGAGGTACTATGCATGGGGCCTATGGGCATCTGATTCACCAACAAACCATCGAGGAGCACAACCCTGTCTTTCGGCCCGAGCAGGCCCTGTTCGGCGAGCCGTTCGTACAGGTCGCACGACATCCGGTACAAGGTCAATGCCGGCATGGGCATCGGCGTCGAAACCGGAGTGGGTGCCATCGATGGCACAGGCTCGGTCGCCGAGGCCGATTGATGAGTAGCAGTCGCCATCAGCCGACTCCTGATTCCGAGACTCCCTCGCGGGCCAGCTCGGCCAGGAGGTGGGCGCTCGCCTTGATCCCCCGGTGGTAGTCGGCCAGAGAGAACTTCTCGTTGGGGCCGTGGAGGTTGTCGTCGTTCTGGCCCCAGCCCAGCAGGAGGGTGTCGACCCCGAGGTTTTCCTTGAGGAGCCCGACCACGGGGATCGAGCCCCCTTCCCTCATGAAGACCGGAGGCTTGCCGAATCCCGCCTCGATCGCCCGGCTGGCGGCGCGGATGCCCGGGCTGTCGACCCCGACCAGGACCGCCGGGGCCCCGTGGTGCTCGATCACCTCGACCGTCACGCCGGGCGGGGTCTCCTTCGCCACGTGGGCCCGGAACTGCTCGGCCACCTGCTTCGGGTCCTGGTCGGGCACGAGGCGGAAGCTGAGCTTGGCCCCGGCCTTCCAGGGGAGTACCGTCTTCGGCCCGGGTCCCTGATACCCCCCGTAGAGGCCGTTGACGTCGCAGGTCGGTCGGGCCCACCGACGCTCCAGCGTCGTGTACCCCTCTTCCCCCTCCAGCGAGGGCGCCCCGACCTGCTCCAGGAACTCGGCCTCGGAGAACGGGAGCTTGGCGAACTCGGCCCGCTCCCAGGCTTCGAGCGGCCGGACCGGGTCGTAGAACCCTTCGATCCGGATCTTCCCATCCGGCCCCTTCAGGCTCGCCAGGATCGAGGCCAGGGCGTTGAGCGGGTTGGTGACGGTCCCGCCGAACATCCCGGAGTGGAGGTCGGACTTCGCCCCCTTCACGATCAGCTCGAAGTAGGCCAGCCCCTTCAGGCCATAGGTGATCGCGGGGATCCCCGGGGCGAACTGGCTGGTGTCGGAGATCACCGCGTAGTCGCAGGCCAGCTTCTCGCGATGGTCGGCGACGTAGGCCTCCAGGTTCGCCCCGCCGACCTCCTCCTCCCCCTCGATCAGGAACTTGACATTCACCGGCAAGCCGCCGCCGGCCTTGAGCCAGGCCTCGGCCGCCTTGAGGTGGGTGAACATCTGCCCCTTGTCGTCGGTGGCACCCCGCGCGATGATGTTGCCGTCGCGGACGGTCGGCTCGAAGGGGGCCGAGGTCCAGGGATCGAGCGGCTCCGGCGGCTGGACGTCGTAGTGTCCATAGATGAGGACGGTCGGCCGACCGGGGAGCCTGGCCCCCTCGGCGAAGACCAGGGGGTGGCCCTTGGTCTCGATCAGCTCGACGGTGGGGAAGCCCATCGACCGGAGGTCTTCGACCAGGAACTCGGCGGCCCGCCGGGTGTCGGCGTCATGGTCGGGCTGGGCGCTGATGCTGGGGATCCGGAGGAGGGCCTTCAGCTGCTCCTCGAACTCGGCCCCGTGAGATACGAGGTAGGCATCCACCCGTTCGATGGTCATCGGCCGTCCCGCCCTTCAGCGATGCAATCCGTCGGGGCCCGCCGCGCGGGGGTCCCCCCTCAAGCTCGTCAGTATAGCATCGAGATCGAGGGGGATGCGACGTTCCCGGCGAGGAACCGGCGAAGTTCGGGATCGAGTGGGTGGTTGACTTCTCGAATCACCGCAAGGATTCTTAAAAACGGCAGTCTTGTACCGAGAGCCACAGGGGCTTACAACGATAGATGAATTTTGAAGAAATGACTCCGCCCCAAAAAAACCAGAGTCAACACCAAAAAGACTCAAGTTCTTGAGCCAAACCGCCGAACTATTCGGCTCTCCCGTCATGAATCTCCAATGGCATCCGGTTTGCTTCACGTTACTTTCGACGAAAGACGCAAACCGGGCCGTCTCGAATGTTCAAAGGAGTGTTTTTATCGCGTCGTGTTCGATTCGGTTCGCTTCCTGTAATCACTTCACTCCGATTTAGCTCCTTGGCGATTTTCGACTCCACGCGTGGTATATATACGAGGAACGGCATTGAAGCGGTGCCCATGGAAAGGCGACCGTCCCCGGGGTGGGTTTCGACTCCCTTGGGCGCGGTGTCGGACGAATCCCCGGGATGGCTGGGTCTGGGGACAATGATCCCCGGAGGCGTTCGGCGCGGTGACCGAGGATCCGAATTATTCGAAACACCGATAGTAGACCGACGTTAGGAGGGGGATGCCTTCCCATGAGCTTTATCCAACGCTTCCTGGAGCGGGTGTTGCGTACTAATACAACCCGTATGCCCCGGACTAGTTTCGATGACCTTAACCAGGACCAGCTGGATGCCCATTTACGGGTCGGTCGCTATGGCGGTTTCACGCTGACCGACGCCATACGGCCGTCTTATGGCCTCGAAGTGATCCCTCGGGAAGGGTATCGCCGCGACGTCTACCGCGACCCCGAGACCGGCAATTCCATGCCCGTCCTGGCCGCTTCGGTCTCGTCGGAACGCCTCTTCGAGGTCCTCATCGACCTGCTCACCCCCCTGGGCGAGGAAGTCGACGTGGTGATGGAGTCCAGCCACGAGAGCGAGCCCGGCGTCCACGCCGACCTCTATCGCGAGCACATGGACACGGTCATCCTCAAGAGCACCCTCTACGATTATGAATCGCTCCTGCTGAACGACGGCTGCACCGGCCTGGCCGCACTCAACCCCAACGGCCCCATGGAAGTGCAGTTCGACGAGCACAAGCTCCTCTTCGTCTATGCCCACGACCTCGAGCCATTCGAGGAAATCCTCATCGACGCCGGCCTGAAGCGGGACGACACCCTCAAGTTCATCTCCGAGGCCGAACACCTCCACTCGACCGACGACGTCTACCGCGACCAGTTCGAGGAACTTCGCTATCGCCTCGGGATCGACATCTGATCGACCGGCCGAGTGCGACTCCTGCACCCTTGATGAGCACCCCGCGGGGCGGTTCGCCTGTCAAACGGCGGACCGCCCCGCCGAGCATTTCGAAGGGCCGCCCGGGCCATCCCCATCGGTTTGACCCGAGGCTCGGGCGTACCGTAACATGGAGCCCGGTCGGTCGTCCCGATAACCTGGATCGAAGGATGGGGAGATGATGCGGGTCCGAAGCGTCACTGTGTCCGAGAGGTCCGGCCGCCACATCCTCCCCGGATTTCCAGGCCACCCTCGGGCATGCTCCCTGCTCCTGGCCGTCGCCCTGGCCTCGGTCGGGTGCGAAGGCCCGAAGTCGACCGAGAACGCGCCCGCCCGGCCGTTCGCGGGGACCCGGTTGGTCGTGGGCGTGGTGGGCGACCCGGCCATCCTCCCCTCGGTCAAGGCCCAACAAGGGGAGTGGATGGCCCAGACCGGGGCCGAGCTCTCGATCCGAGACGAGCCGGTCGACCCGAAGGCGCCCGGAGACGTCGACATCCTCGTCTTCCCCGGCGACCGGATGGGCGAACTCGTCGACATCAAGGCCCTGGCCATCCTGCCCGATTCCGAGATCCTCCCCCCCGAGCCGACCGCAGAAGGGGGAGAGCCCGCCCCGGAGCCGCCGCCGGATACCTTCCAGTACAAGGATATCGCGATCGCCTACCGCGACCTCGTCACCCGATACGGGCCCGACCGCGTGGCCCTGCCGATCGGCGGCTCGGCGCTGGTCCTGGCCTATCATCGGAAGGCCTTCGAAGATCCGGCCTCCCTCGAAGCGGCCAAGGCCGCCGGGCTGGCCCTGGAGCCGCCCAAAACCTGGGAGCAGTTCGACGCCCTGGCCCGATTCTTCCACGGTCGAGACTGGGACGGCGACGGCTCGCCCGAGGCCGGGGTCGCGCTCGCCTGGGGGGCCGATCCTGAAGGAGTCGGCGACTCCACCTATCTGGCTCGGGTGGCCTCGATGTCGCTCCACCCCGACCAGTTCTCGTTCCTGCTCAGCTCCGAGACCACCGAGCCTCGAGTCACCTCGTCCCCCTTCATCGAGTCTCTCCGATCGATCGTGGCCCTGAAGGATTTCGGGCCGCCCGAGGCCGGGAAGTTCGATGCCGACGCGGCCCGTCAGGCGTTTCGGTCGGGCGAGGCCGCGTTTTTGATCGATCGGGCCGAGCGGGCGGCGACCTGGAGCACCGAAGGCTCGGCGGTCGGGGTGGCCCCCCTGCCCGGCTCCGATCGCCTGTTCGACTTCTCCAGCAACACCTGGACGAAACCCCAGCCGATCAGCCGCCCGACCTATCTCCCTCACGGCGGTGGCTGGCTGGTCGGGGTCGTCGCGGCCAGTGCGAAGCAACCCGCGGCGGTCGACTTCGCGCGATACCTGGCCGGTCCCGACTCGACCAATCGCCTCCGGGCCGAGCGGGGATTCCCGATGCTCGCGGTCCGGTCCTCGCAATTAAACCAGGGGTTGGCCAACCCACGCTCGGCCCCCGGTGTCGAGGCCCGAGGGTGGGCTGATGCGGTCAGCAAGACCATGAACGCCGTGAGAGTCTTCCCCGGACTCCGGGTCCCGGACGCCCCCGGCTATCTGGCCGATCTGACCAAGGCCCGGGTCGCCGCCGTCGAGGGGGAGCCGGCCGAACAGGCCCTCGAAGGGCTCGCGAAGGCCTGGTCCGAGCGGACCAAGGGCCTCGGCCAGGCTCGCCAGACCTGGCACCACCGGCGGAGCCTCAACGGCCTGGTCACTCCCCCCACGCCCCCCGCCCGATGATCCCGGAGCCGTTTGACGAAGCCCGTCCTCGGCTTACAATGCGCCCGTGAAGACCGAACCGAGGACCCGAGGCCGCGAGATGCCCGAGACCGCCGTCCTGCTGATCGCGCATGGGAGCCGCCACGCCCCCGCCAACGAGGACTTGCACCGGATCGTCGCCCGGATCGCCGAGCAAGGGGAATACCGGATCGTCGAGCCCGCCTTCCTCGAACTGGCCCAGCCCGAGATCCCCGTCGCGGGCGACCGATGCGTCGAGCGAGGAGCGACCCGGATCCTGATGGTCCCATACTTCCTCTCGGCCGGGGTCCACCTGATCCGAGACCTCACCGCCGCCCGGGACGAGTTGGCGAGCCGCCACCCCTCGGTCGAGTTCCGGCTCGGGCCGCCGCTCGGCCCCGACCCGCTCCTGGAACGACTCGTGGCCGAGCGGGCCCGCCAGCTCGACAGCGGCGAGCGAGCCCCGCGGTTCGCCCCGAGCGGCGAGATGGCCGAGCTTTATTCGCCGATCGGCGACCATTGATCCCTCTGGCTAGCCCTCTCCTTTTGGGAGAGGGCGGCCGAAGGCTGGGTGAGGGTCAAGATGCCCCACCAACGGGGACCACGCTCGGTCCGACGGGCAACGTGGGAACTCCTACCCTGGGCTTCCGGGCTGGCCGGCTCGACCAGAGGATTCCGACCATCACCAGCGTCCCGCCGACGGCGGCCATCGTCGAGATCCGCTCGCCGAAGAGCAAGAATCCCCAGAAGATGGTCAGGAGCGGGGCGACGTTGCCGAAGGTGGCCACCTGGCTGGCGTCGAGGCTCCGCATCGACAGGTTCTGGAACGCCAGGCCGGCGATGCTGACCACCAGGGCCAGATAAGCCAGGCCGACCCAGGCCCCGGTGGAGACGGTCGACAGCGGAGGCCAGCCCGGCATCGTGGCGAACACGATCGGGAGGTCCAGCGCCGAGCCCACCAGGAACGTCCCGGCCAGGACCGGCAACGCCCCGTGGCGGGCGATCAGCGGCTTGTTGACGGTCAGGTAAGCCCCCCAGGCCAGGACCGCGCCGACTTCGAGCAGATCCCCTCGGAGGACATCCCGGCCCGAGGCGTCGGTCTGCCAGATGTTTTGCAGGGCGATCAGGGCCACGCCAGCCACGCTGGCGGCCACGCCAAGGATCCGCTCCGGGGCCAGCCGTTCCTGACCCAGGAGGGCCGCCAGTCCGAGGACCACCAGGGGGCAGGCCGCGTAGATCATCCCGATGTGGGCGGCCGGGGCCAGCTTCGCCCCGCTCAGGAAGAAGGCCTGGTTGATCGGCACGCAGAGAGCAGCCGCCGCCAGGAGCCTCCAGCCGTCCTGCCGGATCATCCGTTTCAAGGCCCCACCCCGGCCCACGATCGGCCAGAGGCAGAGCCCCGCCACCCCGAATCGGACCAGCGGGATCAGGCCCACCGGGATCTCGCGGACCGCGATCTTGGCCGCGGGCGCAGTGCTCGAACCGATCAACACCATCAAGGCCAGGCATCCGAAGGCCCGGAGGCCCATCGCCCCGGCCGGACCCGACCGACAACTACTACCATCACCGTCCGACATGACGACCCGACCACCTTCCCGAACAATTCCGCCGAACCGACGCGACCCCACGACCGAGGGCCGCATCATTCCACCATCCTAGGACCCTCGGCAAGCGAAATGGTTCGGGGCTTCCTTCAACCCGCCAATTCGGCGGGGCCGAACCCTTGCACTCGGCCGGGTCGGGGGCTCCAATGAGGGGGCACATCGCGAGGGTTGGTCATCCACCGCCGGAGGGAGTCGAAGCATGGGAATCGTGGAGACCTTCGGACACGCGATGATCCAGGCCTTCCTGGACGATAGCGAGCTCCAGTACCTCCGAGACCGGGACGGCGACTTCGTCGTCGAGTTCGGCTACGACGAGGATGTCCTCGGCCACCCCCGGTTCATGCTCGTGGCCTCCGGCGACGAGCACGAGCAATATTGCCTCCGGGGCGACACCATGAAGCGAGTCGCCCGGACCGACTGGGACCGGATGATCCGCCTCTGCAACGAGTGGAACGCCCTCTATAAGCTCCCCAAGGTCTATCTTGAGGTCGACGACCTCAACGCCTCGACCTCCGGCCGGGTCATCTGCGAGCAATGGACCAGCTTCGAGGCCGGGGCCCATCAAGAGCTGATCAACCAGATGACCAGCACCTTCTTCTCCGCCTGCTTCGGCTTCTGGAGATGGCTCGAACGTCAGGACGCCATGCACGCCCTGGGCGACGATGCCGAGCCCGACGCCTTGCCGGATGAGGGCTGATCGAGAGGTCGAAGGCAAGTGGGACGAACTTCGACCGCTCCGGCCTCATCTAAGGCCCCGGTCGATGGGAATGGTCCGAAGCCCCCCTCCGACCCATCGCGTATCGGATGAAGTCGATCAGGCCGGCGAATCGGTAAGACCCGTCGACGTAATGCTCGATGACGTAGAAGGCGAAATAGTAGGCCCGAGCGAACCCCCAGACCGCGATCGCCAGGAGCAGCGCGACCTTCGCCGTCGGATGCTCCGCGACCAGCAACGCCGATGCGATCAGCCCCACGGCCAGCAGCAGCCCTCCCTTGAGGTAGAGCAGCCGGGGGCTCTTGATGTCGGCCATCTCAGCGTCGAGCCGCCATCACCGGCCAGGTGTCGCCCCGGCGGTCGTTGGCCTTCTGGAAGGCCCGCTCTCGTTCCAGTCGGGTCTGCTGGTGGAGGTCGAGATAGAGCTGGCGCTCGGCCTCGATGAAAGTCTTGCCCCGACGTCCCATGACGATCTCGGCGGTGGCGAACAGCTGTTCGAGCGGGAAGCCGGGGGCAACCCGGCCGTACATCACCGAGGTGAACGAGGGGATGTGCTTGGGCAGCAGGAGCCCGGCGGGCAGGACGTTGCACATCACGCCGATGGCGGTGCCGGTGTTGAGCATGCTCCCGAGGCCGGTCCGGGTGTGGTCGCCGACGAAGCAGCCGACCTTGGCCTGGCCCGTCGCGACGGGATCGCCCGAGATCGGGACGTGGACCTCGCCGTAATCGTTCCGGAGGTCGCTGTTTGAGGTGATCGCGCCCAGGTTCACCCACTCGCCGACGTAGGCGTGGCCCAGGAACCCCTCGTGGTACTTGTTGGAGTGGCCGTGGACGATCGAGGCCTCGACCTCGCCGCCGATCCGGCAATTCGGGCCGATGGTGGTCCCCCCTCGGATGTTGGCCCGAAAGAGTTGGGTTTCCCGGCCGATGAAGCACGGCCCCTCGACCCGGGTGAACGGCTGGATCCACGCCCCGGCGGCGATCGTGATCGGGCCGCTGGTCGTGTCGAAGACGGTGTACGGATCGACCCGGACCGACTCGTGGATCGCGAGCCGATTGGAAGGGCCGACGATCGCCGCGCTGGCCAGGTGGCGGTTGGTCACGGCCGAGACGCCCCCGGCCCCGAAGTCGCGGGCCAAGTGGTCGGCATTCCTGGCGACGAGGTCCCAGGGATGCGCGATCCACTCGCCGCCGACCTCCCGACAGTCGAGCCGGGCGGCCACGTCTTCGAACCAGCCGTCGACCCAGCCCGGTTGCAGGCCCGAGGCATCCTCCGGGCCGACCCAGGCGAAGGCGGGATTCCCCTCGCAGGTCCCGACCCAGGGACCGCCCCCGCATTCCCCCGCCCCATCGAACCCGATCGGGGGCACCCATCGAGCATTGGCCACGACCACGGGTCCTCGGGCCAGCCAGTCGCGATCATTCACCAGCGAGTGCGGGTCGCGAGCGGCCTGGACGGCCGCCAGGTAAGGCCGGACCAACACCCCTCGGCGGGCCGGGCCGGGACCGATCCCGAACGCCCGAGCGATCTTGGAGCCGAGCGGGCTCGACCCGAGCAGGAGGTCGAAGCTCGGCCGGGTCAGCGTCAGGGGTTCCAGGGCCGCGACCGCGTTATCCTCGACCAGGCAGAGTCGCATCGAAGCTCCCTCCTCTCGGGCATCCCGGCCGACTCCGGGGTTGGCCTCATGCCTCAGTTCAGGGCCGACCGATCATGGGCGATCGGCGATCGTGAGGAATTCCAGGACATCGGTTTGAAGGTCGAGCAAGGCCACCGTCTTCGGCCTGGCGCGGGAGAGGGCCCCCGGATTGATCCAGCGGGTCGCCCCCCTCCGCTCGTCGGCCGCCTGATGAGAATGGCCGAACAGGAAGTAGTCGGGATCGGCCAGGGTCAGGCGACGGATCTCGAGGTTCGAGTCGCCGTGGGTGACCGCGATCCGCCGCCCCCCGAGGACGATCTCGCCCCCCCAGTCCAGGCAGAGCCCGCCCACCAGGTCCATCGCCCGCCGGAGCGGTTCCTGCTGGTAGTCGTTGTTGCCGAAGACGTAATAGCTCGGCAGGCCGCCGCATTCCAGGACCACCGCGGGCACGGTCAAGTCGCCGCAGTGGATCAGGGCCTCCGCGCCGGCACCGACCAGCTCCGCGACAGCCCGCGAGGTCCGCTCCACCTCGTCATGCGTGTCCGATAGAATCCCGACCTTCATGACGCTTCTTTCCTCGAACTCGGATCGCCTCGAACCATCCTAAAGGAAAGATCGAAACAAAAACGACTGGCCCGTCTATTGCACGTAGGATAGAGTTGTAAAAGATTATTCGAGGGACCGCCCCTCCGGCTCGCGACCCGATCACCGGGGCGTCGGCAGGGTCTCCCTGGAATGACAACGGTTGCTCCTGAGAGGGGCGACCGGGCGATCGGCCGAGAGGTAACGGTCGGTCGCGGGAGGGAGTCCCCGCCAGGTCCGCACCCCGGACCCCCGGACTTCCTCCCCGGTTTAACCCGCGTCGCGCGGGGAGGTTTCCCATGTCCGCCGCCATTCGATTCGATCAGCCCATCCCTTCGGTGATGGATTCCATCCCGTCCGGCTACCGCCCCGGAAACGCCGAGGCCCCCGATTGCGGCGACCCGACGTCCGAGGCCCCGGAAATCCACCGAGGCGAGTCCTCCGAGGCACCCGAGGCCGCCGAAGGCCGGATGGGCTACACGGAGAACCAATTCACCCATGGCCGAAGCCAGAGCTGAGCGGTCGGGCCAGGACCTCGTCCTGAGACACCGAAGGCCCCACCGCCCCGTTCTACCGGCCCTCGTTTCCTTCGGCCTGCCCCTCGACCGGGCCCCTCGAAACCAGAGGCCGTACCGCTAACCAGATCCCGGCGCCCCGTCGACCCCATCCGGGATCGCCGGGGCGTCCGGCTTTTCGAAGGCCACCCCGACCGGTCGTGATCGTCCCGGGAAAAACGAACCCAAACTCCGGCACACCCTCCCCAACATCGAACCCTCGCCAAACCAGCTCGGTCGCGGAAAAGACGAACCCAACGCATCGAGAATCGGACGCCTCGCTCCGGGGAAAAACGAACCCAACAGGGCGTGAAAGCCGGCCGCAAATCCCGGCCTCGACGAGCCCCAAACCCTGATTCAACCAGGGTTTCGCTCTGGGAAAAACGAACCCAAGCCGCAAGCTTTCGAGGGAGCCCGATGAGGCTTCCCCCGTGACAAGATCGGGACGGGCCGATCTTGCCAAGCACACATTTTTTGGTCTTGACTGATCATCCATCGATCAAGGAATAGGGCCGGGCGGTCGATCTGTAGGGTAATTTCAAACGACAATCATCCCTCCTTTCCCGTCACGAATCATCGTCAGGGAGCCCATGACCACCGACCTTCGCCGGACTCCCCCGGGTTTGCTGTTCGCGATGGTGGTCGCTTTCGGGGCACTGGTCTTCTATCCTTGCTGGCTCCGGCTCCGGAATCCCACGCTCTATGCCGACGACGTGGTCCGGCTGGTCCAGCTCCAGACCCGCCCGCTGGGCTCTCTCCTGTTCCGCCCGTTCAACGAGCACATGGCCCCGCTTTTCGAGGCCGTGACCTGGACTGCCTGGAGCCTGGCGGGGCGGCGGATCGCGAACGCCCCGATGGCCCTGGTGCTCGCCTCGTTCGTCCCGTTCGCGGCGACCTTGGGCCTGCTCGGGCGAGTGATCCGTCGGGAGCTTGGGTCGGCCTCGACCTCCCTGGCGGCGGTCGCCGTCATGGCCCTGGCCTCGGCCGACGGCGAGGTCGTCAACTGGTACTCGGCCAGCAGTTTCACCTGGGCTTCGGCGGCGACCTTGCTCGCCTGGCTCGGCGCCCTGGAGTCTTGCCGTGCGCCGGACCGCCGACGACTGGCCCGATGGCTGTTCGTCTCGGCCCTCGGGACCTTCGCGGCCCCGGCCTTCTGCGCGATCGGCCTCCTGGCCGGTCCCCTGGCGGCGCTCCGGATGGTCCTCGACGATCGGGCCGGTCGACACCGGAGGATGCTCGGCGCTCTGGTCCCGATCTCGGGCACGATCGCCTATCTGGCCCTCTGCGAATGCTTCCGCTACCGGGATGTCCTGGCCACCGGCCTGAGGCAATCGGTGGGAGTCTCCACCGCGATCTGGAACATCGGCCGGGCGCCGGTCGACATCCTCCTGCCCGGGCTCGTGGGGATCCGGAACCTCGACCCGATCTTTCCCGACTCGATCGAGCTGTCCCTCTGCGCGATCCTGATGCTCGGCCTGCTGGCCTGGGCGATCGTGAGCCGGAGCCATCGCGGCCTGATCCTGGGAGGGCTCGCGCTGATCGTGGGAGGATACGCGGCGACCTACGGGGTCCGGACGCTCCCCGATCCCCGACGGGTGATCATCGTCCAGCGCTATCACCTGTTCCCGCAACTGGGCCTGGTCCTGCTGATCACCCCGGCGATCCGTGCCGGGCTCCGTCGATTCGACGGTCGGCCCGTCGCGATGATGGCCGGGGTCAACGCCCTGGCCCTGGTGATGCTCTGGGCCCACCTCCCGCAGGTGAAAGAACACCTGAGGTTCTTCCGATTCCCCGAGCAGCCCCCGACCATCGCGGCGCTCGACCGGCTCGAGGCCGCCTGCCGGTCTCGCGGGATCACGCGAGATCAGATCCTCAAGGCCCTCGACCCGATCCGCCCGACCTGGGTCCCCTCCGATGGCAACGCGCTGGAGATGCTCTCGCCTTCGGTCGCGATCCATGGCCGGCCCACGATCGAAGTGGACCGGCTCCTGGCCTCGCTCTCGGATGCCGACCGCGAGGCGCTTTCCGGGGGGATGGATGCTTCGGCCCATCGAATACCACCCCCCTCGGACCATGAGGGCCGGCCCCCGTCGGTCGCCCGACTCGTGGCCCAATCGAGGCTCCGTCCGTCCGGACCCGGACACTTCGAGTCGGCGGGCTGGCCCGCCTACCTCGAATACCGCCTGGGAGCGGAGGCCGATGACGCCCGAGCCCTCGCCGTCTCGGACGTCCGGGCGACCCGCGACGTCGAATTCTGGTGGGCCGATGTCGACGGCCGATGGTCGCCCAACCGGAGCGCCTGGTGGCGCCCCGGCCCCGGCCAGGACTGGGCCGTCCCCCTCGACCGCCTCCCCCACTGGCGGAAAGGCCACGTCCGGAGGCTCCGCGTCTACTTCCACGAGCCGGGACTCGTCGCGATCGAGGCACCCCGGCTGATCCGATGAATGGTCCGGCCGGGCGATCCGGGCGTCAGTCGTCCGACTCGTCGGCCAGCTTCCGGATGAACCCGAGGGCTTCGGCCAGCTCGCAGACGATGGCCCCCGGTTGCCTCCCCCGAGAATCCAGCTCGCGGAGGAGCATCAGGTCCTCGAACTCCTCGGACTGCTGGAGTCGGACCCTGGCCCGAGCCCCGAGCGTCCCGTTCCGGTAGGCGTGGGCGTCCATGTGGAACGCGATCAGCGTCTCGGTCCGCTCGGTGATCGTCCCCTCCAGCGCCTGGAGACCGGCCAGGACATGGTCCGAAGGGTCGATCGCCTTGCCGACGTCGTGCAACAGGGCGGCGAGGAGGAATTCCTCGTCGTAACTCCGCTCCTCGCGGGCCAGTTCGAAGACCTGGAGGCTGTGGTAGAGCGCGTCCCCCTCGGGGTGATATTTCGGGCTCTGCTTCACCCCTTCGAGCGGCTGGAGGAGCATCCGATAGAGTTCGAAGCGATCGATGTGATCCTCGAACCGCTCGACCTCGAAGTCGAGGTCGATCTCGGGATCCTCGGCCTGCAACGCGGCCTCCAGCTCGGCGATCGAGGCCCGCTCGATCGCCTGGCCGGTGATCGAACTCTTGAAGACGTAGTGGACCTTGTCCTCGGGGTACAAGGTCAGCTCGTAGGGGAATCGGTCGTCGATGTGGATATGGGTGAAGATCCGTTCTTCCCCGTACTTGACGATCCGTTTCTTCTGGACCTCGTAAGGCAGGGCGTAGTCGTCGAGGGTGTCGGTGACGATCGACTGGCTATCCGAGAAGATGTGGATGTCGATGTCGGACCCGTGCCGGACGTGCCCGGTCCAGACGCTCCCGATCAATCGGGGGCGGAACCGGGCCAGCTTGCGCATCAGGCGGAGCGCCTCGATCCGCATGTCGAGCAGGTGTTCGAGACGTTTCGGCCCCTCGTGGATCCGCGCCATCGCCTGGATCTGGTCGCGGATCTCGGCGTTCGAGGGGAGGTCGCCGGGCCGGAATCGATATTCGAGCCCGAGCTGCTTGGCGGCCTTGCGTTTGGCGGTGAAGTACTCGGACTCGGTCCGATGGTACATGAGCTGCGCGGCCAGGAAGGCGATCTGCCGCCGGATGCGTTCGTCGGCCATGAGGAGATGGTGCGCCGTTTATCAGCCCATCAAGGCGGCGCGGGGCGGGTGACGCTCGGCTCGGCGGAGAAGTCCGCGTGGCCCTTGAGCATCGAGGGAGATCTTCCCTCACCCGAGGCTAGCATCGGGGGAGAGAGCAGTCAAGTCGAGCACGGGCTTCCTCAAGGACCGATCTTCACGGCAGGATCAGCAGGCCCGGGATGGCCTTCACCAGCTTCTCCCGACCCTCCTTGGTGAGGCTCGCCCCTTGCAGGCCGAGTTGCTGGAGATCTTTCAGGCCCGCGAGGTGCTCCAGACCCACATCGGTGAACTCCGAGGTGTCCGACCTCAGGAAAAGCAACTTGAGTCGCTTCGCCCGCGCCAGGTGCTTCAGGCTCCGATCCGTGAATTTCTTGCCCTGGAGGCTCAATTCCTCCAGCGCGGGGAGGTCGGCAAGATGGCCCACGCCCTCGTCGGTGATCGGCGAGAGGCTGATATCGAGCACGCGGAGCCGTGGCAGGTGGCCGATCCGGGCGACCCCGGCATCGTCGACCCCGCCGGCCCACCAGAGGAACAGCTCGCGGAGGTCCGTCAATTTCGCCACCGAGGCCAGGCCCTTCCCGGTCAAGGTGTCTCCCCCGAGCTGGAGGGTTCGGATGCCTCGCTGATTTTCGAGTGCTCGAAGCATGTCGTCCAGCGGAGGCCGGTTCAGGCCGGGCGCGGAGGCCGAGAGCTTCTGGAGGTCGACGAAGGTGCTGACGTGGACGACCTCGCGGAAATACTCGTCGCCGATCCATCGCCGGAGCCGATCGGGCAAGATAGGCCCCTTGTTCGGGACGAGCTTGCCCCAACCCGGCTTCCACAAGGCGTTGCCCGGAGGGACGTTCACCGGCCCCATCGCGAACTCGTCGGCGAAACGCACCCAGCCGCCCGACGCCTTGACGGCCGCCACCGCGCGGGCCTGTTCCTTCGCGCGGTTGACCCAATGCCCCAGCAAGAGCCCAAGCAGGAGGATCGCGAGCATCAACCCGCCGATGCCCATTCGAAGGTGGCGGCGCAATAGTCCGAGCATGGCCAGACGCTCCCGCGCGGGGTCAGGGGTCGCGAAGCGTCAGGATACCGTCTCCTAATTCCTTAAGCAACAAACTCGGGAAACGTCCCACTCGATTCATCCCCGCCGCGGATCTCAGGGCGATACCAGGGTCGGCATCGGGGCGGCGACCATCCCCGGCAGGAGGTGGGCGTAGACCCAGACGATCGCCCCGACCATCAGGGCCAGGGCGATGCTGTGGAAGATCACGGCGCGGAGGATCTCGCCTTCCTTGCCGTCCTCGCCGGTGGCGGCGGCGGCGACCACGATCGACTGGGCGTCGATCATCTTGCCCATCACGCCGCCCGTGGTGTTGGCCGAGGCCATCAGGATCGGCGAGAGCCCCAGTTTCTCGGCCGTCACTCGCTGGAGGTTGCCGAAGAGGACGTTGCTCGACGTGTCCGATCCGGTCAGGGCCACGCCCAGCCAGCCCAGGAGCGTGCCGAAGATGGGATACAGCGCCGGGCCGGTCCGGGTGAAGGCCAGCCCG
Organism: Tundrisphaera lichenicola; assembly: GCF_051175385.1. GTDB lineage: Bacteria > Planctomycetota > Planctomycetia > Isosphaerales > Isosphaeraceae > Tundrisphaera > Tundrisphaera lichenicola. The sequence continues at coordinate 479,289 of NZ_CP195106.1, read as the reverse complement.
AGGACCACGTCCATCCCCGACGCCTTGGTCACGAACCCCAGCGCGAGCATCCCCAGGATCGCGCCGATGGCCGGGATCAGGCGGAGGACCGTCGCCCCCAGCATCTGGGCCTGTCGGAGCGGGCCGACGCCCAGGAGGAACCCGGAGATCACCGCCGCGAGGAAGACCGCCGTGCCCGTCGAGGAAACGGGCACGATGTCGGCGACGGCCTTCTCGACGTCCTTCTCGGTCGGCTCGGCGTGGCCGGTGACCGCGTCGCCCCGGGCGATCTGCTGGTGGAGGCCGGGGATCTCCCACTTCCAGGACGCTCGGGCGTCCATCTCCCCCTTGATCGACGGGACGCCCCAGAGCAGGACCGTCACCGACAGCAAGACGAAGGGCATCCAGGCCCGCGCGACCCTCGCCGTCGTCAGGGGCACGTCGGACTTGGCGAGCCCAACTTCGGCGTCGATGACGTCGGCCAGCCCCGAGGAATCGACGGCGACCGGCTTGTCGTCCGCGAACCGCCACTCCTCCTCCGGTCGCCAGAACTTCAGGACGATCACGCCCGCCCCCAGGCTGGCCACGGCCGAGACGAGGTCGACCAGCTCGTAGCCCACGAAGTTCGACCAGGCGAACTGCGTCCCGGCGAACGCCCCTCCGACGGCCAGCAGGACCGGCCAGACCGCGAACGTCTCGCGCCAGGGGACCATCGACCGGACCAGCCAGAACGGGAGGATCAACGACAAGGGCGGCAAGATCCGCCCCGAGGTCGCGCTCAGGGCTTCCACGTCCAGGCCGGTCACCCCGGCCAGGGTCCGGATCGGCGTGCCGATCGCCCCCCAGGCCACCGGCGCGGTGTTGGCGATCAGGCAGAGCAAGGCCGCCTGGAACGGCTTGAACCCCAAACCCACCAGGAACGCCGCCGAGATCGCCACCGGGGCGCCAAAACCGGCCGCTCCCTCCAGGAACGCCCCGAACGCGAACGCCACCAGGACCGCCTGGATCCGCCGATCTCCCGAGAGCCGCGCGATGGAGGCCTTCATCACGTCGAACTGGCCGGTCGCCACCGCGAGGTCATAAAGAAACACCGCCGCCACGATCAGCCAGACGATCCGGAACGCCGCGAAGACCACCCCATGACCGCTGGCCGCCAGTGCCATCCCGATCGGCATCCCGAAGACCCCGACCGCCGCCCCGATCGCCGCCAGCAAGCCCGCCAGCGCCGCCCCCCACGCCGAGGCCCGCCCGGAGGCCAGCAGACCCAAAAGGACCAGGACCGGCACCGCCGCCACCAGGGTGGAAAGCGGCCAGCTTCCCATCGGGTCGTAATTCTGGGTCCACACGACGTCGCGTCTCCAGGCGGGGGAGAGAAGAGGGAGATCCAAGGTGGTCTCGGCTTCCCCGCGATCCTATCCGAACCGACCTAACGATGCTCGGGGGGACCTCCCGAGATCTGGCCACCTGGGGAAGACCGTCGATCCGCGACCGCCTCAGGAAGCCTTCACCTTCCGCTTCTTCTTCGCGACGTCGGGCCGCTTGATCTCCTTCCACCCCGGCGCTTCCTGGGCGACGGCCGCCGCCAGTTCGTCCGAGGGATCGCCCTGGACCGCCTTGAGGTACGAGACGGCGGCCTTGACCAGGAAGGCATCGAAGGCGTCGGTCTCGAACTCCTCGAAGCCGTGGCCGGTGAGGATGACCTCCTGGAACCCACCCTTCGGCTCGCCCAGGCTGATCCGGTCGGCGTCGCTGAGGACGGGCCTGGCCCCTTCGTGGAACGGGGCGAGCCGGAGCTGGGCGGCCAGGGTCTCGGCCTTGAAGGCGTTCCGCTTGACCACGAACCGGAGCGTGACGATCCACTCGTGGCCGGTCTGGGCCTGGAGGAAAGGCGGGTCGTCGGGGCCCGGACCGGCGATCTTGACCACCGCCCTCTGCGACCAGTCGGCCCCGGGGAAGCCGCCGATCTGCTCGACCCGGTCGACTACCTTCTCGACGATCCGGCCGTCCCATCGGGCGGGCTTGCCGCTCCGGCCGACCCGCTCCTGGGTGTGCCAACGCCGGCCGTCGACCTCCCAGGGGGCCTTGGCGTCGGTCCCGAATTGTTCCTTGGCGGCCTTCGCCTCCGCGATCGCCTTCTTGGCGGCGGCCTTGGGGTCGAACCTGGGCCGCTCGGCCTGCGGGCCCTGGGCGAGGACCCCTTCGAGGATCGCCCCGGTGAGGGACCCCTCGACCTTCGCGATCGCCTCGGGCGGGCCTTCGGCGACGATCGAGCCCCCCTCCTCGCCGGCCTCGGGGCCGACGTCGACGATCCAGTCGGCCGTCTTGATCACCTCCAGGTTGTGCTCGATGATGACGACCGTGTTGCCCAGGTCGGCCAACCGGTGGACCACGTCGAGGAGCTTCCGGGTGTCGTCCAGGTGGAGCCCGGTCGTCGGCTCGTCGAGGATGTAGAGGGTCCGACCGGTGTCGGGACGTGCCAGCTCGGCGGCCAGCTTGACGCGCTGGGCTTCTCCTCCCGAGAGGGTCGGCGCCGACTGGCCAAGCGGGAGATATCCCAGGCCCACGTCGTGCAAGGTCTGCATGATCTTGCGGATCTTGGGCACCCCGGCGAACAGCTCCAGCGCGGCGTCGACGTTCATGTTCAGGACGTCGGCGATGGTCCTCCCCCGGAACTTCACCAGGAGCGTTTCGGGGGTGAACCGCGCCCCGTGGCAGGCGTCGCAGGTCACCCAGACGTCGGGCAGGAAGTGCATCTCGATCCGCTTCTGGCCCGCCCCCTCGCAGGCCTCGCACCGGCCCCCGGCCTGGTTGAACGAGAACCGCCGGGGGGTGTAGCCCCGGACCTTGGACTCGGGGAGTTTGGCGAATAGCTCGCGGATCAGGTCATAGGCGCCCGAGTAGGTCACCGGCGTCGAGGTCGGCGTGCTGCCCAGCGGGTCCTGGTCGACGCTGATGACCTTGTCGACCTGGTCCAGCCCCTCGATCGAGTCGTGCGCCCCGGGGGTCAACTGGGCCCGGTGGAGCTTCCGGGCGGCCGCCTTCCACAGGATGTCCTCGACCAGCGAGCTCTTGCCCGAGCCCGAGACCCCCGTGACCACGGTGACCAGCCCGATCGGGAACGAGACATCCACATTCTTGAGGTTGTGATGCCGGGCCCCCCGGACGACCAGCCCCGGCCCGCCCCCGAGCCGGCGATTGGTGGGGACCGGGATCGCGGCCCGGCCGCTGAGGTACTTGCCGGTCAGCGAGTCCCTGGACTTCTTGACCTTCGCCGGGGCCCCTGAGGCGGTGACCTCGCCGCCGAGTTCGCCCGAGCCCGGCCCGAAGTCGACCAGGTGATCGGCGGCCTCGATCACCTCGCGGTCGTGCTCGACCAGGACCAGGGTATTGCCCAGGTCGCGGAGCCGCCGGAGGGCGTTCAGGAGCCTCGTATTGTCGCGCGGGTGGAGGCCGATGGTCGGCTCGTCCAGGACGTAGAGGACGCCGGTCAGGCCGCTCCCGACCTGGCTGGCCAGGCGGATCCGCTGGCTCTCGCCGCCGGAAAGCGTGGGAGTCCCCCGTGCCAGGCTCAGGTAGTCGAGCCCGACATCGACGAGGAACTGGAGCCGCTCGCGAATCTCGCGGACGAGGTCTCCCGCGATGTGCTTCTCGTCGGAGTCGAGGTCGAGCCCCTTGAAGAACGCCAGGGCCCGGCCGAGCGGCCAGTGGCCGACCTGGTCGATCGTCCGGTCCCGGAACCGGACCGCCGCCGAGTCGTCGCGGAGCCGGCCCCCCATGCACGAGACGCACGGGACGTTGTCGACCATCCCCTGGAGCTTGTGCCGGTACAGGAACGAGACCCGCGCCGCCTCCTCGATCGCCGGGAACAGCCCCTTATATTGGAAGGCAAATGAGGGCTGTTTCTTGGAAGCCGGGACGGTGAACCACTCGTCGCCCGCCCCGTGAAGGATGATCCGCCGATGGCGGCCTTCGAGGTCGTCGAACGCCGTATCGAGGTCGATCCCGAGCGATCCGGCCATTGCCTCGATCATCCGGGCGAAGGCGGGCCTCTCGGCGAAGTTGGGCCAGGGGACCACCGCACCCTGGCGGAGGCTCCGCCGACCATCCGGGATCAGGGCGGCGGGATTGGCCCCGTGCTGGGTTCCCAGGCCTTCGCAGACCGGGCACCAGCCGATCGGGGCGTTGAACGAGAAGTGGTGCGGCGAAAGCTCCTCGAAGCTCCGCCCGCAGCCGTCGCACGACCGATGCTGGCTGTAGCGGTCGACCGGCCACTTCGGCTCGTCAGCTTCATCCCCCACCCGGGCGACGTGGACCACCCCCTTGCCCAGGTCGAGCGCGGCCTCGACCGAGTCGGCCAGCCTTGACCGGGTCTTCCGGCGGACCACCGCCCGGTCGATCACGACCTCGATCCGGTGCTTCCGTCGATGGCTCAGTTCGGGCGGGGCGTCCAGGCTGTGCGAGGCCCCATCGACCCGGACCCGGGTGAACCCCGACCCCCGGAGTTCGTCCCAGAGCGCCGAATAATCTTCGTTGTCCCGGCGATCGACGGGCGCCATCACGTAGACCTTCGACCCTTCGGGCAGGTGGAGGATCTTCTCGACGATCTCGTCGGCGGTCTGGGTGCCGATCGCGACCCCGCAGTTCGGGCAGTAAGGTTGCCCGAGGCGCGCGAACAGGATCCGCAGGTAGTCGTGGATCTCGGTGACGGTCCCGACGGTCGACCTCGGGCTCTTGCTGGTGGTCTTCTGCTCGATGCTGACGGCGGGCGAGAGGCCGGTGATCGACTCGACCTTGGGCTTCTGCAAGGGGGCGAGGAACTGCCGGGCGTAGCTGGAGAGGCTCTCGACGTATCGCCGTTGCCCTTCGGCATAAAGCGTGTCGATCGCCAGGCTCGACTTGCCCGATCCCGATGGCCCGCTGCAAACCGTCATCCGGTGGCGAGGGATCGTGACATCCACCCCTTTGAGGTTGTGCTGCCGTGCCCCCCGGACCTCGATGTCGGACAGGACCGACTCCGACGAAGCCCGCGCCGGCTTCTTCTTGCCCTTGGCCTTCTTGCCCGCCGACGCGGGAGCCGGCCCGGCCATGATCCGCTTCAAGGCCCGGCCTGTGTGGCTCGCGGCGACCTCGGCCACCTGTTCCGGGGTCCCCTCGGCCACCAAAAGACCGCCCCCGGAACCTCCCTCCGGTCCGAGGTCGATCACCCAGTCGGCCGTCTTCACCACGTCCAGATTATGCTCGATCACGACCACCGTGTTGCCCAGGGCGGTGAAGCCGTGGAGGACCTCCAGGAGCTTCCGGACGTCGTCGAAGTGGAGCCCGGTCGTGGGTTCATCGAGGACGTAGAGCGTCCGGCCCGTCCCCTTCTTGACCAGCTCGCGGGCAAGCTTGATCCGTTGCGCCTCGCCCCCGGATAGGGTCGGCGACGCCTGCCCGAGCTTCAGGTAGTCGAGCCCGACGTCGTGGAGCGTCTGGAGCATCCCGGAGATCTTCGGGACGTTCGAGAAGTGCTCCAGCGCCTCCTGGACGTCCATCTCCAGGACGTCCGCGATGCTCTTTCCCTTGAACCGGGCGTGCAAGGTCTCGCGGTTGAACCGCTTCCCCTCGCAGACCGGGCAGGTGACCCAGACATCGGCCAGGAAGTCCATCTCCAGGCGGTTCGAGCCGTTCCCCTCGCAGGCCTCGCACCGGCCGCCCGGGACATTGAAGCTGAACCGGCCCGCCTTGTAGCCCCGGGCCTTGGCCTCGGGCAGCTTCGTATAGAGGTCGCGGATCAGGTCGAACAGCTTGATATAGGTAGCCGGGTTCGATCGGGGGGTCCGACCGATCGGCGACTGGTCGATATCGATGATCTTGTCGAGGTGTTCGAGCCCGTCGATCCGGTCGTGGAGGCCGGGCTGGGTGATCGCCCGGTTGAGGTCGCGGGCCAGGGTATCGCGGAGGATGTCCCCGACCAGCGAACTCTTGCCCGAGCCGCTGACCCCGGTGACGCAGACGAACAGGCCCAGGGGGAACGAGACGTCGACGCCCTTGAGGTTGTGCTGCCGGGCGTTGACCACGGTCAGGCGCTTGTCGGTCGGGCTTCGCCGGGCCTTGGGGACCTCGATCGACTTCCGGCCCGAGAGATACTGGCCGGTCAGGCTGGCCGAGGCCCCGGAGATGGCCGCGAGCCCCCCTTCGGCGACGACCTCGCCCCCCTTCACCCCGGGACCGGGCCCGAAGTCGACCAGGTGGTCGGCGGCCCTCATCGTGTCCTCGTCGTGCTCGACGACGATCACGGTGTTCCCGACGTCGCGGAGCCGCTGCAAGGTGGCGATCAGGCGGTCATTGTCGCGCGGGTGGAGGCCAATCGAGGGTTCGTCGAGGATGTAGAGGACCCCGACCAGCCCCGCGCCGACCTGGCTGGCCAGGCGGATCCGCTGGGCCTCGCCGCCGGAGAGGGTCGGGGCCGATCGGTCGAGCGTGAGGTAATCGAGCCCGACGTTGGTCAGGAAGCCGAGCCGCCCCCGGATCTCCTTCAGGAGTTCCTCGGCGATCGTCCGGGAGAGCGGGTCGAGCGGGGTCGCGGCGTCCTCGGGAGGGAGATTGGCGGGAGGTTGGTCGGCCAGCGAGTCGAAGAACCGGGCGAGCCGGCCGATCGGCGAGGTCCCGATCTCGACCAGCGACTTGCCGCCCACCCGGACCGCGCGGGCCCGAGGGTTGAGCCTGGCCCCTTTGCAGTCGGGGCAGGTCACGCTCCTCATGTAAGGTTCGAGCAAGGCCCGGGTCGGCCCGCCGTTGGCCGCCTTGAACTTGGACAGGAACTCGTTGGCGATCCCCGGCCAGGTCTCGGAGTGCGCGAACCGTTTCCCCTTGCTCGACCAGTGATAGACGAGCACCCGGTCGCCCAGGCCATTGAGCCAGGCGGCCCGCCACTTCGGGTCGAGGTCCTTCCAGGCCCCCTTCAGCATCGACCCTTTGGGGGGGCCATCGGGGTCGGCTTCGAGATTGGTGGCGACCCCCTCGAAGAGGTGCCGACGCCACTTCCCGAGCGCACTGACCGGGCCGAGCGGCTCGATCGCCCCCTTCCAGACCGAGAGCGACGGGTCGGGCACCAGGAGGTCGGGGTCGAAGTCGTGGCGGACACCCAGGCCATCGCAGCTCGGGCACATCCCCTGAGGGCTGTTGAACGAGAAAAGCTGGGGGCTCGGCGGGTCGAAGCTGATCCCGCAAGTCGAGCAAGCGTAATGAGAAGAGAGCAGGAGGTCGGGCTTCCCCTCGGAAGCGACGATCACGGTCCCCTCGCCCAGCTTCAGGGCCGCCTCGATCGCCTCGGCCAGCCGGGTCCGGATCGAGGGGCCTGCCTTGAGCCGGTCGATCACCACCTCGATGTGGTGCTTGATCTGCCGGTCCAGCTCCAGCCGATCGGTCAGCGCGAAGACCGTCCCATCGACCCGAGCCCGGACGTACCCACTCTTGGCGAGGTCCTCGAACAGATCCTTGTATTCCCCCTTCTGCCCGCGGATCACCGGGGCGAGCACCGAGAACGCTTCCCCTTCGGGAAGTTGCATCACCCGCTCGACGATCTGCTCGCGGGTCTGCGCGGCAACCGGTCGGTCGCACCGGGGGCAATGCCCCAGACCGACCCGGGCGAACAGGACCCGGAGATAATCGTTGATTTCGGTGATCGTGCCGACGGTACTCCGGGGGTTCCGGCCGCCGGTCTTCTGCTGGATCGAGATCGAGGGGCTCAGGCCGTCGATCCGATCGACCTCGGGCTTGGGCATCTGGCCGAGGAATTGGCGGGCATAGCTGGACAAGCTTTCGACGTAACGCCTTTGCCCCTCGGCGTAAAGCGTGTCGAAGGCCAGCGAGCTCTTGCCCGAGCCGCTGACCCCGGTGAAGCAGATCAAGGCACCGCGCGGCAGGTCGATCGAGACGTCGCGCAGATTATGCTCGCGAGCGCCCCGGATCCGGATATCCGTCGTGGCCATCCCTGGATTAGCCCTCGAAAGCGTCGATTCCTGGTGTTCACTTGATCCGGAGCATGGAGCGCATACTATACGCGTGTCATCGCACGATGTCCAGAATCGCACCAGAAGCCGTTGGGTACCACTCTCTATTTTGGCATTTCCCGGCTCGCCCTGCCGCGAGCCTGGTCTCGGCTGGGCGAGCCCTGCCCTACAGGAAAGTCGTCCGTTCTCGGGCGAATTCTTTCCGGAGTCCGTGTAAGGACCCTCCAGGCTCAAGGACGAACATCGCAAGTTCTTCGGAGCGCAAGGAGATCGCTCGCGCATGCGACCGATCAACCGGGCCGAGTCCGTTCTTGAAGTTGGACCCGGCCCGTTCGCGTTTCCGACCGCGGGTCGGATTCAACGGGCTGCCTCGGCCCGGTAGTGATTCCGGACGGTCTCGACGGCGTGCCGCCATCGGGCCGAGGCGGCCTGCCTCCAGGCGGCGTCTCGCCCCGGCTTGAAGGGCTGGCCCGCTTGCTCGATCAGGCCGGCGGCGACGGCCTGGTCGGGCCAGAGGCCGACGCCCAGCCCCCCCAGGATGGCCGCACCCAGTGCGGTCGACTCGATCTGGGGGCTCCGTCGGAGGGTCAGGCCCAGGAGGTCGGCCTGGAACTGGAGGAACGGGTCGGACCGGGCCATCCCGCCGTCGACCCGGAGATCGCTCGGGGGGACGGGCAGGTCGGCATTCATGGCCTCGATCAGGTCGGCGATCTGGAAGGCGACCCCTTCGAGGGTCGCCCTGGCCAGGTCGGCCACCGAGGTGGCGCGGGTCAGGCCGAACAGCGTCCCGCGAGCGTCGGGCTCCCAGTGGGGGGCACCCAGTCCGGTCAGGGCGGGGACGAACAGGACGCCCGAATCGGGGTCGGCCCGCTCCGAGAGCCGATCGACCTCGGGGGCCGCCCCGACCGCCTTCAGGCCATCGCGGAACCACTGGACCGCCGCCCCGGCCACGAACACGCTCCCTTCCAGGGCATACTGGGCCGAGCCACCGTCGAGGGTCGCCGCGACCGTCGTGATCAGGCCCCGGGTGGACGGGACGATCCGGCCCCCCGTGTGCGCCAGCAGGAACGCCCCGGTCCCGTAGGTGCACTTAGCCTGCCCAGCCTGCCAGCATCCCTGGCCGACCATCGAGGCCTGCTGATCGCCGGCCACTCCCCGGATCGGCAAGCCATCGGGGAGATAGGACAGGCCCCGAGTCACGCCATAATCGCCGACGCTCGGCCGGATCTCGGGCAATATTCCGCGAGGCACACCGAAGAACTGGCAGAGTTCATCGTCCCAGTCGAGCGTCTTGAGGTCCATCAAGAGGGTCCGGGAGGCGTTGGTCGCGTCGGTCACGTGGAGCGCCCCCCCGGTCAAATGCCGGATCAGGAGGGTGTCGACGGTCCCTGCGGCGAGTTCGCCCGACTCGGCCCGTTGACGGGCCCCGGGAACATTGTCGAGGAGCCAGGCGATCTTGGTGGCCGCGAAGTACGAGTCGAGCACCAGGCCGGTCCGCTCGGCGATCCAGCCCCGGCGGTCTCGGTGAGTCTCGCAGAAGTCGGCGGTCCTCCGGTCCTGCCAGACCAGGGCCGGGCCGATCGCCCGACCGGTCTCCCTCTCCCAGACCACCGTGGTCTCTCGCTGGTTGGTCAGGCCGATCCCGGCGATCCGATCCGCCCCGATGCCCGCCCCCGCCAACGCCTCGCCCACGAGCGGGCCGACCGAATCGACCAGGCTCGCCGGATTATGCTCGACCCAGCCCGGCTTGGGATAGGTGGGCGGGACCTCGACCTGCCCTTGCCCGACCAGGCGGAGCTGGGAGTCGAAGACCACGACTCGGGTGCTGGTTGTTCCCTGATCGATCGCCAACAGGTGGTCGCGTGCCATGATCTCGGAGGTCCGTTCGGGTGGTGGGGAGAGGTCCCGAAGAGGCAAGACCGCATCTTACCAGCCCGAGTTCCTGTTATCATCGAACCATCCCGAACCTTCTGGAGCCCAACCGATGGATCCACTCGTGATCCCGATCGTCGGAATGCTGATCCCGATCATCATCGTGCCGACGGCGCTAGGCATCAAGCACGCCAAGTTCCTCCGAGAAGCCGAGCACACCGAGCGGATGAAGGCCCTGGAACTGGGCCGGACCCTGCCCTCGGACGAGTCGTGGAGCCCGGCCAGCATCGCCACCGCGATCGGGGCGGGCGTCCCGCTCGGCTCGATGGGCATCGCCTGGATGGCCTCGAACAGCTCGCATGGGGCGGACGAATCCATCTGGATGTCCGCGTGCATGGTGGCGATAGGCGGCCTGATCTGCGGGACGATCCTGGCCAGTCGCCATTTCGCGACCCGGAACCAGATGATGCAGAGCGACATCGCCAAGCCCGCCTACGACCCGGACGCGTATGACGTGGTGGGCCGCCGAGGTTGAGGCCCTCGAACTCGGAGCGGAATTTCCATGAGGTTGGGCCTCCGACCCTTTTCGGGTGCGGGCGCCATGCTCTCGCGCAGCGTGAGCATGAGATGACTCGGACATCACTCGCAGGCTCTCGCGCAGCATCGAAGGCGACTCGAATATCACCCGGCATGCTCACGCTGCGCGAGAGCATGACACCCAGCTTCCCGGCATGAGCCCCCCGGCCCTCGATCAAGCGTCCCTTGACCGCTCCGGCCCTCCTCTTCCATAATTTGACGAGGTCCAGGCGGTCCGAGGGTCGTCCATTCATGCCGGTTTCCTTGCTGATCGCGTTGTTCCTGGCCTTCGGGACCGACGCGGTCCTCCCCATGGCCCCGGTGAGCCGCGAGGCGATCTTGCCCCGGGTGGTGGAGACACTGGTCGTCATCGGGCTGGTGGGCCTGACGGCCCTGGTGATCGGGTTGGCGGTGGCCATCCGGGTCCGTCGACAAGGTCGGGCCAGTCGGGGATCTCGGCGGTTGTTCTCGTTGGGGACTCGGGTCGTCGAGATCCTGACGCTGGGCGGCTACGCCTGGATCATCCACGGCCTGTCCTGGCCCGAGGTGGTCCGCTCGGGCCTGGGGCTCCGCGACTCGATCCTGGCCGACGAGATGCTGATCCTCATCCCTTATCTGTTGACGCTGGTGGTCGGCTGGTGGGGGCTCTATCCGGGCGAGAAGGCGTTGAGGCCGGAGGGCCTGTCGGATCGACCGGAACCCGGGGTGTTCCGCTACCTGGTCCTCCGGGCCCGTCAGACGCTCGGATTGGTCCTGCCCTCGGCCTTGATCTTCTCGCTCGGGCAGGACGTGGCCCGTCGAGCCTGGCCCTCGGTGGCGGAGGAGGCGGGCTTCCAGGTGGCGATGATGGCGGGCATGGGGGCGCTGGTCCTGGCCCTGGCCCCGGCGTTCGTCCGCCTGAGCTGGCCGACCCGGACGTTGCCGCCCGGCCCGCTCCGCGACCGACTGGAGAGGCTGGCCACGCGATTCGGGTTCCGATTCACCGACATCCTGATCTGGGATACGGACGGGGCGATCGTCAACGCCGGGGTGACCGGGGCCCTCCCCTGGTTCCGGTACGTCCTGCTGACCGACGCCCTGCTGGAAGGGCTGGACCCCCACGAGGTGGCCGCCGTCTTCGGGCACGAGGTCGGGCATGTCCGGCACAGGCATCTGGGATTTTTCGGATTTTTCTTCGTCGGGAGCATGGGCGTCCTGACCCTGGCGAGCGACCTGATCTACGACCACCTCCTCCAGGGAGTCGGCGGCCCGGACGGCTCGACCCCGGCCATGGTCGCGCAAGGAGGGTTCGCCCTGCTGCTGGGGGTGGGCTATTTCGCCTGGATCTTCGGCATCCTCTCGCGGAGGTTCGAGCGACAGGCCGACGTCTTCGGGTGTCGGGCCGTCTCCTGCGACCGGGTCGACTGCCCCCCGCATCCGGACCTGTACTCGCGCGAGTTCGAGGCCTCTCCGGGCGGCCCGATCTGCCCGGTCGGGATCCGGATCTTCGTCAACGCGTTGAATAACGTGGCCGCGTTGAACGGGATGGAGCCGACCGCTCGGTCGTGGCGCCACGGGAGCATCACGCGCCGGGTCGCCTTCCTGGAAGGGCTGGAGGGGCGGCCCGAGGCCGAGCGGCGCTTCCAGGCGGGCGTCTCCCGGCTCCGACTAGGACTGGCCCTGGCCCTGGTCGCCGCGATGGTCCTGGCCTTCCGGACCGGGGCGATCGAGCACCTGGGCCCCTGATCGCCCGCCCCTTCGGCAAGGCGGGCCCTGGACTTGAGGATTTTCGCCCGAAGCCCCTTTGTGGCCGGGCCAACCTGTGCTATAGTCCCCCCGCTCGCCCCCCCGTCCGCAACAAACCCGGTGATGACACCGCGACAAGGAGGTCGCACTCATGCCCCGATGGCCCATCCGCGTCAAGCTGATCGCCGGCCTCAGCCTGGTCGTCGGCATGATGCTCACCCTCATGGGCGGCGCGATCTTCAGCCTCAGCGCCTTCCACTCCAGCAACCTGATGCACACCGACCTGCTCCGCGAGCTGGGGGCATCGAAGGACCTGATCAAGCACGTCGCGCGGCTCAAGCCTCCCGTCGATGGCTCGCCCCGGGAACGCGAGTCGCTCCAGTTGGTCGCCCGCGACGCCCGCAAGGCCCTCGATGCCTACTTCGAGGAGCTGAAAAAGAACACCTTCAAGCGGAATCGGTTCGATGACGGGATGGGCGAGCGCGAGCTGGCCTTCGGGATCGACCACGACCTGACCGCGATCCTCAACGAGCTCGACCCGGCCGAGCGGGCCCGGGAAGCCCTGCCCGGCACGCCGATCTGGGTCGCCCGGAACCCCTCGATCGCCGGGCCGGAGACGATCAGCCGGCGGATCGAACGGCTCTTCCACCAGGTCATGCAGCTCCCGACCAAGCTCCATGGCGACGTCTATGCGATCCTCCTCAACTCGCGACGCCAGTACGAGACCGGGCGGGTCATCGTCTGGGTGGCCGCCCTGGCCGTCCTGGCCATGCTGATCGCCCTGGCCCTGCTGTTCAATCGCTGGGTCCTCTTCCCGATCCGGCTGCTCCAGCGAGGAGTCCGCCGCGTCGCCCGGGGGTCGTTCGACTACTCGATCGAATTGACTACCGGCGACGAGATGCAATCCCTGGCCGAAGCGTTTAATGACATGACGGCGCGTCTGCGCGTCACCTATGCCGACCTGGAGCGTCAGGTCCAGGAACGGAGCCGTCAGCTCGTCCGGTCCGAGCGGCTGGCCGGCGTCGGCTTCCTGGCCGCCGGGGTGGCCCACGAGATCAACAATCCCCTGGCCTCGATCGCGTTCTGCTCCGAGGCCCTCGAAAGCCGGCTGGCCCCGATGCTCGCCGCCGGCGACGTCGCCGACGCCAAGATCGTCCAGAATTATCTCCGGATGGTCCAGGAGGAGGCGTTCCGCTGCAAGAGCATCACCGAGAAGCTCCTCGACTTCTCCCGATGCGGCGAGATCAAACGCGAGCGGACCGACCTGGCCGGCCTGATCCAGGGCGTGGTCGAGATGATCCGCCACATGGGCAAATATCGGCACAAGAAGATCGTCTTCCTCCCCCGCGAGGCGGTCCTGGCGCATGTGGACGGCCAGGAGATCAAGCAGGTCGTGCTCAACCTGGTCGTCAACGCGCTGGACTCAATGAGCGAGAACGGGACCTTGCGGATCGAGCTGAGGCACGCCGAGGGGATGGCCGAGATGGTCTTCGCCGACGACGGATGCGGGATGTCGGGCGAGGTCCTCGAGAACATCTTCGAGCCCTTCTTCACCCGGAGGCGCGTCGGCAAGGGGACCGGACTGGGCCTCTCGATCACCCACCGGATCGTCAGCCAGCATGCCGGCGAGATCCACGCCGAGAGCCCCGGCGAGGGGCACGGCGCGACCTTCTCGATCCGCCTGCCGGTCCAGGCCCGCGAACCCCAGCCCGCCTCGAAGGCCCCGTCCCGGGCTCGCGAGGTCCGGCCGGAGCTGCCGCCCCGGGCCGTCATCGCGCTGGAACCCCGCGAGGAAGAAGACTCCGAGTCGCTCAGCCGGATGGCCAGTTGAGTCAATCGGTCGGCCCGGAATCGAGCCGGGCGGTCGGCTCCCAGGCCAGGCCGGGGCCTCCCGGCTCCAGGAGCGCCTCGCCGGGGGGGGCGACGGGTAGGTGCACGGTGAACCGCGTGCCCTGCCCGGGGGACGACTCGCATTGGATCGTCCCCCCGTGGTCCTTGACGATCCCGTAGCTCATCGAAAGCCCGAGCCCCGTCCCCTTGCCGATGGGCTTGGTGGTGAAGAACGGGTCGAAGATCCGGTCGAGGTTCTCCGGAGCGATCCCGCACCCGTCATCGGACACCCGGATCTCGTTCCCGCCATCGACCTCGGAGGTCTCGACGAGGACTCTTCCCCCCCTCGGACAGGCCTCGATCGCGTTGGTGATGAGGTTCTGGACGACCAGGTTGAGCTTGGTCGGGAAGCAGGTCATCCGGGGGATCGGCGAGAGCCGGGACTCCAGCGAGACCCGGCGATCCTCGGCCAGATTCCTCATCAGGCGGACGGTCGTGCCGATCCCGGCATTCAGGTCGGCCTCCTGGAATTCGGCCTCCTCCAGGTGGGCGAAGTCCCGAAGGTCCGCGACGATCTTCTGGATCCGGAGCAGTCCGCCTCGGGTCCGTTCCAGTAGGCTGTCGAGGTTCTCCAGCACGAACGGGAGATCGACCTCGTCGGAGATCTCGGAGATTTTCGCGAAGAGGTCGCGACGGTCTTCGCCCATGGTCTGCTCGGCCTGCTGGTAGAGCAGGAGGATATCGTGCAACCCGCTGATCTCGCGCCTCAGGACGACCAGGTTGTTGGTGACGAAGGCCAGCGGGTTGTTGATCTCATGGGCGACCCCGGCCGCGGTCTGGCCCAGGCTGGCCAGCCTCGCCTGCTGGATCATCCGGGATTGCGTCTCCTTCAGTTCGAGGTGGGTTTTCTGGAGCGCCTCGTGGGCGATCCGGGTCTCGCGAAGGGCCTCGGCCAGCTCGCCGTTGGCCCGGCTCAGTTCCCGGGTCCGCTCCTCGACCTTGACCTCCAGGGTCTGGTAGGCCTCCTGCAATTCGGCCTCGGCTCGCTCGATCTGGCCGCCGACCCGCCCCGCGATCCGCTCGCAGATCACCCCGAAGAGGGCGATCGCGGCGGTGGCCATCGCGGCCGAGGCGACCGCGGCCGAGGAGGCCCCCGAGGTCGTGGTGATGAAGTGGGTGAGCCAGGCCACGACGCCGACCGTCCCCATGACCAGCGGGAGGAAGGTCCGGAGCAGCCGGGCCCGGATCGACGAGCCGGACAACCGCAGGAGCGGGAACGCCCCCGGACCGGCCGCCGCCGCGATGCCCGAGCCCAGCCCGACGAAACAGAGGGCGGTGTTCAGGGCCATCGGGATCGAGGCCGTCCCGTAGAGCAAGGGGGAATTCGGGCTGAACAGGTAGCCCAGGCCGAAGACCAGGCCCATCATCCCCGCGACCACGCCGCAGCCCCCCGCCAGGTGTCCGACCACCGCGAGCCGGGTCGGCCAGGAGAGCGCCAGGATCGCGACGCTCGCCGCGACGAACGCGATCGCGGTGGGCAGCGACATCTTCCCGATCGGGGCCAGACCGAACCGCTCCCCATGAATCGGGATGAACCAATCATCCACGTCGAATCCGCCGCCACCGGCGAACTCGCCCAATCTCAGGACGCCGACCAGCCCGACCAGGGCGGCCCCCAGGGCGGCGAATCGAGCCCCGCCCCACCACCGGCCGGCAATTGCGATCAGGCCCGACCCCAGGACCACGAACGCCAGGGCGGTATTGGGGGCCATCGGGATGTAGATCGAGCGGAGGCCGAGCAGGAAGGGATCGCCCGTGGCCCAGCCCAAGAGGGCCCCGACCGCGACCAGCACGACGAGCGTACCGGCCCCCTGAGTCCCCCGACGATAAGCGGGATGTGAGAGGTGCGATCGATCCACCAGCCCGCTCCGAGAATTCAGCCCGGCAAGCCAGCCTGGGCCACCCCGCCCCGACCGCCGGGCCTCTCTCTTCAATTTAAGGAGTTCCCGGGCAACCGGCCATCGAGTACAGCCCTCCGGCACCAGAAAGGGTCAGGCAAGCCCCACCTCGCCCGAATCCCTCGCGATCATGGGTTGGTCCTCCCGGCGACGTCGGCTATCCTGTGCGAAGGCCGGATTGCTCGCCCGGCCCTCGTCCAGTCCGGAGCTTCGGAGCGGCCGCCCGATGGCGATCATGATCCCCGATTCTTGCCCTTCCAAGGCCACCGTCGGCGAAAAACGGGTCTTTGGCCTGCTCCGTGACAAGCTGCCCGACCACTTCACCGCCTGGTACGAGCCGGTCATCGCGGGCCGCTATCCCGACTTCTGCCTGGTCGCCCGCGACTTCGGCCTCCTGATGCTGGAGGTCAAGGGCTGGAGGGCCGGCCAGATCGCCCTGGCCAGCGACCACGAGGTGGAACTCCACCGGCAGGAGGGGGATCGGACGCGGGTCGAGACCCACAAGCACCCGATCCGCCAGGTCCGCGAGTATCACTTCGGTTTGATCGACCACCTGGGACGCCCCGAGTACTCGATCCTCCTGTCCCAGGAAGGCGAGCATCGCGGCAAGCCCTGCTTTCCCTGCGGCTTCGGCGTCCTCCTGACGAACATCACCCGGACCCAACTCGAAGCGGCCCGGCTCGGCCCGATCTTCCCGGAGGAGCGGGTGATCTGCCGGGACGAGTTGTTGAGGCTGGAAGCGGCCGACGACCACGAGGTCATCGACCGGCTCCGGTCGCTCTTCACCGTCCGGTTCCCTTTCGATCCGTTGACCGAGGATCAGATCAGCACGCTCAAGGGGGCCTTGCATCGGGAGGTCGTCGTCCGTCGGCGATCGGCGACGGCTGCCTCGGTCGCCGAGGACCAGCCGCTCCTTCCGGGCGCGGTGGCCTTGGAAGTGCTCGACGCCCACCAGGAGCGGGCGGCCCGCTCGCTGGGCTCGGGCCATCACGTCGTCTTCGGGGTGGCCGGATCGGGCAAGACTCTGCTCCTCCTGGCCCGAGCCCGACTGGTCGCCGAACGCGCCCCCTCCCGGAAGGTCCTGGTCCTCTGCTACAACAAGGCCCTCGCCCGCTCACTGCAGGCCCAGATCGAGGACGACCCCGGCCTCCGCAACGTCGAGGTCCGACACTTCCTCTCCTGGGCGGCCCGCAAGACGGGCCTGCGCAAGCGGGCCGACGAGTCATTCGACGCCTACGAGGCGCGGGCGGCCTCGGCTCTGCTGGGCGGCGTCGGGCACTTCACCGAGCCCGAGAAGTACGACGCGATCCTGATCGACGAGGGGCACGATTTCGAGCCCGACTGGCTCCGCTGCGCCTCCGGCCTCCTCAGGGGCGGGCCCGAGGGGGATCTGCTGGTCGCCGTCGACGGGGCGCAGAGCCTGTACGGCCGCGCCCGGGGTTTCACCTGGAAGTCGGTCGGGGTCGAAGCGAGGGGTCGATCGCATCGGCTTTCGAGGAACTACCGGAACACCAAGCAGATCCTGGAGTTCGCCTGGCAGGTGACCCAGTCGGTCATCGGGGACGCCGGCGAAACGGAGTCGCACGTGAGGGTCCTGCCGACCAAGGCGTCCCGGCAGGGGCCGTTGCCGAAATATCGCGGCTGCTCGACGTATTCCGGAGAGCACGACCTGATATCCAGGCTGGTGGCCGACTTCCGGGCCAGGGGGATCGCCGATCGCGACATCGCCATCCTGTACCCCCGCCGGGAGGGGAACCGGGTCGACGCACTCTGTCGGAGGCTCCGCGAGTCGGTCGAGGTTGCCTGGGTCACGAACGAGGCCGACCCGAACGGCGGGATTCGATCGCTGGCCCGGGGCGGTGTCCGCCTGATGACGATCCATGCGTCGAAGGGGCTGGAGTTCCCCGCCGTGATCGTCTCGGCGATCGATCAACTTCCCAACCCGATGGAGCCGGACGAGGTCCGAGACGGAAACCTCCTCTACGTCGGCCTGACGAGGGCCATGGACCACCTCGTCGTGACCTGGACCGGGCGAAGCTCATTCACCGAGCGGATCCCCCGGGCCTCGAAGGGCGAGGCCCTGGTCGATTGATCCGCCGACCGGGGGAGATCGAGGGCAAGGAAAGCGATCGGAAAACCAAAAAAATTCCGACACCCCTGGCTTGGCACTCCGGCCTTTCGTCAACCGATCGCGAATCGCGAGGCGACGGAACGAAATCAGAAAGTCGCGGCGGCGAGCATTACCGCAAATTCGAGAAGCAGGTCGGGGGGACGGAGTGGCCGTGGCTGTGATCCAGTCTTGCATTCGGGCCGGCTGGGCGTTAAAAGCTTCGCATTAACCCGACGAACAATCGTTCAGGTGCGATAAACATGACGACGGACCCGATCCCGAAATGGCAGCGTGTCACCGGCTGGGTGCTCTCGGGCATCCTCGCCATCCCGTTCCTGCCCAGCGCCTTTTTCAAGATCGCCCAGCCTGGGGGGTTCATCGAGGAGTGGTCCAAGACTTACCCCGCCGGCTCCGCCCTGCCGCTCGGGATCATCGAGTTGACGATGTTCGTCCTCTACCTCGTCCCGAAGACCCGCTACCTCGGCGGCCTGATCATGCTTGCCTACCTGGGAGGAGCGGTGGCGACCCACGTCCAGTCCAGGGACGGGATGTTCTTCGTGCCGGTCATCGTCGGCGTCATCGCGTGGCTCGGGTTGTACCTCCGCGACCGAAAGCTCCGCGCCCTCGTGCCGCTCGTGGCGGATTGAATCAGCGTGCGTCGGGTAGGCGAACGTGCGACGATGGGTTGCTCTGAAAATCCCCTGTTGGTTCGCCAGATGGCAAATCTGGGTGGCAGGGGTAAGCGGCCGCTTATCCCTGCCACCCAGTCGCCGATTGGAGAAATTCAGGGACAGGAGTACAATTATAAAAACAACAACACGCCATCACTCACCGGCTCTCCGCGAATGAGCAAGGTGTTCCGAGAGAGCGGGCATCCGACACCGGGGACGCACTCCCCCGCCGCCATGGGTCAACTTTGCCCGGCCAGCGAACGATTGATGAGGGCCGCAGCGGTTGCCGCCCCGTCTTCGCCCCGGAGCTGATCCCCCAGATTCGCGGCCCGTTCCCGGATCCGGTCGTCGGTGATGGCGACCCGGATGGCTGCGGCGAGGTCGATGGCATTGAGGCGAGACTGCGGGATCGGCGGAGGGCCTGCGCCGAGACTCGCCACTCGTCGGCCCCAGAAGGGCTGATCGGCGACGAACGGGCAGAGGATCGAGGGCCTCCCCGCTCGGAGCCCGGCGGCCGTCGTTCCGGCCCCGCCGTGGTGGACGACCGCAGCAACGCGGGGGAAGAGCCAATCGTAGGGGACCGAATCGACCACGAAGACATCCGCCGGGGCGTCGTCAGGGCCGAGCCCGCCCCAACCGGTCGCGATCACCCCCCGCTGACCCGCCCGATTCAAGGCTTCCAGGACGATCCGCGTGGTCCTGGCGGGATCTCTGCCCGCCATGCTGCCGAAGCCGACGAAGACGGGCGGAGGGCCCGCGTCGAGGAACTCCCGGAGCCCCGAGGGAGGTTCCCAGTCCGCCTCCTCGTCGAGGATCCAGTAGCCGGTCACTTCCACGTTCGCCGGCCAATCGGGCGGCCGAGGCACCACGCTCGGGCTGAACCCGAGCAGGATCGGCATGGGCTGTCCGTCGGGCCGCGTCAGTTCATCGGCGAAGAGAGGCCGGCGGCCCAATCCCAGGACCTCCCGCCGCCAGCGGGTGACGACCGAGCCATACATGGCCCGGGTCAGGACGGGCATCATGCGATAGGTCAGCCGATTATACCAGCCGCCCAGCTTCAAGTCGGGCAGGACGAGGTTCGGGAAAGCGGCGGTCGGGACCCAGGTCGGCAGGGGGTCGGCCATGATGCCGGGGATGCCGAGGGCCTCGGCGATGTGATACCCGCCGACCGCCTGGGGATGGTAGATAATCGCCTCGGCACCTCGGGCCGCTTCCCACTCCTCCGCCAGGGCCCGCCGAAAGATGGGCTTGAAGAGCCGGGCCGCCTCGACGATCCATCGGAGCGAGTCGAGCGGACCAGCCCCGCCCATCGCCTTGCGGCCCGCCTCGCTGTCCACCAGATCGAGGATGTCGTTATTCAGGTGGGCGTAGCGGAGCCCATGCTCCTCGACGAAGCGGCCGAAGCCGGAACTGGTGCAGACGGTCACCTCGTGCCCGAGCCGTTGCAACGCCCGCCCCAGGGCCACGAACGGCTGGACGTCGCCGCGAGTCCCGATGGTCAGCAAGAAGAGATTCAGGCCGCCGCCCTCAGGTTGTTCAGCATGGCGGGATGACATGGGCGTCCTCCCGGCAAGTACAATCTCGCGGTTGGTCGCCGACCTGCGTTTCGCCAGGCCAGGGGATGGGAAGCTCGGTGAACTTGATCTTCTCCGACTTCCCGGCCTCGTAGAGGAGCCCGACCCGACCATGGGAGAGCGGGGCGAGGCACGAGTAGGCGGCCGATCCCGGGTCGATCGGGAGGGTCACCGGCCAGGTCCGGCCTCCGTCGCCGCTGACCCTCACGGTCATGTTTCGCCGGTTCGTGGCGGATGCCGGGTTGGAGAATACCAATAGGGTTTGGTCCGACCTGTCCGGGCGGGGGATGGCGATCAGGCTCGCCTGGCAGATCGGCTCGATCAGGGCGTCGTCGAACTCGATCGGCGACCAGGTGGCCCCGCCGTCGCGGCTCCTCGCGATCGCTCGTTGGGCCCCTTTCTCGGGCTGGCCTCCGGTCTTGCCCCAGTAGTTCCTCATGTTGATCAGGAGTTCGCCATCGGCCAGCTCGGCGACCTGGCATTCGTCGGTATGCTGGTCGACGGTCCCGCCGATCGACCAGGTCTGGCCGTGATCGTCGCTGAAGAAGACGTGGGAAAACATCACCTGTTTCCCGTCGACGGACTCGCGGTGGTCGGACGGGATGACCAGTCGGCCCGCGTGCGGGCCCTTCGTCAACTGGATGCCCACACCGGGTCCGGTCGCGTACCAGCCCCACTCCGGCTTCTTGACCTCTTCGGTGATCGTCCGAGGAGGCGTCCAGGTCTGTCCATCGTCCTCGCTCGACGTGACGAGCACGTCCTTGTTGTCCCGGCAGAAGGTGAGCCAGATCGTCCCGGTCGAGGCGTCGAGCACCGGACACGGGTTGCCGATCGTGACCGGCTCGTCACCTCCTTCTTCATGGACGAGGGCGGGCGGCCCCCAGTTCCGGCCTCCATCAACACTCCGACGGAGCAGGAGATCGATATCGCCGTGGTCGGATCGACCGGTCTTGCGCCCTTCGCAGAAGGCCAGGAGCGTGCCCCTGGCCGTGACCAGGAGCGCAGGAATCCGGTAGGTGTGGTAGCCGCCGGTCCCGCTCTCGAAGACGTCGGTCGAGAATCGGTCGTCCTCGGCTCGTGCCGTCTCGGGATTCGCGAGCAGTCCCACGACGAATACCAGGGTTGCAACCCGTACGATGGGGGCTGATTGTGCCACGGGTACGAACTCCTGATGATCGCAATACAACCGGCGGGCTGTAGAAGGCCACCTTCAAGCAGACAACACCATCGCCCCATGCTTCCTGGTTAGCCGCGAAATCTCCAAACCTTTTTCGCGATTATCGCAGGAGTCGCACTGAAGGGGCTCCTCGAATGATCGAGGCAAGGATAGAGGCCGTCGTCGATCGATCGGCTGTCTCATCGAGGGTCGTCCTCTAGGTCTCGGGCTTGCGGGTAGCCCCAGCGGATCGGCAAACCGCCCAGTCGGGGTGGAGGATCCCTACGGACGATCGAGAGGCGCATGGGCTCGCTGTCGGCCTAGGCTGAAGGCACGTTGATCGGGCCAATTCAGGCCACCCCGCGGGGAGAGTTGCGGTATCCCGGCATGGCCCCTGGATGGATTGCGACGGCCTGGACCGGGTTCCGGACTCGGCTTGCGGGACCAGCCCGTCTCTCAGGGCGTGGCATCCCACCTGGCGGGCGACGGTGGCACCAATGCTCGTCGCCCTGCATCGGTAGGCCTGGAATCGCCCCCGCCGTCGCTGGGGCAGGAGCCGGGCGGTCCGACCAAATCTCCACCCCCTCGGGCCGGGTCATCTCTCGGAAAATTGCGACTCGATCAGCCCGAAGACCTTGTCATCGCAGTGGAATTGGAAGACCAACTTCAGGGTCGCGAAGTCCTCGGGCTGGAGCCACTTGCCCAACTCGTCCCGGGCGGCCGGTAGCAGCGGGAGGTTCTGGTAAAAACAAAGACAAACGCAGGTCTTGACGTCTTCCTCGTACCGTTCTCCCCGCGGCTGCTCCAGGCACCACTTCGCGAATCCGTAGATCTGACCGATGAGGGCGTCGTCCCTGGTCGAATTGTAGGCCTCGCGAAAAACCCGGTAGAGTTCTATCCAGAGGAAATACGGGCTCTCCGCTTTCTCGATCTCGCCGGCGAGATCGGGGACGATGGCGAGTGCTGCGCCTTTCCAGTCCGACGACGACCAGTCCATCGGCAAGCTCCCCGGAATGCGGGGCGGTCCCCGCGCCAAGCAGCGTCTGTTTACATCGAATTCACCATGCCTCATCATCGCAAAGATATCAAATGATTTTTCCAGCGAAGAATATGGGGAGATTCTGCTCCGCAGCAATCCCGACCTCGGCGGGGATCTCCACGCCATGGTCCCCGAACCGGAGGATGATCGTGAGGCGCCATCGCGGAGCAGATCGCCCGACGATTGAGCGGATGGCAAGCCGCCCGGAGTCGGGACGACAACCTGCCCACAGGGTCGCCCCCACCAATCATCCATCCGCGAACGGACCAGTCGCGCCTCAAGCCCGCGACGATCGATCGGGACTTCAGATCAACCGTCCGATATCGCGAGGAAGTGTGCGAATCTGGCCCCGGATTCAACGATGATATTCGAGAACCACCGCAGGCCGGATCATTGGCGATCCGGCCGTCTCGACCGATCGAGCAGGATGGGCCACCATGACCGGGTTAAGGTCAACCATGCCCCGGCCCCGACCGGCGCCGGATCATCGACGCCCCGCGCCTCGGGGGTGGACACGCGATCCGATGCGCGGATCGGTCGCGGATCGGCGCGAATCGAAGCCATTCGCGGCGGCAGAACGAACCCATCCCCTCGGTCGGATCGAAGCCACCCCGACGACCTTCGCAAAGTACCACCGCGAGAATCGAAGCCATTCGCGACAGCGGAAAGGACGTACATCCAGGTCGGACCGAAGTTGGCTCGGGCTGGCGAAGCTCCGACCCAAAATCACGCAAGATACCCACAAAACGTCACTTAGGAAAAACCTACCGATTCGCGACCGGCCAACCTGACCAGGGAATGGGCGTGAGAATGAAGCCCTTCTTGGGATCCTCGACGCGGATCGAAGCCATTTGGAGCGCGGAAACGAACCCACTCTCGGCCCTGCAAATCGAAGCCATCCCCTGCCGTGGGACGAACCCACCTCGGGCCGAGTCCGCTCCCGGGTCCCGCTCGGGCCTCTCGGCGATATCGATCTGGACCAAAAGGGCGATCTCGCTTACCCTGCCGTGGAAGACATTCCGCGCTCGTCTCTCGGGATCGCGGGGCCCACGGATAGGGACGACAGTCATGGAAAAGACTCCTCAAGGCGGACTCCGGATCCTCTTCGCCGACGACGAGGCTCATCTCCGCGACCTCATGCAGATGGAGTTGCCCCGGATCGGGCACGAGGTCACCGTCTGCCCCGATGGCGCCTCGGCCGTCAAGGCGCTGGAGAAGGGCACGTTCGACGTGGCCCTGCTGGACATCAAGATGCCGGGCCTGACCGGGATCGAGGTCCTGGCCAAGGTCCGCCACGCGAGCCCGGAGACCCAGGTCATCATCATGACCGGGCACGCCACCGTCGACACCGCCGTTCAGGCCCTCCGGCTCGGGGCGTTCGACTACCTGACCAAGCCCTGCAAGTGGGCCGAGCTGGAGGTCCTGCTGGCCCGGGTGGCCGAGCGTCGGGACCTGACCAACAAGGCGGCGGCCTTCGAGTCGAGGCTCAAGGCGGTCGAGGGGACGCCGCTCCTGGTGGGCGAGACGCCGTCGATGCAGGCGGTCCGCCGCCAGATCGAGATGGTCGCGCCGACGGATGCCGGGGTCCTGATCCTGGGCGAGACCGGCACCGGCAAGGAGCTGATCGCCCGGAACCTCCACGACAAGAGCAAGCGGGCCGGTCACGCCTTCATCCCGGTCAACTGCGGAGCCTTGCCCGAGAACCTGGTCGAGAGCGAGCTGTTCGGCCACCGGAAGGGAGCCTTCACCGGGGCCGACAATCACCGGAAAGGCCTGTTCGAGGTCGCCAACGGCGGGACCCTGTTCCTCGACGAAGTGGGCGAACTGGACAAGAGCGTGCAGGTCAAGCTCCTCCGGTTCCTGGAGTCGGGCGAGATCCGCCGGGTCGGCGAGAACGACCCGTTCCGCGTCGACGTCCGGGTCCTTTGCGCCACCCACCGCGACCTCCGCGAGATGATCGAGACCGACGCCTTCCGCGAGGACCTCTTCTTCCGGATCAACACCTTCGAGATCCATCTCTCTCCGCTCCGAGAGCGGAAGGCCGACATCCCCGCACTCGCCCGGCACATGCTCCGTCGCTACAACGCCCGGAGGGGAGGCCCCGAGCCCACCCTGACCCCCGAGGCGATCGAAGCCCTGCAGGCCCACGACTGGCCCGGCAATATCCGAGAGCTGGCCAACGCCATCGAGCGGGCCTCGATCCTCTCCGGAGGGGGCGAGATCCTGGCCGAGCACCTGCCGACCCAGGGCTATTCGCGAAGGTCGATGCCTTCGACCCCCACCTCCGCCGTCGTCGGCCCCCACTTCTCCGTCCCCGAGGGAAGCCCCACCCTCCGCGACGTCGAAATGAAGTACATCCAGGTCGTCCTGGAGAAGTACAACGGCAACAAGCCCGCCGCCGCCAAGGAACTGGGCATCGCCCTGAAGACGCTCTACAACAAGATCAACCAGTTGCAGCAGACCTGAGCAAAGGGAACCAGCCCGCCCCCCGGGATTTACAACAGTGGCGTCGCAACGAATCACGATCGTGAAGCTGGGCGGTCTCGCATCCGAGGTCGCCCTGCTTCATTTGAGGGATTGGTCGAGGGCGAGGCAAGCCTCCGATCCCGAGGAATGGTCCGCCGATCAGTGGCCCCCGGATGTCCGCAAACAGGCGGACGCGTTCGCGGATCGACTCCGCTCCCACGCGACGGATCCGCCCATCATCCACTTCGTCGAGTGGGCGGACCTGTGGTCCATGGGCGATCTGTTCGACCGATGGATGACTCCACCCGGCGCGGCGGGGCCAATCACGGTCCATGCCGATCGATTCGAAATCCGCGGGTATCGCCTGCCCGACGACGGCCGCCTGGGCCGACACCTCTCGACCCCCGCCTCTCACTTCGCCGAGGAGGCAAATCAGTTCGTGATCCGGTTGCACGAGGCCGTCGAAGCCTGGCAGGATCTGGTCGACCGGGCGGCACTCGTCGTCCTTCGCGAGGTTGTCGGCGGCCTCGTCATGGATGAGGAGCTGGTCAGCTCACTTGAACTCGTGCCGGATTGGCTTTTGTCGTGAATGACGAATGGCCTTTCGAGAACCGGGCTCGGTTCCAGCCCGGTCGCTCGAGCCATGGTCCCCGCCACTCCCGCCCGAAACCGGGGCCGACGCCCCTCCCTCCTTCACGGCCGCTTACAATACCTTCGTTGGATTAAATCGACGCTTTCCTTCGTCTGAACGCGAGAATCTTTGGTCACCCGACCCCGGATCACTCGAGTTTATCGGCTTCGAAACACCTGGAGACGCATCCATGAGCACCGCGACCAACGACACCAAGACCTGGCCGGAACTGGCGATCGGGCTGTATGATACTTTGACCGGTCGAGGGGCGGAGATTACCTATGACTTCGAGAATTTCGAGGTCCTGATCCCCAGCAGTGCCGCACCCGACGCGACTCACGCCAAGTGGGTGATGAACGGGGCCCTCAAGATCCGGACCCGCGACGCCTCGAAGGGTTGATTCCCATGACCAACGCCCTCGACGTCGTCGGTGATCTGATGGTGGAAATGGGCGGGACCTCGGCCCGGGTCGAGGCCCGGGGCGAGACGATCGTCGTCGAGCTTCCCAGCTTCCGGGCCGGATACTCGCTCCTCAAACGATGGCCGGGGGGGCTCGCCCGAGGTCGGGCGATCCGCCGGATTCACGAGGGGCTCGATGCCGCCGGGCTCCGGTTGGAGGTCCGGATCGGTTCGAGGGCCGTCGGGCGACTGGGGGTCGGGGCGCGGGCCGGGCTTACCTCGAAGCTCCTGGGGCTCGCGCCGATGGAAATCCAGGTCGGCGGCCCGACCGGCCCGCGCCGGCGGACCGCCGATTGACCGGAGCGTCCGATGCCAGTCGATGACAAGCCGATCCTGATCACCGGGGCCAGCGGATATATTGGCGGGCGGCTGGTCCCGCAACTCCTGGCCAAGGGCTATCGAATCCGATGCCTGGCCCGGGACGTCCGCAAGCTCTCGGGCCGGGCGTGGGATGCCGACCCTCGGGTCGAGATCGTCCGGGGGGACGTCCTCGACCGGGCCTCCGTCCGATCGGCGATGGAAGGATGCCAGGCCGCCTATTACCTGGTCCATTCCATGCTCGCGGGCGAGAAGACCTTCGAGAAGCAAGACCGGGTCGCCGCCGAGAATTTCGCGACCGCTGCCGAAGAAGCCGGGGTCGGGCGGATCATCTACCTCGGCGGGCTCGGTCACCGGTCCGAGAAGCTCTCGCCCCACCTGGAGAGCCGGCACGAGGTCGGCGACGTCCTCCGGAGTGGCAAGGTCCCCGTGACCGAACTCCGGGCCGCGATGATCGTCGGCTCCGGTAGTGCCTCGTTCGAGATGCTCCGCGCCCTGGTCCACAAGCTCCCGGTGATGCTCTGCCCGCGATGGGTCGAGACCCGGACCCAGCCGATCGCGATCCGCGACGTTTTGGCCTACCTGGTCGGGGTCCTGGAGACCCCCGAGACCGCCGGGGGGACCTTCGACATCGGCGGGCCGGACATCCTGACCTACCGACAGATGATGACCCGATTCGCCGAGATCCTGGGCTATCGGAGGTGGATCATCACGGTCCCGGTCCTGACGCCCCGGCTCTCGGCCTACTGGGTCAACCTGATGACCCCCGTCAACGCGGGCCTGGCCTTCGCCCTGATCGAGAGCCTGGCCTTCGAGACGGTCTGCGAGGAGGGCAAGATCCAGGAACTGGTGCCGATCCCCCGGACCGGCTTCGACGACGCCTGCCGTTGGGCCCTCGACAAGGTGAACCAGAACGCCGTCGAGACCCGATGGACCAACGCCAGCCTGCCCCACCGGGTCGATCACATCACACTGCCCGTCCTGGAACTGGAACAATATGCGATCCGGGACGTCCAGCGATTCACCGCCGAGGTCCCGGCCCTGGCGCTGTTCGACAAGGTCCGACGGATCGGCGGCGACGTCGGCTGGTACTACGCCGAGTTCCTCTGGGAGATCCGGGGCTGGATGGACCGGGCGATCGGAGGCGTCGGGGTCCGCCGAGGGCGTCGCGACCCGGTCTCGGTCCGGATCGGCGACGCGATCGACTTCTGGAGGGTCGAGGATGTCGTCCCCGGCCGGAGGCTCCTGCTCCACGCCGAGATGATCGTCCCGGGCGACGCCTGGCTCGAATTCCGGGTCGAGCCCGACGGCGAAGACCGCTCCGAGCTGATCCAGACTGCCTATTTCAGACCGTCGCCCTTCTGGGGCAAGCTCTACTGGTATGCCTGCTTCCCGCTCCACTGGTTCGTCTTCAGCGGGATGGCCCGGAACATCGTCCGGGCCGCCGAGCGGGACGCCGAACCTCGACCCGTGCCCGCCCCGCTCGGGCCGGGATGATCGATGGCCGGTGAACGCGTCGCCCGATCACTCATCGGCCATCGATCATGGATCAACCGGGGTTCAGGGTTTGCGTTGCTGCTGGAGCATCCAGCCGATCAGGGCCGGGTCATCATAAGCCCGGTCCCAGCTGTTGTGGCCGACCTCGCGATACTCGGTGTACCGGACATCGCCCCCGGCGGGTCGGAGTGCGGCGACCATGTCGCGGGCGTTCCGGACGGTCTCGATCCGGTCGCGGTCGCCGACGACGACCCAGGTTGGCAGACCCTTGATCTTCGAGGCGTCTTCGGGCTCGCCCCGTCCGCAGATCGGGACGAGGGCCGCGAATCGGTCGGGATGGGCCGCGGCGATCGACCAGGTTCCCGCCCCGCCCATAGAGAGGCCGGTCAGGACGACCCGGCTCTTGTCGACCTTGTAGGCCGCCTGCACGTCATCGAGCGCCGCGAGCGCGGCCTTGGCGTCGTCCGAGTCGGCGGCCCAGGTCTTCGACGCCTGGGGCAAGACGACGATGGCCGGGAACCGATCGGGATGCGCCAGGATCGCGGCCCCCAGGCCGATCTGCCCACCTTGAATCCCATCATCGCCCCGCTCGCCCGAACCGTGGAGGAACAGGACGGCCGGGTACTCCTTCGAGCCGTCGTAGCCGGTCGGGACGTAGACCGAATACTTCCGATCGCCCGAGGGGGTCTTGACCGTCCGGAGGTGGAACCCGGGGGCGTTAGGCTGATCGTCAACCTTCGCGATGGGCAGGGGCTGGATCAGGACATCCTTGAACTCGACCTTCATCGGGCCGCCCGCGTGAATCTGCACGGCGATCCGCCCCTCACAAGAGATCCCGGAGTCGGTTTCACGGTAGTCGACCGAGGTCACGCCGTTCAGCGAGATCGTGATGTGGTCGCCCATAGCTCGGACCATCACGTGGTTCCAGTCCCCCAGATGGAGCCCTTCGATCGCCTTGGGGTTGGCCTGGGTGAGGATCCGATTCCGCCTCGACTCGTCGTAGAGGCATCCCCAGTAGCCCTCGCCGATATCGGCCTGGTAGCCCGACATCTCGTGACCCGGCACCCGGACGCTCCGGAACTGCACGCCGCTGTTGCCGACGTTGTCGGTCAGGCGGACCGAGTACTGGAGGATGAAGTCAGCATAGCTCGCGTCGGTCGCCAGGAAGTTATTCTCCTTGATCCCGGGCGATTCGCCCACCAGCACGCCGTCGCGTGCCGACCAGAGGTTGGGATCGCCCTCCCACCCCGTCAGGTCCTTGCCGTTGAACAATGGAGTGAATCCGGCGGTCTCGATCAGGGCCGGCTCGCCGTCGAGCTGCCGGGCCCAGTAGGACATGATCGAGCAGTAATATGTTGGGCTCAATTCGGAAGGCCCGCCGGGTTTCGCGGCATAACCGCCGTCGGACTGGCGAAGGCCGGCGATGTAACCCCGGAGCCGGTTCAGGTCGGGCTTCTCCTTGAGCATGTAGAAGCCCCGCATGATCCGATACGAGGACCCCAGGTCGGACGGGCCGTCCCCTTCCGACCACCCGCCGTCGGGCCTCTGCCCCTGTCGGAGCGCGGCCAGGATCGCGCCCTTCTGGGGCTCCTCCAGGGTCACGCCCATCCTCAGGAGCGCAACGACCCTGGAGCCGGTCGCGCGGGCCTTCTCCGGGCCGGTCCCGAAGGTCCCGTCGGGATTCTGCCCCTCCTTGACCAGCTCGGACCATCGGGGGAAGTCCAGCGAGTTCGCCCGGATCGCTTCGAGTCCGGCGACGGCCATCCGGACCTCCTCGAAGGTCCCGGCATTCCTCGAAAGGAAGGCGTTCGCCCCTTCTTCGTAAGGCTTGGGATCGAGCTTCAGGGCCGAGATCGCCATCAGGCCGATGGCCGTGGTCACGACGTCGGGCTTGCCGCCCGGGGTCGGGGCGAACCCCCCGGAGGCCGGGTCGTGGCACGACCGGACGTAGGCGATGGCCCCCGGGACATCCGGGACCGAACCGCCGACATACCCGAGGATCCGGATCGCCGACGAGGTTGAGCCCAGGCTCGACGCCTGGCCGGGCTTCGCGGCGAACCCGCCATCCGGATTCTGGAACGCCGACACATAGGCGGCGGTCTGCCCGCGTTCCGCCGCGGACTGGGCGAGCACGGGGCCGGCGAGCCCCGCCACGCTGAGGATCACGATCGCGAGTCGGCACTTCATGGAAGAAACTCCTCGGGGAGAGGTCGGCTGGGCATCGTCGCCAGTCTGCCAGGCCCCCAGCTCGGGAGCAACCGCCGAGCCGGGCAAACCCGAATCCCGCAAGATCCGGGGGCGCGACCGAAGGCTCATTTCGCGTCCTCGCGGCCATCCGCCCGGAACGCAACCCCCTGCAAGAACAACACTTACTCCAAGGTTAACCGCAATTAATCCGGAGATCATGATGGTTTAAGGTTGACTCCCTAAGCTTCCTCCATGTTCCGACCCGATCGGCATTCGCCATCGGGAAGCTTGGAGGAGGCTTGTCATGAATTCATCGACGATCGAAGTCCTGATCCTACCGGCCCTCCGGGGGGCCTGCCTCGGCCTCGCGGAAGGGTTCCTCATTTTGTACGCGATGGCCCTCCTTGATCTGGCCCTCGGCCGGATTATCGGCTGGATCATCGGACGAGTCAGGTCCTGCCGGATTGGGCACGACACGCCGTCGAGCATCCGTTCGCGAGGCCGGATCGACCCCCGGATCGCGCATCGTCCCCGACTCCTCCGCGATCTTTGAAGCACATCGTCCCGAACCGATCGAGGAATTCCGATGACCAGCACCCGCAAAAATCGCCCTGTCCCCCCACAACTCGCCCGACTTACGTGTTCGACAAGAACGACCGATCGGGAAGAATCGATTCGATGGAGCCGCAACGCTCGGGCCGTCTCCGAGGGGAACAACCTCCTGGCGAGGTTCGGCCTGATCGCGAAGGACCGCGGGACGCAGGACGATCTGGCCGTCTTGAGCCTGACCGCGACCGATGACCAGGCCGCCTACTCCTTGGTGGGCCGGGGGCGATGGATGTGAGGGTGATTTCGAAGCTCCGAGGTAGAATGATCCGGGACGACGGGCCGAACTCGGGTAGGATCATGCCATGGGGATTCGCATCTTGATGGTCGAGGACGATGATCTGATCTCCTCCTCCGTCTCTCGCGGGCTCCGCGAGGAAGGATTCATCGTCGAGCAGGCGGCCGACGGGGAGTCCGCCTGGTCGGCCCTGCAAACCGGCTCGTGGGATCTCGTGCTGCTCGACTGGTGGCTCCCGGCCCAGGACGGCCTGACGATCCTCCGCCGGTTCCGCCAGCGCGACCGCGACACTCCGGTCCTGTTCCTGACGGCGAGGGACGCGGTCTCCGACCGGGTTCGCGGGCTGGATGGCGGCGCCGATGACTACCTGTGCAAGCCTTACGCCTTCGACGAGCTGCTGGCCAGGGTCCGGGCCCTGCTCCGCCGCGGCGAAGGTCGGCCCGGCACGACGCTCCACTTTCGCGACGTCGCGGTCGACCTGGCCACCCAGAGGGCCGAGCGGGGCGGACATCCCCTCGACCTGACGGCCAGGGAATATGGGCTGCTGGTCTTCTTCCTCCGCCATCCCGGGCAGGTCCTCTCGCGGACGAGGATCTACGAGCACGTCTGGGAGGAGCGTTACGACGGCCTATCCAACACGCTGGAAGTCCACGTCTTCGAGTTGAGGCGCAAGCTCGAGGCCCACGGCGGGAGGATCATCCTCACGCTCCGAGGCCGGGGCTATGCCCTCGGCGAGCCCGGAGAAGCGGCCTCATGAACCTATCGACGCGCCTCTCGCTGTTCTTCCTGGGGGCCCTGGCCGTGGTGCTCCTGGGCTTCTCCGGGGCCCTCTACCTGCTCGGCCACTCCTACTTGACCCGTCAGATCGACGAGCGGCTGGAGAAGGCCCTCGACACGCTGGAAGCGGCGGTCGACGTGGAGACCGACGGCCTGGAGTGGGAGCCGGAGGACCGCCGATTGACCCTCGGCATGGACACCGGGGTCGAGGATGTCCGGTGGATCATCCAGGACCGGCTCGGCGGCCTCATCGACCAATCGCCGAACATCCGTTTCGGCGAATTTTCCCCGCCCTTCGTCTCCAAATTACTGCCCGAGCGGGCCGGCGACGCGACTTCGATCGGCGACTTCGACGACTGGTGGATCGCCCGGAGGCATCTCCGCTTGCCGGAACTCTTGAAGATCGGCAAGGGCCATCCCGAAGACGACGATCCCGGGGACGATGTCGAATACCCGGAGCTGGTCCTGACCGTCGGGCTCTCGCCGGCCCCGATCAAGTCGAGCCTGGGACGCCTGGCCGTCGCGTTGGCGGGGGTCTCGATGGCACTCTGGCTGCTCTGCGCCGCCGTCGGTCGCCGACTCTGCCGGAGTGCGCTGTCGCCCATGACCCGGATGGCGAAGGCCGCCCGCGAGATGACGGCGGCGGACGGCGGTTACCGGCTCCCGAGCCCGGGGACCGGCGACGAGTTGGAGGATCTCGGCCGGGCCTTCAACGAACTCCTGGGGCGACTCCACGCCACGCTCGAACGGCAACGCCAGTTCACCGGCGACGCCTCCCACCAGCTCCGGACCCCGCTCGCGGGCCTCCTGAATCTCGTCGAGGTCATCCGACGCCGCCCTCGACCGCCCGAGGAGTACGAGCAGGCCCTGGATCAGGTCCATCGCGAGGCCGAACGACTCCGACAGATCGTCGAGGCCCTCCTGTTCCTGGCCCGGACAGAGAGCGAGGCGATGGCCCCCGATCGCGAGCCGATCGACCTCACCGCATGGGTCCCCGAGCAGCTCGGGCGCTGGTCGGATCACCCCCGGGCCGCCGACCTCCGCGTCGAAGTGCCCGATGATCCGGCATGGGTCCGTGCCCACCCCTCGCTCCTGGCCCAGCTCCTGGAGAATCTCGTGGAAAACGCCCTGAAGTACAGCGACCCGTCGACGCCGGTCGTCGTCTCCTGCCGCTCGGAATCGGGCCTGACGAACCTCGTGATCGAGGACTCGGGGATGGGGATGACGGACGACGAGCTTGCCTCCATCTTCGACCCGTTCTATCGTTCCCCCCAGGCCCGTCGGCTCGGCCGGGGCGGCGTCGGGCTCGGCCTCTCGGTCGTCCGACGGATCGTGGTCGCCTCCGGCGGGTCGATCGAGGTCGAGAGTCAACCCGGACGCGGGACCCGGTTCGTGATCCGCTTCCCGGGGGCGAAAGCGAGCGAGATCGAGCCGTCGAGGACGGCCGCCGCGATCTGACCAGCGTGGCTGGAAGGAGGCTCGGGGCCGATCGTGTAGACGGGCCGAAGGTCGCGTGAAGTCTCGGAAAAGTTCGCGGCAATGGCTCGCCTGCGGGGTCAAACTCGGCGAAAATGCCGGAGAAATGCGGCAAATGATCCGACCACTGGCGCCGGGGCGATCCGGGCAACGATCTCACGCAGGACCATCGACTCATGTTTGAAATCAACGAAATTCGCGAGGCCGCCCGACGCGAGGGCAAGGTCAGCCGGCGGTTGTTCCTGGCCTCCGGGGCGGCGATGGCCTCCCTGCCCTGGCTCGCCGGCCGTTCCATGGGCTCGATCTCGCGCCGGTTCGCGCTCGGGGATGACCCGTTCACCTTGGGCGTCACCTCGGGGGACCCCACCAGTTCGGGGGTCGTCCTCTGGACCCGGCTGGCTCCCCGGCCCTTCGAGCCCGGCGGCGGGCTCCCTCCCGAGGCGATCGACGTGACCTGGGAGATCGCCGACGACGAGTCCATGAAGCGGATCGTCCGCCGGGGGACCGCCGTGGCCACGCCACAGCTCGGCCACTCGGTCCACGTCGAGGCCGAAGGGCTCGAGCCCGACCGTTGGTACTGGTACCGGTTCCGCGCCGGGGACGCCGAGAGCCGGATCGGCCGAACCCGGACCCTGCCCGGGGCGTCGACCCGACCCGACTCGCTCCGGTTCGCCTTCGCCTCCTGCCAGAACTACGAGCAGGGCCTGTTCACTGCCTACGAGCACATGGCCAAGGATGAATTGGACCTGATCCTCCACCTCGGCGATTACATCTACGAATACGGGGGTCGGGACGGGAAGGTCCGCAAGCATCTGGGCGAGGAGATCAACAGCCTGGATGATTACCGGATCCGCCACGCCCAGTACCGGGCCGACCCCTTCCTCCAGGCGGCCCACGCCCGATGCCCCTGGCTGGTGACCTGGGACGACCACGAATTCGAC
This sequence comes from Tundrisphaera lichenicola, assembly GCF_051175385.1. Classification (GTDB taxonomy): domain Bacteria; phylum Planctomycetota; class Planctomycetia; order Isosphaerales; family Isosphaeraceae; genus Tundrisphaera; species Tundrisphaera lichenicola. The sequence continues at coordinate 445,209 of NZ_CP195106.1, read as the reverse complement.
AACAACTGCGCGGGGGCTGTTTCCGAGGAGTCGGGGGTCGATCCGGTCGCCTTCCTGATCCGCCGGGCCAACGCCTATCAGGCCTATTACGAGAGCATGCCGCTCCGGGCCGGCTCGATCCCCCGAGGGCCCGACATGCAGCTCTACCGCAAGGCCTCCTACGGTCGACTGGCCGAGCTGCTCGTGCTCGACACCCGCCAGTATCGGACCGACCAGCCCAACGACGACAAGGGGGCCGAGCTCAACGAGAATGCCCTGGATCCGAGGAACACCATGCTCGGGGCCGAGCAGAAAGGATGGCTCGAAGAGTCGCTCCTGGCCTCGCCGGGGACCTGGAACGTCCTGGCCCAGCAGGTGATGATGGGGATGGTCGACCTCTCTCCGGACGAGAACGACCGCTACTCGATGGACCAGTGGCCGGGCTACGCCCACGAGCGGATGGAGCTGGTGAAGTTCCTCGCCGACCGGAAGGTCCTGAACCCGGTCGTCCTGACCGGCGACATCCACTCCAACTGGGTCAACGACCTCCGGGTCGACGACCGGAAGGCCGAGACGCCCGTGGTCGCCGCCGAGTTCGTCGGAACCTCGATCTCCAGCGGGGGCAACGGGAACGGCGAGACCAAACGATTCGAGGCGCTGAAGGCCGAGAACGCGGGCCTCAAGTTCTTCAACGCCCAGAGGGGCTACGTCCGATGCACCGTGACGCCCACCGCCTGGCGGAGTGATTACATCGTGGTCGAGGACGTCACCAGGCCCGGAGCCCCGGCAATCAACAAGGCCTCGTTCGTCGTCGAGGCGGGCAAGCCCGGCGTCCAGGACGCCTGATGTTCCGACCTCAAGCGAAAGGCCGGGATTGCGACGATTCGCAACCCCGGCCTCCTGAGATTTCCGGACGCCTCGCTTGGTCGGCGGAGCTTCGCCGCGCCGTCCCGGCTCAATGCCGGAACAGGAATTCCTTGGAGTTGATCAGGACCCAACCAAGGTCCTCGACGGCCTGGCGTCGGTCGGCGGACGAGGTGAGGTGCTTGGCGGCGGCGGCGGTCTCGGTGGCGTTGGGTTCCCGGGCCACGGCGACGAGATAGAGCTCGCGGGTGATCTGCTCGGGAGTGGCCTCGGACTTGGCCAGGCGGGCCATCCGTCCGTTGTCGTCGCGGAGCTTGCCGTTGACCGTGGCACCGCCGATGAGCTGCAACGCTTGCGAGAGATTCGAGTCGCTCTCTCGCTCGCACTCGCAAGCCAACTCGCGGGCCGGTCGGCCGAAGGTCTTGAGGAACGGGTTCTCCATCTTGCCGTCGGGGATCTGGGTGGCTCGCGTCCCCTTGGGCAGGCCATCGAACGGCGTCGAGGTGCCGGTGACCGACGAGATCGCGTCGAGCAGGACCTCGGCGGGCAGGAGCTTGGTCGCGGCGTGCGAGAAGTAGAGGTTGTCGGCCGCGTTGAACTCGTTGGTCTTCGACGAGAGCTGATAAGTCCGGCTCACCAGGATCGAGCGGACCAAAGCCCGGAGGTTGAACCCGCCCTTGACGAAGTCGGCGGTCAGGCCGTCGAGCAGCTCGTCATTGGAGGCGGGGTTCGAGTCGCGGAAGTCATCCACCGGCTCGACGATCCCCCGGCCCATCAGGTGATACCAGACCCGGTTGACCAGGCTCTTGGCGAAGAACGGATTCTCCGGGCCGGTCAGCCAGTTCGCCAGCGACTCTCGACGATCGAGCATGTTCGGGTCGGGCGAGCCCGAATCGTCGAAGGTCGGGCCTCCCAGGGCCTTGGGCTTCATCACCTTGCCGGTCCGGGGCTGGCGGACCTCGCCCGAATCGCCCCCGTAGACCACCTCATCGGTGGGCAGGCTGCCGGGCTTCCGCTTGATCCGGGAGAAGAAGGCGGCGAACCCGTAATAATCATCCTGGGTCCATCGCTCGAAAGGGTGGTTGTGGCACTTGGCGCACTGGATCCGGACGCCGAGGAAGAGCTGAGCGGTGGTCTCGGTCGAGTTCTCCGGGTCGCGGCTGATCCGGTAATAGTTCGCGGCCGGGTTCCGGAGGGTCGAGCCATTGGCGGTCAGGAGTTCCCGGACGAACTGGTCGAGCGGGACGTTCTGCTCGAGGTTCTCGCGGATCCAGCGGTTGAACGCGTGAGTCCCCTTGGTCTCGATCAGTCGTCCGTTGGCCCGGAGGATGTCGGCAAACTTCAGGGTCCAGAAGTCGGCGAACTCGGGGCGACCCAGGAGCCGGTCGACCAGCCTGGCCCGACGGTCGGGCGAGGGGTCGTTCAGGAAGGCCTCGACCTCCTCGGGCTTGGGCAGGATCCCCAGGGCGTCGAGCGTGGCCCGTCGGATGAACTCGTTGTCGGTGCAGGTCTCGGACGGGCTGATCCTCATCCGGTTCAGCTTGGCGAAGACGGTCTGGTCGATCGTGTTATCCCGGGGAACCTCGGCGACCTGGAAGCCCGGGACATCCACCAGATGCGTCAAGCGGACATTGGCGACGAGGTCGAGGTAGTGGGCGATGATCGCGACCTCGCCCCGGTTCTTGAACGCGACGTATCCGTCGGCGTCCACGTCGGCGATCTCTGGGCTGGACGAGTTGAAATAGCAGATCGGGGTCACGTCGCGTGACGACCCGTCGGCGTAGTGCACGACCACGGCGACTTGCTGGCTCGTGGCCGGTGCGTTCAGGACCCGGGCACCGGGGAGGATCTCGAGCTTCACCGCGAGCGGGGCGGCGGGGTCGTCCTTCGCCCCTTCCTTCATCCAGTCGCGGAGATACTCGTAGGACTTCGAGTTGCGGATCAGGCGAAGCCCGCCCTCGTGGGCCACCTCGCCGGTCGGCTTGCGGAGCAGGATGCTCGACTCGGCGGCCATGACGTTAATCCGCCGACCGCCGGCCTCGCGGGTCAGGATCGTGAAATCTTGATCGGGGAGGTAACCCCGGAGGCTCAGGCGGAACCCGCCCTTTCCGGTGGGAGTCCCGTGGCAGGCGCCCATATTGCAATTGGCCTGGCTGAACGCGGGAATCACGTCATTCCGGAAGCTGACCGGTCGGACGGCCTCCATTCCCGAGACCTCGACCGTCGCCTGGACGTCGACGCTCCCCCCCCGAGCCACAATGGTGGCCTTGCCGTTCCCCACCGGGACCACCTGTCCCTTGGGCGAGACTGTCGCGATGGTCGGGTCGAGACTGCTCCAGGTCAGGGCCCTGGTCAGGTCCCTCATCGAGCCGTCGGGGTCGGTCGCCGAGGCGATCAACTGGCGGGTCGCCCGCTGGCCAACCAGGGTCGATTGAGCCGGCTCGATGGCGACCTTCGCCGGCGATCCGATCGGGTCGACCGGCGTGTCGGAGGCCGGGGCAAGGGCCGGGCCCAGGGCCGTGACGGCCGACAGGACGAGCCAGTGGATCCGTCGAGGGACGCGCATGGATCAGTCCTCCTTGGGAGGGTAGTTGTAGGCTAGGGTAGGTCGTACCTCGCGACCCGGACAGTCGGCAGGCCCATTCGTCGGGCGGTCTCGGGGGACTTTCCAGTCAAACCAGGCGGGAGCGGTTGGTATTGCTTCGCGCCATGTTGACGAATGTTTGAAGCGAAGTCAAACCTGGAAATCTCCCGTTCCAGGATTCCCCAAGGTCGAAGACCCTCAAAACCACCCATCAGCCCGTCGGTTCCAGGATTCGAAGTCCCGCTTCACCGAAGATGATTCGAGGAACAAGACTTCGGGAAGAACAGGATGACCACCCATACCACCCTACAACATTTGTTGGAGAAAGTCGACGAGCCGGACGCGTGAACTCGTCGAGACCCACCGGGATCACGAGCGGATGATGGGCCTTCGCAACGCTCGACACCCCTCCTCGGGGCATTATTCTCATCGTTTTTGAAAGGCGCGGGCGACCTATCTGAAGCCGCATGGAGGGGATGGGTCAGGCTCGCCGGAGGAGCCTCAGGGCGTTCGCCGTCACCAGGATACTGACCCCGACATCGGCCAGGATGGCCATCCAGAGGGTCGCCAGGCCGAAGACGGCCAGGACGAGGACCAGGGCCTTCGAGCCCAGGGCCAGGGCGATGTTCTGCCGGATCCGCGAGAGGGTATCCCGGCCCAGTCGGACGAGCCAGGGGAGCGCGGCGAGGTCGTCGGCCATCAGGACGACGTCGGCGGTTTCCAGGGCCGAGGCGCTGGAGATCCCCCCGAGCGCGACGCTGACCCTCGCGGCGGCCAGGGCCGGGGCGTCGTTGACGCCATCGCCGACCATCCCGGTCGGGCCTCGTCGGTCGTTCAGCTCCGTGATCGCGCGGGCCTTGTCGAGCGGGAGGAGCCCGGACCGCTGGTCGACGATCCCAAGTTCGCGGGCCATCGCGGCGGCCGTGGGCTGGTTGTCGCCGGTCAGCATGACCGTCTCGATCCCGAGCGCGGCCAGCTCGGCGATCACGGCGGCGGCCTCGGGCCGGGGCCGGTCGGCCAGTCGAATCCAGCCGATCGGGCCGCTCTCGGTGATCAGGGCCACCGAGGTCCCCACGTCTCCCTCGGCGCGGCCCAGTCGGGCGTGGAAGTCGGGCGGGCAGAAGCCCGACTCGTCGATGTAGCGATGGCTCCCGATGTGATAGTGCTCCGAGCCGACCCGCCCCGAGGCCCCCAGGCCGGGGGTGGCCTGATAACCATCGGCCGTCGGGACCTGAAGCCGCAAGGTCCGGGCGTGCTTCGAGATCGCCCGGCCCAGGACATGCCCCCCCTGGTCGCTCAGGGCCGCGGCGATCCTCAGGACGTCGGCATCGGCCCGGTCGCCGGTCGGGACCACTTCCACCACGTCGGGCTCGCCCCGGGTGAGGGTCCCCGTCTTGTCGAACGCCAGGACCCGGAGCCGGCCCATCTCCTCCAGGAACTGCCCTCCCTTGAGCAAGACTCCCCGACGACTGGCCGACGCCAGCGCCGACGCCAGGGCCACCGGCGTGGCAATCACCAGGGCGCAAGGGCAGGCAATCACCAGGATCACCAGGCCCCGGGCGAACCAGGTGGCCCACTCCGCCGGACTTCCCGAGCCGAGCCGGACCGCGGGCGGCCCGAGCATCACCGCCAGTGAGATCGCGACCACCATCGGCGTGTACCAGGCCGCGAATCGCTCGACGGTCCGCTCCACCGGGGCTCGGCTCGCCTGGGCCTCGCGGACCCGCTCGGCCACCTTGGCGATCAGCGAATCCTCGAACGTGCCCGACGCCTCGACCTCCAGCGCCCCCTCGCCGTTGACCGATCCGGCAAACACGACATCGCCCACCTCGCGGACGACCGGGACCGACTCGCCGGTGATCGCCTTCTGGTCGACGCTGGAGCGTCCCGAGACGACCGGGCCGTCCACCGGGACACGCTCGCCGGAGCGGACCCGGACCCGGTCCCCAGGCCGGACCGCGGAGGCCGGCACGATCGAGATGGCCCCATCCGGGCCGATCACCTCGGCGTTCTCGGGGGCGACCTCCAGCAAGGCCCGGACGGCCCGGCGAGCCCGGTCGACGCTCAGGGCCTCCAACGCCTCGGAGAGCCCGAACAGGAAGGCCACCGTCGCCGCCTCGTCCCACTGCCCCAGCGCGATCGCGCCCAGGATCGCGGAGAGCATCAGGACGTGGATATCCAGGCGAAACCCCCGGAGGCTCCGGAAGGCCCGAGGGGCAAGGTCCAGACCACCGGCGGCCACGGCCAGTGCATACGCGATCGTCGAAGCGTTCGGGCTCGCCGTCCCCCAATCGATCAGGACGCCCACCAGGAGCGATAGGCCCGAGGCCGCCGTGGAGGCCCATCGCCCGTGCCTCGACCACCAGCTCCCGGCCTGCTCGGGGGCGCCCGCCAACTCGGCCTGCATGCCGGCGCGTGCCGCAATCCGACGGATCAGTGCGGAGGGTTCGGTCGCCTCGGGGTCATACTCGATCGTCAACATCCCGTGGATCAAGTCGAAGCCAAGGTTGCCGATCCCCGGGCCGCCTTCGAGGGCGGCGCGCAGCGGAGCAACCTCGTTCGGGCAGTCCAACCCTCGGACTTTCAACGTGCAGCGTGCTCGGCCCATGTCGCGCATCCTTCGAGCGGCGATCTTCCTCGGTCAGAGCCGTCTCGCCAGGCTCCCGGAACGGTCGCCTCGCCAGTCGGTCCGCTCGAAATTATAGCCGCGATCGAAACTTGCGAGAACTCGGACTCGATCTTCTCGACGACCGCGCTTCGGATTGCGTCCGAGGATCGCGGGCTCTAGACTGGGAATTCGGCCCGATGCGCGAGGCCCGCCATTCGCCCGCAATTTCCTCACGAATCGGCCGCGCAGGTCGCCCGGAGCGAGCCGCATGGGACGCGTCTACCTGATTCGTTACGGCCTGGCCAATGCCGTCGGCCGCTTCGCGACCGACTCCGAGAGTTTCGAGCCGGGCCGGTGGGTGGTGATCCGGACCCACCGGGGGGCCGAACTGGGCCGAGTCCTCGCCGAAGCCCCGCCTGCCCCGGATTCCGAGCCCGGGCTCGCCCCGATCCTCCGGCAGGCCGGCCCCGACGATCTCGAACGGTCGAACCAGGCCGTGCTCGATCGTCGCGTGCATTTCGATGCCTGCCGGGCCATTTTCGATGAAGGAGATTGGCCGCTGGAGTTGATCGACGCCGAGCCCTTGCTCGAACCGGGCCGGACGGTCCTCCATTACCTCGGGCCTCATCGTCTCGACGCTTCCGGTCTGGTCGCGGCCCTCCGGTCTCGCTGCGGGCTCGACGTCGTCCTGGAACCGGCCGGCCGCGACGTCCCGGAAAGCGAAGCCGAGCCCGAACCCGAGCCCGAATCTCACGGATGTGGCGATTGCGGTTCGTCCGGGGGTTGCGGATCGGGCGGATGCGGGACGGAGTCGGGCGGATGCGCGGTCAAGGCCATCGTCGCCTCACGCCGCCGCGTCCACGCCGAGGGCTGATTTCGTCCGGGCTCGCCCCGGCGAGATCATCTCACAGCCAAGGCCCCATCGCGGGCCTGGGTTCGATGTTGCGCCAAAGTGTCAAGACGAGTTTCAAAGAAAAATTGCGAAAACGAAAAATCGAGTGCTTAAGCGGGACCAAAATCCCTGATCTTGATGGACGAGCGGTCTGCACTGCAACATCAAAATCACGGAGCTTGGACAACTCATGCGTCGCCACCACAATCCCCGCTACGCCCCCGAAGCCCTGGAACGCAAGCTGAGCCCCTCGGGGATCGTGGCCATCCCGGTCGCGGCAGAAATTTATATCCCGACGACGCGAGTCGCCACCACGAACACGTCCCCCCCCGTGGTCAAGAAAGACCCGATCCCGACCGACCCGAGCAACCCGGTACCGATCGACACCACCACCCCGACCAGCCCCGCTCCCCCTTCGGGTGACGGCACGCCTCCGATCTCCAGCCCGAGCGGCTCGGGCGGCACGAGCGAGCCTGCATAAAGCGAGCGATTAACGAGGTCGGATGATCGGGGCCTTCCGGATCGGATCGATCCGGAAGGCCCTCTTAATTGCGCCTACGAATCGATCGGGACGAGTTCAAAATCGGACGGGCTTCTCTCGGATCCGGTCGAGGATCTCTCCCCGAAGACCCTCGAACTTCCGGTCCTTCGCGAACCAATCATCCCGGAACATGGGATGGACCTGAAACGCCCGTTCGAGGTGCTCGGCGACCTGAAGGAGTTGGCCGGGATCGGACCGGGCGGCCGACGCGAGAATCCGGGCCATCAGGTAATAGGTCTCGCCCCGAGGGGCGAGTTCGTGCCGATTCCTCATGTCTCCCGAAACGAGGGCCTCATCCCGGAGTGCCCGGGACCGGTTGACGAGTGCGAGGCTCTGTTGGGCCAGTTGCATCGCTTCGTCGGCCCTGCCTTGCTCGGCGAGGTCATGAGCGACGTAATGGAAGGAACGGATCGCGGTCGGCTCCTCGCGGAGCAATTCCTCGAAGCGAGGATGGGCGATCAAGGCGGCGAAGACATCGGTCGAGGCTCGGACGTCTCCCAGTCGGACTAGCAAGCCTCGCTGATAGCGTGCCTTGAGGTGATCGGGATTCGCAGCGATCACGCGATCGTATTCGGCGAGTGCCTCGGAGTGACGGCCGCTCATGAACAGGGCGTGGGCGAGGGTCGCGCGGGCGTCGCCGTCATAGCGGTTGGCATCAAGGGCCTGCCTTGTGAGGGATTCGACCTCGGGGACATCGATAACGCGATTCGACCCGTAATGGGCCATGATCCTCACGCGATGCATCAGTGAGGCAGCGGGGCCGTGGGATTTCGTCAGGAGTTTGAACCGATTGACGTCGGACTCGACGCTCCGGGCCTGGCCGGCGGTATGGAGGATGACCGCCCTGGTGAAGTTGGCCTCGGCGAAGTCGGGGTTGAGGTCGAGCGCGTTGTCGCACTCGGCGATGGCCTCGGCGAAGCTCTGGTCTCGTCCGGATCGGGCCGTATCCCGATCTTGCTTGAAGAGCAGGCTTGCCAGATGGACGTGGAGGGCCGGATTGTCGGGCCTTTGGGCGATGCACCGGCGAATGTGCCGCTCCGCTTCGGGATAGTCGTCGATCCGGCATGCGACAACGGCGGCGCGATAGTGGGCCCAGAAGTGATCGGGGCGAGCGCGAAGGACGTCGCCATAATGTTCGCCCGCCTCCCGGGCGTGGAGCCGTTCGGACGCGACGCCTTGAAGGTAATCGTCCAGCCATCGGGGAGGTCGGGGGACGTCGGCCGGGCGCGGCCCGGGATCGGGCAGGCCAAGCTTGGAACGCAGCGACCGGATCTCGGCCCGGAACGCCGCCAGTGGCTTCCGGGCGACATTCTGCTCCAGGAGGCCCAGCGCCCGCTTCCAGTCTCCGGGAGAATCCGGGCGATCGCCCAGCGCCATGGCCAGTCGGAGCACCTGCTCGTCGAGCCAGGCCTCGTTCTCGGCGTGCTCTCTCTCGGGTAGCCAGGCGACGTCAGCCCGATTCCGCCAGTCGGGATCGGCCTCGACGCCGTACCAGGAGAGTAGCCGGCCCGCGATCTCGGCGGGATCACCGGGGCGATCCTGCCAGTTTCCGAGAAGGCGAGAGGGGAAGATATCCGGGTCGCTCCCGCCGGGGATCATCGACCATCGGGCGCTGGCCTGATCGCGTTTGGAGCCCATGAAGATCATCGTCGCGAAGCCCCCGACCGCCAGGCTCGCGGCCAGGGACAGGAGCCCGGCGGCCAGGACACGTCGACCACGCCGGACTCGTCGGGCCAGGGCTGCTTCCCGCGTCTCATCGGCGAAGACGAGCGGACGATCTTCCCGCCAGCAGTCGAGGTCCTGGGCCAGCTCGACGCCCCGGGCGTAGCGGTCGGCGGGGTCCGGCGCCAGGCATTTCGCCAGGATCGAGCGGAGCGTCGGCGGGATCGAGTGCCGGCCTCGACCTCGGAGCGGCCCGGGGAGGTCGCGGCGGGATCGTGCCAGGGCCTCGGCCGAATCGCGGGGGCTCCCCCCCGTCGGGCGAGGGACCTCGGGGCCCCGACCGGTCAAAGACTCAAGGAGGACCAGGCCCATCCCGTAAAGGTCGGCCCGGTGAAGATCGATGGGGCGACCTCCCACTTCGTCCGGCCCGCGGGCGATGGCGTGGAGCCGCTCGGGGGCCATGTAGGCCAGCGTCCCCCCGGCGTCGGAGGCCGGCTCGCCCCGGCCGATCCCGTGCCAGTCGACGGCCAGGTTGAAGTCGAAGAGCATCGGCGTCGCCTCGGCCGTCAGCAGGACGTTCGAAGGCTTCAGATCGCCGTGGGCTACGCCTCGTCGGTGGGCATGGTCGAGGGCCTCGGCCAGCCGGGCGACGATCCAGGCGATCGCCTTGGGATACGAGATGTCGGCCAGAATCTCGCGGGCAGGACGAGACATCCCCGATGCGGGATACTCCGGGGCGGCGACGCGATCGAGGTCGGACAGGAGATCCTTGCCGGACCGGGCTGCACGGCCGATCGATCGGCGACGTTCGAGGACCGAGGCCAGGGTCGCCCCGCCCAGGAAGGGCATGCAGACCAGGTGGAGCGCCCCGTCGTCGGCGACGGCATGGCGGAGGACCTCGACGATGTGGGCGTGCCTGGCCCGGGCCAGCAGCCTCGGCTCGGCGGTGGCGCGGGTCGAGACCTTGACGACCACCTGGCGATTGTCGAGATCGGCCTGTTCGGCCAGGAAGACGCGAGCGAAGGCCCCCCGGCCCAGTTCCCGGGTCAGCGAATAAGGCCCGATCTCGTCGCCGGCCGAGGGGAGGTCGGCCGGCTCGGCCCAGGCGCGGAGCATCGAGGCCGGCAGGGCACCGTGGAGCGAGAAGAGTCGATTCAGCGCGTCGGCCTGCTCGGGGAAGCGACGGAGGTACTCGGTCGGGTCGGGTTCGAGATCCGACGCCTCGGCCAGGCAGTATTCGTGATAGATCAGCTCGGCGGAGTCCGCCGGCGCGAGGAGGCCGAGGAATTTCTCGGCCTGGGGATGATCGCCCCGCTCCCAGCTCCTGGTGAACTCGTCGAGGATCGTATCGAGCGTCGCGGTCGTGCCGGCCTCGCTCGGCGGAGGAGTCGGTGCGGGGGGGCGTCGGCGGGCTCGCCTCGGGTCGGTCGAGGCCGTCGGGCGGGGGCCCGACCAGTGCCGATGAACCGGGGCGCGATGTCGGCGAATTCGGGGATTCATCGCCATTGCCGATTCTCCATCCGTGCTCGAATCGCATCCCGTTCGCGAATCGACTCGATCACCCGACGGACCGACCGCTCACCGATCTCGAGTTTCTTCGCGATCTCCTCGAAGGTCAGGCCCTGGCGACGGAGTTCGACGATCTTCACCTCGTCGGCGGATCGCCCCTCGGTCAACTGGCCGAACCGATCGCGAGCCTGGAACGTCTCGCTCGCCGATGGGTCCGGGGCCGCGACCTCGCGCGGGACCTCGCGTTCTCCCTTGCGGACGTACAGCCGCTCCTCGCGACCGAGGTCGTATTTCTTGGTCCTGGTCAGCCGTCGATGTTCCTCGAAGACCTTGTTCCGGGCCACCCCGGCCAGGTATCCGCGAAAATGGTGGGCATCGGCGAACTCGACGCACTCATCTGCCTTGCCCGTGAAGACGCTGGTCCAGATCGCCTGGACGAAATCCATCGAGTCGAACTGATTGCGGAGGGCCCGAGGGAGCCGCACCCGGACCATCGTCCGGACTTCGGGCTCGAACTGGCTCAGGATAGCGGAGATCGCCGCGCCTTCACCCGCCCTGGCGCGTCCGATCAGATCGGCGAAGTCGACGTCGTCCATCACCGTGTCCCTCGGACCTGGGAGGTCACCGCCCGCAGGGTTCTCGAAGTCGCCAGGACTGGAGAGATGCTCGACGACGTCCTCGTCGTCAGACCGCCCGGGGAGTGAACTATCCCTTGGATACGGTAAAGAAGGCTTCAAGGCGAACATTATTATAGCCGAAGCCAACTTCTTTGCGAAGGAATAATCGTCGACCGATTGGTTTTTTGGCATCGGGTCCATCCCTTAGATCGAACACGGCCGCGAGGGACAATGCGGCGGAGACCGACGAGAGGCTTCGCCGAGCTATGTTAGGACATTTTTCGGGTCAATCCTGAATTTTAAAAAAAAGAGCGCCGGATTTTCGCCCCGTTCTCAACCAGCTTGTTGACGACGAGAGCTGGGCTTGCCGGGAGATCACCCCGGGGCCCTCCGAAGGTCCCACCAAGAGCCATACGCACCAACTTAGGATTAAAAGGGCCGGGAGGGTTGCGACTTGCTGTCGCGACCGGGTCGGCTCGGTGCGGATGGCCCTGGTCCCCGTCGGTTCCGTCGTTGGATGCCCCCAATGTTCGGGGGACAAGCTCGCGGAACAGGAGCCTACACCGATGACCCGGATCGACGCTCAGGGCAGTGACGCCGGTTGCATGGATCTCTATCTCCGCGAGATCCGCAAGGATACGCTGTTGACCGCCACCGAGGAGTGCGAGCTGGCCGGGGCCATCGCCGCCGGAGACCGCGACGCCCGATCCCGGATGATCCGGGCCAATCTCCGGCTCGTCGTGAAGATCGCACGTGATTACACCGGTCGAGGGATGACCCTGGAGGACCTGATCGGCGAGGGGAACCTGGGCCTGATCCGCGCCTCCGAGGAATTCGACCCGAATTTCGGCACCCGGTTCAGCACCTACGCCAGCTACTGGATCAAGCAGGCGATCCGCCACGCCCTGACCAACACCACCGCCACCATCCGCCTGCCGGCCCACATGGTGACCCTCCTCTCGAAGTGGCGCAAGGCCGAGCGGGCCCTGTCTCGAGAACTCGGGCGGACTCCGACCTTCGATGAGATCGCCGTCACCCTGGGCCTGACCGACGCCCAGCGCGTCCTGGTCGAGCGGGCTCGCCAGGCCAGCCAGCTTCGCCTGGAGGGAGGCGACGACGAGAACGGCTGGTCGCCCGACGAGGCCAGCGACGACCGAGATGGTCCCGATGCCGCGCTCGAGGCCGCCGACGAACGCCGCGAACTCCTCGGTCGGCTCGACCGGCTCGACGATCGCGAGCGGACCATCATCACACTCCGATTCGGCCTCAATGGCGACAACCCCATGACCCTCAAAGAAGTTGGGCGACGCCTCGGGGTGACTCGCGAGTGGGTCCGCAAGATCGAGGTCCGCGCCATCAAGAAGATGGACGACAACCCTCCCGCCTCCCCGGCCCAACGCCAGCGCCGCCGCCCCCTGCCCCTGGCCGTCGCCTACCAGACGGCCTGAAGTTCCAGTAGCCCAGTCCTCTTGGGGCTTGCGAGATCAGATCGACCTCGACGGTGATTGTCGAAGGGAAGGGCCTCGATCAGGGCGATGCGGCCAATCGATCCCAATTGAGTCAGGGGTAGGCATTCCGCTAGTGGGAGATGGTTCGACGAGGAACCCGGTCGCCGAGGCGTGAGGCCCGGCCCATTCGAGGATTCTCCGGCGCGGCCTCCGGAACTGGGGGTTGACCGGATCGCGGCGACCCGGCCACAATCCCGGCCTCGGCAGGGAGATCGACCAGGATGGCCCCGGTCCTCCCGGCGGATTTCCCGGGGGAGTCGGCAGGGATGCCCGATCGCCGCGTCCTGATCGCCCTGATCTCGCTGGCCATCGTTTCGAGAGCGGCCGCGGTCCTGGTCCTCCAGAGCCACACGGTCCCACACAGCACCTATGAGCACGGCGAGATCGCGGCCAACCTGCTGGCGGGCCGAGGGTTCTCGGTCCACTTCCTCGGCGCGGACGGGCCGACCTCGCAACAGGCACCACTCTACCCGACACTGGTGGCGGGAGCCTACGCGATCAGCGGCGTCGGGACCGCTCGATCGCTCCTGATCCTGGAACTGGGCCAGGCCGTTCTCGGTGGCCTGATGGTCGGATTCGTGGTCATGCTCGCGGTCGAGTTGGCCCCTCGACGACCTTGGGTCGCGTCCGGGGCCGGCCTGATCGCGGCCTTGCACCCGACGCTGGTCTACTCGGCCACGCATGTCCAGGTGGTTTCCCTGGCGGCCACGCTCCTGGCGGCCTGCCTGGCCTGGGCCTATCGGGCGGGACGGACGGGTCTGGTACGCGACTCGGTCTTCGCGGGGATTTTCCTCGGCCTGCTGGCCCTGTCCGACCCGATCCTGGGCCTGGTCGCGCCGGGAATGGCCTGGGCGATCGCGATCGGCCAGGGGTTCCGGCGCTCGATCCGCCCGGTCGGGTTGGTCGGGGTGACGGCCGCCCTCTGCATCGCGCCTTGGATGATCCGGAATGCCCGGGTCCACGGCGAGTTCGTGCCGATCAAGAGTTCGTTCGGTTACGCCTTCTGGCAAGGGAACATCGCCCTGAGCCGGGGGACCGACAAGGTCGTCCGGGCCTCGGTCGAGGAGGCCCTGGCCCGCAAGCCGGGGGGGCTCCGCGAGTGGAATGAGTCGCTCTGGAAGGCCCGGCACGCCGCGGGATATATCGACGACATCGCCCTGACCCAGGAGGACTACCGGGAACTCGGGTCGGTCTCCGAGCCCGAGCGCTCGCGGAAGCTCTTCCGTCGGGCCCTAGCCGAACTCCGCGACGAGCCCGGCCGCTATCCCCGGCTCTGCCTCCGTCGGCTCCGCTACTTCCTCCTCTTCGACGAGACCAACCCCAAGACCCGGAGCCTGATCTACCGGGCCAGCCACCTCGGACTGACCGCCCTGGCGGCCCTCGGCCTGATCCTGGCCAGGCCGGAGATCCGGCGACGCCTCGGGCCGACCCTGCTCACGGCCGCCCTGATCGCGACCTTCCACGCCCTGACGATCGTCTCGGCGAGATTCCACCTGCCCATCGAACCCCTGATGGGTCTCTGGGCCGCGGCGGGCCTGTCGAGGTGGGAATCGGCGGATGTCGAGTCGCGGGCGTGATCCTTCACATTCTCAAATAAAGGCCATCTTTCTCCATGCCCCTGACGAACAGGAGATTGATCGCGAAATAGGCGAGGAATCCCGCCGCGACGAACCATCCGGGCGAGTCTCCCGGGACGAAGGGCTTGATCGCGCCGGCGACCAGGCCATGCAGGACATATGCGGCCAGGGCATTCCGGCCGAAGGCCCGGAAGATGGGCGATTGGAAATTCCATCGATCGCAGAGCACGACGAACAGGGCGTAAGTCGCGAGGGAGAATCCGGCCGCGAAGGTCAGATAGGAGACGCTCCCGGTTCGCTGGCTCATCGACCAGAGTCCCACCGGCCCGACTGGCGGGACGAATGGCCAGGGGACGGAGGGACCGGCCAGACTCGACAGGGCCTGGCCCACGCCCATCAATGCGACCGACCAGCCGACGAGAATCCAGACACCGCCTTTCCCTCGCTTCGAGACGACGTCGAATGCGAGCGAACCGATCAAAAGCGGGATCGACCAAGTCAGGAATCCGGCCGGTCCCCCGTCAATGACCGGACGGTTCCAGGCCCAATCGAAATAGAACCAGCGCGAAAGCCCGAGGTGCAGCCCGGCCGACGCGATCAGGAAGGCGACTCGAACCAGGGGGCCGGAGGCGATCACAGGGAGCACCCAGATCGAGGCCAGCGCGATGTGCACGAGCGTCTGGAAGAC
The DNA here is from genome assembly GCF_051175385.1 of Tundrisphaera lichenicola. Taxonomy (GTDB): domain Bacteria; phylum Planctomycetota; class Planctomycetia; order Isosphaerales; family Isosphaeraceae; genus Tundrisphaera; species Tundrisphaera lichenicola. Next base: position 430,180 of record NZ_CP195106.1, on the reverse strand, counting down.
GGATCGCTGGAACGCCATCGACGCAAAACCGGCGAAGCCCAGACTCCTGACTTCCTCCCAGGTCTTGAAATTGCCATCGAGGTGGTACAGGACGAAGCCCAGCAAGATCAGCCCGAGATTCCGCCGGAACACCGCCACCGACGCCGCCCGGATCCCGATGCTGGAAACTCTCCGGAGGAACGTCAACCGGTAGGCGAATCCGACCGCGAAGAAGAACTGCGGCATGATCGTATCGGCGTAACTGCAATAAGTATTGTGATGCTTCAAGACGGCGGGGACGACCTGGTAGCCGCCCAGGAAGTTCACCAGCAACATACCGACGACGGTGTAGCCGCGGAACTGGTCGAGCGAGGCCAGGCGACCGGCCAGACTCTGGGCCTCGGGCTGACTAGGGCCTTTCTCGTCCATCACGCCCTGAACCTCGGTTGAGACCTGTCCATGATCATTTGACTCTCGCACAATATGAGGTGGTTTCCCAGGATCATGGCAAGCCCGCCGGGCGGATCATGATTTTACGCGTCAGAGAGCTTGAGCGAAGCGCTCGCTTCTTGCAAGCCTCCGGGATTCCGAGGGAGGTGTCGGATTCCTCGGAATCATGACCAGGCGATAGCCCCAGGATCTCGGTCGGGTTAGGATGGCCGCATGGACCATCCCACCCCAACCAATTCCGATGTCAATACGCTTCCCGATGACGCGTCGACCGCGATGGCGACCGGGAAGGGCTCCGAACGTCTCGACCCTTATCGGCTCACCTCCGACGCGATCCAGGAGCCTCCGACCTCGCTGGGCCGGGCCTTGCGGGAGGTCGGTCCGGGCTTGATCCTGGCCGGTTCGATCGTGGGGACGGGCGAGCTGATCGCCACGACCGGCCTGGGGGCGGCCCATGGCTATACCTTGCTCTGGTTCATCCTGCTGAGCTGCGTGATCAAGGTCTTCGTCCAGACCGAACTCGGTCGATACGCGATCACCCACGGCAAGACGACCCTGGCCGCGTTCGACACCCTTCCGGGGCCTCGCCTGGGGACCTCGTGGATGGGGTGGCTCTGGCTGATCATGATGCTGACGACCCAGGCGCAGATCGCCGCCATGGAGGGGCTTGTCGGCCAGGCCGGGCACATGGCCTTTCCGGGCGGCACGACGTGGGTCGCGGGTTGGGCCGGGCGGGTCGTCCCCGGTTGGGGGACTTACCTCGAGTCGCACCCCGAGCACTTCTGGTCCACCCTGACCGCGCTGGTCGCAATCGCCCTGCTGCTCTCGGGGGGATATCGGCGGCTGGAGAAGATCACGACGATCCTGGTCGCGCTGGTGACCCTGATGACCCTGGCCTGCGTGCTGGGGCTGCCCTGGACGGATTATCCGATCCACTGGGGTCAACTGAGTCATGGGTTCGACCTGGCGCTGCCCGCCACCGGGGTCGCCCTGGCGGTCTCGACCTTCGGGATCACGGGGGTCGGGGCCAGCGAGTTGTTCGCCTATCCTTATTGGTGCATCGAGAAGGGATATGCCCGGTCGACCGGGCCTCGCTCGGACGACGAGGGCTGGGCTCGCCGAGCCCGGGGGTGGCTGCGGGTCATGCAGCTCGACGCCTGGGTCAGCATGGTCGTCTTCACCGTGGCGACTGTCGCGTTCTACCTGCTCGGTGCCGCCGTGCTGCAGCCTCAAGGGCTCGTGCCGAAGGGGGCCGGGATGATCGAGGTCCTGGCGAGCATGTACGTCGGACCGCTCGGGGTCTGGACGCGGGAGGTCTTCCTGCTCGGAGCCTGGGCGGTCCTGTTCAAGACGCTATATGTGGCCACGGCGGCCAACAGCCGCTTGACGACCGACTTCCTGGACCTCGCCGGGATCTGGACCCACTCCACCCCGGCGGCGCGCGACCGGACGACCCGGGCCTTCTGTGTCATCTATCCCCTGATGGCCCTCGGCCTCTATTTCGCCTTCCGCGAGCCGAAGGGCCTGGTCGCGGTCGGGGGCTATGCCCAGGCGATGATGCTCCCGCTGATCGCCGGGGCGACCCTCTACCTCGGCCGACGCGATGCCGATCGCCGGGTCCTGTCCAGCTTCCCGACCGAAGCCATCACCTGGCTGGCCTTCTTCGCAATCACGGCGGTGGCCCTCTACAGCGCCTGGCACGACCTGCTCGGGCCCCTGCTCTGGCCTAGCCGTTGAGGGGCGGCGTCCTCGATGATCACTCATCGAGGAATAGGAGTAACATCGCCACTGTGACCGGACCAATTCCAGTATGAAGTCAGGCGTTGAGTCGCGATCGCTTATAGCGTAGACCAGCGAAGACCAACCGGATCGACCAACTGGCCGAGTTTGGGTAACCGACGGAGATTACGGCTTGATAGAGCCCAGCTTTGGGGGCGCATTCGATCCCGAGTACGTCCTGACCGCTCCGGTCTCCATAGCCAACATTTCTGGTCGAAAACTCGCGGACGTCCGAGAAGGTGAGTAAAAGTTCCGGATCGGGATACTCGTGATAGTTAGGATTTGGCTGGATTAGTTTTAGCCTGACTTCGCCCGAAGTGAGGTCGACGGAGATGCTATCGACGAGGTTCTCGTGCTGCATAGTCTCGCGTATGAAGCCGACAACTTTGTCGAACATCCGGAATCTCAGCAAGAGGTTGGGGTCCGCTTCTGGGTCCGTTCTGGACACTCGGCGGGCCGGGCGAGTTGAGCCGGCCAGGGTGCCGATCCGGTCGAAAATCCCGGATCGATCCCCTGCCCTCTTCGAGCGGCCCGTGGCTCAATTCGAAGCCGGTGCCTGGAAGAGGAGCTTCCCGTAATCCTCGAAACGGTGGAAGTTCGGCTGGGTCAGCGGGGCGGAACTCATCAGGATCGGATCGGTGTTCTCGGGGCCGTAATAGTCGTAGCGGCAGAGGGCGAACGTCCAGCTCGATCCCGGCTCGGGACGCTCGACGGTCGGCCCGAAGGCGGTCCAGGGAATCTTCCCCTCGACGATCCAGCCCTTGGTCTCGTCCTCCGGGCCGGTGGCCAGGGCGACGGCCGTCATGCCCAGCGGCTTCCTGGCATCAAAGGGCGTGACCGCATTGAGCCTCCCCACGAACGCGGCCTCGAAGCGGACCGAGTTCGGGTTGACCTGGAACTCGAAGTATTCAGGTCGATCCTTGCTGGGCTTGAAGAACAGTTCGAAGACGTCGCCGTTCCAGAGGTGATCGTTCTGTCGGGTCCCGAAGGCCCGAAGGTCGGCGTCGGTCATCACCGACGAGAAATAGAGCGCATCGTGGTCCCAGACGAGTCGGGCCTTGGTGGCGTGATCCGGGCCGGGTTCGGTCTTCTTCCAGAAGGACGGGAAGCGGTCGATCACGGCGGCGGCCTTCCAGGCGGGATCATCCAGCTTGCCGTCGATCTTCGGGGGCTGCACGGCCCAGCGGCATTCCGCCTCGCGGGTCACGGGCGGATCCTCGGCCCGAGCGACTTCGCCGGCCGTCGTCAGCAAGAACGCGAGACCGAGACCGAACCTGGCGTATCGAACGTGGTTCGTCATGAGCTGAGTCCTGGGTGAAAGGTTCGATGCAGAGAGAAGGCCGGAAGCATCAGCCCTCCTGCGCGAAGGGCTCGACCGGAGTTTTGTGGATCGTCGGCGCCCCCTGGGCCTGAAGGGCGTCGATCTCGGCCTGGATGGCGTCGATCGCCCCTCGGGTGTTGAGGACTTCGAGTTCGGTCTCGGCGACGAAGGGCCCGCCGGGAGCCAGGGGGATGACCCGCCCTCGTGCTTCCTCGAAGGGCCGGGGGTTGGGGAAGTTGGTCGCGGGCTCCAGCCCGGTCACGTAGCCTTCGGCCAGCCCTCGGGTGTTCTTCCAGAGGGTGAAGCAGGGGAGCTGCGACTTCCGAAACCGGAGGACGACCGCCTTGTCGACCTCGGGAGCCCGGAGCATGGCGAGGGTCCGACCGTCGGGACCATCCCCTCGGAGCTGGATCAGATAGACCTCCTCGGCCGAGCCGGGGCGAGGAGGGCCGTAGGTCCCCCAATGACCGATCGCGTTGGCCGCCGGGGCGTCGCGGGGGACCAGCGTCTCGACCGGCGCCGAGAAGGTCGACCCTTCGGCGAGGAACGGCGGGCCGAAGTTCCAGTGGTAGAGGAGCTGCATCGAGCCGGGGGACTCGGCCATGTTGGTGAACTCGTCGCGGACGACCAGCCGGTTCGAGCCCGGGACGGTGGTGATCCGGGTGGTCATCTCGATCTGGGTGTGGAAGATCGTCGACTCGGCCACCCGCCCCTCGATGGTGATCGCGTGGGGCGGGTCCTCGTCGACGTGGACGGCGACGAAGTGGGCCGGGATGTTGGCGATCCGACCGTGAAGGCCGGTCAGGACGTGGCGACTGGTCGAGCCATCGGGGCCGGGGACCGCGACCTCGAAGGGCGCCCCGTTGCTCTCCAGACCGCAGCGGACGCAGAATTCGTCGAAGCCATCGAGCCATCCCAGCCCGCCCCGGTCGGTCGGGTGGATGAAGGCCGGGTTGACCGGCCCGTCGAGGACCGGGGAGGCCCATCCCAGCGCGTCGCCCTGGCAGAATCCCTTCCAGAGCCCCATCCCTCGGGTCGGTACGATCGCCACCGAGAGCGAACCGTTGTCGAGGTGGAGCAAGTCGACCCCCTCGCGACGCCCCCCCCGGAGGGTCCGCTTGGTCACCGACCAATCATGGGGCGAAGTCAATCCGAGGTCGCCCGGGGTCAGCTTGAAGCCATCGGTCCAGAGGTCGCGTGAGAGGTCGGTCAGGGTGAACGAAGGCATGCGGTCCTCGGAGGCTGGGGCGTGGGTCGTCGGCCCGGCTCGGGCGAGGGGTTCGCGACCGTCGTCAGCATAAGCCCGGCCTGGCCACAAAGCTAGCTGGGGCCCGTCGCGGATCGGCCGGGAGGATCGCGGGGCCGACGAGACAGGCCCCGCGAATGTGGACCGACGCCAGTCATTTCGCCCCGGCGTTCTCGAGCATGAAGGCCATCTGGGTCATGGCCGCGAGCTTGAGGTCGAGATCGGGGATCGCCTCGATGACGCCCTCGGCTTGGGCGAGGTCGCCGCGCTGGACGAGCATCGCCACGAGTGATCCGTAGGCCGAGTGCTTTCGCGTCATCGCCCCCATCCGGACGAGCTTGGGGTCGTCGTCCGGCAATTCGCGGATCAGCTTCAGCGCGACCTCGGGGCCGTCCAGCAGGCCGCGAATCGTGATGGATCGATCTCGCTGTTCGAGCTGTTCCATCCCCGGCATCGACTCCAGGTCGGGATCGATGAAGGTATCGATCGAGATCGCGTTCAATCGCTGGGTTGGGCCAAGCTTGACATCCTTCGGCACCTCGGCCTCGGACACGGCCAACTCTTCGCGAAGGGAGGCCCGGTAACCCTCGATATCGCCGACCTTGCGATGGGCCTCGGCGATGCCCCGCAAGGCGTTCAGCTTCTCGCTCTTAGGATAGGAACGGATCGCACCGGCCGAGGCGCCGGCGCCGGCCAGATCGCCCGCGTTGATCCTCGCGGAGACGATCATCGCCAGCGATCGCGAGCGGCGAGGCTCGGGCAGCTTCACGACCAGGGGCTCGACCTCGTCCAGGACGGCCAGGGCGGCGGCCTTGTCGCCGAGGCGTGCCCGTTCTCGCCCGATGACCATCAGGGCGACCGACTTCTCTCCCACGTCGCGAATGGCCCGGGCCGCGTCGAGGGCCTCGCGGAATTCGGCCTCGACGTTCGAGCGATCGCCCGCCTCGGCCCGTTCGCGGGCGATCAGGGCGATCGCGACCGGACGAATCGCGTCGTAGAAGCCGTCGCTCGGGCCGGGGAAGTCCTCGCAATGGACGGCGGGAATCGCCTCGGCCGTCTTCCGGGCGCCGGCGAAGTCTCCGGCCTTGGCCTGCAAGTGAGCGACCCGCGCGAGCGTTCTCGCCCGCTCAACGGGGGCATCGACCCGGCTCAAAGCCTCGGCAAACCGGGGCAGGTCGCGTCGGGCTGTTTCCAGATCTGTAATCTTGTAGATGTCGGCGCCGATCGAGACTTTGAGCCAGCCCGGCCCGTACCAGCCAGCCCGGTTGTCGTATTCGGTCATCTCCCGGACGAGACCGTCAAGGGTTGACTTGAGCCTTGCCGGGTTCAAGGTGGCGAGCGTCACAAGGGCCCCGTCGAGGTCGCCCGACCGGGCCAGCGCCATCGAGACGCCGCCCCGGGCTGCTTCCTTCTCCTCGGGCGTGGCGGCCCCGTCGGCGAGCTTGCGGGCGCGGTCGATCAGGTCGCGAGCCCCGGCCGGGTCGCCCGCCTTGTACGTCTCGCCGGCCAGGTAGCCGAGGTACGTCGCCCGCAAGCCCGCCGGCTCGTCCTTCAGGCATTCTCCCGTCCGGCGAAGCAAGCGGAGGGCTTCGTCGCGGTCGCCGAGCTCGAGTCGCTCTTGAGCCAAGATCCCCAACAATTCGGCCAGGACGAGATTGTTGCTGACATGTTCGACCCGCATCAACATGTTCTTGTCCCCCTCGACCGGGGCGACTCGCGATGGCTCGGAGGGCTTGTTCTCCCAGTCGTCGACGAGCTTCGTCATCCGGTCGAGCATCGCGCGGGCGATGTCCGTTTCTCCCTCGGCGCGGAGGGCCCGGGGGATGTCGATGAGGGAATTGATCCGGTCCTGGTCCTTCTCGGCGTCCTGAAACTCTTCCTTCTCGATCGCCTCAAATGCCCTCTTGAGGGTCCCCACGCCGGCCTCGCGATCGCCGAGCTTGATCTGGACCCCTGCGAAGGCTTCCAGGGCGTTGATCCGGGACGCTTCCCGCTCCCGAGGCCCGCGGAGAGCCTCCAGTTGCGCGACGGCCTTGCGGGCCATCGCGCGTTTGGCGTCGAGTTCATTCAGCGTTTCGGCGCGCGATCCCAGCGCCAGGGTCGCCACCAGGGCAATCGCCCCCACCACGCCGAGTCCTTCCGGCATGCTCAGCTTCATCGATCGGTCCTCCAGATTGAGAATGCAACGGACGCGGGTCAGCATCGGCCCGTCGGCCATGGCCATCGCGGGGCGGAGCCTCCGCCCCGGCGTCGCCAGCGAGACGAGCATTTCCGCATACGCCCTCGGACACCCCACGCGATCGACCACGAGCCGATCGCAACACAACTCCCTCTCCAGACGCACCCAGGACGACAGCCACCACGTCGCCGGGTGGAAGAACAGCAGCGATTCCACGACCCGCTGGGCCAGGTTCACGAGGTTGTCCCACCTCCGCAGATGGGCCAATTCGTGCAGTAGCACCATCTCGACCTGATCGAGCCCCCAGCCGCCCAGGGCCGCCGGGGGCAGCAGGATCATCGGCTTCACGATCCCCACGAGTACCGGAGCGGCGATCCGGTCGCACACCCTCACCGCCACCCGCTGCGCGATCCCGAGCGAGGCCGCCAGTTCGTCCACGAGGGCGGCGATCGGCCCCTCATGAATCGGGCGGCTCGAACGCCGGAGGCCATCGACCCCGACCAGCCCGGTGGCCAGCAGCGCGAGCGTCGAGAGTGATCCCGCCATCCACAACCACGGCAAGTAAGGCACCAGGGCCTCGACCCGAGTCGGGGCCGCAACACCCCGATGTTCCGCGAGCGAGGGGAGACCCGCTAGCCGTGATGATGGCCCTGCAGCATCCCGGATGACGGGAACCGCCCTCGACGGCGCGACCGATGCCGATGGTCCGGCGATCTTTGCGGGCGGCTCGTACAGGATCGCGAAGAGTGCGACCGGAGAGGCGATCAGGAGCATCAGCGCCACCAGTGCAACGGCGTATCGGATTTCGGGGCGGGCCGACCGCAGCGTGAGGCGGGCGATCGCCGCCATCAACCCGATCAGGGTGCCAACCCAGACGAGATGGATCATCGTCCAGCCCGAGGCCATCCACACGGTCGACGAAGGGGTCAGCATGCGTAGCCTCCCTTCGTCTTCGGCTTCCTGGCGGGCGTTCCGGGCTCGGGACGTTGCAGGAGATCGAGGATCTCGGCCCGCTCCCGGTCGTCGAGCGTGCCGTCCTCGATCAGGTGGGCGACGAGACGGCGAGCCGAGCCGTCGAAGACGTGGCTGACGAGCTTGCCGACCAGGCCGGAGGCGGTCGCCTGCCGGGTCGAGACGGCCGACCACGCATAGCCGCGAGGGCCATCCTCGCGGGCGACGAGCCCCTTGGTATGCATCGTCTTGAGCATCGTGGCCACGGTGGTCATGGCCGCCGGCCGGAGGTCCTGCACCGCCGTATGGATCTGGCCCAGCCCGGCCGGTCCGATCTCCCACAGGATCTTCAAAAGCTCCAACTCGCCATCGGTGGGCTGCTTGCTCGGAGGCCGGGCCATAATGAAATCCTTCCGGGTAGTGAGGCGTCCCTGTGTTTCGTTTTCTATAGAAATAGAAGTAAAACGTCAAGGCCAGGGGCCGGGTGCCAAGAATCTGCGGGCACACCCGGCTCGGTCGAGTTCCGACGACTCTCGGTTTCGACCGAGCCCGGACAAATTTGCTCCGCTCGTCGATGGTTTTTTCGCCACGAATCCCCGCCAGGCAATCGATCCCAATTCGCAAACCATTTCACAAAAACCAGTTAAAAATTACTCAACCGGAGGCACGTCGTTTGTTTATGGCCCGTCCTGCCAGCCGGAAGGTTTCGAAGGCCCGGACCTCGGAATGTCTCCGAAGCGGGCGCCGGGCCTGCTCGAAGGAAGCCGATCCATCATGAGTCCAAGTCGATTCGATCCGGGGGACCGCCTTCGCCCCGGCTTCACGCTGATCGAACTGCTGGTGGTCATCGCGATCATCGCGGTCCTGATCGCCCTGCTCCTCCCCGCGGTCCAGGCGGCTCGAGAGGCCGCCCGCAATCTGCAATGCAAGAACAACCTCAAGCAGATCGCCCTGGCCGCACACAACTATCATGATACAAACGATTGTTTCCCGGCGGCGAGGCCGTCCAATTCCCCGCAGTACGGCCACATGGTCACGCTCATGCCGTTCCTGGAGCAGGGCGTCCTCACCAACGCGTTCAACGTCTCGCTCCCCGGCGGGTTTGCTGACCCTGGGAACCAGACGGTGGCGAAGACGAACCTTTCCGTCCTGCTCTGCCCTTCGAATCCGAACCAGAAGACCATCGAGCTGCGCAAGTCCAGCCGGACCGGGAAGGAGTACGGGGCGCCCATCACGGACGCCAACGGCACCATCATGACGGGTTGGGTCTGCGACTACTGGTGCAACCACGCCATCAGCGCGGCGACTTACTCCCTGGTCAGCGGCGGCACGATCACCCCCGAGCCGATCCTGAAAGGGACCCCGCCCAGGATGGCGATGGTCACCGACGGCCTCTCGAATACCACCCTGTTCCTGGAACACGCCGGCTACGACAAGCACTATGTGAAGGGCGTGGGCTGGCCGATGCCGGACACGGACCTGACGCTCGACCAGCCCGGCGCCTGGGGGGCGTGGCTGGGGTGGTGCGCGTTCATGGTCCAGGGGTATTCGAACGGGTCTTACCAGCCGAACGCGTCGAGCCAACCCTCCGGGACCGCGTGCGCCATCAACTGCAACAACTCGCAGGGCGTCTTCGGCTTCCACCCCGCGGGGGCGAACGTCGCGATGGGCGACGGGAGCGTCCGGATGTTCTCGCAGAGCATGTCCGTCGCCACGCTGATGCACCTGGTGACGCGCAACAGCGGCGAGGTGATCAGTGCCGACGAGTATTGAGAGGCCGATGCTCCTGGCCGTGAGCCTGCTGATGCTTATCGGATGTGGTGAGGCCGAGCCGTGCTCCCTGTCGGGGACGGTCCTCGTCGACGATGTTCCGGCGGAAGGCGTCTACCTCGTGTTCGATGCCGTCGCCAACTCGGACCCGCGACCGGATTCCGAAACGACACGATCGGGCGAAGGGGGCCGGTTCACGCTCAAGGTCGACAAGCCGGGAGAGTGGACCCTCACCGCATTCTGGCCGAAGGTGACGCAAAAAGACGGCGATACCATCGAGGGAGCCGATCAATTCGGGGGCTCCTATCGCGACAAGAGCCGCCCGGTCTCGACATTGACGATTCATCGAGGAGAAAACGAGATCCAACCGATCTCGCTGAAGCCTCCCACGTCCGCGAACGGACGGAATCGCGGCCGCCATTGACGCGATGATCGCCATCCGGCGCAGCTCCGGCCAAAGTCGGATTCTTCAACGCTCGACGATGCACACCTCCGAGTGAATTCCATGACCAAAGAAATGATCACGCGTACCTTCGTCACCCTGGCTGTCGTCTTCGGGCTCGCGTCATCGGTCCTTGCGGCCGACCCGCCCCTGGTCCGGTCCGCGAAGTCGGGGGATTGGTCCGTGAAGGAGACCTGGGACCAGGGCCGAGTCCCGAAGGCCGGCGACCGGGTTGTCATCCGGGCCGGGCACCACATCAACTACGATGTCGCCTCCGAGGAGGTCATCCGCCTGGTCCAGATCGCCGGGACCCTGGAGTTCGCCCGCGATCGGGACACCCGACTGGAGGTCGGCCTGATCACGATCCGGGCCGACGAGGAACCGCTGGAAGAAGGCTTCGACTGTCACGCGTCGATGGCCGATCCGCGAGGGGAGGCCCCGCGTCCCTCGCTGCTGGTGGGCCGCCCCGGCTCGCCGATCCCTGCGGAATTCTCGGCCCTGATCCGCCTCCATTACCTCGAAGGGATGGACCGGCTTTCCTGCCCGGCCATCGTCTGCTGCGGCGGACGGATGGAGTTTCACGGGGCCCCGATGGGGCAGACCTGGCTGAAATTGAAGAAGACCGCCGAGTCGGGGGCAACCTCGGCCTACCTCGACGAGTGGCCCGAAGGTTGGAAGCAAGGCGACCAGGTCATCGTCACGGGCACTCATCGACAGCGCGACCGCGCCGGATCGGCCTCGGACTTCCTCGCGGGTGCCCAGACCGAGGAGAGGCGGATCATCGGCCTGGCCCCTCGCGACTTCACCGGAGGGTACGCCGTGAAGCTGGATCGGCCCCTCGCGTTCTCCCATCATGCCGAGGGGAACTTCCGGGCCGAGGTGGCCAACCTCAGCCGGAACGTGGTGGTCGAGTCGGCCGACCCGGACGGGGTCCGCGGCCACACCATGTACCACCGGAAGTCGGCCGGTTCGATCGCCTACGCCGAGTTCCGGCACCTGGGCAAGCGGGACGAGAAGGGTCGCTACAGCATCCATTTCCACATGGTCGGCGATACCATGAGGGGCACCTCGGTCATCGGGGCGTCGATCTGGGATAGCCACAACCGATGGATCACGATCCACGGGACCCAGGACCTGGTGGTCCGGGATTGCGTGGGCTACAAGAGCGTGGGCCACGGCTATTTCCTGGAGAATGGGACCGAGGTCAACAACATCCTCGATCACAACCTGGCCGCGCTCGTCCTTCCCGGGAAGCCCCAGGTCGACCAGGAAGTGTCGTTCGACCTCAATCGAGGGGCCGGCTTCTGGTGGGCGAATAGCCAGAACAGCTTCACCCGGAATGTGGCCGCCGAGTGCGCCGAGTATGGCTATCGGTTCGACTCCAAGAAGACCGAAAGCTACGACCCGATCCGCCCGATCCTCCAGCCGGACGGCTCGCTCAAGAAGCAGGACACGCGGATCCTTCCGTTCGTCCGATTCGAAGACAACGAGGCCCACACCATGAAGTTCTTCTGCCTGAACCTCCGCGGGGTGACCCGGCCCGAGGTGGGGCTGGACCTCTACGCCCAGAACGAGAGCCTGACCCGCGAGGCCGCCGATGCCATGCCAGCGCCGGGATATCCGTTCTGGATCAGGAACTTCCGAGGGTGGGAGGCCAACTGGGCCACCCACTTCGGGACCGCCGGGGTCTTCCTCGACGGCCTGGAGGTCACCCGGTCGGACGTCGGGATCTGGCGGTCGATCATGGACCGATCCGGCTTCCGCCGCCTGTCGATGTCCGAGATGAGGGTCAACGACATCCACAACCCGATCGGGATGGGCTACGCCCCCTCGAAGGACGAGTCCGCCCAGGGGGCGTTCCGGGGAACGTCCAGCTTCCGGGACGACCTGCCGCCGACGACGGTCATCACGTCCGCGATCCGGGACGGGAACCTCATCCGAGTCCGGGGCTCGGTCGCCGATGCGAGCGACATCAAGAGGGTGATGGTCAACGGCCAGGCCGCGAGGTCGACGCGCGGTTCCTTCGCCGAGTGGGAAATCACCCTGGAATACCTCTCGGAGTCGTCGTTCGAGGTCACGGCCTTCGCCGAGGATGTCTTGGGTCATCGCGAGCCGGAACCGCACACGATCCGGGTGGATTGACCGGGAGCGACCGTCCCGCTTGCCCGACCCGGAGGACGCCGGCCGGGCGAATCCGTTTGACTCGCCGGGTCGGTCGTCTTACGTTGAACAACGGTCGTGCGACGCCCGTTCGCACCGCGACTCCCACCTTTCGCCCCCGCTTGAAGGAGGTCCGCCGATGGCAGAGGCACCGAATCGCCCGGTCTCGGGCGTCTCGCGACGCAATTTCGTCAAGACCGTCGGCTCGGCCGCGTTGGCCGTCACGAGCCCGCTGATCCTGCCATCCTGGGCCCGAGCCGACGAGTCGGCCTCGGTGGTCGGCCCGACCCCGAAAGCCCCCGCCGAGACCGCCGTCTCCCGATTCTTCGCGACGCTCAAGGACGAACAGCGCAAGGAGATCTGCTTCCCCTTCGACCACCCCAAGCGGTCGGAGGTCCAGAACAACTGGGCGATCGTCAAGCCCTCGATCGACGACATGACCACCGAGCAGCAGGCCCTCTGCCAGGAAATCTTCAAGGGCCTTTGCAGCGATGAAGGCTACGAGCGGTTCACCAAGCAGATGGACGACGACGCCGGCGGCCTCAAGAACTACCACGTCGCGGTCTTCGGGGAGCCGGGGACCGACAAGCCCTTCGAGTGGGTCCTGACCGGCCGCCACAACACCCTCCGCGCCGACGGGAACAGCGTCGAAGGGGCCGCCTTCGGCGGGCCGATCTTCTACGGCCACGACGCCACCGGCTCGGGCAACGACGACGCCCAGCACACCGACAACGTCTGGTGGTATCAGGGAAAGCAAGCCAACGCGATCTTCGCGACCCTGGACGACAAGGAGAAGGCCCGGGCCCTCATCACCAAGGCCGAGCCCGACGCCCCTCGCTCGATCAAGCTCCAGGGCGAGCGATCCGAGGCCCCCGGCCTGCCCGTCGCCGAACTCGACGGCCAGCAGAAGCAGATGGTCCAGAAGCTCCTGAAGGACCTCACCAGCCCCTTCCGGGCCTTCGACGTCGAGGAGGTCAACGAATGCCTCAAGGAGAACGGCGGAGCCGACAAGCTCCGACTGACCTACTACAAGGACGGCGACATCGGCGGCGACCAGGTCTGGGACATCTGGAAGCTGGAAGGCCCCGCCTTCGCCTGGTACTTCCACGGATCGCCGCACGTCCACACCTGGGTGAACATCGCCCGCAAGGCGTAAGCCATCGCTGACCGATCGGCCCGGCCGTACTCGTCGACGGCCGGGCCGATTCATGTCCGGTCGTCGATCGGAGCAAATGCATGTCCATCAGCCTGCACCCGACCACACCAGCCGAATCCGAGGCTGATCCGAATGGCCCAACTTACCGACTGAGTGTGGAGCAATACCACCGGATGAAACGCGAAGGCATCTTGACCAAGGATGACCGCGTGGAATTGCGGGAGGGGCTCATCCATCGCAAAACTCCCTCGACCGATTCCCCCTTTTACCCCTTGAGCGTCGAGCAGTATCACAGGATGACCGAGACGGGCATCCTCACGAAACATGACCGAGTCGAACTCCTGGAAGGATGGCTCGTCGCCAAGATGGGCAAGAATCAGCCTCACGTCGTCTCCGCGACGCTGACCTTTCGCGCCATATCAGGACTTCTCCCGGCCGGTTGGTTCGCCACCAAGGAAGATCCGGTCAACGCGTCCGATAGCGAACCGGAACCGGACATCATGATCGTCCGAGGCGACATCCGAGATTACACCGCTCGAGCTCCCGAAAACCGAGATGTCGCCCTGGTGGTGGAAGTGTCCGAATCGAGCCTGCTTCGAGACAGTTCCCTCAAAAAGCGGCTCTACGCGCGGTCAAGCTTCCCGGTCTACTGGCTCATCAACTTCGTCTCGAACCGGGTCGAGGTCTATACCGACCCTTCGGGACCAACCGAAAAGCCCGACTATCTCCATCGCCAGGATTACGGCCCGACCGAGTTGACCCCCCTCAGGATCGAGGGGCAAGAGATCGGGCGGATCGCCGTCCGCGACCTGCTTCCTTGATCCTGGAAGTCAAGTCGATCCAACAAACGAACGAATCATGCGGCTTGATCGTCCTGGCGTTCCGTCCCGGTAAGTTCCTTCGTCTGGAAATCGAGCCGATGCAGCCCGACTATTCGGCTCTCTTCCGCCGAGAGACCATCCGCCCACTTCGCTTCCAGGTGCGTCGCCTCGACAACTACGTCCATGACGTCCAGTTCCTATCCAGCTATCTGCACGATGCTCGCTTCACGCCGACCGCGGTAACCCGCCGTGGGAAGAAGCTGCGGATTGTAATGGATCGAGACTGCTGGGAGTTGGGACTGGTCAGGAAGGCTGAGTCCTCGGAGCTTTATACGGCGAAGTCTCGGCTCACGCTCGGTCCTGTCTCATCCGTGCGCTGGGAAATCGACGACCCCTCGACCCTGGGACAGGAGTTATGGGTCGAGAGTATCTACATCGGAGCCGCTCATTGGGAAACGCCGGACACGAGCGAGATCGTCCTATCAGCCCCTCATACCGAATCCCCTGGATGACTAACCATTGAGCTCGACCGCCCAGCTGAAGCCGACGGCTCCGCGGACGACCTCGGGGTGGTCGATCAACCATCGGCACCGATCCAGGACAGGGACCTGCATCGTGGCCAGGTCGTTGAACCCCAGGTTGGCCACCGCCTCGCGTACCAGCGGCCAGAGCGGCTCGACCGGCTGTAGCTCCGGCGTGCAAGGCGGCAGTCGGTGCAGCACCACGTTGACCGGGATCGCCAGCCTCCTGGCCACGTGCCAGCCGGCGTTGTCCACCATCAGCACCAGCAACTTCTCCCCGGCCGGGTCGGCCCAGCGGGCGAATTCCTCCAACGCCAGGCCCATCCAGTCGGTATTGGCCGAGGGCAGGATCAGCTCCAGGTTCCGCCCGCTGGCCGGGTGCACGAAGCCGTAGACGTAGGCCCATTGGTACTTGGTCCGGCCATAGGAGAGCGGCCGATGGCCTCGCACCGCCCAGACCCGACGGGTGATCGGCTTGAGCCCCAGCCGGGCCTCATCCTCGGCCCAGACCTCGACCACTCGGCCGGGGTGCTCCCGACGTAGGCGGGCGACTCGATCGGCCAGGGCGTCTTTTCCACGCCCGCTGCGAAGCGGGCGTGGCGGCCTCCGGATGTCGGGGTCGGGGGACCTGCAGCGAGAAGCCCAGGCCACGCAGCCATCTCCAGCCGGTCTGCTTGCGGATGTGGACGTCCCAGCGATCGCGGACGAAGGTGGCGACCTTGGCCCCGGTCCAGAGCCCGCCGTCGGGCGGCGACTGGCGGAGGGCGGCCCAGAGATCGACCTGCTGCTCGGGGGTGAGCTTGCTCTGGCCGCCGTTGGTGGTAGCCCTCCGGTCGCCCAGGCCATCGGGCCCCTGGGCATTCCAGCGTTTGAGCAAGGCGCGGGCCCAGACCGGAGTCAGGCCGACCTGCTGGGCGGCCTGAGCCGGGCTGAGCGGCTGGTCCGGGCGAGTTAGGAGCCAGATCACCTGCCAGTGGGTCTTCTCGATGCCGGAGCGGCACGCGCGATAGCGGCGAGCGATCTCCTCGGGGGGCAGGTGCAGGACGATGGGCAGTCGTTCGTTCGCCATGGGGAACCTCCGTGGAAGTAGGAGATCCCCCTATGATAACTCATCCGGAAGATTCCGTATCACGTCGGTTGGAAGATCTGCGTCACCTTCGAGGACGAGTTCGGCGACATTCGGCTGAATGATCTGGAAACGCCGACGCTCTATAGCTCGCGACAGACCTGATCGGCGGCTCGACGGCCCCATTCACCGATCGAACACCGATCCATGAAACGGCCCGACCCGAGGAAATCTCCCCGGGCCGGGCCGATCTGATCAATCCGATGATCCGGGGTTCGGATCAGGAGCAGCCCATGCTGTTCCCGCAGTTGAAGCAGCGGTAGCAGGTCCCGCAGCGGACGGTCAAGGCCCCGCAGCTGTCGCAGGCGGGGGCGTCGCTCTGGAAGTGGGCGAATTGCTCGTCCCGCTTATCCATCGCCTCGTAGGCCGGGACGACGAGCGGGGCGGGTGCCGCCGGGGTGCCCTGGCCGAGGACCGCCTCGGTGTGATCGAGGTCTTCCATGGTCACGGTCCGGTGCCCGTTCACCTTGACGACGGGCTTGGGGGCGGGGGGTTCGTCGGCCACTCGCTGGGGGGCGTTGGCCTCGCGATAGCCGGGGATGAACTCCATCCCGAGCCAGCGGAAGATGTAATCCGTCACGCTCTTGGCGATCGGGATGTCCGGGTTCTTGGTGAATCCGGCCGGTTCGAACCGGCTGTGGGCGAACTTGTTAACGAAGACTTCGAGCGGGACGCCGTACTGGAGACCCATCGAGATCGAGGTGCCCAGCACGTCCATCAGGCCGCCGATGGTCGAACCTTCCTTCGCCATCGTGACGAAGACCTCGCCCGGCCGGCCGTCGGGATAGAAGCCGACGGTGACATACCCTTCGTGACCCTGGATGTCGAACTTGTGGGTCAGGCTATGCCGGGTGTGTGGCAGGCGGGCTCGCCGGGGCTGGGCCGCGACCGGAGCTGCGGCAACGGCCGGAGTCGGGATGATCACCGGTGCCGGGGCAGCCTTGGCGGCTTCGGCTTCGGCCTTGGAGTCGCTCTCGGACTTGGTGCTCACCGGCTGGCTCCCCTTGGAACCGTCGCGATAGATCGCCATCGCCTTGAGGCCCAGCTTCCAGCCTTCGAGGTACGCCTCGCGGATGTCGTCGACCGTGGCGTCGCTCGGCACGTTGCAGGTCTTGCTGATCGCCCCGCTGAGGAACGGCTGCACGGCCGACATCATCCGGAGGTGGCCCCGGAAGTGGATGCTCCGGCCACCTTGAGGAGGCGCGAAGGCACAGTCGAAGACCGGGAGGTGCCCTTCGTGGAGCCCCGGAGCCCCTTCAATGGTGTCTTTAGCGTCGATGTAATCGAGGATGCCCCGGACGACCGGCTCGTCGTACCCGAGCTTCCGGAGCGCCATCGGCACGGTCCGGTTGACGATCTTGAGCATCCCGCCGCCGGCCAGTTGTTTGTACTTGACCAGGGCGATGTCGGGCTCGATCCCGGTGGTGTCGCAGTCCATCATGAAGGCGATGGTGCCGGTGGGGGCCAGGACGGTCACCTGGCTGTTCCGGTAGCCGTTCTTCCGGCCCAGTTCCAGGCAGGCATCCCAGACCGCGCGAGCTTCGGCCACCAGGTCTTTCGGGGCCGAGGGATCGATCCCCTCGACGGCGTCGCGGTGCATTTCCATGACCCGAAGCATCGGCTCGCGATTGAGCGCGAAGCCCTCGAACGGCCCGAGTTGCCCGGCGTGCTCGGCGCTGGTCAGGTAGGCCTGCCCGTGCATGATCGCCGTGATGCAGGCCGCCAGCCCTCGGCCGGGGTTCGAGTCGTAAGGCAGGCCGTCGGCCATGACCAGGCTGCCGAGGTTGGCGTAGCCCAGTCCGAGCGGTCGGAACTTGTGGCTGTTCAGGCCGATCCGGTCGGTCGGGTAGCTGGCGTGGTCGACCAGGATCTCCTGGGCCGTGATGAAGATCCGGCAAGCCGCCCGGAACGAGGCGGCGTCGAAGGTGCCGTCCTCCTTGCGGAACTTCATCAGGTTGAGGCTGGCCAGATTGCACGCGCTGTCGTCGATGAACATGTACTCGGAGCAGGGGTTGCTGCTATTGATCGGCGCGGTGTTCGGGCAGGTGTGCCAGCGCTGGATCGTGTCCTCGTACTGGAGCCCGGGGTCGCCGCAGAGCCAGGTCCCCTCGGCGATGGCGTCCATCAACTGGCGGGCCGGATAGGTGTCCATCGGCCGGCCGGAGGTGACGGCACGGGTGGTCCACTCGCCGGAGTCCTCGACGGCCCGGAGGAAGCTGTCGGTGACGCGGACCGAGAGGTTGGCGTTCTGGAAGAGGACCGAGCTATAGGCCTCGCCGTTGAAGTTGGCCTCATAACCGGCCTCGATCAGGGTCCGGGCCTTCTTCTCTTCCTTGGTCTTGCTCTCGATGAATTCGAGGACGTCGGGGTGCCAGATCTTGAGCGTCTGCATCTTGGCGGCGCGTCGGGTCTTGCCGCCCGACTTGATCACGCTGGCGATCGCGTCGTAGACCCTCATGAAGCTGACCGGGCCGGACGGCTTGCCGCCCCCGGCGAGCTTCTCCTTGCTGGAGCGGAGCGTCGAGAGGTCGGTGCCGGTCCCCGAGCCGTACTTGAAGAGCATGGCCTCGGAGGTGGCCAGCCTCATGATGTCCTGCATGTCGTCGTCGACGCTCTGGATGAAGCAGGCCGACGCTTGCGGGTACTGATACGACCCCTCGGCCTTGACGATCGAGCGAGTCTCCTCGTCCCATCGCCAGCCGTTGGCCAGGCCGTTGGTCCCGTACCGGTGGTAGAGCCCGACGTTGAACCAGACCGGCGAGTTGAACGACCCGTACTGGTTCAGGCAGAGGGCGGTCAGCTCGTCATAGAACCGCTCGGCGTCCTCGCGGGTGGCGAAATAGCCGTCCTCCCGGCCCCAATCCGAGATCGTCCGGGTGACTCGGTCGACCAGATCGCGGACGCTGGACTCGCGCTCCGGAGTGTTGACCTCGCCGTAGAAGTACTTGCTGACCACGACATTGGTGGCGAGCTGACTCCAGCCTTTCGGGATCTCGGCGTTGGTCTGCTCGAAGAGGACCCGCCCCTTCTCATCCTTGATCGCGGCCGTGCGGATTTCCCACTCGACCTGGTCGTAAGGACTGACCCCTTCGGTGCTGAACACGCGAGGGACCGTCATCCCCGATCGCGCCTGGCCCGTCCTGTTCTCGGTTCGCTGTGATACCGACGTCCGATCCTCTACCGTTGCCATGGACGCTCTCCGGGTTGATCGACCTATCTTCCAGGGCCTTGTCCCAGATCCCTGTCATCGCGCGTCGGCCACAAGAGTACACTAGTGGCCAGAAATCTAGCAAGGTGTTGCTGAGGATCGGGATTTGACCGACAAACCTTCAATGATGGCACAAGGGGAGATCAAATCGTTCGCCTGCGTTCGCTCGATTCTGAGCGGACATGACGCATCAACTCGAACTTCGGGCGGGCGATAACCGTGATGACCGGCCTTCCCTGGTGCAGCCAACTCTCATTCTATCCGCGCGGTTCTGAAGGAAACGGGTAATCTGGGGGATCGTGGATCGCCACGTACCGATTATGTGGAAAACGTGGAGAGCGCCAAGGTGTGCGGAAAGGAAATATTAGGCAGGATCATGCAAGGACCGTTCCGGGCCTCGGCCGAGGCAATCCGGAACGGTCACTTTATGGAATCAGTGGAGAAAGGTGCAGGCGAGGTCGATCAGGCGGGGACGATGCTCGTGATCTGGACCGAGGTGTAATACTGACGGTGTCCATTCCGGCGACGCATGTTCTTGCGGCGGCGGAACTTCTGGATCACGATCTTCTTGTCGCGGAATTCGCGAACGATCTTGGCAACGACCTTGGCACCGGTCAGGAGCGGGGCGCCGATGGACGGGGCTCCGTCGCCGGCGATCAGCAGGACCCTGTTGAAGACTAGTTCACTGCCGGGCTCGCCGTCACGACGATCGACCGTGATGGTGTCGCCTTCGCGGACTCGGAACTGGTGGCTTCCGTCTTCGAAAATCGCGTAGGACACGTTCAAACACTCCTCGCGGCCCCGGTGGCAGGCCACGGGTCGCCGGTTCCGAATCGCTGGGGTATCTTGGGCCTCCGGGGCCGGTCAGGCGCCCGCGACGGTCCGAAGGGGGGGATTGTACCGAAAGACTCGGGCTGAGGGAAGTCCTCGGCCCGGAAATCGATCCGGCCCCCGCCGAGAAGACGGGGGCCGGACGGCGACTTCAGGGGGCAGGCCGCCTTCTCGTCATCAATGCCGGTGGCGATGATGGCGGTCGGGCACGGCCTGGGGGAAGAGGCGGACCTCGTTGTTGTTGGCGTCGAAGCAGTCGATCTGGAGGTGTTCCGCCGGGGCGTCTTCCTCGTTACGAATGTGGATCGTCATGTTGGCGTCCAGTTCGATCTGCGCGATCTCCTTACGCTTGCGGTTGTTCAGGTGGGCCGCGACGCCCGGCGTCACCCCGATGTGGACCCGGCGGATGTCCTCTCGATGAGAGGCCAGGGCCAGGATTCGCATGACGTCGATCGACATGCTCTCGACCGTCTTGACCACGCCCGCGCCGGCGCACCGGACGCAATCCTCGTAGACCGACCGCTTCAGGCTGGGCCGGATCCGCTGGCGGGTCATCTCGATCAGGCCGAAGGCGCTCATCCGGAGGACCTTGGTCCGGGCCCGGTCGCGCTTGATGGCGTCGCGGAGCGCCTTCTCGACCCCTCGGCGATTGCGCTCGTCACGCATGTCGATGAAGTCATTGACGATCACGCCGCCGAGGTCGCGGAGCCGGAGCTGGCGGGCGATCTCCTTGGCGGCCCGGAGGTTCATCTCGTAGGCCGTACGCTCGGCGTCGTTCTCGACCCGGAAGTTGCCCGAGTTGACGTCGATGGCCACGAGGGCCTCGGTCTGGTCGATCACGATCGAGCCGCCCTCGGGCAAGTCGACCCGCCGTCGCTGGATCTTGGCGATCTCGTCCTCGATCCCGTACTTGTGGAAGATCGGGACCTTCTCGTCGTAAAGCTTGAGCCGGCCGACGAATCGGGGCATCACGACCCGGAGGAATTCCTGGGCCCGCTCGAAGGCGGCGGGCTCGTCGATCCAGATGGTGTCGATCTCGGCGGTGAAGATATCGCGGATGGTCCGCGTGATCATGTCCGATTCTTGATAGATCGGCGCCGGGGTCTTGGCCTTCTTGATCCGGGTCAGGATGACCTTCCAGAGGCGGAGGAGATAGGCGAGGTCGCGGGCCAGCTCGCGCTTGGTCCGGTCGAGCCCGGCGGTCCGGACGATGAATCCGAGCCCCTTGGGGGGGTTCAGCTCGTTCATGATCTCGCGGAGCTTCCGACGCTGCCCCTCGTCCGCGATCTTTCGCGAGACGCCGACCCGGTTCAGGCCGGGCATCAGCACGAGGTATCGGCCGGGGATGCTGATATAAGTGGAGAGGGTTGGGCCCTTGGTCCCGATGCTCTCCTTGATGACCTGGACGAGGACCTCGTCGCCCCTCCGGAAGATCTCCTGGATCGGGGGCTTGACCATCCCTCGCCCGGCCGATCGCCCTCCCCGACTGCCTTCTTCCTCGGCGCCGGCGTCGCCCCGACGGGGGCGGGCCTCGACGGTCCCACGGAGCCCCATCTGCCGCTCGAGCTCGGCGATCTCTTCGATTTCCTTGCGGATTTCCTCCTCGAGCTCGGGGTCGATCTCGTCCTCGGGGCCGGGGATCCGGGCGGAGGGGGCCAGGTCGTCCTCGTCCTCGAATTCGTCGTCGCCCCGTTCCTCGCCGAAATCGAAGTCGGAGGTCGAGGGGATCTCCTCGATCGCCGACCCGTGAATCTCGGCGTCCTCGGCCTCCTCATGGGGTTCGAGCTCGTCGATCTCTTCGGCGACGGGAGGCGTGGACACTTCCACCGGCTCGCGGTCGCGACGACGGCCCCGACGGCGACGTCGACGGCGGGTCCCGTCGGCCTTGGTCGAGCCCGGCTCGAAATCCTCGGCTTCCCCTTCCCCTTCGACGTCGGAGTCGAGCAGGCCGGCGACATCCTCGTCGGAATCGGCCCAGGGGAAGCTCGGTGGCTCGACCTCGGTGGGGTCGGCCGACCGGAGGCGACGGGGGACATACCCTTCCTCGCCGGCCCGGTCGATCGGCTTGTTGCGGTCGCGTGGCGTCTCGATCTCGGCCCGGGGACGCTCCGGAGACCGACCGCGTTCCCGGGTCGGCTCGGCGGGAGCCGGACGGGTCCGCTCGGGCGGCGCCGGGCGGGGACGCTCCGGCTCGATCAGCTCGGCGGCGAAGCCTCGCGATCGCTCGGGCGGCGCCGGCCGGGGACGCTCCGGCTCGCGCTCGGGCGGCGCCGGGCGGGGACGCTCCGGCTCGATCAGCTCGGCGGCGAAGCCTCGCGATCGCTCGGGCGGCGCCGGCCGGGGACGCTCCGGCTCGCGCTCGGGCGGCGCCGGGCGGGGACGCTCCGGCTCGATCAGCTCGGCGGCGAAGCCTCGCGATCGCTCGGGCGGCGCCGGCCGGGGACGCTCCGGCTCGCGCTCGGGCGGCGCCGGGCGGGGACGCTCCGGCTCGCGGTCTCCGCCCCTGGAGCGGATGGCGTCGCGACCTCCCCGGCGCCGGGGGGCTTCCTCGACGAACGGGGGCTCGACGTCCTCGGGCTCGGCCGACTCGGGCAGGGTCAGCGGCTCGGGCTCGACGCGGGATTCGGGCACGGCCCGGCCTCGACCTCGGCCACCTCGGCCTCGTCGAGGCTCGCGAGCGGCGGGTTCGGGCTCGAGGTCGGCATCGGGCTCGCGAGCCGGGGCGGCCGGAGCCGTGGTCCGGGCTCGGGGGAGATCCTCGACGGGTTCGACGGGGCGGGCCGGCTGGGTCCGACCTCGCTGGGTCCGACTGGGCGGGAGATCCGGGTCGAACGGCTCGGGCTCGACGGGGCGGCTCACGCCCGACCCGAAGCCCCGGGCACGCGGTTCTTCGGGCTCGGGGGGCCGAGCCGTCTCGAACCGCTCGGGAGACCGGGCGTACGGGGGCGGTTCGACGGGCCTGGCCGGGGCCGGGGGGACCTCGGAGCGGAGCCGCCTCGGGGCTTCCCCGGGCTCGGGCCGGGAAGGCGGAGCCGGCCGGTCATCGTCGCCGACCAGGCCTTCGCCGAAGCGTCGGGGCTCGGACCGGTC
Source organism: Tundrisphaera lichenicola (assembly GCF_051175385.1). Classification (GTDB taxonomy): domain Bacteria; phylum Planctomycetota; class Planctomycetia; order Isosphaerales; family Isosphaeraceae; genus Tundrisphaera; species Tundrisphaera lichenicola. Next base: position 407,150 of record NZ_CP195106.1, on the reverse strand, counting down.
GCGTCGACCGCGTTCGGATCGGTCCGGGCGGTCCCGTTCGGGACGATCGCGGACGATCCTCTCCTCGGGATAACTGGGGGGCGCGGGGAGGTCGCGGGCCTCCGGGCCGGCGGGCCGGGCCGGCCGCCGACGGTCGTCGCGGGCGCGAGGCTCTCGCTCCCGGTCGCGATCCCTGGCGGTGGGCTCGGCGTCGTCGGCGAGGTTCCGGCGATAATACTGGGGCTCGACGTCGGAGACGTGGAGGAAGCCGTTACGGCCCACCGAGAAGTCGACGAACCCGGCCTGGATGGCGGGCTCGAGGTTGACGACCTTACCTTTATAGATATTGCCGGTGTAACTCTCGTGGCTGGTCCGTTCGACGTAAAGCTCCTCGAGGATGCCGTCTTCGACGATGGCGATGCGGCACTCCTCGGGCTGGAGCACGTTGATCAGCATTTCTTTCTTCATACGGTCGATCTTTCTGACGCGATCGCGGTCGGCGATGGTTTGTTAACGGGCTCCCCGGGGACGCCCAGGCATGGGCACGTCGGGCCGCCTTGATGGGCGGGCCGTGGCGTGACGCGAGGGCGAGGGGGACCCGGACTGTTCACTCAAGAGGCCAGCTCCACTCCGGTGCGAGCCAGGACGGCCCCTTGTCCCAGGAGATCGCGCAGGCCCAGGGTGTCGATCACCTCTTCGGGCCGGGCGGAACCGCTCGGGGACATCTTCAGGCGGAATCGGAGGACCCCATCGGGGTCCAGCTCGGCTTCAAGCAGGAATGGCCGCAGGTCGATCTCGACGGTGCGGTCGGGCCGGTGCCGGGTGTAGGGGCGGCGGTCGGTGGCCAGCAATTCGGCCAAGGCGACGCGGGCCCCGTCGCGGCGATCGGCGGGGATGGGCAGGGCGTAGCGGACCGCGCCGGCTTGAGCCGGGCGGCCGGGGCCGGGGTCTTCGGCATCGAGCCAGTCGAGGCCGGGCGGCGAGACGGCGGCCAGGCGGCGGAGCACTTCGGTCGGCTCCATCGGCTCGGCCAGTTCGATCTCGACGACTTCGTGGTGCCCCTCGATCCCCAGGGCGAGCGCCAGGGTGAAGGCGATCTTGGGGCGGGGATTGAATCCCTGGCTCTGGGCCAGAGGCAGTTCGGCCCGGCGTGCCATCCGTTCCAGGCAGCGCATCAGGTCGTGATGGCTGACCAGGCGGAGGTCGCCGAGTTTGGCGAACCGGAGGCGAACCTTGGGGGAGGGCATCGTTGCCGGGTATCCGGGCCCGGTGAGGGGCCCGCTCATGACCCGCCTGCCGGGCCCGGCCGAGTCCGGCGGGGTCGCGGACGGCCTGCGGGCGGGATCGGTTCGGGGTCCGGGGAAGTGTCCAGGTTTCTCTGGGGGGGCGGCGCCGGCACCAAGCCGGGGGCCCCTGCGGGTTGCATTGTCTCGCGAAGAGCCGCCCGGGTCGAGAGGCGACCGCTGGAATCGTGGGGACGGAAGGCCGACCCCTCGCCGGGAGCCTCGGGGAGGGCTTCGAGCAAGGACGCCCGGAGGGACGCCGTCACCTCGGAAGCCGACTCCATCGCCATCACCCGGGCGGTCAACTCGCGAGAGCGGTCGTCGCGGATCGCCCGGACCACTCGCTTGATCTCGGGGAGTTGGTGCGGTGCCATGCTCAGCTGCCGGACCCCAAGGCCCAGCAGGAGCATCGCGTAGAGCGGCTCGCCCCCCATGGCGCCGCAGACGGTCACCTCCACCCCTCGGGGGGCGGCGGCGGCGACCACCATCGCGATCAGGCGGAGGACGGCCGGATCGGCCGCGTTGTAGAGCTCGGCGACCGTCTCGTTGGTCCGATCCACGGCCAGGGTGTACTGGATCAGGTCGTTGGTCCCGATCGAGAAGAAGTCGACCAGCCGGGCGAACTGGTCGGCCATGACCGCCGCGGAGGGGACCTCCACCATGATCCCCACCCGGAGGTCGTCGCGGACGGCGACCCCTTCGGCCCTCAGCTCGTCTCGGACGGCGTCCAGGGCCGCGCGGGCCCTGCGAAACTCATCCACGGTGGAGACCAGCGGGAACATCACTCGGACCTCGCCGAGGGCGGCGGCCCGGAGAATCGCCCGGAGCTGGTCGCGGAAGAGCGAGGGATCGCCCAGCGAGAGCCGGAGGCTCCGGAGGCCCAGGGCCGGGTTGGGCTCGGGCAGGGCTCCTTTCCGGTACGAGGTCAGCTTGTCGGCCCCGAGGTCGAGCGTCCGGAATGTGACCGGGCGGCCCTGGGCCGATCGGACCACGGCCGAGTAGACCGCGAACTGCTCGTCCTCGGACGGCGGGCTCTCGGCGTTGAGGAACAGGAACTCGGTCCGGTAGAGGCCGATCCCCGAGGCCCCCCGGGCCAGGCAGAGTTCGACCTCGGAGGGGAACTCGATGTTGCCCCAGAGTTCGACCGAGCGGCCATCCAGGGTCTCGGAAGGGAGGTGGGACAGCTCGGCCAGGCCGGCAAACCGCGCGGTCCGCTCGGCCGAGGCGGCCCGGTAGCGGTCCAGCGTGGCCGGGTCGGGGTCGAGCACGACCAGCCCCTCGTCGCCGTCGATGATCGCCCATCGACAGGAGCGGGCCAGGTCCAGGGCCTTGCCCAGGCCGGCCACCGCGGGGATCTCCAGGGCCGCGGCGACGATCGCGGTGTGGCTGGCCAGCCCCCCGCTCTCGGTGGCGAAGCCCAGCACGCAATCCGGGTCCAGCCCGGCGGTCTCGCTGGGCGAGAGGTCGTGGGCCAGCACGACGATCGGCCCCTCGGTGTCGATCGGGACCGCCGACGATCCGACGCCGAGGAACTGCCCGAGGATCCGCTGCTGGATGTCGCGGACGTCGGCGGCTCGGGCGGCCAGGTGCGAATCGGCCAGGCTGGCCAGCCGGGCGGCGTGCCCCTCCAGGACCTCGGAGACCGCGTGTTCGGCGCTGACCAGGTCGCGCTCGATCCGCGTGCGGGCATCCCGGCGAAGCGTGGGATCCGCGATCATCCGGGCATGGGCGGCGAGGATGTCGGCGTACTGCGGACCGATTCGCCGACGGGCCTCGGCCTCGGCGGCCCCGGCGTCGACCTGGGCCGAGGCCAGGGCCCGGTCGAGGCGTTCGAATTCACCGGCGACGGACTCGGCCGAGATGGCCCGAGGAGCGGGCCGGAGCCCGTGAGGGTCGAGGACCCGGAGCGGACCGATGGCGATCCCGGGGCTGACGGCGATCCCGCGGAGGGTGTGCATCGTCGGGGCGCCCGGGCCGGCCCTGGTCCTGGCACGCGGGCCGGGCCTCCGCTCCTGACCGGTCCCTTCCGAGGGTGCCGGCGTCATGAGGCCGGACCCTGTTCGTGCCCCTCATCGGTCTCGTGGAACCGGGCCAGGATCAGCTCGGCCAGAGCATCCACGGCCTCCTCGGCGTCGGGGCCGCGGGCCTCCAGGTTCAGCAAGGTGCCGCATTCGGCCGCCAGGGTCGTCAGGTCAAGAATCGACTTGCCGTTGATCTCATGCCCTTCGTGATAGACGCGGATCTCCGACTGGAAGCGATGCGCCACCCGGACGAACTTGTCGGCCGGGCGGAGGTGTAGCCCCAGCGCGTTGGTGATCTCGACCTGTCGGCGTGCGACCTGAGGATCGTGGCTCATCGGCGGCTCGGTCGGCCAAAGGGGCGGCTGGCGATGGGATGGACCCGGCTTCGGGACGCGGGGCCCGGCTCTCCGAGGAAATTCTCCGCGACCCGAAGCCGGACGACGGCATCGGGCGCGATCCGAGGATTCGGATCGGGCCAGTTTCAGGAGACGGCCTGGTCGGCCTCTTCGAGCAAATCGATGACGGCTTGCTTGTCGACCGCCTTGCGGAGGAAACTCACGAACTGCTCGTCCTTCAGGTGCCTCGAGATGTTCTCCAGGGCTCGAAGGTGGTCGCCGGGCTGGTTCGGCGGCGAGATCAACAGGAAGAAGATATCGACGGGTTCGCCGTCCAGGGCGGCAAAGTCCACCCCCCGGCGCGACAGCGCGACGGTCCCGACCAGCTTCTGGACCGTCGGATGGCGGGTGTGGGGCACCGCCACGCCCTGCCCGATCCCGGTTGAGCCCAGTTCCTCTCGACCGAGGATGGCGCGAATCACGCCATCGACGTCGGGCTCGGCAATCTGACCGGACGAGTGCAGGCTCCGGACGATCTCGCGGATCGCCTCTTCCTTGCCGGTCGCCTGGAGATCGACGAGAATCGCCTCGCTGACCACGAAATCCGAAAGCTTCATCCAGCCCTCCATCGTCGGGTTGCCTTGACGACGGCCCCGGCATCACAAGCCGGGGGCCGGGCCTTCGGGACGCTCGACGAGGCACGCAACAATTCAAGTTCCGACCGCGGGGACCAACGGCCCGAGGCCCGGTGATGAAGGGAATGAGTCACGCTGATTCTTCGCCAGGAGTCAGATCGTCGACAGGAGTCAGATCATCGACAACCGAGGGGTCGCCCTTGTGGTTCTGGACCCGGTCCTTGTAGCGGCGGAGTTGCTCCTCCACCTTGTGGACGCAGCTGTCCATCGCCACCTCGGGCGTCGGCCCTTCTTCGCTGGCGAAGAAGTCATGCTTGTGCTCGGCCGAGGCCCGGATTTCCACCCGCCAGGCGTCCTTCCCGTGCTTGCCATGCTCGACAGCAACTTCGACGGACATCAGCCGCCCGAAATACTTGACGAGCTTCTCGGCCTTGTCGTGGAGGTACGCGGTCTGACTTGGACCCAGGCTTCCGTGGCGGGTCGATATCTCGATTTGCACCCATCCGCTCCTTGCCAGATTCAACGCCGCCGGCCCGCTCAATGACGCACTCAGCGTAAGGAAAGATTAACCCCGACTTATCCTCCGGTCAAGGGGCCACCCGGCCCCGGGTCTTCTCGTCTTCTCGTAGGGCAGGGCTCGCCCTGCCGAGTCCCTTGACGCGGCAGGGCGAGCCCTGCCCTACGGGAGAGCAAGCGCCCGCAATGTCGGCAGCCCCGGAGCGGGGCTCCCGAGACCGACAAGCCATCCTAGGTTACATTGAGGCCTTCCGCGAGCCTCTTCATCGCGCCGATCCTAGCGCCTCCGCCACGGCGGCCTCGATCTCCTTCCCCCGCATCCCCTTCTTCACGATCCGGCCGTCGGGACCGACCAGGACGAAGGCGGGGATCGCCCGGACCCCGAACGAGCCGGGCGTGGCCGAGTGGATCCCCTCGCCCAGGAACCCCTGCGACCAGGGGAGCTTCCGCTTCTCCTGGAACGCCCGGGGCTCGTCGATCTTCTCGTCCACGCTCAGGCTCAGGATCACGAACCGACCGTCCTCGCGGAAGGCGTCATGGACCGCCTGAAGTTGGGGGATCTCGCCAATGCAAGGCCCGCACCAGGTCGCCCAGAAGTCAAGCAGGACGAACTTCCCCCGGAAGTCTTCCAGCTTGAGAGGCCGGCCATCCAGGAAGGTCCCCTCGATCGGCGGGGCCATATCCCCCGCCTCGGGGCCGCCCTTGCGGAACGATGACATCTCCTCGGCGGTCGGCTTGGGGCGATACGCTCCGATTTTGAGCGTCCTCAGGTCGATCGGGCTGGGGGACTCGGGCCGGACCACGCCGGCCGCGAGATACATGTTATCCCGCTGGACGGAGATGTTATATTCCTGGCCGACGACCAGCGAGGGCAGGATAAACCGCCCCTCCGCGTCGGTCACGACCTTCGGGGCGAAGCAGGTCATCGAGATCTGCTCCTCCTCGTCCAGGTAGACGCGCCGGCCCCATTCGAGGGGCTGGTTCGCGGCCGGTTTGCCCTGTTCATCGAGGAGGAGCCCGGTGGCCGTCGCGGTCGGAGAGATCGGGATGACGACCTCGGGGTCCTCGGCCCCGACCTCGACGATCGCCCCGAGCGATCCATCGGCCGACTTGACGCAGACGACCAGCTTGTCGAGATCCCTTTCGAATTGGAAATGTCCCTCGCCATCGGCAAACACGGCGCGAGGAACGCCTCGGTTGTTGGCGGCCACAAAATCGATCTTCGCCCCCGCCACGCCCTTGCCCGAGACGGCCTCGACGACCCGGCCCGAGATCGGTCCTTTCTCCGGCCGGGGCATCCGGAAGTCGCGGATCAACTCCGGCTCGTCCTTGACGGTGAACTTCTCGTTTTCCAGATGAGGTGGCCCGAACAGGGTGTAGGTCCCCGGGCCGACCCGGATCGAGTAGCGTCCCTCGGCGTCGGTCAGCTCGCCGAATTGTCGGCGGACCTCACGCCAGACGTGATCTCCTTCATCCCGGACCTCGGCCGGGGCCTGCTCGCCGGTGCTCTCGTCGAGCCGCATGTACTGCCCGGCGACGGGCTTGTCGTCGGACCCGACCGTGACCTTCCCCCGGATGATCGTGCCCCGAGTTAGCTTGAAGTCGACATTCTTCACCGAATGGTCTGGAAGTACGATGACATCCAACCGGCTCGGCGCGGCCCAGTTGTCGTCCTGGACATAGACGGCGTAAGCCTCGCCCGGGCTGACGGTCAGTTCATACGAACCGTCGGCGTCCGATCGGGTCCGGTCCTGGCCGTGGTCGTGCCCCCGACCGGTCCCGTAAGTTTCGACCATGATTCCCGAGGCGGGCGAGCCGTCGGAGTGGACGACCCGGCCTCGGATCATTTCCTTACGAGTCATCGTGGCGGTGACGGGCTCGGTCGCCCCTGCTTCCACTATGACTCGGCGGTGAGCGAAGTCGTCGGATCGAGGCCAGAAGGTCAGCCCCTTTTGACTGGGAGGCAACCAGTCGAAGGCCGCAACACCATCGTTATCCGTGGATGCTGTCATCGATCGGTAGTCGCCGAGATTGAGTTGGCTCCGCCGCCCTTCTTTCTGGATGAGCCAGGGTCCGAAGCCGACCCCGGCGAGCGGCTTCCCCTCGGCGTCCACAGCCCGGATCTTCGCGGTCCGGGCTCCTTCGAGCACCAGGGCAACGGTCGCCGGGAGTTTCGAGGCCGCGCGACCTCCTCGGCTCCGACCGTGCTCATCCGCCGTCCCGAATTCGGCGTAATCCAGGCCCCGGCCCGATTTCAGGGCGATCACCCATTCGATCGAGGCTTCGGGCGGCACGGCCAGCTCGGCAACGCCATCAGGCCCGGTCGACCCGTGGCCGAGGATCTGAAAATTTCCGACCACCTCGACCGTCGCGCCTGAGATGGGTGAATGGCGCGCGTCCTCGACTCGTGCCGTGAAGCGACGGGCCGTCTTCAAAACGATCCGGGCGGGGACCGATGCCTGTTCCGGGGTCAGGTTATACTCGTATAGGAAGGAGCCGAGCCGATCGCCGTCGGCCGAGCGGGCCAGCAGCGAGGTAGCGTCGATCCGCTGTGCCCGGACAAGTGGAAATCGGAATGCACCTTCGGCGTCGGTGACCCCCCGAGATTCGCGTTCGGTGTAGGCCTGGGCCACGACCTCGGCCCCCGGGACCGGACGACCGGCCTCGTCGACGACCACACCCCGGGCTTCGACCGCTTCTTTCGTTTTCTTCTCCTCGACGATCCGTCCTTTGGCCTCGGTCTTGATGACGGGATCATCGGCTGGGATGGTGGCAACGACCGGTTCTCCGCCTCCTCCCAGACCGGAGGCCCAGGCCAGGCCGGTGGCCAGGCCGAGGGTGATCGAGGCGGCCAGGACCAGCTTGAATTTCGCCAGCGTCGTCATCGCCAGAACTCCTTCCGCCAGTGAGGCCACGGCCGACGGGACCGACCCGCCGGAGAGACTCCCGCTTGCATGACTTAGGGCCAGGCGAGTCGTCGCGATCGCGAGCGACTTCGGGGCGACCGATCGCGACGGCTTTTCCAGGGTCCACGATTCCGGGACCAGGTCTCGACGGGCCAACCGGTCGCGAAGCCTGGCCCGAGCCCGGAGCAACCGGCTTTGCAGGGTCCGGATCGGGCACTGGAGGAGGTTGGCGGCCTGCTCGTGGCTCATCCCTTCAAGGTGGCAGACCACGATCGCCGCTCGGTATTTCTCCGGGAGTCGGTCGATCTCCTCGTAGAGCGCCGACCAGTCGTGAACGGGTGCGGATCCTTCGGCAGGCTGGAGGCCCTGTTCTGCCCGCCGACGTTCGTGCTCACGCCTCCGGGCCAGATCGAGTTGGGCTCGGGCCGAGACGCGTCGCTCGACCCCGAGCAGCCAGCCGGCCGCCGAGTCGCGATGGCGGACCGACCCCGCCCGACGGGCCAGGACCAGGAGGACGGCCTGATAGGCATCCTCGGCGTCGTGACGGTTGCCGACGATGTCGAGGCAGACCCGGTAGACCATCGACCCATGCCGCTCGATCAACGCCGAGAACGCCACCTCGGCCGACTCCCCCGACGACCGGGCGACCGGGTCCAGGAGTTCGCCATCGCCCAGCGAGCCCGCCGCCCCGATCCGCAAGATCGAATCGAGGTTAGGACCGCACGAAGCGGGAAACTTGATCACCCGGGAACCTCCCCTCGATGTCTCGCTCGTCGATCTTCAAGTGTCTCCCGGGGGGTCGAATGCTTCAACTTTTTTGAAAATCTCAGTAACGCGGATGCCTTGAGGCGGAGCAAGCTCCGCCCGGGCAAAGCGTGAGCAAGCTCCCGCACTCCAAGGCCTCCGGCGGCGTCATTCTCGATGCGGCGGAGCCGCCTTGGAGTGCGGGAGCTTGCTCACGCTGTCCGACCCGGAGCTTGCTCCGGGCGTCATACGCGACCGATTGCCGGATTAGGATTACCTGTCAGTCCCGGGCCTTCTTCGACTCATTCGGGATCGGCCGATACCAGACCACGTTATGCGACTGGCCGCCAATGGCGACCACATCGGGCCGACCATCACCGTCGAGGTCGCCCCCCCGGAGATCCTGCGCGGTGACTCCGGGGTCGAGGATGGTCCTGACCCAGTCCGACCCATCACGATCGAACATCAGGACGCCCCCCCCTCCCCCTCGATAGCCGGCGAAAACCTCGTCGTCGCCGTCGCCATCGACGTCGGCCACCCAGAGGGCGTGGCCCTCCTTCAGGGAAGTGTCGATCACGGTCCGAGGTCCGAACTTGAGCGGATCCAGGGATTCGGACAGATAGACGACGACATCCGTGCCATGCCAGGGCTCGACGGTGGCGAGGAACTTCCGGCCGTTCCTGAGCTTGCCGAGGTGGACCTCGCTCGATCCTTTCTTGGGAGCTTCTCCCAGTGCGCCGGTGGCAAGATCGGAGGCTTGAAAGAAGTCGCCCACGCCGAGCACCGGGTTCAGTCGGTACGAGGTCACCCCCTGATTGCTTGCCCCGAGGACGGTGGAAACACCCTGATCGCCAAGGTCCACTAATTCGATCGCGTGCAGGACCGGGGCCTCGCCGACCCGGTAGGATTTCCAATGGCCCGATTTCGGCTCGGCCCCCGGGTCGAAGACAACCAGTCGGGCCGGGTCCTGGTTGAAGAGGGGAGGCTTCGCCGATGGCCCAAAGATCGAAGCAACGAACAGTGCTTGTTTCTTTTCGAATGAGACCGAACCTGGAGAAACGCGTACCGATGGATAAATGCCCCAGCGGAGTCGGTGGATGCTGGGCACTCTGGAGAGTGAGGACTCGTGGAGTCGGCCGGCGGCTCCATTCGTCCCTCCTGACCCTCCCCCTCCGGCAATCCCTCCACCCACCCCTCGGGACTGATTAGCGTCGACCATCGGCGTGAAAGTCCAGGGGTCATCCACCTTCGCCCCCTGGATAGCAAGGAGGAGCTTGCCCCGTTTGGGCTCGTTCATCGAGAAATCATAGGCGATGGCGATCTCGGCCATGCCGTCGCCGTCGAGGTCGGCGGTGGCGCTGCTGATGATGTCGGGCGTCTCCTTCGAGGTCGAGACCACCCGCTTGGTCCAGGTCGGGTTCTCGTACCAGGCGAGGGTCGAGCCGCCGAGGGCCACGATATCCGGCTTCTTGTCGCCGTTGACGTCGGCCACCTCGACCTGGTAGCCGCCCGGGAAAGCGTCGTCGATCACGATCCGTTCGAATCTCGGAGGACTCAGGACTGGGGACTCGGGACTGAGGACTGAAGCGGAACAAGTCGCGGAAAAGACCACCATCGCGATGCCGAATTCTCGCATCTTTGCCCCCATAATATAACTTCCTGAGTCCTGAGTCCTGAGTCCTGAGTCCTGAGTCCTCTAGGATTTGCTGCCCCAACCGGCGGGCGGGCCGGCGGTATCCTCGGGCTTGACGGCGAACTCGGCGAGGTCGACGTCGTTGTTGACGGCGGCCTCGGTGGCCTTGAGGCGATTCTCGAGGAGCGTCACGCGCTGCTCCAGGAGGGCGATCCGGGCCTCGGCCTCGTCGGGTCGTCGAGGGCGGGGGACCTCGGGGTAGCCGAGCTGTCGCTGGAGGGCCGAGAAGAGGTAGAGCGGATCTCGGCCGCGATTGGCCCGGGCGATCTTCCCCTCCTTCTCGCCGAAGAGGGTGGGATATTTGGGCTCGTAGTCGGGCCGGGTCCGGCGCTGCTCGGTGACCAGATAGGACGAGCGGACGTAGATCAGGTCGGCGAAGTCGACGTCGCCGAGCCTGGCCCGGAGCTGGAGGATGTAATCGCGCCACTCCTCGGTATAGGCCGGGTCGGCGGCGATCGCGTCGAGCCCCCGGCCGTAGCCCAGCCGGTTCCGGGAGAGGGCCTCGAACTGGTAGATGAACAGCCCGGCGGGATTGGGGCCGTCGGCCTTGTACTTGGCCTCGCGTTCGAGGATCAGCAGGGCCTGATCCATCGGGAACCGGCTGACGTCGTGCTCGGCCTGGTCGATCACGTGGGTCTGGAACGGCGTGAAGTAGTGGCCCAGCCGCGCCATGGCCGGGCCCATCAGGCCCAGCACCTTGATCTCGGTGGCCAGGAACGAGACCGCCATCGGCAGCTTGGTGGTCGAGAGCAGCTCCTCGCCGACCCGAGAGAGTACGTCCTGGGCGGGCATCCCGTCGAGGACCCGCTCGCGAAAGGCGTGGAAGAAATAGGCCTGCTCGATGTATTCCTCGCGATCGAGGATCGGCATGGGGCGACTCGCTCGGTACCTGAGGACGGAGGCGGGATCGGCCCGATTGTACCCGAAACTCCGGGAGGCCTGGTGAGGCCCCTCAAAATCGCGAAAAGGGGCCGGTCGGCGGTCGAGGGATCAGGGGCCGGGTCGGCCCGGGGCCAGTTCGAGACGCCAGGCGTCGGCCACGCGTTGCCAGCCGAGCGTCTGGCAGAGCGACGCCACCTTCTCGATGGACTCCCGATAGCCCGCCTCGTCGCGGGGTTCCTTCCGCGTCTGGTCCAGGAACGCCTGGTAGGCCCCGCTCAGATTCGCGTAAGCCTGGTGGAGTTCGCGGCTCCTCGCGATGTGATCGCGGGCCTGGTCGGTCTTCCCCAGGCGTTGTTCCACCATCCCCAGCTTGTAGAGGGTGTCGGCCTCGTTGGGCGAGAGTTCGACGGAACGCCGGAATGCCTCGAAGGCGCCGGGGTCATCCCTTTCGGACTGGCGGACGAGGCCCCGATACATCCAGATCTTGGCATCCTGATCGGCCTCCGAGGGGAGCCGGTCGATGACGGCCCGCGCCTCGTCCATGTTCCCTCGCTGCTGGAGGATCTCCAGTTGCGCCTGCCGGGCCTTGATGTCGTCGGGGCGACTTTGGAGGCAGTCATTTAATACTCGGTCGGCCGCCTCCCCGTTGCCGATCGCCTGTTCTTCCAGGGCCAGGGCTCGCCGGGCGTCCCAGTCCTGGGGGTCGGCCTCGATGTAGCCCCGGAGCTTGGCGACGGCTTCCTCGTGGGCGATCCGCTCCAGTTCGGCCCGGACCCGCATCGCCAGGACGCCCGGCCGTTCGATCGGGGTCGCTTGATCGTAGGCCCGCCACAAGGTCTTCCGGGCCTCGTCCAGGCGCCCTTCGAGGACGTAGAGCGCCACCAGTTCCTTGGCGGCCCCGGCGAAGAGGTTCGGGGGGGCGGGATGCAGAGGGTCGTCGGCGATGCAGGCCAGCCAGGCGGCCTCAGCTTCTCGGGCGTGGCTTACCCGCTTGAAAGCCTGGGCCTCCAGGAATGAGGACTCGGATTTCGAGGGCCACCAGGACGGGACCTCGTGCAGTTCCCGGGCGCAATCGAGCTGATCGCCCCTCTGGGCCAATATCCGGGCCAGCTTCGTCCGGGCATCACCATCGGAGGGCGACCACCGGAGGCGAGTCCGGAGCGCCTGTTCGGCCTCGTCGAGCTTCCCTCGGGCGATCGAGGCGTCGATCGCCTTCATGTCCCCGAGCGACCAGTCGCCCCAGGTCCACCAGGCGTTCAGGCCGACCAGGGCCAGGGACAAGGTCCAGACGGTCCACCGGAGGACCCGACCGCGCGAGTCGGACCGCTCCGGGCGAGTCGAGGCGACGACCGCCGGGGTGGGTTGCGACCTGGGTGTCTTCGGGCGGGTTCCCTGGCGGTCGGACATCGTCGCCTCAAGGGGCTGGGGACGGAGATGGCTTCGGGGCCCGGAGGAGGGAGGCTTTTTGCTCCCACTTCCTGGCCTCGTCGGTCCGGCCGAGTCGCTGGTAGGTGATCCCCAGATTATAGGCAGCCGCGTAAGATCCGGGCGCGAGCGTGGCGGCTCGCGTGAGGAGCCGAGTGGCCTCCTCCAGGTTGCCTCGCCCCAGTTCGATCCGCCCCAGGTTCAGCCAGGCCGCGGGATGGTCGGGGGAGAGTTCCCTGACCCTCAGCCAGCTCTTCTCGGCGCCGTCCACCGAGCCCTGGAGCATATGGGCCCGGGCCATCAGGGCGACCAGCCCCGGATCGTCCAGCGATCCTTCCACGAGCGAGAGGTAGCGGAGGACGTCGGCCGATCGGCCGATCGAGAGCAAATCCTCGCCGAACTGCGACCAGAAGAGGCGACGGTCCAGCGGCATCGATCGAAGCTCGGGATCGAGTTCCAGCACTTTCTGGTAGGCCTCGACCGCCGCCTCGAAATCGCCCTGATTATGATAAGCGATGCCGATCAGGGTCGAGCCGAGGGCGGCGACCGAGTCCACTTCCCTCGGCCTGAGGGTCCAGTGGCCGCCCGCCGCCGCAACCGGGGCCTCGGCCCGGACCGAGCCCAGCGCACTCCCGGCGAGGAGCCGCCCGATCTCGCCCACCTCGTGCCATCGCAACATCGAGATCAGGACGCCCGCCTTGAGGCGGAGGGCCGCCACATCGAGCGGGTCCAGGCGAAGGACCTCGTCGAACGCTTCGAGGGCCCGCTCTCGGAGATTCTGACGAGTCAGGCCATAGGCCCGATAGAGGAGATCCGAGGCGGTCAGGCCCCAGGCTCGCCGATAGTAAGCCTCGGCCTGTTCGGCGAAATCGAGCCGGCTGAGGCACCGGGCGGCTACCCGATGGGCCTCGGGGCTCCAGGGCCGGCGTTCGAGGTGCTCCATCGACGCCCTCAGGGCGGTCGGGAAATCCCCCCGAGACTCCGCGGCCACGGCCTCGTCGAGCGATTTCGAGCCCGTCGCGTTCGCGTACGTCAGCCAGCAGAGGACGGCCAGCAAGGCGACCCCGACGATCGTCCCGACCAGCCCTCGATGGCGGGATGTCCGCCGGGGCTCGGGGCTCGCCTCGCGGGTGGGGCCTCCTGAGGAGGAGCGGCGACTATCCATCCTTGAGGCCCGTTCCGGGTCCGGTGGTCGGGGCGGGAGATGTTGCACGATCGGGGCCTCGCGGCAACTCGATCCCTCGGACGGCGTTCCCGACGAGGCTCGACCAGGCCTCGGCCTCGTCGTTCCGGCCGACCGATCCGAGGGTCGCGGCCACTTCCCCGAAGAGTTCGGGGTGCGACCTCAGGCCCAGGTCGGGCAGGGCGTTGACCTGATCGTAGAGTTCTCGAGCCCGATCGGGATACTTCGCGATGGCGTCGAGGCGAGATTCGAGCCCTTCGAAGCCGGGAGCCTTGCCCCCCTGCCGGAGGACGCTCCGGAATCGGTAAGCGAGCCTCGCGTCGGCCGGCCGGGCCTCCAGGGCTCGACCGTAGGCGATGGCCGCCCGATCGAGATCACGCCCTTGCGCGGCCAGCCAGCCCCTGGCCTCGTCGAAGCGGGGAGAGGCCGCCAGGGATGGGGGGATCCGCCCCAAGGCCCGTTCCAGCTCGTCCAGCTCGCCGACCTCGATCAGGCCGTCCAGGTAGGTCGACCAGGCGTCGAGGTCCTCCGCGTGGGACTCGACCGCACCCCGGAGGAGACTCAATCCTTCCGCCGCCCGCCCGGATCGAATCTGCGCCCCGCCGAGGGCCAGGGTCGAGCGGACGTCGCCGGGATTGGCGAGGACCACCGGGGCCAGCCCGTGCACGACCGATCCGGCCTCGATCGGATGGGCATCGAGTCGGATTAACTGGAGGAGCAACTGGACCCGATCGTGGGGGTCGGGCTCATGGGCGAAGAGCCGGAGGGCCAGCCGCCTCGAATCTTCATCACGACCCTGGAGCGCGTAGATATTCAGGAGCTTCCAGCCGACCTCGGCGATCGAAGGTTCGAGCCGGAGGGCTTCGAGCCAGGCGGCCTCGGCCTCGTCGTAATGCAGCTCGCCGAACCGGGCTCCCCCCTCGATCGCCTTGAGGAGGGCGGCCTGGTGGGGATTGGCCGGCCGGATCCCGGCGATTTGCTCCAGGGCGAGCGCCGGGTTAGGGTCGGGCCGGTCGATCGAGATCCGGGCCAGCATCACCCGGGCGGGCTCGTCGCCGGGATAGGCCCGGAGATATTCCCGAAGCTGGGTTTCAGCGGCCTCGTAACGACCCAGGGCGACCAGCCGGTCGACCCCGGTCAGGGTCGGGCGAGGCCGGAGGGCCCACCAGCCCGCGAGGCTGGCCAGGCCGATCGCCACGGCAAGCGGGGCGATCAGCCAAGAGGCCTGATACTTCATCGAACAGCCTCATCGATATCACGGACGGCGGGCCGACCGGGTTCGACCCGGCCGGCCCTGGAGAGTCGCCGCCCCGGCCGATGGCCGGGGCTTTCGAGACCATGAGCTTCAGGCCACTCGCCCCGACTCAGAAGGAGTCGGCGCTGAGGATCTCTCCGCCATCCGGCGTGGCCAGGGCATACCAGGCCTGGAAGTTGATCGTCGACTTGATGAACCGGACCGAGCCGTCCATCAGCACGACATTCACGCCGCCCGGGTGGAGCGAGCTGGCCGAGATCATCTCGCCCGCACGACCCCAGTCGTCCGAGGTGCAGGACTTCCGGTTCGGGGTCTGGGTGTGGGTGTAGTGCATCGTCTTGCCGTAATAGGCCCACTCCCCCTTCCAGCTCCAGTACTGGGCGAGGTTGCCGTTCTGGCAGGCCTGGGCCGCCGTGAAGTCGTTCAGGTAGCTGGTCCCGGCATAGCCCTGGGGCGAAGAGGGGGCTCCCGCAGGATTGCCGCCCGTCCCGTAGACCATGCCGAGGCGATTCTTGGTGAGGCCGGCGGCGGGGTCGACGCCCGATCCCTTGACCCATTCGCTGAAGATCACCGTGTTACTGGTGCCATCGACGAAGCTCGAATAATTTGTCGTCCGCTTCAGGGCGTCGTCCCAGTTCGACGAGACGTAAGAGGGGCCGTTGGGCACCCAGTTGTTGTACGCCCGGTTCAGCCCGAAGTTCGACGGGTAGTTGCAGGTGGCGGTATACGGGCGATTCACCTGGCCCACGATGATCTGGCTGTTCTGGGCCCGCCCGGGGTTATTGTCCGACGGGCAGAGGAACGAGGACACCTGGGTGCAGATCGCGGTGCCATTGATCGCGCCGTACAGGCCGCCCGCGGCGGGATCGTCACCGCTCACTCCGGGCCCCCATCGCGCGCCCACCTGGAAGTTGATCGCATTGTAGGCCGGCGTCTGCTCCATGTAGGGGAGCAGCCGGGCATGCTGCGAGAAGTTCTGCTGGTCCACTCCACCATTCGTGATCGGATCGACGAAGAGCGGAGGGGTGACGTCGTTGGCCGACATGTAATTGTTCATCGCCAACCCGATTTGCTTCAGGTTGTTGGTGCACTGGGCCCGGCGGGCCGCCTCGCGCGCCGCCTGGACGGCCGGCAGCAGGAGCGAGATCAAGACTGCGATGATGGCGATCACCACCAGCAGCTCGATCAGGGTGAATGCTTTACGTCTCATAGGGCTTCCTTTAACAAAAATGGAAGATAAAAGGGCTCGATTGGTCCATTCGCCGATCGCCATCGCGATCGGTCGTAAGTACCCAGCGATGGGGGGAGTGCTCCGGGGGACTTACTTACGGTTGGCGCCGGGATAGGCCTTGCTGCCGCCCGTGGGCGCGCCCTTGCCTTGCATACTCCGGATTCGCTCCTCCGGAGTCATGGAATCGGTGGGGAGTGTCCCCTCGATCCGAGACTGCTCCTGGTTGTCCTCGCCGCACCCCGACAAGAACATGGCCAGTCCGAAAGCCCCCACCAGCAACCGTGACCGATTAGGATGCGTCATGAGAATCGCGTTCCGCTTTGATGAAAAATAGTCGATCGTAATGTAACTGCGCAGGTTGAAGTCCGAGGGGTGGAGCCTTCGACCAGCCCACGAATGTGATC
Organism: Tundrisphaera lichenicola; assembly: GCF_051175385.1. Classification (GTDB taxonomy): domain Bacteria; phylum Planctomycetota; class Planctomycetia; order Isosphaerales; family Isosphaeraceae; genus Tundrisphaera; species Tundrisphaera lichenicola. Next base: position 390,658 of record NZ_CP195106.1, on the reverse strand, counting down.
GCGCATCCACCCATCGACCAACCCCTGCCCCAAGGGGTCTGACTGCCAAAAATAGATACCGCGATCGTGCGGCCCGTGGGCGACAGTTCGGCGGCGATCTTTCGTTCTGACAGTCGAGGCGGAAGGAGATGTGTCCGTCGATCTAACCTAAGATAAGATCAAATTGTCAACACCGAGGCTAAGATTATTTCGAATTCAACAAAGACAGCACTCCAAAGAGGGGTGAATGTCGATAACTCGAAACAGGATCCGGCTTCACCAGGCGGTCGCATCGCGAGTCGATCCGGAGAGGTCGGTGGCCACCCAGTCGGCGTCGGCCAGTTTTTCCCTCGGGAAGCTGGTGGTGAGTGCCAGGCATCTCGAGCCGGCGGCCCGGGCCGCGGCCACGCCGACGACGGCATCCTCGATCACCAGGCAGGAGCCCGGGTCGAGGCCGAGGCGGCGGGCCGCCTCCAGGAACAGGTCGGGGGCCGGCTTCTTGCGATCGACCTCGCTCCCGGTCACGATGGCGTCGAAGTTCGTCGAGGGTAGGCCGATCTCGCGCAGATTCCCCTCGACCTTGATCGCGTCGGCGCTGGAGGCGACCGCCAGGCGGAGCCCCCGCTCCCGGCATCGGGCGACGAACTCGCGGACACCCGGCAGGGGATGGAGCCGGCCCCGGATCAGTTCGAGGTAGATCGAATAGGTCCGAGCCTTGTCGCGGGCCGGGTCGAGCGGGATGCCTCGGGCCTCGGCGGGGCCGCCGATGAAGCGATCCTCCCCCATCCCGACGAACGGATGAAAGTCCTCGGGGACCAGCGGGAATCCCTTCTCGGCGAACATCCGGATCGCCGCCTCGGCGATGAACGGCTCGGAGTCGACGAGCACTCCATCCATGTCGAATATCACGCCTCGGAGCCGGGTGGGCTCGCTCATCTCGGCTCCTTGGTGGGGCGATTCAGGTCTTCAAGGCGGGGACCGGCAGCAGGGGAAGTTCCGCGCGAAGCTCGTCGAGGCTCACTCGGGCCTTGGGGACGAAGTGCCGGGCGGCCAGGCGGGCCGAGCCCAGGCTGCATTCCTTCTCCAGCAAATAATAACGGTTGTAGTGGTCGACCTGCTGATTGATCGGCCCGAGGTCGATCCGATCGAGGTAGTCGGCCCACCTTCGGTTGAACCGCTCGACGCTCGCCACGAGATCGCGGGCGATGGTCCTGAGCCCTCGACGCGAGGCCGGGCGAGTGCCCCACTTCGGCGGTTCGGCCCCGGCGAGTCCCCAGAGCGTCGCGATCGAGCCCTGGAAGACCGCGAGGTCGGCCTCGGGCCCATGGGCGGCGGCGGACCATTGGCGGAGCCGGAGCCGGACCATGTCGAGCATCTCGTCTCGTCTACGACCGGCATGGACCCGGAGCCGGGCCAGGGCATACTCCAGATCCTGTCCCCGACGGGCGAAGGCCGGGACGTCGAAGAGCCCGAGCAGCTCCTTGATCTCGGCGTCGATCCCCCCCAGCGACGTCTCCTCGTCCGACTCTTCCATCCCGGTCTCCCGGCCCCCTCCGACACACCCATCGCGGTCGACCGGAAACCGGGCCGAGGTCCCGGCGGGTGTCCGGGAATCGGTCGCGGCCGAAGGCCCGGAGATCGCCGATAGCCGCTCGCGATTCTACCGGATCGACTCGCCCGTTCAGAAGCCCATTCCCCGAGCTCTGGCCTAACCACTTTACAAATCGACCCATGTTGCAGATCATGATTCTCCCCCAGGGGGGTTTGTCGGGGTCATCGGTGCAACAGCACATTCCCCCCTCCGCTTCCTTCCGCGATCGTTCGGAGTCCTGCCGTGGGCAAGCCAACCGGTTTCCTGGAGATCCCGCGCGTCACCCCTTCACGACGGCCGGTCCCCGAGCGACTCCACGATTATCGCGAGGTCTACAACCCGCTGCCGGTGGTCACGCTCCGCGATCAAGGGGCGCGATGCATGGACTGCGGGATCCCGTTCTGCCATCAGGGGTGCCCGCTCGGGAACCTGATCCCCGACTGGAACGACCTGGTTTATCGCGACCGCTGGCACGCGGCCATCGACCGGCTTCACGCGACGAACAACTTCCCCGAATTCACCGGGATCCTCTGCCCCGCCCCTTGCGAGGCCTCGTGCGTCCTGGGGATCAACAGCGATCCGGTGACGATCCGGCAGATCGAGCAGGATATCGTCGAGCGGGCCTGGTCCGAGGGCTGGATCACCCCGGGACCGCCCAAGGTCAAGACCGGCAAGAAGGTCGCCGTGGTCGGCTCCGGCCCTGCGGGGCTGGCCGCCGCCCAGCAACTGGCCCGCGCCGGCCATGATGTGACCGTCTTCGAGCGGGACGACCGGATCGGCGGCCTCCTCCGATACGGGATCCCCGACTTCAAGATGGAGAAATGGCGGATCGACCGACGGCTCGAGCAGATGGAGGCCGAGGGCGTCGCCTTCAAGCCGGGCGTCGCGGTCGGCCGCGACCTCCCCGCCTCCCAGCTGCTCGCGGAGTTCGACGCCATCTGCCTCTGCGGGGGCTCCACCAGGGCCCGCGACCTGACGATCCCCGGCCGAGACCTGAAGGGGATCCACCTGGCGATGGATTTCCTCCCGGTCCAGAATCGCCGAGTGGCCGGCGACACCGTGACCGATGATCCCCACTTCTCGGCGCAGGGCAAGCATGTCGTGATCATCGGGGGCGGCGACACCGGGGCCGACTGCCTCGGGACGTCGCACCGCCAGGGCTGCCGGAGCGTCCACCAGTTCGAGATCGTCCCCCGGCCTCCCGAGAGCCGGACCCCGACGAATCCGTGGCCGCAATGGTCGAACGTCTTCCGCGTCTCCGGGGCCCACGAAGAGGGCGGGATCCGGGAGTATTCGATCAACACCAAGAAATTCGTCGGCGAGGAGGATCGGGTGACGGCCCTGGAGACCGTCCAGGTCGAGATGAAGTCGGTCGACGGCCGGATGCAGTTCGTGGAGATCCCCGGGACCGAGAAGACCTACCCGGCCGACCTCGTCCTGCTGGCCATGGGCTTCGTCGGCCCCGAGCGAAACGGGCTCCTGGACGACCTCGGCGTCGAGCTCGACCGGATGGGCAACGTCCAGGCCGACTCGAACAAGCGGACGTCCGTGGACAAGGTGTTCACGGCCGGGGACATGACCAGGGGCCAGAGCCTGATCGTCTGGGCGATCGCCGAGGGCCGCCAGGCCGCCCACGGGATCGACGAGTTCCTGATGGGCCGGACCGACCTGCCCCAGCCCCTCGCCGCCAACAACCACGCCCGGCCGTTCTCCTGAGCCTCGCGTACCGATCAGACCCAAGCCGAACAGATCATCACGGCAATCCAGGCCGGGCCACTCAGAGAGAGTCCTCTCCCCGAGTGGCCCGGTCGTGTTCTTCGCCAGGCTCCGCGATCATTCAGGAGCGGGGGCAGGGGCGAGAATGACTCCGAAGCCGCGACGGCTTGGACTGACCCGAGGCCTCGATGTCAAAATGAACCTGCATCGATGAACATTCTCGAGAAACAGTGCGGACGACTCTCAGTCGATCGCGATAGTGTCTTCGAATGACTCGACGACTCGCTTTAGAAGGCTAGGGATTCGCCCAACCGGTCCTCCAACCCCAGCCTTTCGAGCGAGGGAACGAACCCACTCAGGCTCGCGATCGAAGCCATTGCGACTCGACGGAACGAACCCACTTGAGATTCGAGCCGCGGCTCTTTGAATTCTCGCAAGCCTCGACACAATTGCCAGTTACCGATTTCCACCGGTTTGATCGCCCCTGGGTCAGCAGGGGGAACGAAGCCAATTTCAGCCGGTTCGGGTGGCTCGATTCCGGCGGAACGAAGCCAAATCTCGGCTCGAGGTGGGACACTGAAGGCTTTTCGAGCGATGTCATCGGGTCGGACCGGGTTGCGGTTGACCGAAGTTCGGACCAGGGGTATCACGTGGCCGAGTCGACCGAGGGGCCGGTCGGCTTGCGCCGGATTTTCGGCGAGGGATGGCCGATGAAACCTGGATGTTGCCCCTTGTCCCGGTGATCCGACCGAGTCTATCCCGAGGAGTCGAGCTTTGAGCGGTGCGTCTCCCGAGAGTCGGACCTCCTGGATTCCCCGAGGGCTCCTGGGGATGCTCGCACTGGTGGCGGCCGTCGAGGTCGTGATCGGCGGGCTCCGTCACGACCTGGCCAGCCCCCTGGCCGAGGACTGGCGGATCACCGCGATGGCGGCCTCGGAGAAGGCTCCCGGGTGCGACGTCCTCTGCTTCGGCGACAGCCTGGTCAAATATGGCGTTTTACCCCGGGTGATCCGGGCGAAATCCGGTCTGAAATCGTACAACCTGGCGACCAGCGGCGGGACGATGCCCTCGGCGTTTTTCCTGCTCCGGCAGGCCCTCGACGCCGGGGCCAGGCCCCGGGCGGTCGTGGCCGACTTTGCCGCTCTGATGCTCGATGATCCCGACCCCCCGGCCATGCAGGATTATGCCGAACTGGCCACGTATCGCGACTGCCTCGACCTGGCCTGGGCCTCGAAGAGTGGCGGATTCCTGGCCGGGGCGACCCTCAGCAAGCTCCTGCCTTCGTACCAGTGGCGGTTCGAAGTCAGGAACTCGATCCGGGCCGCGTTCGAAGGTCGGAGCCTCTCGAATCGGGCGGCCCTGGCGACCTACCGGGCCCGATGGGCCCGCGAGTCGGGAGCCCATCCGATGCCTCCGGGCCGGGTCCGCTATCCCACCGAAGCCACCCTGATCGATGGCGTGAGCCCCGAGACCTGGACCTGCGAACCGAGGAACCGGCGCTATCTGGAACGGTTCCTCGAACTCGCCGCTTCCCATCAGATCACGGTCTACTGGCTGATCCCGCCGCTCTGCCCCGAGGCCCACGCCCGGAGGGAAGCCCGGGGTTCCGACCGACTCTACGGGGAGTTCGTCCGGGGGATCGTCGCGAAGCATCCGAACGTGGTGGTCTGCGACGCCCGCCCCTCGGGTTATGACAACTCGGTCCACACCGATCATCTCCACCTCGACCGCAGGGGGGCCGCCGTCCTGAGCGCCGACCTGGCCTCGGTCCTGGCCGATCGACGAGGCGGGGCCGAACCGGGCCCGGCCTGGGTCGAGATGCCCGACTTCGCCGGACGGACGATCGAGAATCCCCCGTCGAGCGTGGCTCAATCCCGCGCCTCGAGGTCCCACTGATTGCTCGAAAGGGCCTCGATGAGCCGAGAGACACCCCAACGCCCAAGATCCCGAGTCCCTCGAGGGCTCCTCGGGATGATCGCGATGGTCGCGATCGTGGAGGCGATCATCGCCGGTCGGCGCCTCGACTTCACGACCGTCTGGGCCGACGATTGGCGGCAGACGACCCTGGCGGCTACCAGCGAGGCCCCGGGCCGAGACGTCCTCTGCTTCGGCGATAGCCTGGTGAAATTCGGCGTGTTGCCCAGGGTGATCCAGGCCAAGACCGGGCTCAAGTCCTACAACCTGGCGTTGAATGCCGGGACGATGCCCTCGGCTTACTTCCTCCTCCGGAGGTCGCTGGCCTCGGGAGCCCGGCCCAAGGCGATCGTGGCCGACTTCTTCGCCCTGATGCTCGCCGACCAGCCCACGCTCTCGGTCCGTACCTATCCCGACCTGGCCTCCGTCCGGGACTGCCTGGACCTGGCCTGGACCGCGGGCGACCCCGACCTGTTCACCTCGACGACCCTGGGCAAGGTCCTCCCCTCCTACAAGTGCCGCCACGAGATCCGGGCCAGCGTGATCGCCGCGCTGGATGGGCGTCGGGCCTCGCCTTGGCCCGTGCAATCGGCCATCTGGAAGACCTGGACGGCCCAGAACGGGGCCCAGCCGATGCCCCCGGTGGCGATGAAGCCGCCGCTCGATCCTTCGGTCGTCGACTCGTTCGCCCCGGGGAACTGGTCGTGCGATCGCCTGAATGCCGCCTATTTCGAGAAGTTTCTCAAGCTCGCCGGCGAGCATCACTTGCCGGTCTACTGGCTGATGCCGCCCCTCGACCCCGAGGTCCACGCCCGTCGGGCCGCACAAGGGTCCGACCAGGCCTACGCCCGGATGGCCCGCGAGGCCCAGGATCGCTACCCGAACCTGACGGTCCTGGACGCCCGAAACTCGGGCTATGACGCCTCGGTCCACATCGACTCGATCCACCTCGACAAGCAAGGGGCCCAGGCCCTCAGCGGCGACCTAGCCTCGATCCTGAAGGATCGCGTGAAGCTCGGGCACCCCGGATCTCGATGGGTTAACATGCCCACATACGACCCGAATCGCGAGGAACGCGCCGAGGCCACGGTCGACGCACCATCGGCCAGGACTGCCGGACGAAGGACCGCAACGCTCGCCCCTCGACCGGGATCATCTCCTCGTTGAGGCGGTCGGGAGGCGACCCGATCGGCCCGTCGCTCGCCTCGAATCACCGACCGGGGCCGATCCTCGCGAACCAGGGGCCGAGCGCCTCCCGATAGTTTTCCCAGCGACCCACCGAGGTCCGATAGATCGGGCGACGGACCTGGGCCACGCTGGCCGATTGCACGGCGTGCCGGGCCTGATGAAAATCGAGGCAAGCCGGGTCCCATTCCAGGCCGATCCAGGCCACCAGGTCGCGCGAGATCCGCCCCGGTTCGGCCACCAGTTCCTCGTAATCCACCTCGAACAAGGGGGTTGGCAAGGCCCGGCGCCAGTGGTCCATGACTCGTCGATAATCCTCGATCCGAGAGGCGATGTGATCCGGGTCGGACGCCCATCGGACCTGGCCGAAGCTGTTCATCCAGCACGAGAGGGCCACGTCTCGCGGATCGCGTCGGCAGTGGATCACCCTGGCACTCGGGAAGAGGGCCGCGATCAGGCCCAGGTAGAGATAGTTCTCGGGCATCTTGTCGATGACCCGAGCGGCCGAGCCGTCCAGCGCCGCCAGGCCGTCGAGGAACCCTCGGGCCATGCCTTGCACCGAGTCCCGCCCGAGCCGGTCCAGGCGAGCCCGGACCGTGGCGGGGCCTTCGACCACCTCGGGGAGACGCGTGAACAATTGCGGGATCATCGGCAGCTCGCCGGCCCCGAAGGCCCGAGGATGGCTCGCCAGGATCTGCTCGACCAGCGTCGTCCCCGATCGGGGGAGCCCGACCACGAACACCGGACGATCGGTCTCCGGCCCCCAGCCCCGGACCCTCGCGAAGAAGTCCGGCGTGAACGCCCCGAGCAACTGGTCGACGAAGGCCCGGTAGGCTCCGGGGTCGTAGCCCTGGCCTTGTCTCCGGAACTCGGCCCGTTGCAGGGCATTGGCCTCGCCGATCAGGAGGGCGGCCCGATCGAACTCGCCATGAGCATCGAGCACCTGCCCCAGGCCGAAGAGGAGCGGCTCGCGACGATCCGGCGAGAGCGAGGGGTCGGCGAGCAGGCCCTCGATCGCAGCCCGTTCTTCCCGGGGCAACCTCTCCCGGAGCCGGATCGCCAGGCGTGCCAGCGCACCGGCGTGCCGGGGGTCGTGCCGGAGGGCCTCCCGGAGCGATGCGATCGCAGGTTCGGAATCCCCGAGCTGTTCCAGGACCCCGCCCAGGGAAGCGTGGGCGGGGGCGTAGTCCGGGCGGAGCCGGATCGCCTCGCGATAACAGGCCTCGGCCTCGCGGGGCCGACCGAGCCGCAGGAACACATGGCCCAGTTGGAGCCAGGCCGCGACGAGGCCGGGGCCGAGCCGGACGGCCTCCCGGGAATGAACCAGGGCCTCTTCCAGCACGCCCCGTTCCAGGAGGATCTTCCCCAGATTCCCGCGGGCCTCGGCGGTCGTCGGGTCGATCTGCACGGCCGCGCGGAAGTGGGCCAGGGCCGAGGCGATGTCGCCCTGGAGCCGATAGGCATGGCCCAGGTTATTGTGGACCGCGACGAGGTCGGGCCGGAGCCGGAGGGCCTCGCGGAAATGGCCGAGGGCCTCATCGACCTTCCCCTGATCGACCAGGATCGCCCCCAGGTTGCAGAGCGCCTCGGGGCTATCGGGCCGGAGCCTCGCCGCTTCCCGGCAGCAATCGACGGCGCGGTCGATCTGCCCGAGCATCCGGCAAGCCTCGGCGAGAGCCCCTTGATAATCCGCCTCGTCCGGCCGAACGGTTACCGCCCGACCGAACAGCACCAGCGCACGTTTCGGATCTCCGAGCTGGAGAGCCGTCAGGCCGAGGAGATACAGGGCATCGGGCCGGTCGGGATCTTCGACCAACGCCCCCTCATAAGCCGCCGCGGCCCGGGCCAGGTTCCCTCGCCGATGCTCCTCCATGGCCAGGCTCAGGTCCATGAGCATGAGTCCGACTCACCCGCAAGTTCGCGTCAGGGAGGGCCCTGGGGCCAGGAGACCGGCCCGCCCTTCGAGTAAACGGCCTTCGATCCGTCTCATCCCTCGGCGATCGTCCTTTGGGTATAGAGCGTCAAGCGGTCGCGGCATGCCCCTTGATCCCATCAAAATTCAAAATCTTCAAAACCGCCGAACCGAGCCCTAATCGCGCCCTCCCGGCTTCGCGCAAGCGATTTCGATCATGAAGGTTGTAACAGCTTGAGCCCATCGCGACTCGGCCCCGGCATCGCCATTGGCTTGCGTTCGGCAGGTCTCCTCCGTGCCAGGCCCGAAAGATTCTGGAACAATCGAGGGAGTTCCGGGCACTTTGGTCGGAGAGACGGAAATGCCGAGGCGTGGAGAGTCGGGATCATGGGCCAACGATTGTCGGGCCTTGTCGCCAGGGATTTGCGGACGCTGATGGAAATCGGGGCGGTCGCGGGGCTGACCGATGCCGAGTTGCTGGATCTCTTCGAGCGGCGGGGCGGAGCGGCTTCCGAGGCGGCGTTCGAGGCCCTGGTCGATCGACATGGGGCGATGGTCCTCCGCGTCTGCCGGGGTCTCCTCCGGGACGAGGCCGATGTCGAGGATGCCTTCCAGGCGACGTTCCTGGTGCTGGCCCGCAAGGTCGGGTCGATCCGGGATCGCGAATCGCCCGGTCGCTGGTTGTTCGGCGTCGCGGCCCGGGTGGCGGCGAAAGCCCGCGTCGAGGCCGCCCGCCGAAAGGCCCGCGAGCGACTCACGGCCGGGCCGGTGATCGGTGTCGAGGACGACCCGGCCCGCCGAGAGCCCGATCTGGGCCCGATGGTCCTGGAGGAAGTCCGCCGACTCCCCGAGAAATACCGGGCTCCCGTGATCCTCTGCGACCTGGAAGGCCGGACCTACGAGGAGGCCGCCCGACAACTCCGGTGCCCACTCGGGACGATCAAGGTCCGGCTTTCCAGGGCCCGCGCCCTGCTCCGGTCGAGGCTGACTCGCCGTGGCCTGGCCCCGGACCCCGTCCGGCCGATCGCCGGGGCCATCCCGATCGTGCCCCTCGCGCTGGCCCGGAGGGCGGCCCAGTTGGCGACGGCCGGCGTCGCCGGTTCCAGGGCCGCGATGGTCCCGGCTCGCGTGCTGATCCTGACCGAAGGAGTCCTGAAGGGCATGTTGATCTCACAAGGGAAAGTCGTCGCGGCGGTCCTGTTCACCGGGAGCGTCCTCGCGGCCGGCGCGGGGGCGTTGGCCCTCCAGGATCCGGGGGCGGGTCGGGCCGGACCGCCCGGAACAACCAGGCCGAAGCCGTCTGAGGTCGTCTCTCCGAGCCTCCCGCCCTTTGCCGGGCAGGCGATCCGACGGGCGATCGACGCCGCCCGGACGATCGAGAGTCCTCCGGAAAAGGCCGAAGCCCTGCTCCGGATCGGCCAGGCCCAGACTCGCCTGGGAGACCCCCGGGCCGCTCGCGAGACATTGCGCGAGGCGATCAGGGCCGCCGACTCCGGCAAGCCCACCGACAACTGGACAATCCCCCACCCGCTGATCCGAATCGCCGAGGCCCAGGCCCAGGCCGGGGACCGCGACGCCGCCCACCGGACGTTCGGGCATGCCGTCGAGGTCATTCGGACACTCTCACCGGATGATCCGATGGGACAGATGAGCCACTGGATCAACCTGTTACCAACCCAGGAGCGGGTAGAAGGTCGAACGGCCTGCCGTGAGTCGATCGAGGCCTACCGGCGATATCTGACGACTGAGATCGACAAGACCCAATTCCGGACTTTTAACCCGATCTCACTGGCGGGCTTGCAGGCCATGCTGGGTGACTTCGAAGGAGCCTTGAAATTCGCCAACGATCCCGAGAATTTCCCGGGGTTCGATGGCGATCGGGGTCGGATCGCGGCACTGTTGAACGTGGTCCAGGCGCTCCGGCCAGGGGACCGGGAGTTCATCGAGCCGGTCCTCACGCTGGCTCGCCGGACCATCGCAGATCAGGCCGACATCACCATGCGAAATCAGGACTGGAAGGCGATCGCGAGGGTACTGTCTCAGCTCGGCCGGTTCGATGAGGCCCTCGCCACGGCCTCGCTGATCGAGGTCGACTTCTCTCCCATGAGCCATCGAGAGGAAAGTGCCGCCTTCAACAAGGCCCTCACCTTCGGCGACATCGCGGCCGATCAACTCAAGGCGGGAGACCGGGCCGGGGCCAGGAAGTCCGCCGGGGTGTCCGTCTCGATCGTGAAGGCGATCGAGGCCGAGGGATTCAGGCCGGTCCCCATGCAGAAAGCCGCGGGAATCCTGGTGGACGCCGGCGATCTTGAAGGAGGCCTGGATGCCATCGCCTCGTTGAATCCCAAGAACCGACCGGAATACCTCCTGTGGTTGGCCTCGGAGCGGGGTCGGGCCGGGAACGAGGAAGCCGCCCTGGCCATCCTGAAACGGGCGTTACCCGAGGCCGAGGAATCGCTCCACGAGGCTCGACTCGCGGATGCCAATGAGGCTCAGGGGGACCGGATCGCCCTGGTCTCGACGCTCGTGGCCAAGATCCAGGCGAGGATGGGGGACCTGGAGGCGGCCCTCCGGACGATCGAGCCGCTCTCGGATGGGGCGAAGCAGGCGGCCTGGGGCTGGCTGGCGGCGATGAGGGCCGAGGCGGGCGACGTGAAGTCTGCCCTGGAACTGGTGGAGCGGATGGATCCGCCCGGTCGTCGCATCCGGGCGATCCTCGGAATCATAGCGAGTCTGCCAGCCAGGAACGTCGAGGGCTCGCCGAACCTCCCTTGAGGGATGGGTCGGGCGAGCCTCGGGCGGGTTGCGTCAGCCCTTGGTCGGTGGGGTCCCGACTCCGTTGCTGAGGACCTTGAGCGCCTCCAGGTAGTGGGCGGTGGCGCTGGAGAGGCTGGCGAAGTCGAGCTTGGCTCCCTTGGCGTGGCCGACCTTCATCGTGAACGACTGGGTGTAGGTGGCCTTGCCGATCTTCTCGGTCTGGGTGAAGGTCAACTTGCCGTCGTGGAACTCGAAGCGGGACTTGAGATTCGGCCCGACCCGCTTGGGCAGCTTCACTCCGAACGTTAACGCCTTGTGGGACGAGGCGAGCTTGTTGACCGCGCCCTGGAGGTTCCAGCTGAAGTGGCTCAGCGCGAGCTTCCGATCGGCGATATTGCCGTGGCCCTTGAGGGTCTGGCGGGAAACCGCGTCGTACTTCGCCTTGCCCTGCTTGAAGGCGGCCTGATAGGCGACCCCGCCATTCTTGGCCTGGAAGTTCTGGCTGGCGACGTGGGTGATCGGCGGTCCGCTCTCGTTGCCGGTGACCATCCGACCGATCTTGTCGACCGCCAGTTCGGTGAACCATAGGGAGCCGTCGGGGCCGATCGTGATCCGGTGCTGGACCGCGTCGAGGGTCGGGATCGTGAACGGCTTGACGGTCCCGTCGGGCTGGACCTGGCCGATCGCGTCGGGGGTGTTGTACTGGACCCAGAGGACGCCCGCCCGGTCGTAGGTCAGCGAGGCGGCCTCGGAACCGCTCGGCGAGAGCGGGTACTCGGTCACCACGCCTTGCTTGCTGATGTAGGCATAGGCGCTCCCGGCCTCCTCGCTGACCACGGCAACCCCGTCATCCCGGACCAGCACGCGGATCGGCCGGGCATTCCCCGCCTCGCCGTAGGCCCCGGGGAGGATGTAGTTGATGACCTCGCCGCTCTTGGGGAAGATCCGGCCGACCCGGCTCGTATCCAGCTCGGTGAAGTACATCGACCCATCGGGGGCCTCGTCGATGTAGATCGGGAAGTTGCCGTCCGGGTAGGCGGTCGGGTCGGGGTTGGCCAGCGGGAAGGAGGCGAACTGGTTGGTCGCGGGATCGTAATAGCCGACCAAATTGGAGGCCTTGCCGGTGTACCAGACCTTGCCGTCGCTGGCGACGTGCAGGCCGTGGTTGTCCACGACATCGCTGTAACCATAGGTGTTCGTGTAGGGGATCGTGTGGCTGCTCAGGATGGTGCCGTTGGGGTCCATCTCGACGAGCGACCCGTATCCCTCCAGCCCGACCCAGAGGTGCCCGTTCGCGTCGAATTCCTCGCCGTGGGGCATGCTGCCTTCGCCCATCGGGAAGAAGGTGAACTTGCCGTCGAGGGTCATCCGGACCATCCGATCCTGGTACATCTGGGAGATCCAGAAGTTGCCGTCCGGACCGACGGTGATCTCGTGGGTGCTGCCGTCCTTCGGGCCAGGGATCGGCATGTCGGTCGAGGACCCGACCGCCTCGGTCGGCAGCAATCCGGCCGAGCCCACGATGGCGGTCGCGGTCTTCGAGCCGTGCAGGAGCATCCGCGATTCGAGCCGATCGTCGAGGCTCGGGAGGAACCGCCGGGGCTGCCGGGCCTTGGGGGGCGAGACTTGGAGACGCCCGGCGATCTCGGGGACGGACTGCTTGAAGCTCATGGTGGGGTTCCCTGGATGGATCGCGAACCGGCCCCTGGACGGTTCGGCCGTCGAAAGATTCTTCACCTAACGTAGGATGCTTTCCTTCGGGATGAGATCAGTTCGAGGATTCTTCGATCGGACCGATCCGAAGGCTTCCCCGAGCGGCGTCGGAGGCGGGTCCGTCCGCTCGACGGAGAGCCCCGATGCGAGATTGACCGGGATGATCCCTCGCCACCATGGCGTCCTCTCGCCGGCGACGATCCCGGATCCGAGGCGCATCCTCGCGGCACCCCGGGCCGCCCGACCGGCCGCGTGTGGGCCGGATGACCGCGTTGGCGGCTCCCGTCCGGCCCCGGCCGATCGTCGCCAATTCCCCCGGGACGGGCCTGGTCCCGTCGCGAGGAATATTCCCCGCCACAACCGAAACAAGCGAAACGAATTACGATTTTAAATATAAAAAAATTTTCAATTTAGTTTATTAAAGAAATTTAAAAAGCTATTGTGTTATCAGAGCCTCCGGCGTTCGGGCGTCTTGCCCCGCAACACTTGGTGGGTTCATCGCATGTTCGATTTTGCGTTTGTTCGGATCAGTCTCGACTAATCCGAACCTTCCGGGGGATCCATCGTTGCCCATCACCCATCGAAAACCGCGTCGAGTCCGCCGGCCGATCCTGACGCTGGAATCCTGCGAGGCTCGAATCCTGATGGCGACGGTGCCGCCGCTGGGCGCGGCGGCGAGCTTCGCGATCCTGGGCGGCTCCACGGTCACCAACACCGGGGCGACCAGCATCGTCGGGGACGTGGGCGTCAGCCCGGGGACCTCGATCACCGGCTTCCCGCCGGGGGTCATCACGGGGGGGGCGCTCCAGGCGGGCAACCCGCTCGCCACTCAGGCCCAGGCCGACCTCGCCACGGCGTACGCCTTCCTGTCGGCCGAGCCATTCGACACGAACCTCTCGGGCCAGGACCTGGGCGGGCAGACGCTCACGCCGGGCACCTATCTCTTCGCGAGCTCGGCCGCCCTGGGCGGATCGCTGACGCTCGACGGCCAGGGCGACCCCAACGCGGTCTTCGTCTTCCGGATCGGGACCACGCTCACGACGGCGACGAACTCGTCCGTCGTCCCGATCAACGGGGCCCGCTCCGAGAACATCTTCTGGCAGGTGGGATCTTCCGCGACCCTCGGGACGAGCACTCAATTCGAGGGGAGTATCCTCGCCTTTACCAGTATCGTCCTCAATACCGGGACCAGCATCGCCCCAGGCAGGGCCCTGGCGATCAACGGCGCCGTGACGATGGACACCAACGCCGCCTCCAGCGCGTTCCCCGCGCCATTGACGATCACCGGGGTCGACCAATCGATCGTCTACGGTGACGCACTGCCGCTGCTGACGGCCAGCTATTCGGGCTTCGTCAACGGCGACACCTCGGCCAATCTGGAATCCCAGCCGAGCCTCTCCACCGCCGCCACCTCCGCCAGCGGCGTGGGCACCTACGATATCACCGCAGCCGGGGCCGCGGATCCCAACTACTACTTCATCTATGTCACCGGCACCTTGACGATCACCCCGGCACCCCTGACGATCACCGCCGACGGCCAGAGCAAGGTGTATGGCGCGGCCTTGCCGCCGCTGACGGCCAGCTATTCGGGCTTCGTCAACGGCGACACCTCGGCCAATCTGGAATCCCAGCCGAGCCTCTCCACCGCCGCCACCTCCGCCAGCGGCGTGGGCACCTACGCCATCGACGGGAGCGGGGCCTCGGCTGCCAATTACTCGATCAGCTACGTGCCCGGCACGCTGGCGGTCACCCCGGCGCCCCTGACGATCACCGCCGATGACAAGAGCAAGGTGTATGGCGCGGCCTTGCCGCCGCTGACGGCCAGCTACTCGGGCTTCGTCAACGGCGACACCTCGGCCAATCTGGAATCCCAGCCGAGCCTCTCCACCGCCGCCACCTCCGCCAGCGGCGTGGGCACCTACGCCATCGACGGGAGCGGGGCCTCGGCTGCCAATTACTCGATCAGCTACGTGCCCGGCACGCTGGCGGTCACCCCGGCGCCCCTGACGATCACCGCCGATGACAAGAGCAAGGTGTATGGCGCGGCCTTGCCGCCGCTGACGGCCAGCTACTCGGGCTTCGTCAACGGCGACACCTCGGCCAATCTGGAATCCCAGCCGAGCCTCTCCACCGCCGCCACCTCCGCCAGCGGCGTGGGCACCTACGATATCACCGCAGCCGGGGCCGCGGGCCTCAACTACAACTTCACCTATGTCCCCGGCACCTTGACGATCACCCCGGCGCCCCTCTCGGGCCGCGTCTACCTCGACCTCAACGCCAATGGCTTGCCCGACTCCGGCGAGCCTGGCCTGGCGAATCGCGTCGTCTTCGCCGACCTCAACGGTAACCGGATGCTCGACGTCGGCGATCCCACGGCCACCACCGGCGCGGACGGGAGCTTCGCCTTCGCCGCCGTCCCGGTGGGCTCGGCCGCGGTCCTGGAGCTCACCGATCGGGATTCTTACAGCCGGCTCGTCGTGGACCAGTTCCTCACCCAGTCCGATGGCAGACTGGCGATCGGGGTCGTGCCGATCTCGGCAATTGCCCCGGTCCCGGTCGTCCCCAACCCCTTCGTGGCGAGCCCGGACTCCAATCCCGAGGGGGCCTACGTGCGGTCGCTCTACCGCGCCGTACTCGGTCGGGACGGCGGCGATGCCGAGGTCGCCGTCTGGTTGAGGTTGGAGGGCCAGGGGATGACCCGACCGCAGGTTGCCGATCGGTTCGTCAACTCGTTGGAGCATCGCCAGCAGCAGGTTATCTCCTACTACCAGCAATTCCTCCATCGTGCCCCCGATTCGAGGTCGGTCGACTGGGTCCACAAGCTCCTCGCGGGCGTCTCCGAGGAGCGGGTGGTCAAGGGGTTCCTCGCCTCGAACGAGTACCAGACCGCACATGCGGACCCGGACCACTTCGTCCACGATCTGTACCTCGATGTTCTGGGCCGACAGGGGGAGGAGTCGGGACTCGCCGCCTGGCAGTCCAACCTGGCTGCGGGGATGAGCCGCCGCGCGGTCGAGGCGTACTTCGTCGATTCGCGAGAGCCGGCCGAGCAGTTGGTGACCAGCTTCTACGCGTCATACCTCCGTCGCCAGCCCGACCCGGCTTCGAAAATTTGGGTGGCGATGTTGGAGGCTCCGGGCGGTTCGGCTACCGACGTCGTCGTGGGCTTCCTGGTGAGCAAAGAATTCCAGGAGGCCTCCCAGTTTGGGAAGCTCTGAGGCCGGAGCAGGCCGGGAGAGGCGGTCGAGACTGGGACGGGCTGGTAGCGTCGGACTCACCGTCGGGGGCTACCTCCTCGAATCGGCCCCCTACGATTGGCCGATGCCCCGGGGCGCCGCGGTCGTCCACCAAGGGGGGCGGGCACGACCGCCTTCGGTCATCTGCCCATTCGCGGCCGACCAACCATTTCGGGGCCGGCGGGTGATGGGGCTCGGGGCGGGCCCGGGCCCATCCCGCGACGAAAGCCCGATCCCGCCAACGGAGCCCGGCCCTCGGCGAAACTGGCGCCTGGATCACCGCGAGAGCGTGACTCCCGGGCTGAGGACGGGCTGGTCGGCCTCGTCTCGGGTCTGTTCGATGAGGCAGCAGGCCCAGGATTCGAGGTTCTTCAGTCGCTGCTGCCCCTTGAGGTAGTCGAACTCGCCGAGCGAGGCGAGATGCCGGTCGTGAAGGCGGTCGTCCTCGGCCTCCCAGCCCTCCCGGGGGGCGTATCCAGCCCCGGCCCACCATCGCGTCGAGCATCGCATTCGCGATCAGCTTGTGGTCGGAGATCGGGCCTGACCTGGCCGGTCGCCCCCCCGAGGCAGAAGATCCGGGACGAGATCCTGAGCTTCCGCGCCGGGAACTCCTGGGAGCGGAAGCACAGGAAACGCGCCGGTACGATCTTGTAGAATCCATCCTCGGGATCGAGCTCGAACAGCGGCGATCGGCCGGCGAACCCGAAGAACCGAACGGCCTTGCTCGGCGTCGGCGCCAGAGGTCCAACGCGCGGAGGGCCAACTCGCTCACCACCAGCGGCGACAGGCCGAGAAAGATCGCGGCGACGCGAAACAGGACATTTTTCTGCCGGCGGCCGCGGTGCTGTCGAGTCTCGACCTCTTCCGTGCCTGATCGCCTCTCGCTCGGCCTCATGCGATCGTGCCTGCTTGCGGCGATCCCGATTGCGACGAACCCGATTCCGCTTCGTGGGGCGGGGTTCGCCCTGCCCTAGGGTGTGCCATTCGTTCGTGATTCGCTGAAACAGCCCGATACCCTCGCGATGCGGACGACTGCCCTGACACTCATTAATATCCGATTCCAGTACAGGGAGTTGCCGCCTTGGCGGGTACTAGAGGGCGGGGTCCTCCCGTATTCGGGAGGACCCTCGATCGGCAACCGGGGTGCGATCGGATGGCCGAAGGTTCACGGCCGTCGGGCAGATTCCGCCTCCGGTACCATCGACGGAGCGGGTCGGGCGGATTCCACCGACCTCTTCTTCTCGCCCGTCACCAGATAGATTCCCAGACCGACCAGCGTGCTCCCAACGGCCAGCGGGATCGTGAACGGTTCGCCCCTGGTGAACGTGGCGATCGAGATCCCGAACAGCGGCGTCAGAAAGGCGACGGCGGCCAGCCGACCGGCGGGGTAGCGCCTGAGCAGGAGCATCCAGACCGCGAAGGCCACCCCCGAGACGAACAGGCCCTGGTAGATCAGGCCCCAGATCGCCTCGGTCGTGAAGTGATAGCTCTCGAAACCCTCGAACCCCGCGCTATAGAGGAATGAGATCGGGATGGCCAAAGTCGACTGGGCCAGCAGGAGGGTGGTCGGCGGGATGATCGGGAAAGTCTTCTTCTGGGCGATCGCCTGGAGCCCGAAGATCACGCCCGAGGCCAAAACGACAAGGTCGCCCATCAGGCCCCCGCCCAGCATCAGGGGCCGGGCCAGCATCACGGCCACGCCAGCCGCCGCCGCCAGCAGGCCCGCGATCCCCCGCCAGCCGAGATGCTCTCCCAGAAGAAGCCAGGCCAGCGGGGCGACGACCAGCGGGTGGATGTTGATGAACACCGAAGACCGCCCCGCCTCGCTGTGGCTGGTCCCCCAGTTGAACGAGCCGATCTGAATGGCCGTCAGGAAGCCGTGAGCGATCAGGAGCCACCAGTACCGGCGCTCGACCTTCCAGACCATCCCGGCCCGCCGGCAGAACAGGAGGACCACCGGCAGGCTGATCAGGAACCGGATCGCCGCGCCGCCGATCGGCGGGAGCCCTTCGGGAGAGATCGCGTACTTGACCGCGACGGCATTGCCCCCCCAGAGGAAGCAACAAAGCGTCGCCGCCGAGAGCCCCGCGGCATCGATCCGGTCCGAGATTGGCTGTTCGGGCATCGGTGGGTTCTGGCTGGGGCAGGGTTCAAGGAAGGCATGAGCCGGGACCCCACTTTAACGCCCGTGGCCCCTCGACGACTACAGCGGTTCTCGCTCGGTTGGGTCATCGGACGACGCCCACCAGGCTGATCCTAGCCCGGACAGGTAAGCACTCGGATCTGTTCGGGTAAGAGGGGTAGATTCGCGGGGATTCGCCAGCAGGGGGATTTCGGTGGCCGCCGAGCCCACGCCCCTGGTAGTCTGAGGAGGCCGTTTTACGACCGTCAAACCTGTAACGCCTCATTACCTCCCCGAAATCGTTCGGATTTCGCCCGTTGCCATTGGACTTACGTCAAATCGAAGTTGGCACGAGTGGAGTAGCAGCGAGAATTTACAGGACCAGGACATGCGACTTCCCCACTTCAGACTCACAGTCCGGATGATGATGTTCGGGGTGGTGGTGGTGGCCTTGTTGCTCTGGGGCGGAGTCCTGGCAAGCCGGTCGATCTACTATGAGTTCCACGCACGGGGGCTGTTGGAGAAGCAACAGCTTTATCTCGCCGATACCGTGGCCCTGGAGAGGCGGTCCGGAAGGGGCCTCACCCCCGACGAGGCTCGTCTGGTGAACTACGGGCACCGAATGGTGGACTTTATCACTCTCCAGCGAGCCAATTACCGGCGGGCCGCCCGCTACCCTTGGCTTCCCATCGAATCAATTCCACCCGTGCCAAAGTACTGATATGGGTGAATTATAAACGATGCGTACGGGAGCCAAGAGCGTGGAAAGCCTCGACGCCTTCTACCTCCAGATGTTGACCGTCGGCCTCCTAGTGCTCCGTCAGGCCGCCGACGAGGACGACACCCCTTGGATTCGAGCCGAGGTCGAGTTCCTGCACAACATCCCGAGCCTCATCGGCGAGACCAACCTGCACCGTCATCGCTACTTCTGGTCCAAGGAGCGCCCCCACTATATCCAATGGGTCTCGGCGTCAGGCCGGGAGGCGCCGAGATCGCGGATGCGGACCTTCTACGAGCCGATTTGGCAGGAGATGGAGCCGGTAATCTCCACGTTGATCGGCGAAGCGATTTGACCCGGGAGGCCCCGGCGATGGCACGTCTCGTTTATAGACGGCGAGGACGATCGCTAGCCCACCGGGGCCGCTGGATGGCCGCCAGGACGGTCAACCTGATCTGACCTCCCAAGAGGAATGAGAGAACAACCAGATCAGGGCCAGAGGGGCCCGGGTCGAGCACGTGCTCATGATGCGGATTCCGTTTATTGCGATTTTGACCTGTCGTCGAGGAAACAGGAAACGGACTCCCGGCCTTGCTCGAATTAATCTCATCCCGGAATGATCGACGTGGAAGCCGGACTCGATCGCTACTTCCCTTTCTTGCGGGCCTCGGCCTCGGCGATCACTGCGGCGGGGTCCTGGTTAAACAGATCTCGGCAGCCGGTGCAGCAGACGTGATAGGTCTTGCCCTGATACGTCACCGCGATCGTCCCCCTCCCCTCGGTCACGATGCAGGTCGGCCCCGAGTCGCCGCTCGCGAAGGGGACTCCGTTCCGGGTGTATCCCACCTCGGCGATCCGGGCGTAAGCCCGGGGCGAGGGCCTCGACTCCAGGAGCAGGAGGAACCGGTTCTCGTTGGGGATGGTCAGGGTGATCCGGCGGACCCCCTCGCCCGGTTCGTCGGCCAGGAGGGTCAGGGGCTTGCCGGGTTCGAGCTTCCCCGAGAAACTCCGGCTCGTATCGTCGGCCATCGTCGCTTCGAGGACGAACGACTTCGCCTCGGGACCCGGTCTCAGCCGGGCCGACTTGAGATACTTCCCCTTCTCGAAGTCGATCGCCAGCGCCGCCGAGTCGTCGGTGAGCTTCCAGGCCCAGCCCGCCGATTCCTGCCAGGCCCCCTGGGATCGCCCGCGCTGGGGCTGGCCTGTCCCTCGCCAGCTCCCGACCAGCGGCCCGTAAGGCTTCAGGGCTTGCTGGGCCTCGCGGCGAGTCGTCGGAGCCTCGCCCGCCCCCGCCCCGAGGAGGGTCACGGCCAGGGCCGCCATCGCGGTCGCATGTCGGATCATCGCCCACCTTTTCCGAGGATCCCCAGGGACTCGCCAGACGTTCCATTCTAGCCCCGAGGAGCCGGGCCGCCAGGGTGCAACGGGCCTCCGACCGATCGAGCCGGAGGCTCGGGGGCATCGCCGGGGGATTCTTCGAGACGTCCAATCCGGGTAAGATCCGGTCAGGCACTCATTCGAGTGGCCGGATCGCAAACGGATTTTTTTCGAGAGAGTGATACGAGCATGGCCAGACCACGCGTCTACTTCGACATCAGCATCGACGGCAAGCCTTCCGGACGGATCACCATGGAGTTGTATGACGACGTGGTCCCCAAGACGGCCGAGAACTTCCGGGCCCTCTGCACCTACGAGAAGGGGTTCGGCTACAAGGGGTCGTCGTTCCACCGGGTCATCCCCAACTTCATGCTCCAGGGGGGCGACTTCACCAACCACAACGGGACCGGCGGCAAGTCGATCTACGGCAACAAGTTCGCCGACGAGAATTTCCAACTCAAGCACGACAAGCCGTTCCTCCTGTCGATGGCCAACGCCGGGCCGAACACCAATGGTTCGCAGTTCTTCATCACGACCGTGCCGACCGACTGGCTCAACGGCAAGCACGTCGTCTTCGGCGAGGTGACCGAAGGTTCGGACCTGGTCAAGACGATCGAGGCCCTGGGATCGGGCAGCGGCAAGACCTCGGCCAAGATCACCGTCGAGGACGCCGGCCAGCTCTGATCCGGACCGAGGGGTGGGGGACCGGGATGATCGCGACTCGTCCCGGTCCCCTCCGTGAGGGTTCGGGGACGAATGCCAGCCTCGGCCTCTCCGACTGTGGCCGAGACTGACTCGGGTCGGTACGCTGGACAATTCGTCAAGCCGGCAAGCGCCGGCACGCGACGGCGAATCACCAAGCTGGGGGCACGGCCTGATGAGACGACGCGAGCAAACCTGGGTGGTCGGGTTGGCCTGGATCCTGGGAATGGCGATCACGACGGCCCACGCCCAGGAGCCAACCAAGCCGGAGAAACCGAGGTCCCTCAAGCCGGCCGGGCGTCAGGCCAAGCTCGGCGACCCGGCCTCGGGCAAGGTGATCGGCCGGGTCGCGCACAATGAGTGCTTCCAGGGGATCACCTGGTCCGCCGACGGCGAGCGGCTGTATGTCAGCGGCGGCTTCGACGACGTAATCTATCGGTTCGACCATGCCGATGGCCTGCTCACGAATCGCTCCGAGATCAAGTATCCCGAGAAGCAGAAGCCGACCCGGGCCGTGGCGGGCAACCCGATGGTGACTCCGGTGAGGTTGTCGTTCACCGCGGCCGCGGCATCGGCTGGCGTGGACCAGCTACCGCTCCTCGACCAGTCGAATCTCAAGTATGTCGGGGCGTTCCGGGTCCCTAGCCAGCAGTTTGGGGCCTCGTCGTTCCAATATGGCGGCTCGGCGCTGGCGTACAACCCCGCGAACCACTCGCTGTTCGCCGTCGGGCAACCCCAGGACCAGGCCGTCGCCGAGATCGCGATCCCGCATTCGATCGTCAACAGCACCAACCTCGGCAACCTCGCCGTCGCCTCGGTGCTGCAGCCGTTCGTGAAGGTCCTGCCCAAGCTACCCGACAACCCGCCGGAGATGAGCCTGGGCGGCATGGAGGCGATCGGTGGCCTGATGGTCGTCAACGGGCAACTCGTCGGGACGGCGTTCAACACGTACGATGGAACCGGGAGAGTGAGACAATCCCACTTCAAGCTCGACTCGCTCAACCTGGCATCGGCCCGTGCCCGCGGGCTCTACCAGGTCGGCAACCTCGGGGGCGGATTCGTCGGCGGATACATGACACAGATCCCGACCGAATGGCATTCCACCCTCGGGTCGTCTTACCTGACCGGCCAGGCGGCCCTGAGTATCATCTCAAGAACTTCTTACGGGCCGTCCGCGTTCGGCTTCGATCCGAATAAGCTCGGCGCCGGCGTCAATCGGGCCATTCCATACGTCTACTACGATCAGAATCACCAAAAACTGGGCCGCTATAACAGCAACCCTCCGACGCTTTTCAACGCGACGGTCGGCGGCTCGGATGTGACGAGCCTCAACGCGGTCTTCGTGCCCCAGACGCGGTCGGTGCTCTTCTTCGGCTCGATCGGAACGGGGAATTACTACTACGGTGAAGCAGCTGACGCCAACGATCCCAACCGACCGTACAAGGGTGTCCACTCCGTCGGCGGGAAATACGCCTTCCAGGTTTGGGCCTACGACGCCCTCGATTTCGCGGCCGTGAAGAAGGGTCGGAAGAAGCCCTGGGACGTGAAGCCCTACTCCACATGGCGATTCCACTTCCCGCACCCCGACGGCTTCAAGACCCTGGGCGGAGTGGCCTTCGATCCATCGACCGGGCGATTCTACCTGTCGGAAATGAAGGCGGATAAGTCCGAGCTCTATGCCAATACACCGCTGATCCAGGTCCTCCAGCTGAAGATGCCGGCGAAACCGAGCATCAAAGCGGCAAGGTCCGCCCTCGAATCGTCGGCCATCGTGGCGAACGTCGGGGCGTAGATGCTGACCTTGATGACCGGCGGCCCGATCGCTATGGCGATCCTCTGCCACTACCCCTTTTACTAATCTGGCGGCTCGGCGTCACGCCTTCGGTCGTGTCCCTGGCTCCCTCGTCAATGGACGAGATCGTCGCGGGTCAGGACCAACCGAGCGATCCACGATCCATGAGCATTCGGGGAAGATTGCCCGTCCTGGGCTCTCCGATGGTGGTGGAGGCTTCCTCGGGTCGTTAGGCTGATGACTCGACACACCGGCGCGGGACCGGATGGCGATTGACCAAGTTGGGGGCACGGCCTGATGAGACGACGCGAGCAAACCTGGGTGGTAGGGATGGCCTGGATCGTGGGACTGGCGGTCACGACGGCCCAAGCCCAGGAGCCAACCAAGCCGGAGAAACCGACCTGGCCCGGCCTGACCCGGGCGGGCAAGGTCCTCCTGCCCAACGGCTGGTCCCTCAAGCCGGCCGGGCGCCAGGCCAAGCTGGGCGACTTCCCCGTCGCCGTGGCCGAACACCCGAGCGAGCCGGTCCTGGCGGTCCTCCACGCCGGCTATGGCGAGCACGAGGTCCTCACCCTCGAAGCGGCCTCGGGCAAGGTGATCGGCCGGGTCGCTCTCAAGGAATGCTTCCAGGGCCTGACCTGGTCCGCCGACGGCAAGCGGCTGTACGTCAGCGGCGGCTTCGACGACGTGATCTATCGGTTCGACCATGCCGATGGCCTGCTCACGAATCGCTCCGAGATCAAGTATCCCGAGAAGCTGAAGGGAGCCCGCGCCGTGGCGGGCCTGGCCGTCTCGAAGGATGGCGAGACCCTCTGGGTCGCCAATGCCTTCGGCCACTCGGCCGCGAAGTTCGACGGCTCGGGGAACCTCCAGGCTGAGATCGACCTGGGGACCGACTCGTTCCCCTATGGCCTGGCCTGGGACGAAGCTGCGGGCAAGCTCTACGTGAGCCTCTGGAACAAGGCCGAGGTCGCCGTGATCGACTCCGGCAAGGCCGAGGTGGTCGGCCACTGGGCGACCCAGGAACACCCGAACGAGATGCTCCTGGCACGCGGGGGGAAGACCCTCTACGTCGCCAACGCCAACCGGAACACCGTCACCGTCTTCGACGCCGGGGCGGGCAAGGCGGTGGAGACCATCGGCACCGCGATCGACCCCAACGCCCCCCCGGGCTCGACCCCCAGCTCGCTGGCCCTGACCCCCGACGAGGAGATGCTGTTCGTCGCCAACGCCAACACCAACGACGTGGCCGTGGTGAACGTCAAGGAGCTGGGCGATAGCAAGCCGCTGGGCTTCATCCCCGCCGGCTGGTATCCCACCTCCGTCCGGGTCGCCCGCTCGGGCAAGACCCTCTACATCGCCAACGGCAAGGGGACGACCTCGAAGGCCAATCGGGACGGCCCCAACCCGCTGGTCGCGGGGGTCGCGGGCAACACGCGCGAGTACATCGCCGGGCTCTTCCAGGGGACGCTCTCGATCCTCCCGGTCCCGACCCCCAAGGAGATCGTGGCCTACACCAAGACCGTCTACGAATGCAGCCCGCTCCGCGATCGGTCGAACGAGCCCGCCCCGACTCGGGTGGCCGGACACCCGATCCCGGCGAAGGTCGGCGACCCTTCTCCGATCAAGTATTGCATCTACATCATCAAGGAGAACCGGACCTACGACCAGGTCTTCGGCGACATCCCCGAAGGCAACGGCGAGCCCTCGCTCTGCCTGTTCCCCGAGGAGGTCACGCCCAACCTGCACGCGCTGGTCAGGGAATTCGTCCTGCTGGACAACTTCTACGTCGACGCCGAGGTCAGCGCAGACGGGCACGAATGGACGATGGGAGCCTATGCCTCGGACTTCGTCGAGAAGACCTGGCCGCTCTCGTACCGGGGAGATCGCCGGGTCCCCTACCCCGCCGAGGGCGTCTTGCAGATCGCCCGCCCCGCCAACGGCTACTTCTGGGACCGGGTCGCCGAGAAGGGCCTGACCTACCGGAGCTACGGCGAGTTCATCAAGAACGGCGAGACCCCCGACGACCCCTCGACCACCGGCGTCGAGACCCTCAAGGGTCACTTCGACCCCAAGTTCCGGGGCTACGACCTGTCGTACCCGGATGTGAAGCGGGCCGACCGGTTCCTCGCAGAACTGGCCGAATTCGAGAAGTCGGGCGACCTGCCCAACTTCATCGCCCTCCGGCTGGGGAATGACCACACCTCCGGGACCCGCCCAGGAGTCCCCACGGTCACCGCGATGGTCGCCGATAATGACCTGGCGGTCGGCAAGGTGATCGAGGGGCTGAGCAAGAGCCAGTTCTGGCCGAAGATGGCGGTCTTCATCATCGAGGACGACGCCCAGAACGGGTCGGACCACGTCGACGCCCACCGGACGACCGCCCTGGCGATCAGCCCTTATATCAAGCGGCACTCGGTCGATTCGACGATGTACAGCACCTCGTCGATGCTCCGGACGATGGGCCTGATCCTCGGGACCGAGCCGCTCAGCCAGTTCGACGCCGCCGCCCGGCCGATGGCCAACGCCTTCGGGCCGGATCTCGACACCAAGCCCTTCACCAGCCTCCCCGCGCGGGTCGACCTGAACGCGAGGAACACGAAGGAGACGGTCGGCGCCGACCTGTCCATGAAGCTCGACCTCGACGAGGCCGAGGACCGCGCCGACGACCTGGTCTTCAACGAGATCATCTGGAAGGCGGTCAAGGGCAAGGATTCGACCATGCCCCCGCCGGTCCACTCGGCGTTCGTCCTGCCGAGGGAACGAGCCGAGGAGGACGAGGACTGAGGACTCGGGACTGGAGGACTCGGGAGCGGGCCGTCATCGATCAATGGAAGCGGCCCGCCCCGAAATTCCCCGTAGGCCAGGGCTTGCCCTGCCGCCTCGCGGGTCTCGGCAGGGCAATCCTCGACCTACAAGATCACGGGTCTCGATAGGGCTTGCCTTGCCTAACTATGATTCATTCATTCAAGGCCCGCTCGAAGACCCCACCCGCCCCTTCAGATCCCGGAAGGCGGACTGATATTGTTCGCGGTCTTCCTGGTAGCCCTGGATGCTCCGCTCGTACTGGTTGTTGGCCGTCTCCAGCGCCTGGATGGCCCGGGCGTCGTCGACGGCCCTCTGGGCGAGGTCCTGATTCTGCGACTTGAGGGACACCGAGACATCCTTGAGCTGGACGTTCTCGGCCCGGAGGCTCTGCACGAGCTTCTGGGCGTCGTCCAGGCGGGTCTTGGGCACGAAGGCGCAACCGGGCGCGAGCAGGGCGCACACCAGGGGGATCGCGGCTCGGGCGTTTCTCGGGCGATCGACCATGACGTTCCGACTCCTTTCGGGACGACGCGGCGGCTGGATCGGGATCTCCCCGGGAGGGGCGTTTCCGCCCCTCCCGGAGACCCCGTCTGGCTCAGCCGAAGAGGCCGGCGATGGACTTGATCAGGCCCGAGGCCGGGCCGTCACCCTGGAATTCGTAGAGGTTGCGGATCAGGTCGATGGAGAAGACCATCGAGACCAGGATCAGGAACGAGGTTGCCCCGAGCAGGCCGACCCAGATCCCGCCCCACTCGGCCTGCGGGCCGGCGGGGACCAAGCGTGCGCCGGCGACCGCCGCGGCGGCCGAGGGGGAGGAGGCTGCCACGTCGCTCTCGACGTCCCAGCCGCTGGCCACCTCGCCCGAATCGGCGTCGGCCGAGAACTCGCCCGACTCGTCGTCGGCCAGGGCGGCGCCCATCGCGGTGGCCGCGTTCTGGTCCACGTCGTCCTCGTCGAGCGCGAAGACCTCGGAGGCCGAGTCGGACTCTTCCAGGTCGAAGTCGCTGGAGCGGTCGATCTGGACGGTCCGGTCGTCGTGGTCCGAGTCCAGCGCGTCGACTTCGAGGCTGAAGTCGGTGTCCTCGAAGATGTCCTTCTCGGTCATCCCCATCGAGGTCGCGCCGGGGTCGCTGGGCTTCACGCCGGGCATGACGGTGGCCGAGTTGGGGTCCTGCTTCGGCGGGGTCGGGGCCTTGGCCTTGGCCTTGGGTGCCGGTCGGGCCGGCTCGTCGTCGTCCAGCGGGGCCAGCTCGATCGAGTCGGCCTGCGAGAGGTCGAACCCGCCGACGCTCTGGAGGTTGATCCCCGAGTCGCTAGGACGGGCCAGGTTGATCCCCGAGGCCGAAGGCTGGGCGGCGGTCACGTCGGAATCGCTGGGACCGGCCAGGGGAGCGGCCTCGAACTCGTCGCTGGCATCCAGCGCCGTCAGTTCGAAGTCGCTGCCCGACTCGGGCTGGAGCGCCGCGGCGATGTCGCTGGAGGGGGTCAGCTCGAAGTCGCTGCCCGACTCGCCGTGGTCGGCCGACGAGACCTCGGCCGAGGAGCCGACCTGCTGATGGATGCCGGAGTCGCTCTCGTCGTCGCCGGGATACCCCAGCGATCCGATCTCGGGCAGGGAGGCGTCGTCATTGACCAGGGTCACGTCGGAGTCGCTGGGCCGGAGCGGCTCGGAAGGCATCAGGCGGACGTCGGAGTCGCTCGCGTCCTTCAGTGGGGCGGTGTCGGGGACCAGCCGGACGTCGGAATCGCTGGGCTTCTTGCCGCCCGGCTTCATCCCGATGATGGTCGAGCTGGAATTCGAGAGGGGCCCGGGCGGCAGCGAGAGGTCGTCGAACTGGACGTCGTGCTCGTCCGATCCGGTGGTGCTGGCCGGGATGTTCCCGGTCTGCCCGCCCAGGTCGGGCTTGGCGATGCCGAGCTGGAACTCGGACAGGTCGATTTCATCGGAGCCACTGCCGTCGGGGACCTCAAGTTCGAGGTCGGAGAGCGAGAGTTCCGGGTCGCTGCCCAGGCCGCGTCGGCGGGCCAACTCTTCGATGTCGACAACCCGGAACTGCCACGAGCCGCTCTCCATGAAGGCGCGGACCTCGCGGTGCTGGGCCTTGAGCTTGAGTTCATCGGGACTCATGCCCAGGTGTCGGGCGGCCTCTTCGAGGCTGTAGAACGTAGCCATCGGCGTGCTCCTCGCGATCGAGATCGGCCGGTTGACGGCCGTTCGGTTCGATTCTCAAAGCGGGGTCGGAAGGGTGGGGACCGCCGCGCCTTGGCACGCCGAGATCCCTCACTCACTTGGCCATCGATTTCACCATCGCCTCGACGGCGGACGCCTCGGGCGGGAGGTTGTTATATTCCGAGAGTTTCAGGTCATATCGGTACTGACGCGACGCCTCGAGCTTGACTGTTCCCGCCCCTCTCGGGCCGGTCGGTTCCACGCGATACACCGCGAACGCCTGAGCCTTGGTGTCGATCAGATAGAGCATCTGCGAATTCGAACCGGCGGGAGAATTGACGAAAGCGATCGTTCCGCTCGCCTCGGAGGCCGGGGCCAATGCCTGGGCCCGGGCCGAGGGGCTATTGCCGCCGACCCACCAGGCCAGAGCCAACCCCATCACCAAGCCCGGCAAGCCGTAACGCGCCACACCACCCCATTGTCCCTCGGACATCATCGATCCTCCTTGACGTTGACCATCCTCCCGTCCTTCGGGAGGTACTCCGACCCGCTGGGGATCATGGAACCAGCCTGGCCTCGACGCGGAACGTCCACGTCTCCAGGTTCCCCATTCGCATTCAGTTTAACACACCGACCGGACGACGGTGCGTGACAGATTGGCAAAACCACGCGCCGGCGGCGCGTGCTTTCGAGAGAGGATTCAATCGTTCCATTTTACCGAGACGGTCGATCCTGACAAGATCAGAGACCGGAGACCCGGGCCGACCCCTTCCGGTCACTCCAGACCGGGTCCGTTGGGGTTCTCGGGACGGCGGAGCCGCTTGTTCCGGACGAGGTTGCCGTGCGTCTTCGAGTAGGTCAGATCCTCATCCTCCAGCCCAGGTGGGGCCGACCAGGGGTCGTCGTTGGGCTTCTTCCGATATCGTTCCTCGTGCTCCGGCCCGGAGGCGTCCTGCCAGGTCCCCAACGCGCCTCGCTTGCAGCGCACCCCACAGGATGGGCAAAGATAGAACCGCGATCCGAACGACGAGAGGGATCGCCGCTCCAACGACGGGGCCGAGCAATAGGGGCAGCGAACGCCGGTCGACCCGTCGAGGATGTGCTGGATCACCAGGATCGGGCCGAGGATCATCAGCGTCAACGGCAGGAGGACTGCCCCGATGAACCGGCCCGTGTCCGGCGTGGTCACCAAGGCCCAGACCACCGCCAGCCCGGCGATCAGCCCCATGCCCCGGCCGATCGTCCACCGCTTTGTTGACCGATCCGTCACGGCGGGACCCTCCTCCTCGGTATCAACCGACCTCCTCGGACCGCCCGAGCCTCCCTGTAAATCCTCGCCCGTGGGCGACTTCGAATTCAAGGCCCTACCCGCGATGATCCGAAGATAGAAGATGGTAAGTTCCGCCCCGAGCGAACCAGTCCCCCGGAACGGCCGGGCTTGACAGGATCGGCCGGTCGGATAGAGTCGCCATTCGACCTGTCGCGGCCGACTTCGGACGCCTCGGGCCACGCACCTCACCTCTTGACGAACGAGCCGGCCTTGTCACCCCTCGATCCCGCATCCTCGATCCCGGTCCACCGGCCCGTCCTGCTCCGAGAGGTCGTGACGTGGCTCGCGCCCGAGTCGGGTTCGATCGTGGTCGACGGGACTGCGGGAGCCGGGGGCCATTCGGCCGAACTGGCGAAACTGGTCGGACCCGAAGGTCGGGTCATCGGCCTGGACCGCGACCCCGAGATGCTCGAACTGGCGGTCCAGGCAACCTCGGGCCTGCCGGTGACCCTGATCAACGCCTCGTACTCCGACCTCGACCGGGTCCTGGAGAACCTCGACCTCGAAGGTGCCGACGCGATCCTGCTCGACCTCGGGCTCTCCTCGGATCAACTGGCCTGGGGGCATCGGGGGTTCAGCTTCGCCGAGGACGGCCCGCTCGACATGCGGTTCGATCCCAAGACGAGGGAAAGCGCCGCCGACCTCGTCAACGAACTGGATGAGAAGGAACTGGCCGACCTGATCTTCGAATTTGGGGAGGAGCGCCATAGTCGTCGGATCGCCCGCAAGATCGTCGAGGCTCGCCGGGTCGAGCCGATCCTCACGACCGCCCGGCTCGCCGAGATCGTCCGCCGGGGTGTCCCCGGCAAGTGGGGAGCGATCGACCCGGCCACCCGGACCTTCCAGGCCCTGAGGATCGCCGTCAATGACGAACTCGAACGGCTCGACGACCTGCTGGCCAACCTGTCGAACTATCTCCGACCGGGCGGAAAGGCCGCCATCATCAGCTTTCATTCGCTCGAAGATCGTCGGGTCAAGCATGCCTTCCGCGACGATCCCGAGCTGACCGTCCTGACCCGGAAGCCGGTCACGGCCTCGGCCGAGGAACTGGCTACCAACCCCCGAGCGCGAAGCGCGAAATTGAGGGTCGCCCAGCGATGTCCGGACCAGAATGGACCCCCGAGCCGACCGATGACCGGTCCGAGCCGCGACCGCTGAGCCCGGACCCCGCCTCCTTCCAGGTCGCGGCCCCGGTCCTCGAACCGGCCTGGACCGAGCCCCTCGACCCGATGATCGAGGACGAAATGCCCGCCGACGAGGTCGACCACGAGGAGGTCGCCCCGACGCCCCGGAAGTGGCCGCGGTTCAAGTTCCAGATCCCGAAGTTCCCGGCCCTGAGGCTTCCCTCGCTCGGCAGCGAACGCCACGAGATGATCCTCGACCCGCCTCCGCCCGCCCCGAGCCATGCGGAGGAGGGACCGCTCCCGCCCAAGCCGGCCCGGGACCGATTCCCGCTGCTGAGCCTCAAGCGAGAGACTCGCGTCGGGCTCGCCGCCCTGCTCTCGTTCGTCGTCATCGTGGTCGCGCTGGTGGTCAAGAAGGGGTCGCCAGGCACACCCCTGGCGATGAATAACCCCGTCAATTCGAGCGAAGACCCCGCCAAGACCGACCCGGAAAAGAAGCCCGAAGTCCAGGAGAAGAG
The DNA here is from genome assembly GCF_051175385.1 of Tundrisphaera lichenicola. Taxonomy (GTDB): domain Bacteria; phylum Planctomycetota; class Planctomycetia; order Isosphaerales; family Isosphaeraceae; genus Tundrisphaera; species Tundrisphaera lichenicola. Next base: position 359,994 of record NZ_CP195106.1, on the reverse strand, counting down.
AGAAGGGGAGAAGACCGAAGGGGAGAAGAAGCCCGAAGGGGAGAAGAAGCCAACCGAAGAGAAGAAGCCAACCGAAGAGAAGAAGCCAACCGAAGAGAAGAAGCCCGAAGAGAAGCCGTCTCCTCCCCCGGTGAACACTCCTCCGATCCCGCAGGATCCCGAATCCCGGCAGGCTCCCCCGGGAGCACCGGCCGGGGAGCTCCCGGTCGAGCCGAAGCTGGCCGACGCGAACGAACCGAAGGAACCCTCTCCCTCCGGGCTGGCACCTCCTGGAATGGCTCTCGAAGAGACTGCCCCGATCGAGCCGGCCGCACTGGACCCCTCGGAGTTACCGGCGGGTCCGGGCCCGATCGAGCCGGCCGCACTGAATCCCTCGGATTTACCGCCGAGCACGCCCGCGACCGAGTCCCTGCTCCCGACGGTGCCGGAAATGCCGGTCGACCCGGTCCCGACCGTCAACGAGCCCCCCAAAGTTCCCGACCCGGCTCCGGAAGCCCCGCCCTCACTCCCTGCCGAAACCCCGAAGGGCGTCCCGGAGATTCCTCCCGCGATCGGGGGAAATCCGACCGGGCCGGAAGTCGAACCTTCGATGATCAGCCCCGGATCACCTCCCGCGACCGGGGAAAATCCCACGATTACGGGCCTGGAGCCGGAATCTCCCGCACTCCCGGGGCCGGCGGGCGACCCTTCCAAGCTCGCGTCGTCCCTGACCCTGAGCCCGGAGCAGCCCCCCCTCGCCCCCGAGCCCGCCCCGGAACCGGCGACACCTCCGGCCTCGGCCCCCTCGAAGGACGAGGTGAGCCCCCCGGTCCTGGCCGAGCAGGCCCCCCGACTCCACCCGGTCCCCGAACCGGGGGCGGCCACGCCCGACCCTGAGCCGGCCGGAGCCGAGGCCTCGACGACACTGGGAGCCGGCTGGGTGGTGATCCAGAGCGGAGGCAAGCGAGTCCCCACGGCCGGTGCCGGGCATGACCTCGATCGGGCTCCCGTCGCCGATGGGCAACGCTTTCGCGAGGAGGTCGCCGTTTCCGACCAGATCGAGCCGGTCCTCCACCGGGTCCAACCCGGCGAGAACTTCTGGACCATCTCGCGCAACTACTACCGGTCGGGACGCTATTACAAGGCCCTCCACGCGGCCAACGATCGGCAGGTCCCGAAGATCGACGAGCTTTACGTCGGGACGGTGCTCCGGATTCCGCCGCCCGAGGCGCTCGACCGCCAGTTGATCCTCCCGGCGACCCCGCGCTCCAAGCTCGATGACGAGCCGGGCGGATCGAAGATCAACCTGACCTCAAGCCGGGAGAATTCGGACGGGAGCGTGGAGCTGAGCCTGCCCACCCGCCCTCGACGGACCCGCCCCGCGCCCGACCCCGAGGCGGTCGACCCGCCCCAGCGGCCCAGCTACACCGTCAAGCCGTACGAGACCTTGCGGAGCATCGCGCGAGACTCACTGAACGACTCGAGGCGCGATCACGAGATCTACATCCTCAATCGGGACATCATCGACGACCCGACCGACCTCGCCCCCGGCACGGTCCTGACCCTCCCCGAGGACGCCCTCCCCGGTCGCAGGTCGCGCTGACGATTGCCGATCCGATGGGGCTTTATCTCCCGTTCGCAGATCAGGCGGCGATCCGGCAGGAAGGCGGCAAGGACCGATTTCCAACAAGCCCAAGGCGAGGGCACAGCGCCATGAGCGAGCCGATCAGGGCACTGTTCGACAAGACGCTTCATGATCACGGCTTCAAGAAAGCGTCGGGCAGTTGGTATTTTGACGGACCGGAAACCGTACTCGTGGCGAACCTCCAGAAGTCGCAGTACGGGAGTTGCTTTTACATCAATCTCGGCGTGTGGCTCAAAGCGATCGGCGAGGCTGCAACGCCGAAAGAGCATCATTGTCACGTCCGAATCCGGCTCGAATCGCTGGCGGGCGAAGAGTTCAGCAAGGCCCTCGACATGGAGGCTTCAACGGTATTCGAGGAGGATCGCAAGATGATCATCGTGACCGGCATTGTAAAAGTAGCGATCCCCTGGCTGGAGGCGTGCAACAGCCTTGATGGAATCAGGGAGATGCTACATGAAGGCCGACTATCAAGAGCGCTGGTGCATAGGGGGATCAGGGAGCGAGTGAGGGACCTGCGATGGGCAATTCGACAGTACACCCGTCTCTTTGAAATCTATCAGGTTATTCTTGCCCAACTCCTTGGGTCACCCGACGATCCACGCCCCTTACCCCGGAGGAAGGCCTCGGTGACCAACGAAAATGGGCGACCCCGAAGGATCGCCCCTGAATCGTCCCACGCCCCGAAGCCATCGCCTCAGGCCGAGATCGACCGCGTCGCGGTGCGCCTGGCCCTAAGCCAGTGGGCGGCCACTTCGGCGTCGTTGAATGGTAGGACTCGGTCGTTCAGGATCTGGTAGGTATGATGCCCTTTGCCGGCGATCAGGACGGCGTCCCCGGGCAGGGCGTCGGCCAGGGCCTGGGCGATCGCGGCCCGACGATCGGGCTCGACGATGGCCCGGCCGGGATGGCGGAGTCCGGCCAGGAGGTCGTCGAGGATCTGGTCGGGGTCCTCGGCCCGGGGATTGTCGGTGGTCAGGATCACCCGATCGGCCCCCAACTCGGCGGCCCGGCCCAGCGCCGCTCGTCGGAGCCGGTCTCGGCCCCCTTCGGCACCGACCACGCAGATCAGGCGGCTCGCGCCGAGGCCCCGGAGCGAGGCCAGCGCGCGGGCCAGGTCGGGGGCACTCCGGGCCCGGTCGATCCGGACCTCGAACTCCTGACCTTCGAGGACCGGTTCGAGCCGACCGGGCAGGCGAGTGACCGCCTCCAGGCCATCGACCACCGCCCGGAGGTCGATCCCGCGCGACCAGGCCACCGCGGCCGCGGCCAGGGCGTGCCCGACATGCTCCTCGCCGGCCAGTCGGAGCGTCACGACCGCCTCGCGATCGAACCCTCGGAGCCGGAGCGTCGAGCCGGACGCGTCGAGCCGATCGAGCTTCGCCGAGACCTGGGCCGCTCGCTCTCGGCCGAATGTCACCCGGCGGGCCTCCAGGTTCACCGCGCCCAGGACGTCGGACTCGGGCTCGTCGGCGTTGATGACCACCGAGCCTCCGGGCTCGACCAGCCGGGCCAGCCGGGCGAAGGATCGCCGACGGGCCAGCAGGGCCTCGCGATCGGCCCCCTCGATCCGGGTGCTCGGGCCACCCAGGCCGGTAATGACGGCCGATTGGAAGGCGAAGCCGGCGATCTCCCGACGGTCGATCGTCCGATCGTCCAGTTCCAGGACGGCGGAGTCGCACCCGCGCTCGACCATCGCCGAGAGCATCGAGGCGAACCCCTCGGGTCCGGGCGAGTCCGGCCCCCGGGGCCGATCCGACGTCCCGTCGGACCAGTCCGACCGACCGATCGAGCCGACCGATTCCCCGCTTTCCCGGAGGATCGAGCGGAGGAACAAGGCCGTGGCCGACTTCCCCCGGCGCCCGGTCACGCCGGCCACCTGGAGACTCGAAGCCGGGCCGCCCGCCAGCGCGTGGCTGATCCGGGCATAGGCCGATCGGCTATCGGGCACGACCACCTGGAGACGCCCTGCCTCGGGGCAGGCCCGCTCGACCACCACGCCGGCCGCGCCATGTTCCAGGGCCCGCGCGACGAAGGTATGCCCGTCGACCCGCCCGCCTCGGACGGCGACGAAAAGCTGGCCGGGATTGAGCTTGCGTGTGTCGGCGGTGCAGCCGGAGACCTCCCAGTCGTGGCAGCCCACGAAGCGGGCATCGGGCAAGAGTCGCCGCAGGCTGACCGAGGGAATTCCGCGCTGGGGGGATCGATCGAGGAACCATCGAGTCATCGGTGTTCGCCTCCTTGCCGGGCTGGGATCGCAAACCCCGAAGGAAGGCGGCGCGGCGTCATGCCTCGGCCTGCCCGACCCCCGGGACGCGCCTGGAATCATCGATGATCCGGTCGCGTGTCGGCATTTTTGGCCGATTTCCGAAAAAAGACAATCCCAGACAGGTCCGATGACCGATATTGGATTTTTTCGATATTTCTCCCCGGCCGGAACGATCTTTGTACCACCACTCATCTCATTCGACCCGCCCGCCGCCGACCCCAGGAGAGTCGCGCTCATGGACCTGAAGGACTTCAAAGACCTGGCCCCGACCAGGCAGGCCGCCTCCGTCCTCGATGGGTTCAAGGCGTTCGCCTTCAAGGGGAACGTGATCGACCTCGCGGTCGGCGTGATCATCGGGGGGGCGTTCGGCAACATCGTGAAGTCGCTGGTGGACAACCTCCTGATGCCGGTGGTCGGGATCGTCCTGCCCGGCAAGCGCGGGTATGAGGGCTGGGTGCTGACCATCCGAGGCGCGACGATCCCTTACGGGAAGTTCCTCGGCGACGTGGTCAACTTCCTGATCCTCGCCTTCGTGCTGTACCTCTTCATCGTCAGATTCGTGGGCTGGATGATGGCCGCCCGGGAGCAGGAGGCGACCAAGATCCCACCCCTGACGAAGGACCAGGAATTGCTGGCCGAGATCCGCGACACGCTCCGGCAGCAATCCCGATCTCATCCCGAGGGGTGATCCGGAAAGATTCCGGACCACCACAGGGCCTCGCGTCGAGTCAAGGCTTTGATGCCTTGAGCTTGGCGATCAGGAAATCGGCGTTGCTGGCGAACTCGGGATCCTTGTGGCCGGGGTAGGCCAGGTGAACCTCGTCCCCTTCGGCCTTGAGCTTCTCCTCCAGCAGCAGGCCGAGCAAGGCGGTGTGGGTGGGATCCTTCTGCTCTTCCCCCTTCACCGGGGGCTTGTCCTGGGAGGGGTAGTCGAGGAAGACGGGCGGATCGCCGGGCCCGACGTGCGCGATCGGGGAGTACTCCTTGATCCAGTCCAGGACATCGGCCCGATGGTCGAAAAATTGCTGGAACTGGGTGTCTCGGCCGCCCGCACCGTTACCGGTGAAGCCGAAAGCGTGGCCGCCGTACCGCATGTTGGGGATCCACTCTCGGAGCTGGGCCGGGTCGAGCGAGGTCTGGGCTCCCGAGACCGCCGCGGCGCTCAGGCGGGTCGACTCGCGAGCGACCGGGTCGGTCCTCTCGGGCTGGGCCATGTCGTCGTGGAAGGCGAGCCAGAGCGACGAGCAGGCCCCGGCCGAGCCCCCGGTCGCGCCAATTCGGGTCTTGTCGATGTTCCACTCTCCGGCCTTGGACCGGAGGAACTGCACCGCCCTCGCGGCGTCTTCCAGGGGCCACTTCACCGGCGGCTTGATCCCGGCCTCTTGAGCCTGGGTGGTGAACCGATAGTTGATCGAGGCGACCGAGACACCGTTGTCGAGATACTGCTTGAGATTGGCCACGCCGACCTTGTCGCCGTTGACCCAGCCGCCGCCGTGGATGTGGACGACCAGCGGGGCGGGCTCCTTGGTGTCGGCCTGGAAGAAGTCGAGGACCTGCCGTTCGTGGTCGCCATACGCGACGTTGGAGTAAGTGGGCGGGACGGCATACCGGCGAGCGGCCTTGGCTTGGACCTTGGCCTTCGGCTGATCCTTCACCGCCTGGGCCTCCGATCTCGAGATCGGTCCCAGCAGGATCGAGCCGGCGATCGAGGCGATGAGGCAGCAGGTCGATAATCGGCGCGGGAAGGTTGTGATCGTGATCACGCGGGGTGCCTCTCCGGGAAGGTGATCGGATTGTTCGATCTCGGTTCCGGCGAGCATACCGGACCCCCCTCCCGGAGTCACGCGCGTGGAATTCTCGAATCGGAGCACATCGACGATCGGGGCGGAGCGCCGCTCATTGCGGCTTCGGGAGAGGCGACTCATCGATCTTCTTGTAATCTTCCTCGAACTCGGTGATCTCGATGGCCTGATCGACGGCGACGTCTCGGAAGACCTGGGTCGTCCCGCTGGTCGGCCAGCGGATCTCCAGCGAGGCCACACGATTGGCGCCGCCCAGGCCGATCTGCTGTCGGAGCGGGTTCGCTCCGAAGCTGCTGCCCGAGGTGACGTGGCGATGGATCGTCGCAGGGGACTCGCCGGCCGTCTCGACCTTGATCCTGGCCCCGATGGCCGCCCGGTTGGTCTTCTTGCCGACGAGCTTGAGGCCCAGCCAGTGGTGGCCCTGGCCGGGGTTATCGAAGAGCATGTTGTGGAACTTGTCGCCATCCACCGCGCCTCCGGTCTCGGCGAAGAGGTCGACGTCGCCGTCCCGGTCCCAATCGCCGCAGGCCACGCCGTGCCCCTTCTGGAGCAGACCGGTGCCGGAAGAAGTGGTGATCTCGGCGAAGCGTCGGCCGTCGACGTTGCGGAACATCCGGTTGGGGACCAGCGAGGTCAGCTCCGGCTCTCCGGTCGCGAGGTACATGTCGAGGAAGCCGTCGTTGTCGAAGTCGGCGAAGTTGCTCCCCATCGCGGTGAAGATCGCGTCGAGGCCCGCCTCATGGGTCACGTCCACGAACCCCCGGCCGCCCTGGTTGCGGAAGAGTCGGTTCGAATTCCGGTCGAACGGAGATCCCACCAATCCCTTGATCACGTCGGCAAATCGTTTTTCGTAACTGGTGGCGAAGATGTCGAGCCAGCCATCATTGTCGAAGTCCCAGGCCCAGCAGGAAAAGCCCTGCTTCGGCCCGTCGATGCCCATCGAGAGTGTGACTTCCTCGAAGCCGCTCGGGCCGTCGTTGCGGAACAACTGGCCGCGACCGTTCAGGTTGTTGACGAAGAGGTCGGGGTCGTCGTCGTTGTCGAAGTCGAGCCAGGCGGCCCCCTGGCCGACGGATCGGCCATCGCCGGCCACGCCGACCCGGTCGGCCACGTCCTCGAAGGTGCCGTCGGCCTTGCCGCGATACAGGCGATTGCGCTGTCGCTGGCAGCAGACGAAGAGGTCGAGCCGGCCGTCGTTGTCGTAATCCGCCCAGGTCGCCGAGATCGAGTTGGCCGGGCTCAGCAAGCCGGCTTCCTTCGTGACGTCGACGAAGGTCCCGCCGTCGTTCCGGAGCAGCGAAGGCCGGATCGGCCGGCCGAGCCAGGCCCCTCGGGTGATGAAGAGGTCCATCCGGCCGTCGTTATTGTAGTCGGCCTGCACGCAGTAGAGCCCGCCGAGTTGTCCGGTCAGGTTGGCGGCCTCGGTCCGATCTTCGAACGTGCCGTCGCCCCGATTCCGGTAATAGGCCATCGACTCGGTCGGGTCCATGGAGGTCACGACGAGGTCGAGCAGGCCGTCGCCGTCGAAGTCGTCCATGATCGCGCCGCCGGCCTGATTGAGTCGATTGACCCCGGCCAGGTGGCCGATATCCCGGAACCGGCCGATGTCGAACTCCGACGTCAGGAACCGGTCCATCTTCATGAGATTACCCGACTCGACCTTACCCGGATATTCGCCCAGGGTCATGTGGGCCAGGTTGAGCAGCCAGCGGACCTCCGGGTCATCGGGAAATCGGCGGAGGTACTCGGTGAAGAACCCAATCGCCCGGCGCGATCCGTCCGGCTTGAGGTGTCGCGCCGCCTCCGAGATCGGCAGGATGCACGAACTCTCTCCCCGACAGTCGATGCAATTCTCGGTCTCGCCCGTGCGGAGGGCCGTGACCCCTTGATAGTAGATGATCGAGTAGAGATGCTGGACGGCCTCCTCGTCGTGGGCTTCGAGATAGTCGCGCGCCTCCGCCAGGACCTTGCCGGCGAGGGCGGGCTGGCCGTCGGCATTCAGGTAGATCGCCTTCCTCATCAGCAAGGGGACCCGATTGGGCGATCCCTCCGGCTCCCGGGCCAGCTTCTCGTCCATCTCCCGGGCCAGGCGCTGGGCCAGGTCGCGCCAGGCGTCGGCGACCTCGGCCAGCGAGGCATCGTCGGGCCAGGGCTTGACGTTGTCGATCAGCAGGAAGAACCCGCTGGAGTCGAACGGCTTTCGACGCTCATAAGCCAGCTCGGCGCGGGCCACCGGCGGGGGTTCCACGCGAGTCCGGCCCCGGGTCGCGGCGAACACGGCCGCCGCGAGGACCGAGACCAGGGCGAGCAAGAGCCATCCGACGCGGCCAGGCCGCCTCGGCGTTGATCGATCCGTCATCGTCAACCTCGGGAAAATCGGGGCGATTCCGACCATCATCGCGGGCGGTTTCCGTTTCCAGTGTAACCGCTCGCCTCCGAATCCGCCCAGCCTTCCCCGAGCCGCCGCCCCCCGGTCAACGCGTCTTTCCGCGAGCCCGGAGGAAGTCCACCACCTTGTCGGGATGGTCGGCGAACACCCCGTCGATCTTAGCGTCATCGAACAGGACTTCGAAGAGCGTTTCACTAGTGAGGCCATTCGGCAGGGCATCGACCCGGATGGTGTAGGGGTGGACCACCAGGTTCGCCTCGTGGGCCAGACGCACGAGGTCGGTCGGGGCGAGCTTGCCATCGTCCGAGGTCCGGACGACCAGCGGGATCGCCGGGCCGATCCCGTCGACATACTTCGCCAGCGAGGCCAGCCCCTCGGCCGAGGTGGGGTCCGAGCCATCCGGGCCGCGACGCCCCCCGATCAGTTGCACCAGCCGCCCTCGATAGCCGAGTTCCTCCCGGACCCGCTTGACCTCGTCGAAGTCGAAGCACTGCACATAGCACGGGTCCTCCTTCGACGAGTAGCCGTGGCGGGCGAGCGTCGCCAGGACGATCGGGCTGAGGTCCTGCCCCTGCTCCTTGTGCCAGGCGGGAGACTTGATCTCGGCATAGACTCCGGCCGTCCGCCCGGTGCTGGCGTTCAGGCCAGCGATCAGCTCCAGTTCCTCGTCCAGCGTCGGGATCCGGAAGGGGACCGCGCGGGAGGGGAAACGCTTGGGGAAGGCGGGTTCCCCGGTCTTCGGATTGACGCGCTCGCGGACGTCGAGCGTCTTCAGCTCGGCCAGGGTGAAGTCGATCGCATAGTACCGACCATCCGCCCGCCGACGCTCGGGGAACTTCCGGGCGACGTCGGTCACGGTATCGACCTGGGTATCGTGGAGCACGACCGGGACCCCGTCCTTGCTCAGCACCACATCCTGCTCGATGTAATCCGCCCCCTGGGCATGGGCGAAGGCCACCGCCTCCAGGGTATGCTCGGGCAGATACCCGCTGGCCCCCCGGTGGGCAATGACGACGGGGTCGCCCCCCAGGACCAGGGAGGGCACCAGCCCGAGGAGGAAAAAGGCCCGGAAGGCCAAGAATCGCGACAGATCAAGCACGAGAGCAGTCCTGTTCATCGAGGATGGGGAGGCAGGCCAATCCGGCCGCCAGCCCCTGAGAATCCTCCTGGAATACCCGAGCCTTGCGAAAAGCATCGGGGGAATCCGAGAACCTTTGGAGAAGTCCCGACCGGGGGAGGCTCATGATTTCCGAGTATCGTCGCCGGAGCAAGCTCCGCCCGGCCAGAGTGGAAGCTTACTTCTGCTTTTGACCCAGGAGCTTGCTGCCGGAGCCATCGGCAGCCAACTAACGGATCGCACCCCAGAAAAACTGGGAGCTTACCCCATCCCTAGGGGGAAATAATCCCCTTTATTTCCCCCTAGGACGTGATAGACTCCTGCGGGTGTCCAAACTGACAGGAAGGGTTCTCATGTCCACCGAAATCATCCCAGCGAATGCCCAAACCGCCATCGCTTCCAAAATTGAAACCGCGTTGCCGGTGCTGGTCGAGCGGGCAGGGCCAGCGGGTCGTTTCGCGTGGGATGAATTCTTCTTTGCCGAACATCACAACCCCCATACCCAAAAAGCCTACCTGCGGGCGGTGAAAGCTTTCCTGAGCTGGTGCGAAGGGCAGGGGCTGGAACTCCCGACGATCTCGCCGGGCATGGTCGGTCAGTACCTTGTTGGGCTGGGCGGCTCCGCCGCAAAGCGAAACCTGCACCTGTCCGCGTTACGCGGCTTCTTCGACCGGCTGGTCAACCGGCACGTCGTCATCCTAAACCCGGCGGCGTCGGTGAAGGGCGTCAAAGAGCAGGTGATGGAGGGGAAAACGCCGGAGATGTCCATCGAACAGGCACGCACGCTGCTGGCGTCCATTCGACTCTACGAAACGGTGAGTGAAGGACACGGGCAGAGAGTCGATAGGCCGCTGGTCATCGGCCTGCGTGACCTCGCCATTCTGGCTACGCTCCGCTTCACCGCCTGCCGAGCGGGGGCAGTGGCCAAGCTGCGGCTGGGGGATTTTCAGCGTGAAGGCAGCCAATATGTGCTGCGGTTTCAGGAGAAGGGGGGTAAAAGCCGGGAAATACCGGTGCGGCACGATCTGGAAGAGATAATCCTCTCTTATATCGAGGCGGCAGGCCTCGCCGGTCAGGCGAAGGATTCGCCGCTGTTCCGGGCAGGAACCAACGGCACGGCGAAAACGCTCACCGGCAATCCACTGACCAGTAAGCGGATTTGCGAGCTGGTGAAACGGCGGTTGAAAGATGCCGGATTGCCGGAACGACTATCACCGCACAGCTTTCGGGTGTCGGCCATCACTGATCTCTTGACGCAAGGGGTGCCGCTGGAGGATGTTCAATACCTTGCCGGGCATGCGGAACCGCGAACCACCGGGCTATACGATCGTCGGCAAAAGAAGGTGACGCGAAACATTGTTGAGCGGATCTCTATCTAAGATAATTGCGGGGAAAAACGAGTCATGAGTACGTTCAAGACAATTGTTTGTCTGGCTAATTCGGAAAAGCATGATGGAAAATGCATAGCTGGAAAAGAGATTGTTCAAAACACCATATCAAATTGGATGCGACCCATTAGTGCGAGAAATGGCCACGAGATTTCCGATTCGGAACGAACTTGTGATGACGGTGCCCGAGTCAAACTCCTTGATATCGTCAAAGTCCCTGTGATTAGCGCATCCCCGCTAGATCACCAAACCGAAAACTTCGTCATCGATGGGGGAAAGATTTGGGAGAGAAAAGGCGAAGCGACATGGCATGATTTGGGATCGGCACTCGATCATCCAGATTCACTTTGGACAAATGGAGATTCAACGTGGCATGGGCACAATGACCGGGTGCATCGAGGTATTGCCAAGGAACTGAAATGTTCACTGTATCTAATCGAACCGGAGAGCTTAGTAATTCGGGTGATCGTAGAAACCTCTCTTTTCAAACCAGCGAGCCGAAAAGTTCGGGCAGTCTTCACTTACCGGAAAGAATTCTACAATTTTTATCTGACCGACGAGGAAACGGTCCAGTTGTTCAGAGCTAGACCAAACGGTGATTACCCATTGACTGACGCTTATATATCAGTAAGTTTGAGCGAGCCGCACACTAGAGGAGATGGAAACTGTTACAAGCTTGTGGCGGCCATCATTACAGCGAAGCCCTTGTAGCGTGGACGCAATGAACAGCATTATATATACAATAGGGCACTCAACTCACTCAATTGAACATTTCGTTCGTCTATTGAATCAGCACAACGTAACAGCAATTTGCGACGTAAGATCAAAACCATATAGCAAATTTAATAGTCAATATAATCGCGAAACTCTAAGAACCATGTTGAAGCGGCATGGCATCACCTATGTTTTTTTGGGAAAGGAATTGGGAGCAAGGGCCGAGGACGATAGTTGCTACGAAAATGGTAAGGTCAGATACGATAAACTTGCAAGTACGCCCCTCTTTCAATCAGGACTTAACCGAGTCGAAAAAGGCTGCACTAAATATAGTATTGCTCTTATGTGCGCCGAACGGGACCCGATTGAGTGTCATCGTACAATACTTGTTTCTAGGCACATAGAACACATAGGATTCGAGGTCCAGCATATTCTTGCCGATGGACGGTTAGAGAGCCACCACCTCGCGATGAATCGATTGATTCATTCGCTTGGAATGAATTCATCCGATTTGTTTCGCCCGCGAATTGCCATTGAGGCAGATGCCTATCAGGTTCAAGGTGATCGAATCGCCTATACTAAAGATTCAAGTCACCAGCATTTTGGTCGAGGAGAAGCGGGATGAAGCTCTACACGATCGGATTTACAAAAAAATCGGCGGAAACATTTTTTACAAAACTCAAAAACTCTAGAGTATCTCGTCTAATCGACGTGCGCTTGAACAACGTTTCTCAACTCGCGGGATTCACAAAAAAGACTGATCTAAAATACTTCGTTCATGAATTATGTCACATAGAATATGCCCATATGCAGGAGTTGGCACCGACTCAGGACATCCTTACAACATACAAAACCGAAAAAGGCGACTGGCGTGTTTACGAACAAAAATTCCTGCAATTGATGGCTGATCGAAAAATCGAAGAAACCATCACTCCTGATCAACTGGACAATAGCTGCTTGCTTTGTAGTGAAGAAAAACCGCATCATTGCCACCGAAGATTGGTCGCTGAGTACCTTCGCGATAAGTGGGGGAACGTGGAAATTATTCACATTCCATAATAAAAAATTTTATTTTATTATGTGTTCAATTCTAGAGAAATACTACTTTGGAATATTGGTCACGGCATCGCGGTTTAAAACGGCGTCCAAAAAACAGACTGCTCTGCGCAAATTATCTTCAATCTTTCTTCGGATTACAGCTTGCGATTTTCCATAATGTTTGACGAAACACTCCAAAAGAATGCCTCGAATGTACTTTACATCAAGCGTCTTGCGATCCAGCATTCTGATAGCTTGAAGGGCGTGAAAAATATCATCTTGAGAAACATCATTTACAACGAGCCCAGAGGACTTAAGCCTTTCTACATATAGCTTTTTCTTCTGTGATCCTTCGCCTTGACCACTTGGAAAAGGGAGGGAAAGCGACCTATCATTGGTTAATCGATCAATTAACCGGTTTTTTGTCTGCTGGGTAACAACTTCGTCATTGACCAAGTTTATGACGGCAGGAATGTCCAATTGAGCTGACCGAATAAAGAAATATACAGGAAAGAACGCAGAGTTTTCGTGGCAAATTTGTTGAATGTATTGTCTAGGATTATTGACACGCTCGTTTTTCAGAAATGCTTCGATCAAATCCGGGCCATGAATTGCTTTGGTTTCTACTACCCTCACTTTCCGGAACGAAGGTAGCAAGCTGCCTTCGATTGGCGTGACTGACCCTACTAGGCGCAACGCTGGAGTACCTTCCATTTCAACAAACTCTCCTTCGCGGATGAAGGACAAGCTTGGTAGTAGCGACTCATCAATGATAAAAGTGCCCCCGGCACCGGCAATTTCACCGGAATTCAGATCAAAGACACCAGCATTTTTGACGCCGATCCGGGCGATTCTTTTTAAGTGATTCATCCACAAGGTTTGTTCTTGCTTCCTAGTATCATCAATTATTCTACGTAGTTCCGGGTACTTGATGCACTCTGAGCGGCCTCGGTAACGATAATAAATTTCTCCCTCTTTCAAGGCAGGTTTGTCATCTCTCTCTTGGTTGGAGTTTTTCTTGCATAGTACAGGTTTCTCTCTGGAAGAAAAAACATATATTAGTCCAAATTCTTTGACACCAATTAGATGAACATGCTTTTCCCAACGAATTTCTGGCGCAAGATGTTCATTCAGGAAGTTTGTCAGTTTTTCCGGATCGATGTCAGCAAAACGGGTATCCTTAAGTCCTTCCAGCCGGTGTGGTGAATTGGTAATGCCAAAAACGATGTAGCCCCCATCTGCATTGGCAAAAGCCGCCATAGTTTTTGCATATTTGCCCAAAGAACCCAAGCTGAAAGCCTGTTTGAACTCTAGATGTGAATTTTCACGTGCCTTAATTTTCTCGGGGATTATTTCGTATGTAGAAAAAATTTTATCAATACGATTTGGCGAAAACGGTCCTTCGCGATTGGGGTCGCGGCTAGGGTTGGCCAATATTTCGTCTGGGCGATGCAATCTTTTATTCATCAGAATTGAATGGCCGAGCCATTCCCTTTTCGCCCCGTTCTTAATCAGTGATTTTCTAAAGTAAATCAAGTTTCTTGGCTTGCCAAGCAAATTGCTGGATGAAGGACGGCATGGCCGCGTGGCATTAACGATGTTCCCGTTTTTGCGGAGCGTGGCCAGATCAGCAAGGTGGTTGGCAGATCGGATTGCAGGCGGCTCGATCTGGCTGGGTCGTCCTTGGCCGTTCTGGCGACCGTTGCTCTAATTCTGATGCTCGGGTGGGCTCTATGAGCCTTCCTACCAGTTGAGTCGCTTTAGCGGCGGTTCTAGCCCTGCTGGCGGGTCCGTTCCGGAGCGTGACCCCTTCAGCGGCAACGCGGTCTGGGTGACGGCCAAACGGTGTCGCTGGCCCGTGAGTAGCAATGGAACGGGAAACTGGAATATCCGATAATCCTCTTTATCGGATACCAAATCGGGAGAGCAATTCAACCGACAACAGGACAAGGGGCAACTCGAATGGACATTCTCCGCGATGACCCCTTACCCATCTGATCCGACAACTACAAAAAACACGACCGTGTTGATTATTCATAATCGCCCGAACGGAGTGGACCTGCCGGTTGGCGACTCGTGACTCCCGCCCGATCCGACCGGCGAGAATGTGTGATAAACCCACGCTCAATATCGCGATAGTCTCCGGGAATTCCCAACGCCGCCGGCTCTCGCTCTCATGCGACGAGCCTGTTCCATCGCAGAGGTTCGCCCACCCGTGACTCGCTCCAGATCGCGACCCTTCGAGTACCCGCCAGCCCGGGACCGATCGAACCCATTCTGCGAATCGAACCCACTTTTCGGGGGGGAACGAACCCACTCGGGGTGTCCGGAACAAAGCCAACTTTCGGGGGGGGAACGAACCCACTTTTCGAGGTCGGACGACGGATCGAACCCATTATTCGGGCGGATCGAAGCCACTTTTCGACCTTCGGGGCAAGAACAAAGCCATCCTGGACGCGAAACCAAGCCAATCGCGATGGCAGGAACGAACCCACCTTCAAGGCGAGAACGAAGCCACTTTTCGGGGCCGAAACGAAGCCATCAGGACCGATTGTGGGCTCAATGGAAGCAGTCGAATGCTCCTCAAGCACCTGGGTGTCTTGTCCCTCACCCGGCCTTCGGCCGCCCTCTCCCGGGGGGAGAGGGGGGGCTGTTCGGGACGGGTCTCCGTCCACTTTCGAGCGGCTCATCGGGGCGCGGGGGGGTGGCCAACCGGGGTCGGGCGGGGGATACTGGCGCCGGGTCGTGCATCCGGCTTCCCTCTCCGGGTGCTTTTCGTTACTCGCCACTTTCCACGATCGAGGAGACCCGTCCATGACTGGTCACTTCCGGCGACGTCGGTTCTTGCAATCCGCCTCGGCCCTGGGACTGGGCGCGGGGCTGGGGTCCTGGTCCAGCCTGGGGCTCATCACCCCCGCCCGCGCGGCCGACCTCGCGGTCGGGCCGGACGCGGTCCGGTTCCGCCCCGAGATCGAGCCCGTGGTCCGCTGGATCGAGGAGACCCCTCGCGAGCAGGTGATGGAGACCGCCATCGCCCAGCTCAAGGCGGGGCTCTCGTATCGCGACCTGCTCTCGGGGCTCTTCCTGGCGGGCATCCGGAACGTCCAGCCCCGGCCGGTTGGGTTCAAGTTCCACGCGGTCCTCGTCATCAACTCGGCACACCTCCTGGCCCAGGCGGCGGCCCCCGACGAGCGGCTCCTGCCCCTGCTCTGGGCGCTCGACAACTTCAAGAACTCGCAGGCCCAGGACGTCAAGGAAGGGGACTGGACCCTCAGCAAGGTGGACGAGTCGAAGGTCCCCGGTCCCGACTCGGCCCGCGAGGCGTTCCACAAGGCGATGGACGCCTGGGACGTGGACGGGGCCGACGTGGCCGCCGCCGGGCTCTGCCGGAGTTCGGGCGCGGCGGGGACGATGGAACCGTTCTGGCGGTACGCCGTCCGAGACCAGCGCGACATCGGCCACAAGGCGATCTTCGCCTCCCAGTGCTGGCGGACCCTCCAGGCGATCGGCTGGCAGCACGCCGAGCCGGTCCTCCGATCGCTCGCCTACGGGATGCTCGACCTCCGGGGGGACGACCGGCCCGTGGCCGTCGGGCCTTACGAGGCGAACCTCGAACAGGCGAAGAAGATCCGCGACGGCTGGGAGGCCGGCAAGCTCGACCCCGCCGCCACCTCGGGCCTCCTGGAGGTGGTCCGCCAGGCCACGCCCGAGGACGCCTCGGCCGAGGCCGCGAACCTGCTGAACAAGGGGGTCTCGCCCGATTCGCTCTGGGATGCCGTGGTCCTGGCGGGCTCGGAGCTGATGATCCGGAGCCCCGGGATCGTCTCGCTGCACTCGGTCACGGCCGCCAACTCGCTCCATTATATCTACAACGCCAGCGGCGACGACACGACCCGCAAGCTCGCGCTCTTGCAGGCCGTGGGCTGGCTGCCGATGTACCGGGGGCGGGCCAACCCCCAGGGCGGGGTCCGGATCGACTCGATCGAGGCGATCGAGCCCGAGGCGACCGGCGACGAGTCGGTGGGGGAGATCTTCGCGCAGGTCTCGAAGGACCGGACCAAGGCGGCGGAGAAGACCGTGGGCTATCTGAACCGAGGGGGATCGACCGACCTGATCTTCGCCGCCGGCCGCCGGATGATCTTCCACAAGGGGCGAGACAGCCACGACTACAAGTACGGGGCCGCCGCCTGGGAGGAATGCCGCCTCGCCGCCGACCCGAAGTGGCAGCCCGCCCTGGCCGCCGCGATGATGTCGCACCTGCCGGGGGCCGAGACCCCCGACAGCCCCCTGATGAATCAGGCACGCGAGGCCGTGTCCAAGGTCATGGGGTGATCGCATATCCGAGTAATCGCGACCAGAGTTGTTCATAAGCCTCGACCATCCGGGTCGGGGTGAACTCCGCCTCGATCCGGCCCCGGGCCGCCTCGCCGAACCGGCGGAGCCGCCCGGGGTCGGAGGCGGCCTCGACCAACGCATCGGCCAACGCCATCGCGTCCGAGGGGGGGACCAGCCAGCCGGTCCGGCCGGGGATCACCAGGTCCTCGGTCCCCTCGACCGAGGTCCCGACCACCGCCCGCCCCGCGGCCATCGCCTCCAGGATCGCGTTGGGCATCCCCTCCCAGAGCGAGGGGAGCACCAGCAGGTCGGCCGACCTCAGCAACGACGGGACATCATCTCGCCGGCCGATCATGTGAACTTGTTGATTCAAGCCGATGTCGGCGTCGATCCGGGCTTGCAAGGCACCCCGGTCGGGGCCGTCGCCGACCAGGACGAGGTGCCAGTCGGGGCGAAGGGCCGCGACCTTCGAGGCGGCCTCGATCAGCGTCGGGAGCCCCTTCTGCGGGTCGAGCCGCCCGACATAGAGGGTCAGGAAGGCGTCGGGGGGCACGCCCAGGCTCGCGCGATCGGCCAGCTCGGCGCGATCGAAGGGGGCGGGGTCGACCCCGTTGGGGATCACGGTCAGGCGGTCGGGATCGAGCCCCCCCTCCCGGATGCTGAACCGCCGGACCCCCTCCGAGACGCAGACCGAGCCGCAGGAAAGCCGGCTCGTGAGCCGGTCGAGCCGCAGGTGCCAGCCCTTTCGACGCTCGGCCACGCGGAGCCCGCCGACCACCCAGGGATGCCCCGCCATCGGGCCGGCCAGCTTCGCCGCGACGTTGGCGTGGAACAGGAAGCTCTGGACGAGCCGAGGCCGGGTCCGCCGCAACGTCCCGGCCAGCGACCGGACCGCCCGATCGGGACGCCTGGGATCCACATCCAGGGATTCGACCGGGATGCCCGATTCCCGGAGCGGCGCGGCCAGGGCCCCTTCCCCGCCCAGGGCCACGACCGAGGGGGACCATCGACGGCGGTCGAGCCCCGAGGCCAGGGCCACCAGCGCCCGCTCGGCCCCGCCGACGTCCAGGTCGGTGATCACCAGGGCGACCGGCACCGGGTCGACCGGCCGAGGGGCTCGGGGGGCGCTCGCGAGTCGTCGGGCGAAGGATTGCAAGGGTTGGGGTCCGCTCGGGTCGGGTCTTCGGCTAAGATTGTGCGGCAAGACGCAGCCCGCGAGGAAGGGAACTTTGGACACGTCGGCCTTCGATTTCGACCTACCGGACCGCCTGATCGCCCAGCAGGCGGTCGAGCCCCGCGACCGATCCCGCCTGATGGTGATCCGCCGGGCTTCCTCCACCTGGGAGCATCGGACCTTCTCCGACCTGCCCGGACTCCTGGAGCCCGGCGACCTCCTGGTCCGGAACAACACCCGGGTGATCCCCGCCCGGCTGGTCGGCCGCCGCGAGTCGACCGGGGGTCGCTGGGAAGGGCTCTACCTGAGGACCTTGCCCGGTGGCTCCTGGGAAATCCTGGCGAAGACCCGGGGGAATCCCGCCGAGGGGGAGCGGGTGGTCGTCGGCCAGGGCCTGATCCTGGTCCTGGGGAAAAAGCTGGGTGAGGGCCGATGGGAGGTCCGGCCCGAGTCGGCCGAGGGGGCCGAATCCTTGATGGAGCGGCACGGGCAGGTCCCGTTGCCCCCTTATATCCGGAAGGGGATCGAGGCCGAGGGGGATCGTGCCCGCTATCAGACCGTCTACGCCGAGTCCCCCGGGTCGGTCGCCGCGCCGACGGCCGGCCTGCACTTCACCCCCGAGGTCTTCGAGGGGCTCGATCGTCGAGGAGTCGGCCGGGTCGACCTGACCTTGCACGTCGGGATCGGCACGTTTCGGGCGATCGAGGTCGAGGCGATCGAGGACCACGTCCTGCACGCAGAGCGGGCCGAGTTATCCCCCGAGGCGGCCGAGTCGCTGAACCGGCAGCGGGCGGCGGGCGGCCGGATCGTCGCCGTGGGGACGACCTCGACGCGGGTCCTGGAGGCGTCGTCGGTGTCGGGCCGGTTCGAGCCGTTCTCGGGCGAGACCGCGCTCTACCTCCGACCCGGGCACGTCTTCCGGGGGGTCGACGCCCTGCTGACCAACTTCCACCTCCCCCGGAGCAGCCTCCTGGTCCTGGTCTCGGCCCTGGCCGGGGTGGACCTAATCCGCGAGGCCTACGAGGAGGCGGTCCGCCTCGAGTACCGCTTCTACAGCTATGGTGATGCGATGTTGATCCTTTGACGATTGACGCGAATCGAGCCGGTCCCGGCCTCGCCATCGCCCTCCGCATGGTAGACTTCCCCATCGTGGTAATCCGATCGAGATGGGGCACGCATCCGGGACCTCGCCATGAACGCCTACGGCCGACCCTCCGGGCCGACCCTCGCGGCTGGCCGATGCCTGGCGGCTCTATTCGCGATCTGTTGCTCGATCGGATGCCTCTCGCCCCGATCCGGCCATCCCTCGTCGACCGATCGGGAATCGTACCGCCCAACCCTCTCGATCCCGAGCTCGCCCGGCCCGGTGATCGTGGACACGCCTCGGGGGGACGACGATCGCGAGATCGTCCTGCCGGCCTCGCAGGTCGAGACCTGGATCGTCCATACCCGGGCCTGCGAGCAGTCGATGGGCTCGAACCCCTGGCCCGCCATCAACGTCGGCCGGCTCGACGAGCAGGGCGGGCCGCTCCGGGCGGTCGAGCCGGAGGGGCTGCTGTCGAGGATGACCGGGCGGCCCACGGTCTTCCTGATCCACGGATACGGATACACCCATAAGGTGGCGGTCGAGGAGACCATCCAGGTCCGGGCGCAGCTCGAAACCCTGGGCGGCCTGGGCCCGGATCACCTGTTCGTCATGTTCGACTGGCCGAGCGAGCGGGCGATCCCCGGCCTGATCCGCGACCTGAACGAGAAGGCCCGGCGGTCGAGGATCGCGGGATACCACCTCGCGCGGTTCCTCCAGGCCGCGCCCGAGGGGTCGAGGGTCTGCCTCCTGGGCCAGTCCGACGGCGGCCGGGTCGCCCTGACGTCGCTCCATCTGCTCTCCGGCTCGGTCCTCCCGGAGTTCGGCAGGGAGCCGAGCGCCCAGCTCAGCTCGGGACGGGCCGACCTCCGGCTCAGGGCCGTGGCCCTGGAAGCCGCCATCGAGCACGACTGGCTCAACCCCGGCGACCGGCTCGGAGGGGCCTTGCCGATCTCCGAGGCGTTCCTGAACCTCTACAATAGCCGCGATTCGGCCCTGTCCGTGTACGCCCTCGGCCAGTACACCGGATTCGGGGCCGCGCTCGGCCGGGTCGGCTTCAAGCGGCGAGACCTGGAGAGACTCGGGCCGTTGCGGGATCGGGTCGAGCAGATCGACATCCACCCGATGGCCGGCTCCGACCACTCGCTCTATACCAGGGCCCTCACCTTCCCGATCGTCGCCGGGCGGGTCGCCGACTTTGCCTCCTGGCGCGAGCTTGATCGTCACGGACCGATCGGTTTCCCCGAACCCTGAGGATCTCCTTGAGATGGATCGAGGCGGCCAGCCTGGATGACCTCCCGCCCGGCTCGGCCCTGGAGTTCATCCACGAGGGCCGGGCCTTCGCCCTGTTCCGGTCGGGCGACGAGATCACCTGCCTGGGCGGGCTCTGCCCCCATCAGGGAGGGCGGCTGGCCCTGGGGACGGTCGAAGGTTCGCGAGTGACCTGCCCGCGCCGGGGGTGCCTCCGATGGTCGTTCGATCTCCGGAGCGGAGGGTGCTCGGTCGGCGAGGGGGTCCGCAGCCGCGTTTATCCCGTCCGGGTGGAAGGTCGAACCGTCCTCGTAGCCCTGACCGACCCTTGATCCGCCCCCCATACTGATCTCGTGGGCCTCCGATGGCCCGATGGACCGCGAACCAGGCCGAGGATCATCCGCTCGATGTCGAATTCCCACCCCGCGGTCGAAGGGACGATCGTCCCCGAGGCCCTCACCGCCGACGTCCGGATCTACGAATACAGCCAGGCCGCCGACCCGATCTCCTCGGGCGCCACCCCGCCGATCCCCCACTCCGAGTTCTCCGCCCGGCTCCACCAGGAAGGTCCTTCGCGGATCATCCCGCTCGACCTCTCCGCGAAGCTCAAGCGGCCCGGCCCGCTGACCAGCCCGGGGCTCTCGGCGAACTTCGTCCGGATCGAGCCCGGGACGTCGGTCGAGACCCGGCCCAACGCCTCGTCGGAGCTGTATTACGTCCTCCGAGGGGGCGGCCGGACCCGGTTCGGAGGGCAGGTCATCCCCTGGTCAAAGGGGGATATCCTGACCCTGCCCGCCGGCGAGGGGGCCACCCACGAGGCCGAGGACGACTCGGCATTCTACTGGGTCCACGACGAGCCCCTGCTCCGCTACCTGGGGGTTCGTGCCTCCGAGCCCACTTTCCCGCCAACCCTTTTCCGGGCCGAGGACACCCTGGCCGAGTTGGCGAAGGCCGCCGCCGACCCCGAGGCCGCCAACCGGAGCCGGGTCAGCGTCCTCCTGGCCAACCGGACCTGCGACCAGACCCTGACGATCACCCCGACACTCTGGGCGATGCTCGGGATCCTGCCCATCGGCGCGGTCCAGCTCCCGCACCGGCACCAGTCGGTCGCCCTGGATCTGATCATCGACTGCGAGCCCGGCTGCTACACCCTGGTGGGCAAGGAGCTGGACGAGAAGGGCCGGATCATCGACCCCGTCCGGGTCGACTGGAAGCCGGCCTCGGTCTTCATCACCCCGCCCGGCGAGTGGCACGCCCACTACAACGAGTCGGGCACCGAGGCCTACCTCCTGCCGATCCAGGACGCGGGCCTGCAGACCTACCTGAGGAGCCTGGATATCCGATTCTACAACGAGGATTGAGGGGGCAATCCAGGGCATCCGACGGGTGCCGGGCTCGCGCTCGCGGGGCGTGGGCCGGGCACCCTTCGCCCTCAGACCGACTTCCTGGGCCGGAATCGCCTGGAGAGGACCCGATCGAGCTGGTCGGGGGATTCCATGCGGAGCTGGAGGAGGTTGCTGTTCAGGGAGGCGGCGTCGTCGAAGTTGGTCTGCTGGCTGGTCGGGGCGTGCCAGAAGATGTACTTCTCGTCGTTCCGGTAGTCGACATAAGCGACGGCCAGGCTGTCGTCCTCGTAGGACCAGGCGGCCATGATCGGCTTCCCGGCGGTGCTGGCCAGGCGGATCGAGGGGATCAGCATCTCGATCTGCTTGTTGGGCATCCCCTGGATGGCGATCTGGCCGGCGGACTTGCCCCGGATCGAGGGGATCACGGCCAGCCGGTAGGGGCCGACCGGGACGTTCCGGTGCCCGGCCTTCGCCGAGGGATTCTTGAGGGCGTTGACGGCCTCCTGCCAGAGGTCTCGGAGGTCGCCCATGGTGAACCGGAACGGGTCGGGCACGACCAGGGGGACGAACTCCTTGTCGGGGGCCAGGTTGGTGTCGAGATCGTGGAAGCTGCTCTCGACCCGGATCCCCTTGGACTGGGGCTGGGCCTGGGGCTCGACGACGGCGTCGGCGTCGAGCACCGGATCCTCGTCGAAGACGGCCATCGCGAGGTCGAGCTTCTCGACGACCTGGGGCGGGACGACCTTGCGGATCGCCCGGTCGAGCTGGACACCGGCATCGGGCAGTCGGAGGACGACGCTGACGTTGTCCCAGATCGCCTCGGTGCTGGTCCGGAGCTGGCGCTGCCATCGGGCCCGCTCGATCAGGGGATAGACGACCTCGGGCCAGAGTTCGACGCTGGCCGGGTCGCGCCCGGCGGAGGTCGTGGCATAGCCGAGGACGGCCCGGCGGAAGTCGGTCCGGGTCCGCCAGACCTCGGCGACCCGATTCCATCGGCCGACGAGCTGGTCGTCGACCTCGGACCGCGCCGGGGCGACTTTACGGAGGTCTTCGAGGACCTGCGGCATCAGGCCGGGGTTGAGCACGCCCCGGTCATCGGTCATGTACCTGGCGGCGTATTCGCTGGCCTCCTGGAGCCGCCTTCGGGCGACCCGGAACGACTTGCGCTTGGCCGGGGTGTCGCGGGCGGCGAGATACTTGATCACGGTGATCGGGCTGAGCGCGGGCCGGACGTCGTGGCGAGCCTCGATCAGATCGCCGGCTCGGGCGATGTTGTCCTCGCCGGGGCCCTTGATCATCAGCCAGCAGAGGGCCAGCAGGAGCCGGGCCCGGTCGGCATTGAGCGGGTCGAGCGGCCTCCGCTGGAGGAAGCCCCGGCGTCGCGATCCCCCCAGCAAGTAGGCCAGGTAATGGCCCGAGTAATAGCGCTGGTCGGCCGAGAGCTCGATCGGGCTGGCCTCGACGTCGCCGATCATCGCCAGGGCCCGGATCCGGTCCAGCCCGTTGAAGTCGGCGGGCCTCGACGAGGGCTCCAGACCGGAGATCGACGGCGGGGCCGCCAGCCGGGCCTCGACCATCGCGGTTCCCGAGCCGCTCCCCAGGCCCGACCCGGAGCCGAAACCCGAGAGGCCCGATGGCGTCGGCGGGCCGAACCCGACGGCCGCGCGGGGGATCGTCGGAGGCGTCAGGCCGGGCGCGTTCGACATGTCGCCCGGAAGGCCCATCATCGCGGGATCGCCGAGCGACGGGTCGGCCGCGATCAGCTCGCGGATCGAGGCGGCCACCTCGGCCCCCGAGCCCGGCCGGGCGTCGGGGTCCTTCGCCAGGAGCCGGAGGATCAGCATCTCCAGCGGCAGCGGGAGGGACGGGTTCCTCGACCGGGGCGGGTCGGGCAGGGTGTTGACGTGGCTGGCGATCACCGCCAGCGACGGCCCCTGGAACGGCGGCGAGCCCGTGGCGCACTCGTAGGCCATCACCCCCAGGGCGTAGAGGTCGGTCCGGTAGTCCACCCGGACTCCCTTGGCCTGCTCGGGGCTCATGTAGTGCGGCGTCCCCTTGATCGTCCCCGAGACCTGCACCTCGTCGGCGATCAGCGAGAGCCCGAAGTCGGACAGCTTGGCCGAGTCCAGCGAGGTCAGCAGCACGTTGGCCGGCTTGACGTCGCGGTGGATCACCCCCTGATGGTGGGCATAGTCCAGCGCCTCGGCGGTCTGGGCGATCACCCGGAGCCGCTCGGCCAGCGAGATCTGCTTCCATCGGCGGACGAAGCTCGGCCCGTCGACCTCCTCCATCACGAAGTAATACGTCCCGTCGGCCTCGCCGAAGTCGTAAAGCCGGACGATGTTCTCGTGGAGGAGCCGGGCGAGGATCTGCGCCTCCAGGCGGATCTTCCGACCGAGCTCGTCGCCGGCCCGCTCCCGGAGCATCTTGATCGCCACAGTCCGCTGGAGAACCTGATCGGTGGCCCGATAGACGGCACCCATGCCCCCCCGCCCCAGCTCCTTGTCCAGGGTGAATCTTTGGTTCAGGGTCGTCCCGATCACCTTGTCGCTCCGGAGTTGGCGTCCGCCATCGACGTGTGGTCCCCCATCATATCGGCCCGGATGCCATCGACACAACGTACCGACAATCGAGATGATGCATCAATCCGACCTCGGGTCCGGGCCTCGATCGTGCCGATAGTATGAGTAAGCCGCCGGGCCCGAGGGGGGCCGGGCCTGCCACCCGGAACCGATCGCGAGGTGATTCCCTTGGGCCTGTCCGAACGAGTCCTGGTCGTCCCGGCCTCCGAGTTCGACCGCCTGGGCCGGTTCCAGGGGTTCTCCCCCGACGCCGACCGTTATCTCGAAGCCCTCCTCGTGCCGGATCTGGCGAGCTTCCGGCCACGATCCGAAGTCGAGGACGACCCGTCCTTCAAGCAGATCATCCCCTACGTGATCTTCCGGTCGGGCGGCCTGGTCTTCACCTACACCCGGGGCAAGTCCGGGGGCGAGTCCCGGCTCCGGAAGCTCCGATCGCTGGGCGTCGGGGGCCACGTCGCCGAGGCCGACGCCGAAGGCCGGGGGACCGTCGAGGCCTACGAAATGGCCCTCCGCCGCGAACTCGACGAGGAGGTCGAGGTCACCAGCCCCGGCGCGATCCGGAGGCTTGGCCTGATCAACGACGACTCCAACCCCGTCGGGCTGGTCCACCTGGGCGTGGCCTACCTCTACGAGCTGGAACGCCCCGAGGTCGCCCCGAAGGAAGACGCCCTGGCCGACCCCGAGTTCCTCCGGGTCGCCGACCTGCCCGCCCTCCGAGACCAGTTCGAAACCTGGTCGCAGCTCTGCATCGACGCCCTTCCCGGATGATCCGGCCTCAGTGCGGCGAGGCCAGCTTAAGCCCCACGATCCCCAGGACGATCAGCCCGATGCAAGCCAGCCGCCGCCAGTCGGCGGGCTCGCCCAGAAGGACCATCCCCAGGATCACCGTGCCGACCGCCCCGATGCCGGTCCAGACCGTGTACGCCGTCCCCAGGGGCAGCGTCTTCAGCGAGACCCCGAGCAGGTAGACGCTCCCCAGCATCGAGGCGAAGAACCCCACGCTCGGCCAGGGTCGCGTGAAGCCTTCGGTATATTTCAGGCTGACGGCCCAGCCCACTTCCAGCAGCCCCGCCGCGATCAAGATGACCCATGCCATGGACGCCCCCCCTCCCTCGGAGGTGTTGACGGGGTCGTCCCCGCGAATTCCCGGTCGATGCCTGGGGTCGTCCCCATGCCTCGGGAATCCTAGACGACAGGGGAAGCCCGGTGCGCCCTGAGGTCGGATTCGAGGAAGTTCCCGGGCCGAAGTCGCCAGGAACTCGTTCGAATGCGTCGGAGTCGCCCTCGCCTCTCCCCCAGCCACTCAAGGACCACAAACCCCAACCCAAAAGGCACTTACAACAAAAATTCCTCCCAGGAAAAACGAACCCAATGGACCCGGGATCGAGCCTTCCGATCCCGGAACCGACACGCCCGATCCGCGCCGAACGAACCCAAGGGCCATGCGAGTCCGGGCCGAGCCCGCGCCGAACGAACCCAAGGGCGGCGGGGTCTCCCCCGAGACCTCGCGTCGGACGGCCCCGAGAAGTTCGGAGAGGGCGGGTTTCGAAGGCCCCGATCTCCCCCCGTCTCGGTCCGCGAGGGTCGCCGGGCCGAGACGATCCGACGGTCCGCCTCGATCCCCCGACATCGGCCCTCATCCCTCCCGAACAAGAAGACGAACACGCCCGCCCACCCACGCCCGGACGATTCCCCGATGCAAAACCTTCCCGGATAAGATCGCCCGAGGCACGCGTCCGTTAGCGGACTTTCCCCGACAATCCCCACCGGATTCGGGCAAGGCTCGGCGCGGGCCGACTCATTCCCGGCCGGCCGAGCGTCAACAGCCCCCCATTTTTGACTTCATTCGCGCCCCAGATCGGGCCATGTTGCGCGAGAAATCGAGGGTTTCGAGCCCAATATCGGGCCACTTCGGAGCCGATCCCCGGGTTCGATTCCCGCCATGATCTCCGCGAGCGAGAGGCCGATGACATCCCGGGGACCCGCCCGAGATCCTGGATTTGGGACCAGGAGGACCCAGACCTCAGAGTGAGGACACCGATTAAAAGCTCAGGACCTGGGTACTGGAGCTGGTGGCGGTGATTCAAGGGCGGCGGAAAGAATTTGACAAGGTACGGCAAATGACCGTACATTCGACAAGATGGGGGACTTTTTGATGCCGAACGAATCGAGACGCTCCACGCGGATTGAAGCACGGATTTCGCCGGACGCCCTGGCGATCGTCAAGCGCGCCGCCGAGCTGGAAGGCCGGAGCGTCAGCGATTTCGTGGTGACTGCCGCGCAGGAAGCCGCAAACCGCACCATCGAAGAAGCGAACCTGATCCGCCTTTCCGCCGAAGAGCAGCGGCGCTTCGTCGATCTGCTAGTTGCCCCCCCTGCCGCCTCCCCCGCACTGGTGCGAGCGAAGGAAGCGCACGGCCGCCTGATCCAGCCGGCCCGGTGACGGCTCCCTTCTCCATTGAAATCCTGGGAAGCTCGCATGATCGGGCAGTGTTCATCAGCGGCGTTGAGCCGCTAGACCGATATTTCCGCGAGCAAGCGAGCCAGGATATCAAACGACGGGCTACCGCCTGTTACGTAGCGGTAGAGCTGGCGACCGGCAAAGTGGCCGGCTACTACACTCTGGCCGCTTCTGGGATACCACTAGGCGAGTTGCCGGAAAGCCTGATCAAGAAGCTTCCCCGTTACCCCCTGGTTCCGGTGGCGCGCCTGGGAAGGCTGGCGGTCGATTTGGCGTATCGCGGTCAGAAGCTCGGCGCGGCGTTGGTCTGGGATGCCGTGGCGCGTTGCTTACGCTCGGAAGTGGCGGTTGCCGCCCTGGTGGTGGATGCGAAGGATGAGCAGGCGGAAGCATTCTACCGGCATTTGGGCTTCCTGGAGTTGAGCGGGGAGGGCAAGCGTCTGGTGCTTCCACTTGCAAAATTAAGATAAAAACGTACCGAATATTTAAATTTTGACTTTGACTCGACTGTTCACACCCTCACGATAGAAATTAATGAGGAATGGCCAGAACTGGAAAATCACCTTGTAACCGCTCGGTAGTCCAAGGAATGCGAAATAATGAACTAACACCGATTATTTTATGATCCCTGTGTCCCCAGTCTGACCCCTATGTCCCCTTCGACAGCCCGGCCCGAAGGGATCGCCCACATCCTGACCGCCCGGTTCGTCTGAACGAGCAACCTGTGTTAGGCTGATTCTCCGATACAGCCGCAAACGGGTCAACAGAACGATCGGCCCACCATCTGGAGTTGCTAATATGCCGCGAAGTGCCGCTCTGATTCTGGGACCTGCCTTGTTGCTGGTCGGCTCACTCAACGCCTTTGGCGATCCTCAGAACGATGCTGTCAAGCAGGAGCTGAAGAACATGGCCGGCACGTGGAGGCCAGTGTCGGCGGAGAACAACGGGTTCAAAGCACCAGAAGACGGCCTGAAGGACACCCGCAGGACCCTCGACACGGACGGTAAGTGGACCATGCGCCGGGGTGAGGAAACCGTCATCGAGTGGAAGGTGAAGACGCTCGACCCGACCAAGACGCCCAAAGCGATCGACATCGAGGTGACCAGTGGCTCGTACAAGGGCGTGGTCTATCTTGGCATTTACGAGATCGACGGCGACACGTTGCGGATCTGCTTCGCCATGCCCGACCGACCCGTCCGCCCCACGGATTTCACCGCGGGTAAGGGAAGCGTCCGCGCCTTTTCCGAGTTCAAGCGGGTGAAGAATTAAAAACCGGGAGTAAATCGGGGGAGCAAATCAGTGTCGGGTGTAAATCTGGGAGTAAATCGGTGTCATACGGAATCTTCCGGATGAGTTATCATAGGGGGATTTCCTACTTCCACGGAGGTTCCCCATGGCGAACGAACGACTGCCCATCGTCCTGCACCTGCCCCCCGAGGAGATCGCTCGCCGCTATCGCGCGTGCCGCTCCGGCATCGAGAAGACCCACTGGCAGGTGATCTGGCTCCTAACTCGCCCGGACCAGCCGCTCAGCCCGGCTCAGGCCGCCCAGCAGGTCGGCCTGACTCCGGTCTGGGCCCGCGCCTTGCTCAAACGCTGGAATGCCCAGGGGCCCGATGGCCTGGGCGACCGGAGGGCTACCACCAACGGCGGCCAGAGCAAGCTCACCCCCGAGCAGCAGGTCGATCTCTGGGCCGCCCTCCGCCAGTCGCCGCCCGACGGCGGGCTCTGGACCGGGGCCAAGGTCGCCACCTTCGTCCGCGATCGCTGGGACGTCCACATCCGCAAGCAGACCGGCTGGAGATGGCTGCGTGGCCTGGGCTTCTCGCTGCAGGTCCCCCGACCCCGACATCCGGAGGCCGCCACGCCCGCTTCGCAGCGGGCGTGGAAAAGACGCCCTGGCCGATCGAGTCGCCCGCCTACGTCGGGAGCACCCCGGCCGAGTGGTCGAGGTCTGGGCCGAGGATGAGGCCCGGCTGGGGCTCAAGCCGATCACCCGTCGGGTCTGGGCGGTGCGAGGCCATCGGCCGCTCTCCTATGGCCGGACCAAGTACCAATGGGCCTACGTCTACGGCTTCGTGCACCCGGCCAGCGGGCGGAACCTGGAGCTGATCCTGCCCTCGGCCAATACCGACTGGATGGGCCTGGCGTTGGAGGAATTCGCCCGCTGGGCCGACCCGGCCGGGGAGAAGTTGCTGGTGCTGATGGTGGACAACGCCGGCTGGCACGTGGCCAGGAGGCTGGCGATCCCGGTCAACGTGGTGCTGCACCGACTGCCGCCTTGCACGCCGGAGCTACAGCCGGTCGAGCCGCTCTGGCCGCTGGTACGCGAGGCGGTGGCCAACCTGGGGTTCAACGACCTGGCCACGATGCAGGTCCCTGTCCTGGATCGGTGCCGATGGTTGATCGACCACCCCGAGGTCGTCCGCGGAGCCGTCGGCTTCAGCTGGGCGGTCGAGCTCAATGGTTAGTCATCCAGGGGATTCGGTATCAGCCCCCATGCCGCCCTTCGGGCGGCACCCGAACCGATGAAAATCGGGCGGGCGGTCGCTACAGTGAAGTCGTCCCCTCGCACGGCTTGACGCCGATATGAAACTGGTGCTTCGAGCCCGCGTGTCAGCCTGGCGCAAAGGCATCGCGCGTACCCAAACCTGTCGCCCGAGCTTACCACTCGGAGCACGTCGAGCAGAGTGCTTTCCTCCCCGCGATGTCCCCCGTGCGAGGGGCTACTCTGGGGAGACCCGTCGATGGACGTGTTGCATGACTGCTGCGCCGGCCTGGATGTCCACAAGAAGACCGTCGTCGCCTGCGTCCGGAGGGTCCACCCCGCGGGCAAGGTCTCCAAGACCATCAAGACCTTCGCCACCATGACCGGCGACCTCCTCGCCCTGGGCGACTGGCTCGGGGCTCAAGGGGTCGCCACGATCGCGATGGAGTCCACCGGGTCCTACTGGAAACCCGTCTTCAATATCCTGGAGTCGCGGTTCACCGTAATCCTGGTCAACGCCCATCACATCAAGCAGGTCCCGGGCCGGAAGACCGATGTCAAGGACAGTGAGTGGATCGCTCAATTGCTACAACCTGGATTGTTGCGTCCCAGTTTCATCCCGCCCCAATCGACCCGGCAACTCCGAGACCTGACCCGCCAGCGGACCCAGTTGGTCGGTCAGAAGACCGCCGTCGCCAATCGGATCGCCAAGGTCCTGGAAGATGCCAACATCAAGCTCGGCTCGGTCGCCTCGGAAGTCCTGGGCGTCTCGGGCCGGGCCATGATCGAGGCGATCATCCGAGGCGAATACGACCCGGTCAAGCTGGCGGACCTGGCCCGACGCCGGCTCCGAGGTAAGATCCCGCAACTCCAACTGGCGTTGCGGGGGTCGGTGACCGAACACCACCGGTTCTTGCTCCGGACCCAGATGGATCACCTGCTTCACCTCGAAGCGATAATCCGACGCTATGAGGAGCGGATCGAGGAGACGCTCCCCCCGGCGGGGGAGCTGGTAGCCCGTCTGATGACGATCCCGGGCGTTGACGTCCGGGTCGCTCAGGTGATCCTGGCGGAGATCGGCCAGGACATGGACCAGTTTCCCTCGGCGGGGCACCTCTCGTCGTGGGCGGGTCTGGCCAGCGGCAACCACGAGAGCGCCGGAAAACGTCAGAGCGGGCGGACCACACCGGGCAACCGCTGGTTGAAGACGGCTCTGGTCCAGGCGGCCTGGGCGGCGTCGCGGGCCAGGAAGACGCACCTGGCCAGGAAATTCTCCCGGATCGCGAGAAGCCGGGGCCAGAAGCGAGCCGCCATCGCGGTGGCTCATACGCTCCTGGTGATCATCTACCACTTGCTCAAGGAGAAGACGACGTACCGGGAGATCGTCGATCAGAACGAAGCGGCCTGACCATCCAGCCGAACTCCCGAGCTACCCGAGGTCGCAAACGCCCCCCCAAGCGAGCCGACCCCGATCGCCGTCCGTCTGGTGATTGCGAACGTCAATCGAAATTTTCTGAGCAGCAGCAGTTCAACTGTTCGCCTTCAATAAGCGGAAAATCTGAACTGCTGCTGCTGCTCAGAAAATTCCGTTCGGCGTTCTCGACCACCAGACGGCCGACGAACGCGGTCGGCCATCGGCGACTTTAAGGGCAGCCCAGGTCGAGTCAATTCTTGAGGTGGTTCTCCTGAAGTTGAACCGTTGTGGACGTCATCGCTCTCGATTGAAGGCAAGAACCCGAAGGTCGATACGGAAGCACCCGGATCGGGATCAAGCTTCCGGAACGGGATCAACCCGGAGGTTGTCCCAAAGGAGCCCCTCGCACGGGGGACATCGCGGGGAGGAAAGCACTCTGCTCGACGTGCTCCGAGTGGTAAGCTCGGGCGACAGGTTTGGGTACGCGCGATGCCTTTGCGCCAGGCTGACACGCGGGCTCGAAGCACCAGTTTCATATCGGCGTCAAGCCGTGCGAGGGGACGGCTTCACTATAGCGACCGCCCGCCCCATTTTCATCGGTTTGGGTGCCGCCCGAAGGGCGGCATGTGGGCTGACAACGATTTACCTCACTTGCAAAACCATAAATCAAGTCTGACCCCTGCGTCCCTGACCTTAAACCAAGTCTGACCCCTGCGTCCCTAAGTCTGACCCCTGCGTCCCTGACCTTAAACCAAGTCTGACCCCTGCGTCCCCTGACCCCTGCGTCCCCTGCTTAAACCAAGTCTGACCCCTGCGTCCCGCTGCAAGTCTGACCCCTGCGTCCCGCTGCGTCCCGACCGACCCCTGCGTCCCGACCCGTTAAACCAAGTCTGACCCCTGCGTCCCTAAAACCATAAACCAAGTCTGACCCCTGCGTCCCCTTGACCCCTGCGTCCCCTGACCCCTGCGTCCCCTATAAAACCATAAACCAAGTCTGACCCCTGCGTCCCCTTGACCCCTGCGTCCCCTATGACCCCTGCGTCCCTAAAACCATAAACCAAGTCTGACCCCTGCGTCCCCTGACCCCTGCGTCCCCTTAAACCAAGTCTGACCCCTGCGTCCCTTAAACCAAGTCTGACCCCTGCGTCCCCTGACCCCTGCGTCCCCTGCTTAAACCAAGTCTGACCCCTGCGTCCCGCTGCAAGTCTGACCCCTGCGTCCCGCTGCGTCCCGACCGACCCCTGCGTCCCGACCCGTTAAACCAAGTCTGACCCCTGCGTCCCTACTCTGCTCGACGTGCTCCGAGTGGTAAGCTCGGGCGACAGGTTTGGGTACGCGCGATGCCTTTGCGCCAGGCTGACACGCGGGCTCGAAGCACCAGTTTCATATCGGCGTCAAGCCGTGTGAGGGGACGACTTCACTGTAGCGACCGCCCGCCCGATTTTCATCGGTTCGGGTGCCGCCCGAAGGGCGGCATGGGGGCTGACAACGATTTACCTCACTTGCAAAACCATAAATCAAGTCTGACCCCTGCGTCCCTGACCTTAAACCAAGTCTGACCCCTGCGTCCCTAAAACCATAAACCAAGTCTGACCTTGCGCCAAGAAGCTCGGGAGAGGGGGACGGCTTTCACAAGCTCGAAACCTCTCATCGGAACCCTGCGGGTAGCCAATCCCGCCCGGCAGAGCTGGGCCAGCAGCCGGAAGCGAGTCTTGCGTGGTGGGTGGGTGACTGCCCCTGCGAAGCGTAGACAGCGAGATCAAACGCCGTGCGATTGAGCCCCGAAATTTCGTCGCGTCGAGCCCTCGTCCTTGTCAGACGCGGGGGCCGCGTCGGGCAGGCTAACCCTTGGTCCCGCAGAGCCTGTCCGGTCACGCCGGGGTCGGAGAACAGGGCGAATGGTCACCAGGGTTCCCCGGGAACTTGGGAGACCCCGCCGTCTCCATCGACCTGCCGGTGGGAGACCCGGCTTACCAACTCCAGGATGATCCACGGCCTCGTGTGCCGGGCCGCTGGGGACGAATCACGGGACACGACGATGGTATCGCCAAGCGAAGGAAACGAAGTGCGGCGAGACGGGCGGCGGGGAGTCGGAGCGTCTCGTAGTACCGTCGAGCCGGGGGAACCGTCCCGAGGGACCCCGGGGAGGGAAGGAGACGCCGTCTCATGAACCGTTGGAGGGAAACATGACAGGGACGCCGAGCCCTGAGACCGTGTCCACGAAACGACAACGGATCGCGGAACTCGCCAGGGACGCCCCGGACATGGCGTTCACCAACCTGGCGCATCACATCGACATCGACTGGCTTCTGATGGCGTATCTCCAGACCCGCAAGGACGGGGCGGTCGGCGTGGACGGACAGACAGCGGCCGATTACGAGGCCAACCTGATGGGCAACCTTCAGGCCCTCCTCGACCGCGCCAAGTCCGGCACGTACGTGGCCCCGCCGGTGCGACGTGTGCATATTCCCAAGGCGGGCTCGCCCGGCGAGACTCGCCCCTTGGGGATACCGACGTTCGAGGACAAGCTCCTCCAACGCGCGGTGCTGATGGTGCTGGAACCGGTGTACGAGGCGGACTTCCTGGAGGTCTCGCACGGATTCCGACCCGGACGCGGTGCTCACGGGGCTTTGGATTCGCTCTGGAAACGGGCGATGAACCTGGGATGTTGCTGGATCGTGGATGTCGATCTTCGGAGGTTCTTCGACTCGATCGACCACGGCCATTTGCGGGAGTTCCTCAGGCGTCGGGTGCGCGACGGTGTGATCTTGCGACTGATCGGCAAATGGCTCAACGCGGGCGTGCTGGAGGACGGGGCCGTCACGACCCCCGAGGCCGGCACCCCTCAAGGCGGCGTGATCAGCCCCCTGCTGGCCAATATCGTCCTGCACTACGTGCTCGACGAATGGTTCGAGAAGGAGGTTCGTCCTCGCCTGAAAGGAGAGGCGTTCCTGACCCGTTATGCGGACGACTTCGTGATCGGGCTGGCCCGAGAAGACGACGCCCGGCGGATCATGGAGGTCTTGCCCAAGCGGATGAGCAAGTACGGACTGACGGTCCACCCGGAGAAGACCCGACTGGTGCGGTTCGAACCGCCCGAGCCGGACGACTCCGACACCGAGGATCGGGGACGAACCGAGCCCCGGACATTCGACTTCCTGGGTTTCACCCATTACTGGGGCCGGACCCAAGCCGGAGGATGGGTGATCAAGCGTCAGACGGCGAAGAGCCGACTCAGGCGGGCGTTGCAAGCGTTATCGGCCTGGTGCCGGGCCAACCGGCACGAGGCGATCGAGGAACAACACCGGACCCTCAAGCAGAAGCTGCACGGACATTTTGGGTATTACGGGATTACGGGGAACTACTTCAGCCTCCAGGTGTTCCTGGAGGGCTCGCGTCGGATCTGGCGGCAATGGCTCTCGCGTCGCCGTCGAGGAGGGCCACTATCGTGGTTCGACTTCGTTCGCCTGGAGAAGCGTTACCCACTCCCGCGTGCGCGAGTGGTCCATAGCCTGATGAGCCACGCAGCGAAGTCATGAGATGACGAGCCGGATGCCTTGAAGGGCCAGTCCGGATCTGTGGGAGCCCGGGGAGAGCAATCTCCCCGGGCGACCCGGCCCTGCGTCCCTGGACCCCCACGCCTCCGTACAGTTATTCAGTTTAACTGCTCTCCTGCGTTTAGTTATTGACGCGAGAGGGGTAGATTCGGACACCTTTTCTGACTCACCGAACCATCAGCCTCGGGACGCTCATCATCATCATGAGTTTCGTTAGGCTAACAGGTCCCAAAAGTAAAGTCATGATTTTGGGAAAGGTCACCGTATTGCATGAAGGTGCGGACGAACTCGAGGACCTCGAGTCGAGGATTACCACAGCATACAAGTGATTGTGGAGAGAAGATTATCATGAGTATGATCCAAAAAAATTGGTTCGCAGCATTCGCTAGCGTGGCATTAGCGTGCTTCCTTGCTGGCATCTGTTTCGCCCAGGGTAGGCAACAAAAAAGTTCCGGCGGCACTCAAATTGTGGAAGACATCATTAGTGCCGACTGTATCGTCAAGCAAAACGACCCACCAAGTTTGATCGTCACTGTGACAGCCATCGACCCTAAGGGTCTTCCCCAAAATCCCAGGATAGTTCCGGGCGTTTACAAGTCGCCACCGGAAGACGGCATCCAAGACCTGTTTGTACTGGCTGTCCCGGCAGGGCCGGGACAGCCAGCAGAGACCAAGTTCACGGTGAAGCATGTCTGGGATGGGTTCCGTAAGAAAGCCCCTTGGCTAAAAGGTGTTCGGGTACACTGTGCATCCGGCGCACTATTATTATTGGTTCAAGAATAAAGGTGAATTCTCGAAAGGCCCTAGGGGTCAGACTTGGTTTTTGGTTCTTCGATCGCTTTTCAGGTCCGGAAATGGAAATGGGGACATGCTGGTTTGAGGGAAAACAGCGGCGAACGATGGGGTCAGATCGGATCTTGGTTTCCCTCGCGCCGCTCCTCGCCGGTTCTGCCAAGGCTCAACCAGAACAGAACAAATTGCCCCGTGAATATTCTCGGGGTGGATTTGTCGAATCCCGGCTCCCGCTCAGCCCCCCTGCCCCGTCGCGTGCTGGGGCGAGGGGATGCTCTGGCGAGTGGTGACCACTCCGGGCTGCCGGCGGTCGAGCCAGTCCATCAGCGGCGGGAAGACCTCCCGGGGGGCGTGGCGACTCCAGACGAGGTCGCAGTGGCCGTAGTCGTCGATCTGGCCATCGATCCGGCCGAACCGCATGAGGGTCTTGTCGGGGCTCCCCAGGGCGTTGAAGGTCAGGGTCGAGGACGGGATATCGGCCATGATGTCCCCCTCGCCGGCGACCATCAGGGTCGGCGTGGTGATCTGGCCGAGCCCGGACGCGTAGTCGATCGAACGGTCGGCCGAGAGCATCCGGCCGTGGTGCAGGTAGGGGTCGAGCTGCTTCAAGGCCCCGGCCCCCGGGTCCTCCAGGGTGTAGCCATAGAACCGCGAGACGGTCCGCTTGTCGACGTTGGCCGCCGTGAAGTAGAACCGGTCGATCCCCTCCATCGCCGGGAGCCGACCATACGTCATCGGTCGTCCCAGCCGGCCGGTGCTCAGCCCGAGCGAGAGGACGCGGAGCATCTTGTCGGCCCGGCGCATCTTCTGGACGTCGGGGGTGTCGACGACGATCGCCACGCCCCCCATGTCGACGAAGTTGGCGATCCGGTGGGCCTCGGGCGAGAGTTCCAGGAACGGGAACATCAGCATCCCGCCCAGGCTGTGGCCGATCCAGTTGACCCGGTCGCTCCCGGTCTCCTGGCGGACATAGTCGAGGATCGCCGGGACGTCGTACTTGGCCTGGTCGTCGACGTTCCAGTCGCGACCGCCCACGTCCCGGATCGGGGTCTGGCGCAAGATCCCGTTGATCTTCCCCGGCAGCCCGACACGAAAGCTCGCCCCCGAGCCCCTCATGTCGACCACGAAGACCTCGTACCCCCGAGCCGCAAGCTGGCCCGGCAGGTGGTCATCGGTGATCGTCCAGAAGGTCCCGTTCAGGCCCAGCCCGTGGCAGAGGACCACCGGGAGCTTGGACGGGTCGGGAACGGCCGGGCGGATGTGGCGGATCCCCAGCATCCACCCGTCCCGGGTCGGGGCGAACCCCCCGTCGCTCGGGCGGAGATCGGGCGAGGGAGCATGCCGGCGCATCGAGGCGCACCCGGGAGCCAGCAGCGCCAGGGCCAGCGCCAGAGCGGGGAGCGGCGATCGACACCACGAACTATCGAGCATGGGGCGAGGAATCCTTCCTCGTTTCAGCCGTCTTGCAAACCTACCGCTTTCCACCTCGTCCCCGGCCCCCTCCTGGAGCCGGAACGCGGGATCGGGCGGGATCTTACTCGATCGCCCGATCCAGGGGAATGCGAAGCTTATCGGCCGATCGACGGGCGGGGTTGACCGAAAAGCCGAAGGCCCAGGGGACCTGCCGTCCCGGCCTCCGATCAAGATCGGAGGACAATCGCCGCGCCTGCCAGGAGCAGGGCCACGCCGAAGATGCGCCAGGAGCTGGCCGGGTGGGCGGTGAAGCCGACCAGGCCGAAGTGGTCGAGCAGGACCGAGGTCAGGATCTGGCCGGCGACCACCACGCCGAGCCAGCCCGCGGCCCCCAGCTTGTTCGAGAAGGTGACGGCGGCCATCACGTAGCAGGCCCCGACGATCCCCCCGAGCCAGATCCACCAGGGCCCTCGGGCCAGCTCCGACGCCCGGGGCAAGCCGGGCCGGAGGGCCAGGGCGTAGGCCATCAAGGCCAGCGACCCGATCCCGAACGAGACCAGGGCCGCGTGGACCGGGTGCCCCATCCGCTCGCGAAGACCGTTATTCAAGCCGACTTGCACCGACAGGGCGGCACCCGAGAGCAGGGCCAGCCCCGCATAAACCCAGATCATCCTCGAAGCCCCGGTCCCGATGGTTGACAGGAAAGTCGCCCGCGCCCCGAGTCGCGCCGGGCCGCCGGACCAGGCTATGCTTTCAGGATTCCGGGAGCAAGCCGGGTCTAGCCGGGGATTCCTGGGCTCGGGCCTGAGGAGGCCGGACCCCGACGGCTCGCTTACTTGCGGGAGCCGACGGTGGAGATGGTCCCCTCGACGATGATGGTCGCCCCGAGATCCGTCCGGAAGATATCCCCCGAGCCGGAGGCCCCCCGGAAGCGGCCGGTCCCGCCGAGTATGGTATAGGTCGATTGGGCATCCGCCGAGGTATCGAGCGGGTTGAAATGCCCCAGGGTCTCGGCATAAAGTTCGTCCCCGTTGGCCGCCGTGATCACCATGAAGGACGTGTAAATCCCGGTACCGAAGTCGAAGAGGTGGGGGGCCACGTACTGGATGGCGCCGAGGGAGCTGCTGTGCCCCGAGCCGGCGGTGATTGCCGTGAGATATCTCCCATCGAAGTCGATCGGGATGAACGAGGTCTCGCTGGCGGTCGCCTTGAGTTTGATCACATCACCGGCCAGGGCGGGGAGGCCGGCAGCCACGAGCGTGGCGAGTACGATAAGGGCACGGCGCATTCGAATATCTCCGTCCATCGGGGCGGGTCGAGGGGTGGGGACTCCTTCGGCCGGACCATCGGCCAGGACCATCCGCCTTCCCTCTTCCTGATCGCCCGGGGCGTGACACGATCTCCGGGATCGCGACGATGGCTGGAGCATCGAATGGAGGCATGGTATTTGCTCCAGGTCGCCTTGTCTGAGGACGGGGAACCTCGGGCTCCACGGGGGCTTTCTGACGACGGTTCGGCCGACCTCGGCGGGAGCTGCCACGATGAGACCGGATGAGGACGTCACTTCGACAACCCTGCTCGCCCTGGTCCGCGCCAACGAGCAGGACGCCTGGGGTCGGTTGGTCGCCCTCTACGGCCCGTTGCTCCGATACTGGTGCCGCCGGGGCGGCGTGCGATACCCGGATGACGACGACGTGATGCAGGAGGTCTTCCAGGCCATTTCCGCCGGCATCGACGGGTTCCGCCGCAACCGCGAGGGGGACACCTTCCGCGGCTGGCTCCGGGGCGTGACCCGGAACAAGATCCTCGACTGGCACCGTCGACGGAGGCGAAGGCCGGAGGAAGCCGCCGGCGGTACCCTGGCCGTCCAGGCCCTCTGCGGACCGCCTCCCGCTCCGGACGACGACGCGGGCGAACGGCGCGAACACTTCGGCGTCTGCCACCGGGCCATGGATCGGGTCCGATCCGAGTTCGAGTCGAAGACCTGGGACGCCTTCTGGAGGGCGACCATCGAGGGGCACGACACCGCGGCCATCGCCGACGATCTCGGCGTCAGCGTGGCGTCCGTCCGCCAGTCCAAGAGTCGGGTCTTGCGCAGGCTCAAGCAGGAAGTCCGCGAGAGGGTCGAATAGCGGGCTCGGTGTCCGACCGCCCTCCCGGGCCAGGACGGCGGGAGCGCGGGGGGGAAGGTCGGGACCGGGCTACCCGGCCCACCTCCGGGGGTCGGGTGGCCCGGAGGGTTCCACAACGTGGTCCGGGAAGGGCTCATCTCGGCCCGGGCGAGCGGAGCGGTCTGGAGGATTCCTCGGCGTCGAGGAGTCCATCGCCGTCGAGGTCGAGGGACTTGAAGGCGGAGGAAGGGCCATTGAACTCGCGGCCGGACACGTCGCCGTCGCCGTTCCGGTC
Organism: Tundrisphaera lichenicola; assembly: GCF_051175385.1. Taxonomy (GTDB): domain Bacteria; phylum Planctomycetota; class Planctomycetia; order Isosphaerales; family Isosphaeraceae; genus Tundrisphaera; species Tundrisphaera lichenicola. Next base: position 321,353 of record NZ_CP195106.1, on the reverse strand, counting down.
CATCGCGAGGAACCAGGCCGGGCCGGGACGCCTCGGGCGATATGGCGACTTCGGCCGGCCCCGGCTCGCCGTGATGACCAGGTGACGCGGCAACGCATCGAGGTCGATCCGGCCGTCCTCGGCGATCACGCCGGAATCCCGCAGGCGGGCCGGGCCTCCCGTGATCTCGCGGGCCGAGAGCACGCCGTCGAGATCGGCGTCGAGCGACTCGAAGAGCCCGGAGCCGTGGTCGAGCACGATGAGGGTAACATGGCCTCGGGCGAACTGCCGCTGGAGGTCCAACCAGGCGTCGAGTTCTTCCAGACCAAGTTTACCGTCGTTGTCCCGGTCGGCCAGGGGCAGGAGTCGTCGGATCTCGGCGAGGGCGGGGGCGACGGCCTCCCGGTCCTCGACCTGACGATCTCGGTCCGCGTCGGCCTCGGCGAACTGGGTCAGCAGGCGAGTTCTCGCGGCCTCGACCCAGTCCAGCAGGCCCCCCTCGGCGGCCCGGAAGGAGAGCCGGACCCGGCCGATCTCGACGTCGAATCGGTCGGCCGCCGCCTCGTCGATCGTCAGGTCCCGGAGGATCTCGGGAGGCAGCGTCGGCCAGGCCGCGAGCTCGTCGGCGTCCAGGAGGCGATCCCCGGACCGGTCGAGACGATTGAACGTCGGGGCAGTCAGGCCGGACTCGACGACATCCAGGCGGTGATCCCCGTCGAGATCCCCGCGATCCAGGAGGATCGCGGCCCAGTGACGATCGGCCCGTCGGATCGGCAAGGGGAGGAGCGGCGAGGCGGCCTCGACCCCGATCGGCTCGCGCCCCGCCGAGGGAGCGGCGAGGTACTCCGAGCCGGTGGAGCCCGGGTACGGGAGGTGCCTGGCGAGTTCGTCAGGGCTGACGAGTTCGTCGCCGTTGCCGTCGAGGGCGAGCAGGGCGGGCACGAAGCCCTTCGCCTCCTCGACGTCGAGCCGGCCGTTCGCATCCTGGTCGATCCGCAGGAGCAGGGCTTCCGACAAGGTGGCGGATGCGGAGGGGCGGCCGAGGCCGAGGATGGGGCCGCCGAGCCCCTCTCGGCGGTAATAATCGGCGACGACCCCGAGGTCCACGCGACCGTCGCGATCCAGAACGAGCGCCGCCCGGGAGGGAGGGATTCCCGGATTGAGGAAGGGGGGGCCTTGTCGGAGGGCGAACGCGCCGGGAAGCTTCCCGATCTCGACGTCGTCCAGGGAGCCGTCGCCGTCGCGGTCGGCGGCCCGGAAGAGGGCGGCGAAGGTCTCATCCCAGAGCGCCGGCACGGGCACCCCGCCGGTCGCGATCCGGAGCCGAATGAGGGCGGTCCGGCCCTCGGCCTGGAGGACCAGGTCGAGCGCCCCGGCCTCGGGATGCGGATCGTCGGCCCGCGCGGCCGAGGATGCCGATAGCATCAGGATCGTCAGGAAAACCAATTCTCGCGATCTCATAGGATCCCCGCTATCTCCCGGGCGGCCGGATCGGCGATGCGGATCGGTCGGCCGACGTTGGAGTCGTTCTGCTTCCTGGGCTCGATGTCGACGGCCTTGCAGACCGTGGCAATCAGGTCGGGGACGGAGGCCCGCCCCTCGATGATCTCGGTGCCGTCCGGGCTCGTCTCGCCGACGGCCTGCCCCCCTCGCACGCCCCCGCCGGCCATCGCGACGGCCCAGGACTGCGGCCAGTGGTCTCGGCCCGTGGTGCCGTTGATCTTCGGCGTCCGCCCGAACTCCCCCTGGCAGACGACCAGCGTCGAATCGAGCAACCCTCGGTCGCTGAGGTCCCGCAGGAGCGCTGAGAAGGCGAGATCGAGGATCCCGGAGAGGGTCGCGACTCGCTCGAAATTGTCGTAGTGGGTATCCCAGCCTCCCAGGGTCACCTCCACGAACGGGACGCCCCGTTCCACGAGCCGCCGGGCGAGCAAGCACCCCTGGCCGAACACGCCCGGGCCGTACGCCTCTCGGGTCCCGACGGCCTCGTCATCGAGCCGGAACGCGGCCTGGGCCACGGGCCTCATCAATCGCAAGGCGCGGGCCGAGGCGGCGTGCAGGCCGTCGACGACCGGGGCTCCTCGCCAGGGCTCCCGTCCCATCTCGAACCGCTCCAGGAGCCCGAGGCGGCCGGCCTGGTCCGCGTCGCCGATCCGATCCGGGCGATGGAGGTCGGGGACCTTCAACTCTTCGGCCGAGGAAGCGTCCCGGCCGACCGCCAGTGGCGCGTAATGCGGCCCCAGGAACCCGCCGCCCGGATCGAGCAGGGTCCTGTTCGGCGCGATGCTCACGAAATGGGGCAGGTCGGCCTCGGCCCGGCCGTTCTCGCGGGCGACGAGGGAGCCGAGCGGCGGATAGTCGATCCCTGCGCCCGGCAGGTAGCCGGTCTGCAAGTAGCGAGTGGCCCGCCCGTGATCCCCCTCGCGGCTGGCCATCGAGCGGACGATCGCCATCGAGTCGGTCCAGCGGGCCAGCCTCGGCAGGTGCTCGGAGACCCGGACGCCCGGGGTCGCGGTGGCGATCTCCCGGAACGGGCCGCCGTTGGCGTGGCCGGGCTTGAGGTCCCAGAGGTCGATCGTCGACGGCCCGCCGGCCAGCCAGAGCAGGATGACGGACTTCGGCCGGCGACGCTCCGGGGTCGAGGCGGCGGCGAGCCGCCCGAGCCACCCCGAAGAGCTGGCGCCGACCGCACCCGTTGTCAACGCCCGCAGCCACCCTCGACGGGTCAGTTCGACGTGGAGTTCCATGGCCCTTCTCCTCGGGGCTGCCGCCCCCGCTGGATTCAATGATTGGTGCTGAATTCGCTGCTGTTGAGCAAGGCCCAGAGGATGTCCGCCAGCGTCGAGGCCTCGCGTCCCGCATTAGCCCGGTCGAGGTGAGCGACCAGCGGGGCCAGCTCGGCATCGCGAGCCGGCCGTCCGAGCGTCGCCAGGAACAGGCCCTGGACCCGGTCGGCCGTGTCGAAGAAGGGGGACTCGGCGGCCACGAGGACCGGGGTCCGTCCCGGAGTGGTCGCCTCCTCGATGAGGGCGCCATTCATGAGGGTCAGGGCCTGGAGCAGCGAGCGGCCCTCCGAGGTCGGCCTGGCCACCTGGAACGCCAGGGCGAAACGACGCCGGTCCTGGCGGACCCGGTCGGCATCGCTCCCCTCGCGGGGTGAGGCGAACCCGGCCGCGGTCCGCACGCTGTCGAAGAGCTGCTCGCCCGAGAGGAGGCGGGGGGAGGCCGACGCGAAGATCCGCCGCGATCCCGCCGGATCCGCCGGCGGGACGGCCTCTCGCTGGTACGCCCGGCTCATGACGATCGCCGTGGTGAGCCGTTCGAGATCGAAGCCGGAGGCCGCGAACTCGCCCGCCAGCTCGTCGAGGAGGGCGAGATTCGCCGGGGGGTTGTCGGCCGTCGGGTCGTCGAACGACTCGACCAACCCGAGGCCGAAGAACTGGGACCATAGCTCGTTGACGACCTGGCGGGCGAACCAGGGGTTGGACGGGTCGGTCAGCCATCCGGCGAGCACCTTCCGGCCGGTCGCCTCGTCGAGGACGCCGGGCCAGGCCAGCTCGGCACCGTCGGGAGGCCGGGCGACGACCCGGCGGACCGGGTCCCCGATGAGAGCGGACGGGGTCGACAGGCCGGGGGCCGCCCCGGGCTTGGCGAAGAAGGCGGCCAGTTCCCAGAACTGGTCGCGCGACCAGGGGGCGAACGGGTGGTCGTGGCACTGGGCGCAGGCGAGGTTGACGCCGAGGAACGCCCGGGCCGTGCTGCCCGCGAGGTTCTCGGCCTTGGACTCGTTCGCGAGGAGGAATCCGGCGGGGGCTTCCTCGTCCCGAAGGACGGCGCCCACCACGGGGCGTTGCCCGGCACCGAGGAGATCGCGGACGATCGCGTCGATCCGGTCGCGGCGGCCAAGCCGCGAGGCGAGCCATTCGTCGAGCTCGTCGGCGACGTGCCTCATCGCATCCGAGTCGGCCTGCGGGACCCAGGCCCTCCGCCAGAATCCGGCCGATTGCCGGGCGTGGGCGGGCGACCCGACAAGTCCGGCAACCAGCCGAAGCCGGCGGTCCGGGGCCTCGGACTCGAGGAACGCCCTCACCTCGGCGGGCGTGGGGATCCGGCCGATCAGGTCGAGCGAGGCCCGTCGGAGGAACGTGGCATCGTCCGCGGGCCCGGCCAGGGCAAGTCCGGCCGTCTCGCACGACGCCTCGATCCGCCGATCGATCCGACCCGGGAGTTCGTCGCCCGCCGCGGCCGGGCGATGGATCACCAGGAGGGCCGGGCAAGCCGCAGCGAGCCAGGCGATCCGCGCCGTACGCCCGATCCAATCCCTCTCGGACGCCTTCGAGGCTCCGACCATCAGTTCAGCTCCAGGGGTTCGATGATGTTGGGGCCGGGCGCGACCACCACCGTCCACGGGTTCCTGGCCGGCTCGCGATATCGACCCCGGAGCCGATCCGGTCCCGCGTCCTCCCCGTCCTCCTGGACCGAATCCGAGAGCCAGACCAGGCTAACGCCGTACGATCCCGGCGGGGCCCCGTCGAATTCGCGGAATGTGCTGATCCGGAACGAGCCGTCGGGCTCGACCACGCCATTCGGCCGGGCGGACCCGGGAAGCTGGATATCCCGGGGGTGCAGGTACACCTGGGCTCCCTCGGCCGCCTTCCCCCGAAAGAGGACCCTCCCCTCCACGGGATAGACCGACGGCGCGTCCTCCGACGAGCACGAGATCGAGGAGAGGGCGACCAGGAGGATCGGCCAGATCGCCCGACGATCGGATCCGAGACGAGCGAGCCCGGCACCGGGAATGATCATGGTCGACCTCAGTAGTCCGTGGCCGAGAGCAATTCGCCGCCGGCGGCCGTGCCCAGCGAGAAGGCGATGTTGGCGTCGAGCTTGGCCCGGAGGAGTCGGACCGACCCGTCCACGAACAGGCCATGCGCACCTTCCTGGTGGAAGCTGTAGATGCTGTTGCGGCTCGAGCAGTTGACCCCGCACGGCCCCCCCTTGACGCCGCCGTCGACGGTGTAGCTCATCAGCTTGTGGGTATTATTGTGGGCCCACGCCCCGGCCCCTCCGGTCGACGCCGCCAGAGCCGAGTTGAGCTTCGACCCCGTGACGTAGGCGAACGGCCGGCCGCTCATCTCCGAGACCATCACGGTGTTCGAGGTGCCGTCGAGGATGTGCGCGAAGGACTTCACGAAGCCGATGCCGAACGCGCCGGTGATGTCGTTGTTGGGGTTGGTCCAGTTCATCGACGGGTTGACGCCGGTGATCGCGAAGTAGTCGCAAGCGGCCGCCTTGAAGGGCACCGCGCCCACGGCGCCCTCGATCATGTTCCCGGCGACGGGATCGGACGGGCACATCATCACGCTCATCCGGGTCATCACGGCGGTCGAATTGACCGGATCGTACCAGTAATGGCCGTAATCGTAGGCGTCTTCGAGCCCACGCTGCTCGAGATACGGCAGGATCAGCGTCGTCCAGCTATGATCGGTGGGCGAGCCGCCGATCGGGGGCAGTCCGCCCCTCGCGTTCTCGAAATTGTGGATCGCGATGCCGATCTGCTTGAGATTATTCTGGCACTGGGCGCGGGCGGCCGCCGCCCTCGATTGCTGGACCGCCGGCAGCAGCAACGCGATCAGCACCCCGATGATGGAGATGACGATCAGCAGTTCGATCAGCGAGAAGCCCCGAGGTCGGGGCCGACCATCGTTGCGAGGTCGGGTCATGGGATGAGGATCCTTCGGCTGGAAGGGCGATCGAGGTCTTACCGAGACGGGCGGTGCCTGCCTCGCGACCGGCGGCACCACGCAAATGCAGGACCACGGGTACACCGTTCCGATTTTCTACACACAACCCAAATCATGCCAGAAATTTATGCAAATTGAATGACGATGTCGCCAGGATTCGATGATGGAGCAAACTTCGCCACTCTGGACAAATTTCCGCCGCCTCATCGCCGGATAGCCCGTCCGGGTCGGGCGCGAAGATCCTCGACGCCACGGACGCCCGAGGATTGTCGGGCCCTCGCTCTGGTCCCCGAGCGTCCCGGGGATTACCCTGGGACCGATCATGCTGGAGGCTCCGGGGATGTCGAGGACCCCGGGCCGGATTTCTCGCGGAGCGAATCGGCGATGCGACTCGGTCTCTATGGCGGCACGTTCGACCCGATCCACCTCGGGCACCTGATCCTGGCCGAGGCGTGTCGCGAGGCGTGCGAGCTGGACCGGGTCTGGTTCGTGGTGAGCGGCTCCCCGCCGCACAAGCCGGAGGGGCGGACCGCCGTCGATCACCGGGTGGAGATGGTCCGGCTGGCGGTCGCCGGGCATCCGGCCTTCGAGGTCTCGGAGATCGAGACCAGGCGGCCCGGCCCTCATTATAGTGTCGACACCCTGGAGGTGATCCGCCGGGAGAGGCCCGAGGACGAGCTGTTCTTCCTGATCGGCGCCGACAGCCTGGTCGACCTCCCCCACTGGCGAGAGCCCGGCCAGATCCTCCGGATGGCCACCCTGGTCGTGGCCAACCGCCCGGGGTTCGAGCCGACCCTGCCCGAACTCCCCGCCGGAGCCCGGCCGATCCGCCGGGTCACCATCCCGCCGATCGGCCTGGCCTCGCACGAGATCCGCCGACGTCGGCGCGAGGGGCGGTCGATCCGATACCAGGTCCCCCGGGCCGTCGAGGCGTACATCGAGGCCCACGGCCTCTACCCGCCCGAGGTCGCGTCGGGCCCGGATCGCGGGTAGACTGGAACCTGAAGGACCGATCGCCCGGGATGTCCGGACGCCACCCCTCGGATCGAGGCCGGGACCGCCATGAGTACCCGAACATCGCCCGAATCTCTCCGATGGCTCGACAACCCCCCGTGGGGACGGCGACGGCCCCGCGACCACGCCCCCGAACCGCTCTTCGGGCCGCCCAACGTCAACTATCCCGGGGATGATGGGCGGCCGATGTCGGACAACACCCTCCAGTACGAGTGGATCGTCACGATCAAGGGGGGGCTCGACGTCGTCTTCGCCGACAACCCCGACGTCTTCGTCGCGGGCAACCAGATGTGGTATCCCGTCGAGGGGAAGAACAGGAGACGGCTGGCCCCCGACGTGATGGTCATCTTCGGACGGCCCAAAGGCTATCGGACCTCCTACATCCAGCACGAGGAGGGGGGCATCGGGCCGCAGGTCGTCTTCGAGATCCATTCGCCCAGCAACCGCCAACGGGTGATGGACTACAAGCGCAATTTCTACGAACGCTATGGGGTCGAAGAGTATTATTACTTCGACCCGTACAAGATCCGGATGGACGGCTGGATCCGCGAAGGCGAAATCCTCCGGCCGATCGTCGAGACCTCCGGCTGGGTCAGCCCCCGGCTGGGCATCCGGTTCGAGTTGGGGGAAGATCTGACCATCTTCGACCCCGACGGCCGACGCTTCACGACCTTCGCCGAGACCGCCCGACAACGCGACGCCTCGGAGCAGATCGCCCGCGAAGCGACCGACCGCGCCGGGGCCGAACATCGTCGAGCCGAGGCGGAAAGGCGCAAGGCCGCCACCGAGAAGCGAAAGGCCGAGGCCGAGCGGATCCGGGCCGAAGCCGAGATGCAGAAGGCCGAGGCCGAGCGGATCCGGGCCGAGGCCGAGAAACGGAGGGCCGACCGACTGGCGGCCCGGCTCCGGGCTCTGGGCCTGGACCCGGAAGAGTCCGATTGATCCACCGCTCCGGGGCCGACTGGCCCCTTGTCCACCGACTCGCGAGAAGCCATGCGTGTCCTGTCCGGAATCCAGCCATCGGGCGCCCTGCACATCGGCAACTATCTGGGGGCGATCCGCCAGTATATCGACCTCCAGCGCGACAACGACGCCTACTATTTCGTGGCCGACTATCACGCCCTGACCAGCGTCCGCGACGCGGCCAGGCTGCGCGGGTATGTCTTCGACGTGATCGTGGACCTGCTGGCCCTGGGGCTCGACCCCGAGTCGGCCACGCTGTTCGTCCAGTCCGACGTCCCCGAGACGACAGAACTGGCCTGGCTCCTGACCAGCGTCACCCCGATGGGCTGGCTGGAGAAGTGCGTCAGCTACAAGGACAAGGTCCAGCAGGGACTCCCCGCCGAGCACGGCCTGTTCGCTTATCCGGTCCTCCAGGCGGCCGACATCCTGCTCTATGACGCCGACGTCGTCCCCGTCGGGCAGGACCAGAAGCAGCACCTGGAGATCACCCGGGATATCGCCGAGCGGTTCAACCACGTCCACGGCGAGACCTTCAAGCTCCCCAAGCCGCTGATCCTCGACTCCGTGGCCGTGGTCCCCGGGCTGGACGGCCGGAAGATGTCCAAGAGCTACGACAACACCATCGAAATCTTCGACGACCCCAGGACGATCCTCAAGAAGTGCAAGAAGATCGTGACCGACAGCACGCCGGTCGAAGCCCCCAAGGACCCCGAGACCGACAACCTGTTCGGACTCTTCAAGCTGTTCGCCCCGGCCGACGAGGTGGCCGAGGTCGAGGGCCGATACCGAGCCGGGGGCATCGGCTATGGCGAGGTGAAGACCCGACTGGCCGAACATATCAGCCGGAGATTCGCCGAGCCCCGCGAGCGGAGGGCCGACCTGGTCGCCCACCCCGAGCGGGTGGCCGAGGTCCGCCGGGCCGCCGCCGAACGCGCCCGGAAGGCCGCCCGGGTCGTCCTCGATCGCGCCCGATCGGCGAGCGGAGTGGGCTGAAGCCGCCCCGGGATCGGGATTGACCGAGGAGGGCCTCGGGCCTATTCTTGCGGCCCTCCGGGTGCTCAATCCCACGTCTGCCTCAACTCGACCGCGCGATCGTGCCGAAGTTAGGGATGATCGGGGACGGGGCGTTCGTCCTTCGGGCCGAAATCCTAACCAGGGAGGGGACGCATGCGGCGATCGGCCGTGATAGCCGGGTGTTGCGTCGCCCTGGGCCTGCTCCCGGGATGTGCTGCGGTCCGGCAACGTCGCGAGCTGGCCGCCGAAGCCCCCGAGATGGCCTTGCGCCGCCAGCAGTTGAGCCAGGCGGCCACCTCGGCCATGGACCGGGGCGACTACCCCCAGGCCCGAGCCGACCTGGAAAAGCTGCTGGTCCAGACGCCCAGCTCGGCCGAGCTTCATTACCGGCTCGGCAAGGTCCTGCAATTCCAGAACGACCTGGGCGGGGCCGAGAACGAATTCCGCCGGGCCTTGATCCTGGAGCCGCACTACGTCGGGGCACTGGTCGGGCTCGGCCAGATCGACGCCAGGATGGACCGCCCTGCGGAGGCACTCTGCCGGTTCGAGAAGGCCATCGAGGTCGAGCCCCATCGGGCCGAGGCCCACTTTGCCCGGGGGAAGACCCTGGAAACCCTCGGCCGCCGCGATGACGCCCTGGCGGCTTATTTCCGCTCGCTCGAACTCGACCCCGCCTCGCCACCGGCGATCGTCCGGGTCGCCGCGATCCAGCTCGATCGGGGCCAGCCCGAGCAAGCCCTGGTCCGGCTCGATCAGGCGACCGAGCTGAGCCCCGAGGACGCCGACGTCCGCTTCCAGAGGGGCCTGACCCTCTTGGCCCTGAACCGCCCCGGCTCGGCAATCTCGGACCTCAAATTCGCCGCCGAAAACCTCACCGGCCGGGCCGATGTCCTGCTGGTGCTCGCCCGGGCCTTCGAGGCCGACCGGAAGCCCGAACAGGCCCGGCTCGCCGCCGAGCGGGCCCTCCACCTCCAGCCCGAATCTCCCGTCGCCCGAGAGATATCCGAGCGGCTCCGTCGCTGAAACACTGGTCCTGTAGGGTGACGTCGAGTGAAGCGAGGCCCACCAGGTAAATTGCGGTGGGCCTCGCTTCGCTCGACGCCACCCTACGTGCCTCCTTGTCAAAAACCACCCTGGATCAAGGATCGACCACGAACTCCTCGGGCAAGGCCTTCAAATAAGGCCCGACCAGTGCCTCCGGCGAAGTCGGCGGGGTCCCCCCGTGCTCGCGCCGGTAGAGCTGATCCGCCAGGTGGACCACCAATCGAGCCTGGCGAACTCGCTCTTTTTCGATCGCCGGAGTGTACTTGCTCAGGAACCGGAAATGTCGTGCCGCGAGCATCGACGAATCGAGCCATCGCGAGAGTTCCTCGGGCGGGATGGCCTTCGACTCGGGAGGGCCGTCCGGGTCGAGTTCATAGATCGGCGGGTCGGCCCGGTAGAGTCTCGCCCGTCGCGAAGGGGGCTTGTCGACCTGGGCCAGCCAGTTGGCCATCATGAGCCGAGAGACGCGAACGCTCCGCTCCCGGTCGTTCGCGGCCAGGACGCGGACCTCCTGGATTCGCTCTTTGTTGAGATCCGAAATGGGCAACTCCTGACACCAATCGGCGGCTTCATTCGTGTTTTGTTGGACCAGAACATCTCCGATGAGGTTGGGGTCGCCCATTGACCGGATCGAGACCAGGTATTCGAGTTTGAGGGCCACCGAATGGGGCGCCGTCATGGCGTCGATGGCGATCACCTCATCGAGCGCCCGGCGGAGGAGCGGGGCGTCGACCCGAGGGTCGGAAGCCCACCGGGTCAGGCCCTTCGACGCGTCCTCATGCATGGCGGCCCCGATCAGCCGCTCGATCATGAAGCCGTGAAGTCCGCTATGGCGACTCGATCGCAGGGCCGCGCGATACCATCCCCAGGCACCGGCCATGTCCCCCTCGGCTTCGAGCCGCGAGCCTTCCAGGATCGCGAGCCTGGCCAGCATCCGAAGTTCCTGAGAGACTGGGAGCAAGGTCCCGAAGCTCAACCCGTCGGGATGGATATAAAGAAAACCCGGCTTCTCGCTCCCGGCCCTCCAGATAGTGAGAGCCTCGCCCGACTGGGCCAGGAAGTCGCGCCAGACGGAATTGGCCTTCGACCATCCCTCCTTGGGGAATTCGAGTTCCGGGCCACTCTTGTTGCCCCGGATCTTCTTCCAGGTCGACATGGTCAACGCGGAAGCATCGCGATACTCGAAGAAGGCATTGCGCTCGTCGGGGACGCTGAAGGTTTCGAACGCCGCGACATCGAACGGGTCGCCGATGTCGGGCAGGCCCCAGAGCTGGGTGGCCCACCAGGCCCAGAGCCCGCCAAAGGCGAGCAGGCCCGCAACGGCGGCCAGGCCCCAGCGGTGCCGCCAGGCCAGGCGAACCGGGGCCTTCCACCCCTCGATGGTCGAAGAATCACGAGTTGCCAGACCCATCGAACGCCCTCCCCATGCCCCTCGAACCCGAGATCCCGCCCAGCCTGAATCCAGCGTACCGATACCCTCGGCTGGCATCAACGACAAAAGTAAGAGAAGACAATTGGCTCCCATCGTTCCAGGATCGGACCGGATCGCCGGTCGACGGTTCAAGGACCGCCTTCCCTCGATCATCCCGCTTCGAAGTCACGAAGGAGCCTGCCATTTCGTAAGTTGAAGAAAAGGGGTAACGGTTATGCGGGAGTTTGAGGTCTGGCATCTCGTTCTCAACCCTTCACCTTGCTCGGTGTTTGCCCGGATGTTAGACTTTGTTTAACACTTGCTCGAAATCGGTTCGGCAATGGCGCCGAAGTTGACCTCAAAGCAGGAGGAGCAGTCATGCTGACCATTCGTGGACGGGCCCAGGGAAGGACTTGCGACGGGGCCACTCGGCGTGACTTCCTCCGGATTGGCGGCCTGGCGCTGGGGGGCATGAGCTTGCCCGAGATCCTCCGGGCCGAGTCGCAGACCGGCTCGAAGCGGCGTCACAAGTCGATCATCATGGTCTTCCTGCCGGGCGGGGCGCCGCACCAGGACATGGTCGACATGAAGCCCGACGCGCCCGAGGCCATCCGGGGCGAGTTCAAGCCGATCGCCACCAACGTCCCGGGCATCGACATCTGCGAGCACCTGCCCCGGCTGGCCCGGATGGCCGACAAGTACTCGATCCTCCGGACGATCGTGGGGGCCCGGGGCGAGCACGCCGCCGAGCAATGCCTGACCGGCTATCCCTCGGTCGTCAGCAAGGCCCAGGGCGGCCGACCGTCGCTGGGCGCGATCCTCTCGTACCTCCAGGGGCCGGTCGACCCCGCCGTGCCCCCCTTCTTCGGGCTCTCCCCCTCGATGGGGCACCCCCCCTGGGCGAATAACGGCAACCCCGGCTATCTCGGCCTGCCGCACGCCCCGTTCACTCCCAACGGCGACGACCTGGCCACCCTCCGACCCCAGGGCCTGACCCTGGACCGCCTCAGCGGCCGTCGAGGGCTCCAGGGGCAGATGGACGACCTCCGGAGCGACCTCGACCGGACCGGGGCGCTCGACGGGATGGACTCCTTCCAGCGCCGGGCCTTCGAGATCCTCTCCTCCAGCAAGCTCGCCCACGCGCTCGACGTGACCCGCGAGGACCCCCGACTCCGCGCCCGATACGGGATCGGTGACATGAACCCGGTCGATGACGGCGGCCCCTGCTGCATGGACCACTTCCTGATGGCCCGTCGGCTGGTCGAGGCCGGCGCCCGGTGCGTCACCCTGGGCTTCGGCCGATGGGACTACCACAGCAACAACTTCGGCCAGTGCCGCGAACGCCTGCCCAAGCTCGACATGGCCCTCTCGGCCCTGATCGGCGACCTCCACGCCCGAGGCCTCCAGGACGACGTCACGGTGATCTGCTGGGGCGAGTTCGGCCGGACACCCCAGATCAACGCCCAGGGCGGCCGAGACCACTGGCCCCAGAACAACTTCGCGATCGTCGCCGGGGGGGGGCTCAGGACCGGCCAGGTGATCGGCCAGACCACCAAGTGGGCCGAGGTCCCCAAGGACCGACCGATCTCCTTCCAGGAAGTCTTCGCCACCCTCTACCACACCCTCGGGATCAACCCCGATACCACGGTCCCCGACCGGGGCGACCGCCCAATGCGACTGCTCGACGAACTCGAGCCGATCCGCGAGCTGATCTGATCCGACCGGGCTCCCCGACGAGCCCGGGCGATCTTCGCCACAACTCCCGGCCGGGTGAAACCAGGGTTTCTGGTCTTGCCCGGCCTGCTCCCCCCCTCTCCCAAACCCTCCCCCGCGCCGGGGGGAGGCGATCAGGCTCCCAGGGACGGGCGATCGATTCATCGCCGAAGACCGATCCCCTCTCCCTTCGCGGGAGAGGGCCAGGGAGAGGGGGCGGAGGACTCCACCCGGGGTAATCCCCGCGACTTCCGGGCACACATTCCCGGCCCGGGAATTTCGTTGCTTTCCGGCCACCCCCTGTTTCCGAGGCGTTCGAGGGGATACCTTGGGCGGCTTCCACCGCCGATCGGGCGGAGCAGACTCCGCCGCCGCCGCCCTGCCCTGGAGACGACAACAATGAAACTGGTGACCGTCCTGACCGACCAAGGCCCCCGGGCCTGCGGGGAGTTCGAAGGGAGTTACGTCGATCTCAACTACGCCGACTCGACCCTGCCGTCGACCGTGAAAGGGCTCCTGGCCCTGGGCCCGGAAGGGGTCGAGCGGATGAAGGTCGCGCTGCCTCGCGGGGGCTGGAAGCACGACCCGGCCAAGTGCACCTTGCTGGCCCCGGTGCCCGACGCGGCCAAGATCGTCTGCCTCGGCCTGAACTATCGCGACCACGCGGCCGAGAGCGGGATGGAAGTCCCCACCGAGCCGATCCTCTTCAGCAAATATCCCACCACCCTGATCGGACAGGGGGCCGAGATCGTCCTGCCGGCTTCGAGCCAGGAAGTCGACTACGAGGCCGAGCTGGTGATCGTGGTCGGCCGAGGGGGCCGGCACATCGAGCGCGATCGGGCGATGGAGCATGTCGGCGGCTACGCGGTCGGGAATGATGTCTCGGCCCGCGACTGGCAGCTGGGCAAGCCCGGCAAGCAGTGGATGGCCGGCAAGACCTTCGACACCTTCGCACCGCTCGGCCCCTTCGTGGTCACCCCGGACGAGGTCCCCGACCCGCAGGCCCTGGGGATCCGAGCCCGGGTCAACGGCCGGACGATGCAGGACTCGAACACCTCGCAACTGGTCTTCGGCGTCGCCGAGGTGATCGAATACCTCTCGGCGATCTTCACCCTGGAACCGGGCGACCTGATCTTCACCGGGACCCCGCCGGGCGTCGGGATGGCCCGCAAGCCCCCGGTCTGGCTCCAGCCCGGCGACATCGTCGAGATCGAAATCGACGGCCTGGGAACGCTCCGGAACCCGGTCGTACGCCACTGAGGCCCCGACGAGCCGAACCCCGGCCGCCCTCGCCTTGCTGCCCACGTCTCTCTCTCGCGAGATGGAAAGACTAACCCAATTCCCCCGGTCGAACCGGCCTGATCTGCCTCCTTCTCCCTCTGCCGGAGGGAGAAAGAGGCGAAGACCCTGATGCGCCCGGGTGGCAGGGGCACGACCTGGCCAGCCCGGCGCATCGAACCCGGATGGCCGGCGAGGCCCCGGACCATCTGCGCTCCACCGGGGCGGGAGCATCGATCGGCCTTCGGGGTCAATCGAGATCCTTCTTGGTCCACTGATGTGACTCTCGACTCAGGCTTTCCAGTCGAAAGTCCAAATGGATACCGTCGGCTTCGGTCCGGCGAAGCTCCTTACGCAAGGTTCGGGTGTGATCCCGAAACAATAAACCGGCCAGGAAGGCCAGGGCGATCATCAGGAGGGCGACCAGATAGGGCGGCATGGGCAAGTGGTTTCCTGGTCATGGATCGGGCTCGATCGGCCTGCATCATTATAGGCGTGCCGTCGGAGTTTGTGTCACTCAAAATGATTCTCATATTCGCAAAAAATATAATGATTATTTATTTTTATTTAGGCACGAAATGTGCGACCCTCTACCGTGAAGGGTATTTTCCGCCGCGAGTGACAGCCCCGCGTATCCCCGCCGAAGATGTCGGGGGCACGTGGCGGTTCCGGGACCGGGAAACGGCTCACGTGACCGTCCCTGAATCCTTGAGGTCGCTCGTGGCGGCCCGGCCGGCTTCTCAAGGACGAGAAGTTGGTCGGGCCTTCAGCGGCCGGGTGGCCGGGGTCTTGCGGTACTCCGCAACCCCGGCTCATGCGCGGCCACCCGAGGTTCGCGTTCGAGAGACCGCCATTGGGCACGGCATCGCCAGCCCGGCGCATCGGCCCCAGATAGGCGTCGGGGCTCCGGACCAGACCACCCTCGCCGGGGTTGCGGGGTACCGCAAGACCCCGGCCACCCGGCCGGCGAGACCCCGTTGACCCAAGCGGAAAAGTCCGCCAGCCCCCCCTCGTCGCCCCCCGGCAGAAAATTCCGAAGACTTGAGGTTTACTCCCGGATCGATCTGGATTATTGTCCCGCCGGTTCGCTTCCGTCACTTCGGTTGCGGCACGATGAGGCCTCTCAAGTCCTCAATCGCACCAACGCCAAGGAGGGCGGGAGGAGTTCGGCACGCCCCGTGAGGGTTCCGGGGCGAGGAAAGGATTCCGGAGTCGAATCGAGCAGGAGCGCCGCCGCGTCCGTCGTTCATCTAAGAACTTCCCCCTTGCGACATCCGACGCATTCCGACAGTCCGCTTTCGAGCGTGGCACGCCCGTGCTCCGCCGGTCGCGGACGAGCGGTCCCCCATCTTCCCGTCAAGGAAGAGACGGATCGTGGTCGTTTCCGGGTGGCCCGGTTCCCTTGGTTGGCTTCGGGATGGCTTGGGCACGACACTGTTTCAGGAGTATGGAATCGATGCGCAAGATCACCAGCAACAACGTTCTGCGGAAGTCGGCCTTCGCCCTGGCGTGCCTGGGCCTGACCGGCACCAGTGCCTCGGCGGCCGTGATCAGCGGCACGGTGAACACCACGTCTTCGGCGGAGGCTGCGGCCACCGCGGCCCCGACCACGGTCGTGGTCCCCGGGATCGCCCAGGTCTACAGCACCTCGGGGACGGTCCTGACCGACGGGATCACCGGGACCAACGTCATCAGCTTCAACCCGGTGGCCAGCGGCTCGTACGCGGCCCCCTCGTCGCTGAGCCTGGGCGAGTTCGTGGTCTCGACCCTGCCGGAAGGCTCGGAGACGGTCTACAACAACGCCAAGTTCGCGATCACCTACAACCCCGTGAGCGTGGCCGGCATCGCCCTGCCGGCCGGTGCCACCCCGATCACGATCAAAGGCACCCTCGACGGCAAGATCTCGGGCAGCCAGTCGAGCGTGAAGGCGACCTTCGACACCATCGACAGCCCGGTCTTCTCGGTGAAGGACGGCCAGTACCTGAGCACCCTGAGCGTGCTGAACAATCCCCTGGACCTGACCCCGTCCTCGGCCGGCGGTCGGACCACGATCCAGGCCCGCGTCGTCACCACCAGCCCGGCCCCGGCCGGCGATGGCAACCAGGTCCCAGAGCCGACCACCCTGGCCATCCTCGGAACCTCGCTGGTCGGCTTCGGCCTTCGCCGGCGGCTCCGGGCCCGCAAATCGGCCTAAGCCGGATGCGAATCGGGCTCGCCTCCAGGGCCGAGCCGCCCCCGAATTCGGGACGGCGGCCGACCCGGTGGCGGGCCTTGTCTCCGGTTCTCGACTCTTTCCACGGAACGGACCCCTACACCAACCGAGCGACGTGACCAGGCCTGACCCGCCCCCGTCGCCCACCGACTCCGGAGACTCCCTCCATGTGGCGAATGATTCCCCGACTCGCGATCGCAACCTTGACCGCCACCCTGGCACTCGCCGCCCTGCCCGCCCAAGAGGCCGGCGCCGCGGCGATCCAATCGTACAACTACACGACCAGCGCCACCCTGGGCGACGTGTCCAACGGCCCGATCTCCCTGTCCGGAGTCGGGGACAGCGGCTCGATCCTGACCACGCCGGGGGCCTTCACGCTCGGCACGATCACGACCAACCCCCTGCCCTCGACCGCCACCCTGACCTACGACCACACCCCGTTCACCATCGACCTGAAGATCACGGCCCTCCCGGACGGCAGCGGCGCCGAACCGGGCTCCTACACCTTCCGGATCCAGGGCGAGCTGAACGGGTCGATCAGGAACGGCTACTCGGACATGCTGGCCTCGGTCACGTCGATCACCGGCAACCCCTTCAATGACCCGAACACCACGCCGCCATTCGCGGCCACGGACCTCCAGCTCGGGTTCCCGCAGGGGGTCGCGTCCCCCAATGGTTCCAGCTTCGGGACGACCACGCTGATCGGCCAGGTGCTCGTGGCCGGCACCCCCCTGCCGCCCGCGGCCCCCGAGCCGACCTCGGTCGCCGCCTTCGCCGTCGCCATCGTGGGCTGGGGCCTCCGCCGACGCCTCCGCCGCTCGCAGGCCTGATCCCCGAGGGATCCGGCCGACCGATCCGACCGATCGCATCATCGATTCGCCCACCCGCCCGTCGCCGATCCGAGGGAATCCCCCCTCGACCTCGGCCGCGGGCGGGTTCGACTCTCGACACTTCTCCCGACGGAGCGCGGGGCCTCCCAAGGCCGGGCCCGCCCCGCCCCCCGTCCCTCCTTCGCCCACAAGGAAGTGACCATGCGCGGATTTGGAATCTCCCAGGCGATCTCGCGCGCCCCGATGGCCCTGGCCCTGGCAATCGCCGGGCTCTCGTCGACGGCCCAGGCCGCGACCCAGCAGAACGCCGCCGCGATCCGGCGGCCGTTGATCTACAACACCACCGGGGTCATCAACTACAAGGCGGGCCAGGGCACGATCGAAGGGCCGTCGGTCCTCCAGTTCCAGGGGGTCAGCCACGCCAGCTACACCCCGAAGTCGGGCGAGACGATCCAGCTCGGCCAGTTCGTGATCCCCGCCACGGCCGTCCCGACCGGACAGGTCACCACCTACGACCACACCCCCTTCACCATCGAGGTCCGGGCCCCCCAGTTCGACAAGACCAGCACCGTCCCGCTGCTCCACCAGATCCTCCCCAAGTTCGGCAGCCGGCTCGGCACCAAGACCGTGACCGAGGCCAGCCTCCTGATCCGGGGCGAGCTGAACGGCACCGTCTCGCCGACCGGCGAATCGAACGTCATCGCGACCATCAAGGCGCTCAAGCCCGGCGGGATGGGGGGCAGCACCCAGGACCACCTGACCCGCTACTCCTTCCCGATCCGCTTCGGCGACCTGAAACTCCCCCCCGAGAAGACCCTCACCCCGCCCGTCGCCGCCCAGACCATCCTGCCCACCCCCGCCCCCGAACCTTCCACGATCGCCCTCTTCACCGCGATCTTCGGGGGGATGGCCCTCGCTCGTCGCCAGATCAAGGCGTAAGTCCGGCAACCACCGGCGAAGAAACTCGGGGTGACCGATGGCCCGCGGCGCCATCGGCCAGCCCCCCTATTTCGCGCAAGCCCTCCGGGCCTCCCGGACCACCGGAGGTATCCCGGGTCCGCCCCTCTCGCTACAATCCGGGGCCGTGCTTCCCGCGAACTTCCCCCCAGGAAGGAGCCGGCCTCATGTCGATCCGCCAGCTTGAGCCGATGGGCCAGGTCCGGACCAAGATCGTGGCCACGCTCGGCCCGGCGTCGAGCGACCCGGCCACGATCGCCGCTCTGGTCGAGGCCGGGGTCGACGTCTTCCGGCTCAACTTCTCGCACGGGACCCGCGACGAGCATTCCGCGACCCACCACGCCATCCGGGCCGTCGAGCGGGCCTCGGGGCGTTCGCTGGCCATCCTGCAGGACCTGGGCGGCCCCAAGATCCGCCTCGGGCCGATCCCCGGCGACGAGGTCGAGTGCCGGCTCGGCGACGAGTTCACCCTGGTCACGGACCGGACCTCGGACGACCCCCGGCAGTTCACCTGCACCTATCGCGAACTGCCCCGAGACCTGAAGCTCGGCGACGTCGTCCTCTTCGCCGACGGTGCGGTGGCGATGAAGGTGGTCGAAGCGGTCGGTGGGTCCGCCCGGCTGGTGGTCACGCTGGACGGTCGGCTCCGATCGAGGCAGGGCCTTAACCTCCCCGGCGTCGGGCTGAGCATCCCGACGCTCACCGAGAAGGACCTCGCCGACCTCGACTGGACCGCCCGCGAGGGGGTCGAGTACGTCGGGCTCTCATTCGTCCGCAAGGCCGACGACATCTCCACGCTCCGGGCCGAGCTGGAATCGCGGGGGTGCAAGGCCCGGATCGTCGCCAAGATCGAGAAGCCCGAGGCGGTCGCCGACCTCGACGGGATCATCGCCCGGACCGACGCGGTGATGGTGGCCCGGGGCGACCTGGGCGTCGAGATGGACGTGGCCGAGGTCCCGGCGATCCAGAAGCGGGTGATCGCCGCCTGCCATCGGGCCCGGATTCCGGTGATCACGGCCACTCAGATGCTCAACAGCATGGAGACCTCGAACCGCCCCACCCGCGCCGAGGCCAGCGACGTCTTCAACGCGGTGCTCGACGGGACCGACGCGGTGATGCTCTCGGGCGAGACCGCCATCGGTCGCTACCCGGTCGAGGCGGTCGAGACCATGAGCCGGATCGTCGGCCGGGCGGAATCCTTCCTGGCCTCGAAGGGGCCGCAAAGCCCGGTCGACCTGGGCCTGGGCTGGAGCAACCGGGGGTGGATCACGCCGATCACCGAGGCGGTGGTCGACGCCGCCAGCCTGGCCTGCCGACGCCTGAACGCCGCGCTCCTGGTGGTGGCCACCCGATCGGGCCGGACGGCCCTGGCCGCCTCGAAGCACCGGAACGCCACGCCCACCCTGGCCCTGGCCGACGACCCCGAAACCGCCCGGGCCATGGCCCTCTACTGGGGCGTCACGCCGATCCACGCCCCCAATATCGTCGATGTCGAACACGCCATGACGATCGCCGAGGATTGGGCCAGGACCCACGGGATCGCATCGGCCGGGAGCCTCATGATCCTCGTCCGAGGGACCATCCCCGGCAATCCCACGCATAACGCGATGCTCGTCAAGGAAGTCCGATGATGGTCCAGATCTCGTAGGTCAGGGCTCGCCCTGACGCGGAACCGGACCCGGCAGGGCGAAGCCCCGCCCTACCGGTCAATGCTCGGCGGGCGACGCCACGGGCGCGGGCTGGGCCAGGGGAGCTTCCGGGGCGATCCCCAGCAGCGGCTTGACCGAGCGGGCCAGCCTGGGATGGCGGAGCGAGAGGCATCGGAGCCGGCAGGCGACCGCCCCCCGGGCCATCGCCAACTCGCGACGGAGGGCGTTCAGGACCCCGCCCGGCTCCCCGGATCGGGCCAGGGCGATCGCCCCGGGGTCGTCGGGCTCGTAGCCGTGGTCGACCAGCCATCGGCCGCAGGTCCGGGCCAGGACCGCCCGCTCGTGGGGCGTGGCCCGTTCTCGCCAGTCGCCGACCCGACCTTCGCGCATGTGGTTCCAGTGCAGGAGCGTCTGCCGGTCGTGGGCCTGGGCGATCGAGGGATCGTCCAGGTCGACCCCGCCTTGTTCGAGCTTCCGGCCCAGGTCGATGGTCCGCTTGCGATTGGCCTCGAACGAGTATTCGGAGGCGACCCGGGCCGACTCGCCGGGCTCCAGATCGATCCCGAGATGCGCCGCGAGTCCCTCGACGCCGGTCGCGGGGTCCTCGACGAGCCGGTCGTAGCGCTGGGAGATGGTCCGGGGCTGGGCCGTCCAGAATCGGTCATTGGCCAGGACCTGATGGACCATCCCCTGCGTCACCAGAGAACCAAAGCCAAGCTTACGCTTGTGCATCAGCGAATAAGCGACATCGCGGACGTCCCGGTGAGCGTAAACGCCAAAGGCCCGCCCCTGCGCCAGGGCCAGGGCGAACCGGTTGTGTTCCTCGTGCGACTTCAAGACCTTCCAGGTCCCGTCGTCCGGCCCGCGATCCTCCAGTTCTTCGAACTGGTCGCCGGTCAGATAGCCGAGGCGTCGGCCCCCTCGATGCCGTTCCAGGAGGTGGGCCACGACCTCGTACTGCCAGGTGGAGCAGGCCCGATACATCCCGACGCAGAAGACATACATCGCGCGACCTCCGCTGCCGATCCGGGTCGATCGGCCTCGGGCCGCGACCGGGTCGGGAGGAGGCCCAGGCTAGACAGGCCGCCCCGGAGTGTCAACCCGACCTCGCGGCGCCCGGCGGGTCGGGTCGAATCCGAGATCACGGGACGTACCCGAGATCACGCCGAAGGCCGACGCGACCGGGCACGACCCCGGCCCGTCGGCCCCGGCCGTACCGGTCACTCCCCTCATCCGGCGAGTTGTTCCCGATCGAGGGCCGGGTGGAGGGCCGGGGCGGTGGCGATCCGGTCGTGTCCCTCGGCCTCGGCCCTCGTCAGGGCGTTGGCGGCGGCGGCCCGGAGCGTGGGGACATCGGTGGCGTGGTCGGGGAAGTTCGCCAGGCCGATCGAGGCGGTCAGGGCCGGCATGGTCGTCGAGGCGGCACCGGACCGGGCGATCGCCTGGCGAATCGCCTCGGCGACCCTCATCGCATTCTCGGCCGAGGCGTTGGGCAGGATCACGGCCAGCCGCCCGTCTTCCAGCCGGGTCAGGACGTCGCTGGACCGGACGGTCGACCGGGCCGCGCGGGCCACCCGGTCGATCGCCAGTTCGGCGAGCTCGTCGCCGAGCAGTTCGCGGAGGGCCGACAGTCGGTCGACCGTCACCTCCAGGAGCGAGAGTGGCTCACGCCTCCGGCGGGCCTGGGCGTGCGCGAAGCCCAGGAAGGCGGTGAGGATCACCGAACCTTGCGGGCCGAGTTCGGGGTCGCCCCGACGCTCGGGATCGGGCCGGGCCGAGGCCGAGGCCGAGAGGGCCCGCTCGGCCGTGGCGGCGATGGCGCAGAGGGCGCGAAGCCGCGATTCGGCACCGGCTCGCCAGGGCCGGGTCACCGGAAGGGTCAGCCGGAGCGACCCGAAGGAAGTCTCGCCCGACTTCAGCGTCAGGCTCAGGGCACGCGAGAGGGCCCGGCCCTCGCGAACCTGCTGGAGCATCCGACGGAATGGCCCCCTGGGCATCGATCCGGAGTCGGCGATCGGGTCGAGGTGAGGACAAGTAGGCCAGACGGCGAGCCGCCTGGGCTGGGCCCCGGCGCGATCGCGGATCAGCTCGACTCGGGGAGCCCCGGAGATCTCCGAGGCCAGGCGGACCAGGGCCACCCGGATCTCCTCCGGGTCCCGGGCCGAGGCCGACAGGAGGGCGAACGCTTCCAGGGCCGGGTCGCCGGGTGCGGTCCGGCCGAATCCGGGGACCATCGCTCGAACCCAGGCGAAAGCCCCGCTGCGGGAGGTCGCCAGATCCCGCCGGGATGGGCTCGGGGCCGTGAAGGCCGGGCGAAAAGCGGAAGGGGACGACCGGGTCTCGACGATGTTGGGCATGGTTCGATCCTGATCCAGGGCCCGAAGGGCCAAGATTCGAGCGACCCCGAGGGCGAAGGGCGCACCGTCGCTAGGGCCGCCTCGCGTTCCATGACCAGACCGGCGGGCCCTCCATGTGAAGAGCCTAGGTCGGTTTTTACAATCTGGCGCGGTCGGGCTTGCGAGATTCGGGACGCTCCGGCACCATGCCGACGCGCCGACCGTCCGCCCGCGACACCTGCCTCCCTCGCGCTGCGACCCAAACCGAAGCGGCCCGGCCTGTTCCATCCCGATCGCGCCCGATCCGAGGGCCGGAGGGCATCCCCGAGGCGAGGCATGTCATGCATTTCAGGCTCGTGTTGACCGGCATCGCATTACTCGTCGCCGGATCGGCCCCGGGTTGCTCGACCATGCGTGGTGCGCGTGTCGTCTCCGAGAACCCGATGGTCGTCCCCTCGGCCGATTTCGAGACCGTCTTCAAGGCCGCCGTCGTCGCCGTCGACAGCTATTTCGACATCGCTTCCGAGGACCGGGTCCAGCGCAAGATCGTCACCCAGCCCAAAATCGGGGCAACCTTGCTGGAGCCCTGGGAGGGAGACTCCGTCGGCTTCCGCGAGCGGTTCGAGTCGACCCTCCAGTCGATCCGAAGGTTCGCCATCGTCACCATCCTGCCAAGTCCCACAGGACAGGGGTGGATGGTCCGAGTCGAGGTCCACAAGGAGCTGGAAGACCTCCTCCAGCCCGATCGCCAGTCGATCGGCCGGGCCGTCTTCAACAACCAGTTCCCGATCAACCGGACCCGCGAGGTCGTCGGGCCGGTCCAGGCCCCGGCGTTCTGGATCCCCCGGGGTCGCGATCCGAAGCTCGAACAGGCGATCCTGGCCCAGATCCGAGCTTCGCTGTTCCTCCCCTGATCCTCGGGGAGGGCCACCGGATGCCGGCGAGTTAACCGGGGCGATGTCGCCCCGGTCCTCGCGAGACGCGCCGGCCCTCAGGAGAGGATCGTACGCCCGCGTACCCCGAATCCATCCAGGGCCATCTTGGGGATGCCCCATCCGATCGACCACTCCCACTGGGCCCGAAAGCCGGCGATGTCCTGCGACCGCTCCTGGCCATTGTCGTTGATGAGCACCTGCTGCGTGCCGCGATCGAACCCCCGGAGGGTGACATAATGGAGCATTGGGAAGGACCCACCGACCCAGACGCTGCCCGGCACCCGGATCAGGGCGATGACCGGGCGACCCTGCTCGAGGAGCTGGAGGACCCGATCGATTGAGACTCCTTGCTCCAACTGGGTCGAGGGTCGGACATTCCTCAACGCGTCCCGCAGGGCGGCCGGGGACGTGCCAAAGCCCAAATTCGTGAGGAGTCCCTCCGTACGAGCGAAATTCCTCATGAGTTTGTAAATCGAGGAGGCCTGTTCATTCTCGGCGACCCCCGAGAGGCGGAACCCGTAAGCCATCAGGAGCCGCATCGCCGAGTTCGGCCCGCAGGTATAGCCGGTAATCTGGGGCGTGCCGACCGGCACGTTGGCGATCTCCACCCGTTCACCGCCGGTCGACGCCTCGCCCGCCTGTAGGTAGAGTCGGTCGACGCCCGCGCCTCCGTCAAGCCGATCGACGCCCTCGCGGCCGTCCAGGAAGTCGTCGCCCCCGTTCCCGGCCAGGGCATTCGGCAGCGAGTTGCCCAGTAGCCGATCGGCACCCGAGCCGCCGAGGACATTCCGGACGCCGGCCAGGCCCCCATAAACCCCCGAGGCCGAGCCGCTCGCCAGATCCACGGATACGCCCGTCGATCTCTGGGAATAGTCCAGGGTGTTTACCCCAGCGCCGCCGTCGACCAGGCCCCAGGTGTAGGCCCCTTCGGCGAAGACGAATTTGTCGTCGCCCGCCTCGCCGAGCATGATGTCCGAGCCGCTGACGGCGTAGAGGGCGTCGTTGCCCAGCTGGCCGGACAGGTAATCGTCCCCCTCGTCCCCCTTCAGGAGGTCATCGCCCGGGCCTCCCCAGAGCTGATCATTGCCCGGGCCGCCGTAGAGCTTGTCGTTGCCCGAATTCGTGTCGAGCTGGCCGTCACCATAGAGCTTGTCGTTACCCTCGTTGCCGGCGATCACGTCGTTGCCGGCTTCCCCCAGGATCGTATCATCGCCGGCCCCCCCATTGAGATTGTCGTCGTCCTGCTGGCCGGAGAGATAATCGTTGCCATCCCCGCCGTAGAGGGTGTCGCGACCGCGCCCGCCCCAGATCGAGTCATCCCCACCCGACCCCACGACCGTATCATTCCCGACCGGGTCGAATCCGGGCCGGTCGCGATCGGCATCGCTCGCGATCTGATCGGCTCGCTCCCCGCCCACGATAAAGTCATCCCCGGCGCCACCGAAGATGATCGAGGGGATGGTGACCGCGTTGACCGTCGACCCGTTGTGCCCCGAAAGGCGGATGTCATCGTCGCCGTCCTTGCCGTTGATCTCGATCCGGCTGATCCGGGCGGCCTGGATCCCGGAGACCTCCTGGCCATTGTCGCCGATCATGACGTAGTCGATGCCGATCTGGTTCGAGGCCGGATAATTCCGGACCCAGATCTTGTCGGGCCCGTCGGTCCCGTCGATCCTGAGGATGCCGCCGGCGAAGCTCGCCGTGGTGAGCAAACGGCGATGTTCGAGGGGGTCGAGCCCCGGGCGGATCGTCCTCCGGTCGCGACGTAATTGGGAAGGCCGGACTTTGCTGGACTTGAAGATCATGGGAAACACCCCGGTATTCGATGCCATCCGTGCCATTCGCCGACGATCGGCGGACGTTGCCAGGGGATCGACAACGAACTCCGGTGAGTGCCACGGCCGCGAATTTCCCGGGACCGAACCCCGATGGAGGTGCCACCTTCGTCATCCCCCGCTCATGGCGGCAGTCCGGCTCAAGTCAAGCCAGGGCGCGGACCGATGACCGGCGGTGTAGTTCCGGGGTGCGCAGGAGGCGTTTTTACTCATGTCAGGCAAGTCGGCGGGCTCAGTCAGCCTCTGGATAGGCGGCTTGAAGGTGGGGGATTCGGGGGCGACAGCGGCGCTCTGGGATCGCTACTTCTTCCGCCTCGTCGCCCTGGCACGAACCAAGCTCGGCCACGCGCCCTGCATCGATCCCCTGGCGGACGAGGAGGATGCCGCGCTGAGCGCCTTCTTCAGCCTTTGTGAGGGCGCCACTCGTGGACGATTCCGGCAACTCGAGGATCGCAACGACCTCTGGCGACTGCTCGCCGTGATCACCGCCCGCAAAGCGACTGATCAGAGGAAACGGCAAGGTCGGCTCAAGCGCGGGGGTGGGAGGGTCCTCCGAGGGCACGATCGGCCCGACGACGATCGGCCCGGGGATTTCCTGGGGCGAATCACCGAGGACCGGCCGGGGCCGGAACTCGCGGCCATGCTGGCCGAGGAATATCAGCGGAGGCTCGATTCCCTGCCGGATGGCAGCCTACGCAGCGTCGCGCGGCTCCGGCTGGAAGGTTACAGTAATGACGAGATCGCCGAAGCCTTGGGCTGCGCCCGGCGGACGGTCGCCCGCAAGCTCGAGATGGTCCGAGAGGCCTGGAAAGACGGTGCCACGTGAGCGACGGTCGCGGGGCGGGGCGTAGCCTCTCGAGCCTTCCTGGACCGAGTTCGCGGATCCTCCGGCTCGACCTCGCGTGCGACCGCTTCGAGGCCGACTGGGGGATAGGCCCTCGGCCTCGGATCGAGGACTATCTGGAGGACTTCGCCGAGGCCGAACGGGGGCTCGTCCTCCGCGAATTGATCGCCCTGGAGTTGGAACTTCTACCGAGGCGAGACGGTCGACCGACGCCCTCAAGTTATCGGGACCGATTCCCGGGCCAAGACGTGATCATCCGCAGCCTATTCGCCGAGGGGCCGACCGCCTCCCCCTCTGGGCCGGCCGGGATGGACGAGCCCATCCCGATCGGGCCGATCCGAGGGGATGGGCCACCCCCCGTGGGCGAGCCGGCCTGCCCGGTCGAGCGGGTCGGCGACTATGAGCTACTTGGCGAGATCGCCCGGGGCGGCATGGGTGTCGTCTACCGGGCCCGGCAGTTGAGCCTCAACCGCATCGTCGCGCTGAAGATGATCCGCTCCGGGAGGTTCGCCTCCGAAGAGGAGATCCATCGTTTCCGTCGCGAGGTCGAGGTGACGGCCAGCCTCGACCACCCGAACATCGTGCCGATCTACGAGGTCGGCCGGCACCGCGGCCGGCCTTACTTCAGCATGAAGCTGATCGAGGGCCGCAGCCTGGCCGACCACTTGCCCCGCCTCCTGGGCGAGCCGCGAGCGGCCGCCCAGCTCATGGTGATCGTCTCCCGAGCCGTAAACGAGGCCCATCGAAGAGGCTTCGTCCACCGCGACCTCAAGCCGGCCAACATCCTGATCGACGGGGAGGGGCAGCCGCACATCACCGACTTCGGACTGGCCAAGCGGATCGACGACGATAGCAGTTTGACCGAGTCCGGGATGGTCCTCGGGA
Organism: Tundrisphaera lichenicola; assembly: GCF_051175385.1. Taxonomy (GTDB): domain Bacteria; phylum Planctomycetota; class Planctomycetia; order Isosphaerales; family Isosphaeraceae; genus Tundrisphaera; species Tundrisphaera lichenicola. Next base: position 294,710 of record NZ_CP195106.1, on the reverse strand, counting down.
CGCCCGATTACATGGCGCCGGAGCAGGCGGCGGGGCGGGCCGACATCGCGGCCGCGACCGACGTCTATGCCCTGGGCGCCATCCTATATGTCCTCCTGACGGGCCGGCCGCCGTTCCGAGGCGCCACCGGGATGGAGATGCTCGTCCAGATCCTCGAACTCGAGCCGGAGCCGCCGAGCCGGGGCCGCCCGGGGATCCCGCGCGATCTGGAGGCCATATGCCTCCAATGTCTGGAGAAGAACCCAGGGGACCGCTATCTCTCTGCTGCCGCCTTGGCCGATGATCTGGAATGCTACCTCCGCGAGGAAGGAGTGAAGGCCGGCCGATCTGGCCTCCTCGTGCGACTCGCGCGGCAGGCACGGCGCGAGCCGGAGCTGGCTTGTCGCCTGCTGGGCCTGACCGCCGTCGGTGCCCTGACCCAGCTCAATTTCGCCGCCGACCCGAGGCCGAATGCGATCGTCCACCTTGCGACGTCGGCCGTCGAGATCGCCTGGCTACTCTCCAGCCTCGCCTTCCATCGCCTCCTAGGCAAGGGGATCAGGACCGACTGGGTCCGACCGGCATGGATCATCGCCGATATCGCCCTCTTGACCGCCCTCCTTCGCATCCTCAACGCGACGGCGAGTTCGCTGATCATCGGTTTCACCTTGGTGGTGGCCGCCTCCGGTCTCTGGTCGCGCACCGGACTGGTCTGGTTGACCACCTCCCTTGCATGCTCGGGATATGCGGCTCTAGCCCTCGACGCCTCGCTACGGGGGATCGCGAGCGATCATAACCACCACCCCAATATTATCCTGGCTTGCCTGGCGATCATCGGATTCGTCGTCGCCCAGCAGGTCAAGCGATTTCGAATCCTCAGCTCCTACTATGATCATAGCCCGCCGCCCTGAGCTCATCACCACCTTGCCCGGCGGGCGATCCTCGCCCCTCGGCCAGGTCGAGGAGTGCACTGACCCAATCGCCCCGATCTCCGGCGAGCGGAGAACGGGCCAGCGCTCCATCGCGGCCCGGTCGACCGAAGGGCATCCGGGCCCTTCGGCCGAGACGCCTCGTCCCGAGGCTCAGTACGCGTTGAACGTCCAGTAGGCTCCCAGGCCGGCGATCCCGATCCAGGTGATCGAGGGATCGAGCAGGGCCGCCTGGTGGGCGGGCGAGGCCATCCACATCTGGGTGACGGTCGAGAAGTCGCCCATCCCGGAATTCTGCCGACGGGCCGGTCCCATCACGTGGTGGCCCATCCCCCGGGCCTGCTGCTGTCCGTTGTTGACCGAAGCCCAGCTCGACAGGTTCGGGTCGAAGCCGACCGCGCCCAGCCCGGATCGGGCCCGGACCCCGTTGAGCCACGCGGTGAAGCCGTACGGGTCGCCGGCCGCCTGCTGGGGCTGCTGGTAGACCGGCCGGGCCGCCTCTCGACGGGCCTCGACGGCCTCGGGATCCGAGGGACGGTCGTCTTCCTCGTAGACCGTGATGGGGAACGGCGGCGGCGGCGGGGTGTCGACCACGGGCGGAGGCGGGGGAGTGATCCCCTCCGAGCGGGCGGGAGTGGCCATCAGGCCGACGATGAGAGTGAACAGGATGAGGAAGAGGGGGGGGTTCCAGGTGTGAGATCGGTGGATCAACGAACGGTCTCCGACGAAGAGCACGCGGTTGCGGCCCGCTCCTCTGGGCCGCGATCCAGTGTCGCGCTCGCCTGCCTCCTCCTTGGATCCGCCATGATCGGTTGAGTGGGCAGGCGTCTCGCAACGCCCGCGTTCCCTTGCCAAGATGGGATGACACTGCCAGAAATGCAATACTTTTTTGCGATTACCCGAGATTTTCGCCCGTTTCGGAGACGTTTTCTTGCGATTAATTAAACCACGAAAGCCACAAAAAATATTCACGTGACAAATTGACGACCCCAAAACACGAGCGATGCCCCTGGATCGATGCAAGCCCTCAAGGTGGATCGGAGGTGGGCCTCACCCGGGGCGAGAGGGATTATTCTGGCACGCTCTCCCCCACGAGAAGGGCCGGGATGAGGGTGATTCATGAACAAGCAACCCTCATCCCATGATCCTGGGATACCACCGAAATCACCAATACAGCACGAATCGATGCATTCGGGTTGGCGACGCCCCCCGGGTCGGCTCACCAGCCGAGCCCCAGCGTTTCTAGTTCGGCCCGGAGCCGGGGGATGTCCCAGACCTTGACCGTCTTGTCGTCCACCCCGGCGAGCCGCTCCCCCCGCTCGTCGAAGGCGAGGGCGTGGACCGGGCCCCGGTGGCCGGGGAGTCGGACCAGCGGCCGGGATTCGCCCCCGACCGACCAGAGGCGGATCTGATCGCGAGAGCCGACGGCCAGGGTCGAACCGTCGGGGGAGAATTGGAGCGACTCGATCGTCCCGGAGTCGTCGACCGGCGGCTCCAGCCGGCCCCGGACCAGGCCCCGGGCGGTGTCGACCAGGACGACGACGCCCGACTTCCGCTCGGCGAAGGCCAGGGTCGAACCGTCGGGGCTCATCGCGAGATGGGCGGCGTTCGAGACCGGCAAGGACCAGGCCACTTCGCGGGCGGCGGTCCCCCGGATCGACCGGGCGGTCAGCTCTTCACCGCGATGGCCCAGGTAGTAGAGGATGGAGCCGGAGGGATCGAGCGCGGCGGCCGGGGCCAGGAACGCGGCCCCTTCGATCCGGTCAGGCAGCTCGAATCGCGAGAGAGCCTCGGGTCCTTCGCCGTTCCGGATCAGGAAGCCTTCCGGCCCGCCCAGGATCAGGGTCCGGCCGTCGGGGGTCCTGGCCACGATCCGGCCCTTCATCTGGCCGGGGAGCTGCTCCCCCCTCCGATCGGGCCGGCCGGGCCGCCGGTCGTCGGGCCGATCCGATGAGGCGGGGGGGATCTCGACCTCGGCCACCGGCTCGACGGCGGGGGGCCGGAACCAGCGGAGGGCGGCGGGCTCGAAGGCGATCAGTCGTCCCTGGGCGTCGAAGCCGACCGAGGAGAGCTGGAGCTGGTCCCAGACCTTGAGCGAGGGGGGGCAGACGCCGGGGCCTCCCCAGAATCGGAGGGCGGCGGGCTTGAAATTCGGCCCCATCGAGGTGATCGCCAGGAGTTCGCCCGGCCCGAAGGCCAGCGAACCCGGGCGGTCGCCCAGCTCGGGGAGGACCGACTGGCCCAACGGCTCGACCATCGACCACAGGGCGATGCTGGACGCCTGGCCCGCCGCCAGCGTCCGCCCGTCGGGCGAGAAGGCCAGGTCGTCAACCGATTCGCGGGTCAGGAGCCCGGCGATCGGCGAGCGAGTGGTCAGGTCCCAGAGCTCGATCCCGCTGCCCATCCCGGCGGCGGCCAGCATCGACCCGTCCCTCGGGCTGAACCGGAGCATCTTGATGAAGCTCTGGCGGATCCCCAGCCCCGGCAACGGCTTGGGCTGGGACGGCGAGAGGTCCCAGAGGGCGATCTCGCCGCCGGTCCCGGCGACGGCCAGCAGCCCGGCGGGCCCCAGGGCCAGGGCCGTGACATTCCCCTGGACGTCGATCGGGGGGAGGGGCTTGCCTTGGCCATCCCAGAGCGAGACCCGGGCGTCGGAGAACCGGGCGGCGGCGATCTTCGAGCCGTCGGGCGAGATCGCCACCATCGGCCAGACCTGCCACTCGAAGAAAGGTGCGTCGCCCTTCGCGGCGGGGAGCGTCAGCATCACCGGGGGGTCGCCGGGATGCATGGCGTCCCAGAGGTGGAGCCGGGGCTCCTCCGGGGGATCGGGCCGGAATTCGGGGGGCCGGGGATGTTCCGGCCGGGAATGGCTCGGGCGATCGATGGTCAGGATCTGATGGCCGTCGGCCGAGGCCGCCAGGCCCATGACGTGATGACCGGCCAGCGGGAAGACCTCGGGGGGCGCGTCGGGCGAGGCGAGGTCGAAGAGCCGGATCCCATCGCCGTCGGGGTGGATCACCGCCACCCGATCGCCGGCGGCCGCGATCCGAGGCCCCCTGGGCTGTGGGTTCCCGCCCCGAGCCTGTCGGCCCCTCGACGGGCTGATCGGCAGCCGGGTGGAGTCGATCAGCTCCCGGCCCTCGACGTCCCAGACCCCCAGCTCGCCGCCGTCGGAGAGGGCCGCCATCCGCTTGCCGTCGTCGCTGAAGACCAGGCCATGCTGCGACTTGCCGGGGGTGGCGATCGGCGGCCGGGCCGCGACATCCCGGATCGAGAGGAAGTCGAGGGCCTGGTCGCGGAGCCGGACCTGGAGCGCCGGCTCGGGCTTCATCTCGGCGGCCTGGCGGAGCAGCTCCAGGCCGGTTGAGCGCCGGTTCGGGACGTTCGAGAGCCGGACGTTGGCGGCGTGCTTCTCCAGCCCTTCGAGCATGGTCGACCGGAGCTGGCGGTTGACCACCTTGAGCTGCTGGTTGACGACCTCGGTCGCCCCCTGGGCCTTCTTGGCGGCGGCGGCGGCCTCGTCGGCCCGGTCGCGCTCGTCGACGATCCGGACGTAGGCGACGGTCGCTGTGGTCAGGACGACTGCCGCGGCGGTGCTCGAGACCGCGGTGAGGCTGGGATGCCGCCGGGCGAACCGCATGAGCCGGCCGACCGGGCCGATCCGACGGGCCCGGACCGGCTCGTGGGCCAGGAACCGGACCAGGTCCTCGGCCAGCTCGTCGGCCGATTCGTATCGGTCGTCGGGTCGCTTGGCCAGGGCCTTCAGGAGGATCGTCTCCAGGTCGAGCGGGACCCTCGGGTCGAACTTCCGGGGCCTGGGCGGCTCGGTCCGCGCGATCTGTTCGATCAATTCGGCGGCCGACCGGCCGTCGAAGGGGGGGCGGAGGGTGATCAGTTCGTAGAGCGTGGCCCCCAGGCTGTAGACATCGGCCCGGCCGTCGATCAGGCCGGGGCGGGTCTGCTCGGGGCTCATGTAGCGGGGCGTCCCCAGGAGGCTGTCGACCTGGGTATGGCTGGGGTCTGCCAGTCGGCGGGCCAGGCCGAAGTCGGCGACCCAGATGGTCCCCCGGGCGTCGACCAGCAGGTTCGAGGGCTTGATGTCGCGGTGGATCACCCCCCGTTGGTGGGCATACCCCAGCGCCGTGGCCGCCTGCCGCCCGACGTCGGCGACCCACCGGTAGTAGGCCGAGCCGCGAGGGGGGAGGAACGCCGAGGGCTCGTCGACCGCCTCCCGCTTCCGCCAGGGGGGGAGCTGATCGCCGCTCGCGCCCCAGGAGAGGGTCTCATCGCCGAGTCCCGAGGCCCCCAGGGAGGCCTCGGCCGGGCGTCGCGAGGGGGTCCGCCCCGATCCCGCCGCAGTCGGCCGGGGCGAGGCCGAGCCCAGGGTCGAGCCCGCGGCCACGGTCCGGTCGCGCCGGAGGTGGCGGAGGACGCGATCGAGCCCGCTCCCCTCGATCCGCTGCATCGCGTAGTAGCAGAGCCCGCCGACCTGGCCGACGTCGAAGACCGGGACGATGTGCGTGTGGTGGAGCCCGGCGGCGGTCTTGGCCTCGTTGAGGAATCGCCGACGCCCCGAGGAGTCGGGGGCCGCCTGGCCCCCCAGGACCTTCAAGGCCACCGGCCGGTCGAGCCCGACGTGGACCGCCTCGTAGACGATCCCCATGCCGCCCCGGCCCAGCTCCCGGACGATCCGGTAGCCGGCGACCCGCCGCCCCTCCTCCAGCCGATGCCCCGGGCCGTGAGGCCCGCCGACCAGCCCCCGGACCAGCGCCAGCCCCTCCAGGGCCGAGACCAGGTCCTCGCCGAGGTCGGGATAGCCGGCGGCGAACTCCTCGGGGTCGGGCGGGTGCCCCCCCTCGGCCTGTTCCAGATACGCCTCGATCGCCTCGCCCAGCCGCTCGTCGCGGTCGACCGGGCCGGTCGTCTCGGGTTCGGGGTCGGTCTGGCGGATCATGGGAAAAGCCCCCGGCGTTCGGCTCGTGGTCGGTGAGTAGTGGCTCGTGGCTCGTGGTCAGTGGCTCGTGGTCAGTGGCTAGCATATTGACGCATCTTTGAATTTAGCGATCGTCCTAACCCTCACCCGGCCTTCGGCCACCCTCTCCCGGGGGGAGAGGGAATGAGTATTTACTAGCCACTGACCACTAGCCACCCCCCAACTAATGCCGGGGCCCGTCCAGGGTCCGCTTGAGGCTCTTGAGCCCCCGGGCCCAGATTCCCCGGATGCTCTTGCGGCTGACGCCCATCCGGTCGCCGATCCCTTCGAAGGAGAGGTTCTCGGCGTGGTAGAGCCAGAGGACCTCGGCCTCGGTCTCGGGGAGGGCGGCCAGGGCGTCGGCCAGGAGGACGGTCAGCTCGCGCTTGCTGGCGGCCTCGCTGGGGCTGGTCTGGCTCAGGGCGAGCATATCCAGGAGCTTCCCCCCCTGGCTCCCGTCGCCGCCGGGGAGGTCCCAGGCGGCTTCGAGCGGGACATCGGGGCCGCCGGCCGATCGCTTGGCCCGGCTGTGGTAGCGCCCGAGGTCGGCGAGCTTCTGCCCGACCAGCCTCCGGAGCCACCCCACCAGCGCCGCCTCGTTCTGGCCGGTGAACTGGGGGAACTGCCGGATCACCTCGACGAGCGCCTCCTGCACGACGTCGGACAGCTCGACCCGCTCGCGGAGCCTGGGTCCGAGCCCGGTCCGGACGACCATCCGCATGTAATTGCGGTACAGGTTGCAAAGCTCGCCGAGCGCCTCGACCTCGCCGGCCCTGGCCTTCGCGATCAGCTCCATCGGTCCTCCGCCCATCGCCGAAGCGCCTCCCGCCTGGCACCGGCCGCGGCGTGATCGGCCCGATAAAGAGATCAGCGTCAAGCCCGTCGCCGCCGGGCCTACTTTCATGATCCGCTTCCGCATGCCGCCCGGCAAGACATGAACCGAACTCCTTCGGGGTGGTGGGAGGCCCCGAGGGACCGCGAAGGCGGCCCGGCCGGGCAAATCCCCCCCCGGTGGACTTCGGCGGCTCGCGCCACCCACCAGGGGACCCAGGCCCGACGGGGGTGCGGGCCCCAGGCTCGGGGGATCCGACGCGGGCGAGGCATCACTTCGAGTGGTCCCCCCCCCACCAGGCCGCCAGCGCCTCGATCCGCTCGTAGTTGCGCGCCCGCGCGTATTGCCTCAAGGCATAAGGGCGATATTTTTTGTACACATCAGGGTCGATCGGCTTGCCGTCCAGCATACCGTCCAGGAAGCCCCGCAGCTCGTCGATCCGGGCTCGACGCCGCTCCAGGTTCTCCGGCCCGGCCCAATCCGGGTTCTCCGGGATGGCCTTCTTGAGCCCCCCCTTCTCGGCGGCGGTCAGGTACCAGCTCATGGCCACGTTCACGCCGGCCGCTACCTCCGCGTCGGCATCGCGGGCGGAGACGGCCTGGGCCTCCGCGTCGGAGGTATTGTCGAGGGCGCTCCCCGAGGCCCTCGGCGGCCTCCCGGCCTCGGCCGCCCTGAGGATATCCAGCCGGTCGCCCGGCCAGGCCGATGAGGCGGAGATCGGGTCGTCGAGCGTGGTCGAGATGGCGGCATTCTCGAGGACGACCGTCGTGAAGAAGCCCTTCTTGCAATCCCGCTCGAAGAGCTTGGCCAGCAGGGCGACCTCCTGGTCGTTGCGGAACATCGACGAGGTTTCCCGGGCCTTCAGGGCGGCGTCGGCCGGCGAGGTGACGACCTGGAGGCCCGAGCCCAGGATGGCCAGCGGGCTCAGTCGGCTCGGCTCGGGGGGATATCCGAACCGGTCGTCGAAGCTGGTGGCGTCCCGGAGCTGGACCAGGACCACGCCCGAGGTGTTGGCCTGCACCCACTCCCGGTTCTGGTAGAGCCAAGAGACCGCGACGCTGACGCCGTAGCTGTCGTAATACCCGGCGTCAACCACCCGGAGCGGGGGCGAACCGGGCAGGTTGACCGCCGGGGACACCCAGGGAAACGAGGCGCTCATCCGGGCGGCGGTCGAGAGCCGGAGTTTCCAGGGGGCCGGATAGAACTTCGAGTACTCGACCGCCGAGAGCGAGTAGAGGCTGTCCCCCGACCCGTCGTTCCGCCAGTCGAGCTGGCCCCCCTCATTGAGGACCATCTCCCGGGGATGGGGGTCGGGGGAATTCAGCCGGGTCAAGTCCAGGTTGGAGATCAGCAGCCGACGGCCGTCCTCGACGGTCATCGGCGAGAAGATCAGCGAGGGGATCCGGCCGGCGGCCTCGAGTTCGTAGAGGTCGTCGAACCTCAGGTCGTAGATCCCCCGCCAGGTCCGCTCCAGCTCGATGCCCCGGTCGTATCGGGGGAGTCCCAGCGCGGGCCGGACGAGGTTGGCCAGCGCGGAGAATCCCATCCTCAGCGAGATGTAGCGGGCCACCTGGTTGAGGCTGTTGACGGGGATCTCCCCGACCCAGTCCCTGTCTTTTTGCCTCTCCGGGTGCGTGAAGGCCCGGCCGAGCCGCTCCTCCTCCTCGCGCTTCTCCTTGAGGAATTTGACATAATAAGATGTCCCGATCATTCCGCCCGAGGCGCCCGAGATGACCCGCACGGCCTCGTCGAAGCCGGCGATCCGCTTGCCGAGCCGATCCAGCGCCTCGGCCGACCAGTAGGCGGAGCGGCTGGCCCCGCCGGTGACGCAGACGACGGCCAGCTTGGGAGGCGGGGCCGAGGGTCCGGCCTCCCCCGAGCGTCCCTGGGAGAAGTCCTTCCAACGGTCGAGCGCCTCCTCATCCCTGGCCATCGCCGACCCGTCGGAGCGGGGGGACGGCGAGTGGGGATCGACGTGGGGCGATCTCGCGGCTGGGTCGAACATGCGTATATATTTCTCGGAGATGCGGCCCTTCAGGTCGTCCGGGGTCCCGTAGTCCATGTCCTCGAACCGCGCCCGATCGTCCCCGAAGAGGAGGGCGAGCACGGCGACGATCGCCGCCCCGACCACGATCCGATACCGTTCCTTCACGAAGAGCACGAACGCCGTGATGGAGATCGCCATCAGCGCCAGCGCCGCGCAGATCGCGACCGAGGCCGTGATGCCGTCGTAGCCGACCAGGAGCGAGGCGGGCAACAGGAGCCCGAGCAGCCCCAAGAGCCGGAGCTTTGACTTCTTGTAGCCCAGGTACGCGTAGAGCACCCCGACCGCCGCCAGGGCGATCATCGTCGCCAGGCCGGCGATCCAACCCCGCGAGCCGACCTCGCCCAGGATCGAGGCGCCGTCGTAGACGTAGGGGACAGCGAGCAGCGCGTAGAATCCGCCGAAGACCCGGGCGTTCCGGTAGAACGAGGACCGTTTCTCGGGGCTGATGTAGCGGTCCGGCTGATTCGACCGCGACGCCGCCTCGTCCGCCGCGATCGAGGGCGTGGTGGCCGGCCCGATCCCCTCCGAGGCGGCCAAGACTGACCCGATCGCGTTCAGGACTTTGATCACGTAGATGCCCGCGAGGATCCCGAGGAGCCAAACCACCAGGGCGACGGTATAGGACGCCCAAGCGTTATAGGACAACGCATCAGCCTTGATGTAACTCGTCAGGTCCAGGTGTTTGGCCCAGCCCAACCTCTCGCCGCTTGGGCCGTAGATCGGGGCGAAGCGGTTGGCGTAGGGGAAGGCCTCCGGCAGCGCCGCGGGGAGCAGCAGCAGCACCAGGAAGGGGAGCCGGGCCGCCCGGAGCAGGCGGCTGATTTCGCGGGCCTGGCCGACCTTGGGCTCCATGAAAGTGCCGAAGGGCAAGTTGACCGCGCTCTAATCCAGAAAATCATCAACCCTCTTGATCGGGTCGGTCGCGGAATTGGCCCGCAGCTTCTCCGGGATCAGGTAATAGGCGTTGACCCCGAGCACGGCCAGGGTCATGGTCGCGGCCCAGGCGCTGAAGAACCGAGTGAGAGGCTGGTCCGCCCAGAAGACGTTCGCGATCCCCAGGCCCGAGCCGATCAGCCCGAAACACAGGAGGTACAGCAGGATCATGATCGACGCCTGGCCGGGGTGATTGGTCAGGTATCTCAGGAGCGACCGCAAGAGCCCCTTCCGGTGGTAGTAGAAGGCCATCCCCAGGAAGCACGCCAGGGGGAAGGCGACCGTCAGCGAGGTCGCCAGGAGTTCGCTAACTTTCCCGGCGAAGAGTATGGCCAGCCTCGCCGCCGGCACGCCCAGGAACAAGGCCGCACACCCGGCGAGCAGCCGGCCCCATCGGAACACGGGCTGGTCCGCCCGATCTTCCCGCACACGTCCATCGCCCAACCCTTGCGAATCGCCCATCGAATGCCCCTTACCGGTTCATTGCCCCCTGGTCGCGACCCGCGAGGCATTTCGGGGAGAATCGCGAGCGGGGGGGTGAACGGTAAAGGACGACGTTGGGCCGATCAAGCAAAATCGCCCCGGCAGGTCGGGGCGTCGGGGCGCGTCGGGGCGAAGCCATCGGGGCGGGGGACGCCCGCGCCCGGGCGCGACAGGCCCCCGCGCCTCCGCTCGGCTCAATTCAGCGGGAGCGTCAGCAAGGGGGCCTGCTGGCTGCGCTCGGTCTCCTGGAGTTCCAGGAGCAATTCGAGGAGCGTGAGCGTCGACCGGGACGCGATATCGGCCCGGTCGATGTAGAACCAGTGGCCTCGATAGGGGACGGCGACCTCGGCGTCCCTGGGCCGGTGCTTCTGACTCCGGACCGAGAAGAGACCGCGGGTGATGTCCTTCCAGTCGTGGACGGGCCGGTCGACGCCCGGGGTGATCGGGGCGACCCCGCTGGCGAAGTGGTCCGGCGGGATGCAGACGCCCTTCGAGAGGAAGACCATGATGTCGAGCACCGATCGCATGTTGACCAGGATGGAATCTTCGCCGAGCGGGTTCGGCAGGGGTTGTTCCATCGACTCTTCTTCGGACTGCTCGGACCGGACCTTGTAAAGCCGCTGGCCGGGATCGAGGCCGAGGACTTCGGTGAGGTGGACCACGTCGGGCGAGCGAAGCTCGTTGGGGCGGATCTTGAGCACAACCGACTTTTCACGCTTCCTCAGCGAGGACTGCCCGCCGAGATTCTGGAAGGTATAGCCCTCCTTGGCGGCCTCGATCATGTCCCGGCCGGTGACCCGATCGGTCGGCAGGGGGTCGTGGGCCTCGCCGTCGAACGTCGCGATCGCGAGTTCCGCCGCCCCTCGCTCCTGGAGGCCCACGAAGAGTTCGACGACCTCCCGATAATTCGCGTTGTCCTGAGGGACGCGAGGGACCAGCGAGGTGGCGAGCGGAGCGTTCGGGATGTCGTTGATGTCGTTGACCGCCATCAAGAGGAACAGGAAGGTGTCCGTCCCGGGGCTGATGACCCGGAGGACCTCGGCCTTCAGGGGGTCGACCAGGGTCTTGGCGATCTCCTGCCCGCCCCGAGGGTGATAGCTCAGGGTCGGAGTGTCGCGGAGCGTCAGCTGGCCGATCCCGAAGCTCGGGAATCCTGGGTCGAGGCCATCGCCGGGAGTGTTGAACCCGCCGACGGCCCCGGCCTCGAACTGGCCGGTGATGGTCGGCAGGTCGATCAGGACCGGGCTCTCGGCGTACCTCATCCGGACGATGTTCAGCAGCAACTGCTCGTCGCTGGTCTTCCGATAGATCTCGTTGTAGCGGAGCCGGGTCGTCCGGATCGCCTCCGGGCCGAGGCAGCCGGGCGACGCGACCATGAGGGCCAGCAACCCCGCGAAGGGGAGCAAGCTCCGACGAACACCGGCGATGGCTCGAGTATCAGACATGAATCGATACCCGATGAGCGAGGAACTCCACCAGGTAGACTCATCGGCACAACCCCTACACATTCTCCAGCCCAATCCCGAGATCCAACCGATCCAGAAGTCCGGGCGGAACCCGGCCGGCTCCCATCTCGAAGGCGCCGACGGCTTCGGCCCTCCCACCGCCGCTCCGACGGCGACCGGCCGGAGCGATCCGGTTGCCGGTCGGGAATCGCACCCGCTGAAGATCCCCGACTGATCACGGCGTACTCAAGGTCTGCCCCCCTCCGAAGCCCCTTCGGTGTCACCCCGACATCCCGACGCGGGCCGCCCAGTCCGAGAATCGCGTCGGCCCAAGCCGAGCATTCTCCCCCGGATTCAAGCCTCGATCGTCCAACGCCGCGCCCGAGTACAGGGCCTCCGGGTCGGCGATGACCGTCCGCTGATCCCCCTTGCTGGACAGGAATTGGCCGACGAACTCCGCGATGGAGAGCGTCTCGGGGCCGGCCACCTCGACCATCCCATTCGTCGGAGGGGCTTCGGCGACGTCCGCCAGCGCGGCGGCCACGTCGTCCGCGGCCAGCGGCTGCATGGGAGCCGCCGGGAGCCGGACCGTGTCGCCCCCGCCCTCGGCGCCGGCGATCCATCCCAGGAATTCGAAGAACTGCGTGGCCCGGACGATCGTGTATGGCACCTTCCCGGCCTCGATCAGCCCCTCTTGGACGACCTTCGCCCGCATGTAGCCGCTGCCCGGCATCCGGTCGGCACCGACGACCGAGAGGGCGACGTGATGTCCCACCCCGGCCGCCGACTCCGCGGCGAGCAGGTTGCGAGTCGAGGTCTCGAAGAACTCCTTCACGGCCGAGTCTTCCCAGGACGGGGCGTTCGTCACGTCGACGACCACGCTCGCGCCCGCGACCGCCTCGGCCAGCCCCTCGCCGGTGAGGGAGTTGACGCCCGAGGAGGGCGAGGCGGCCACGACCTCATGACCACGCCGGCGAAGTTCGCTCACCACCTTCTTGCCGATGAGCCCGCTACCACCGATCACGACGATCTTCACGATGTCTTCCCCTTGTTCAAGCTATTCGACCTCGGCCGCCGACCAGCGGGCGAGTTTGTCCGGGTTTACTGTCATGTACACGGCCTGCACGTCCGCCCCCAGGGAGAGGGTGGTGACCTGGATAACCGACCCTCCGGAGGCGAACACGACTCCCGGTTCCCCGTTCACCGTCGTGGCGTAGATGTCGCAGTACTGCCGCTTGCGGAACACGCCCGTCAAGAACCGGGCCACCCGGTCCCGCCCTCGGATAACGACCCGCGCCGCTGACACCTTACCCCCGCCGTCCGAGTGGACCTCGACATCCTCGGCGAGCATGGCCTCGACGGCCTTCACGTCCCCCGCCCGGCAGGCATCCACGAAACGCTCGGCCAGGCCGTCCGCCTGTGTGGCCGACGCCTGGAAACGTCGCTCCCCGTCCAGTCCGAGCCGCCGTCGGGCTCGGCTGACGAGTTGCCGGACGGTGGCCTCGGCCTTGCCGACGACCTTCCCGATCTCGGCGTACTCGTAATCGAACACGGCGCGAAGCAGGAACGCCGCCCGCTCGTCGGGCGTCAGCCGCTCCAGCAGGAGCAGGAACCCCTGGGTGAGCGACTCGCCGAGGGCCGACTCCCGCCCGGCCGTCTCCACCGGCTCCGGCACCCAGGGCCCCACATATTCTCGACGGCGACGCGCCCGCAGGCGGTCGATGCAGAGGCGGGTGGTGGTCCGGATCAGGAACCCCTCCGCCGAGGTCACGCCCCCGGCGGTCTGATACCGGACAAAGGCATCCTGGACCGCGTCCTCGGCGTCGGCCACGCTCCCGAGCATCCGGTAGGCGACGGACATCATCCGAGGCCGCAGGGCATTCAGATCGTCGTTCATGGGGTCCTCACGCGGACGAGGTCACTTCGGCTCCGGGATGACGAGATCCTTCGCCTGTCGCGGGTGAAGGACCCACGCCAGCAGCCGGGTCTTCACCTTGCCGGGATTCCTCGAGACCCGGTGCAGGCATCCGGTCGGCTCGTAGAACGTCTCCCCCGCCTTGAGCACCCGGGCGGGCTGGTCGTCGATGCCCCACTCGTACTCCCCTTCCAGGATGTACCCGAACCCCGGACCCGGGTGCCTGTGGGGAACACCCGCCTGACCGGGCTCCAGCGTCACCTCCACGGCCGATGCCCTCGCCTCCTTGCCGTCCAGTTTCTCATCGATGTCCAGCGAGGCCAACGGCTTGACCGACTCGTGATTCTCGACGTGCCAGGCCCGGGCCATCCCGACCACCCCCAGGCCAACGCCCACCGCCACTACCAGTGCACCCCGGACCATGATCGCCCTCCCGAACTGCGTCCCGGACAAACCCCGACCGGCCAGCGGCCCGCCTTCCGGGAACAAGGACGTTCGGGCAGGGTGGTCTTGTGACCGGCCCCGCAGATTTCCCGTCCGAGGCGAGCCCGACTCTTCCATCCTGGGCTAGCGACGATTCCCGATCCATACCTTCTCGCTCATCAATTCCGGCGGAGCGTTCCCGCCGACGGAAACGCTCCGGTTGAGGCAAAACCCCGACGCGGATAGGATCGACGGCATCCGCCGCTGGCCTGTTTCGGATCTATTCCAGGAGTTCGGCTCGTGCCCTCAGCTTCCGTGACGCCCCCGAGGCCCCGCAGGAAGGGCAAGTCCGCGATCGTCGTCTGGACCTGGGTCCTCGGACTCTGCCTGGCCGTCATGGTCGCGACTTACATGACCTTCGTCGAGGCCCCCCCGCCCCGGAGGATCGTCATCGCCAGCGGGAGCCACGATGGGGCCTACTTCCGCTATGCCCGGCGATACGCGGAGGAGTTGAAGAAGGAGGGGCTGTCCGTCGAGGTCCGCGAGACGGCGGGCTCGGTCGAGAACCTTCGCCTGCTCGGGGAGGACGATTCGGGGGTCTCGGTCGCCATCGTCCAGAGCGGGCTGGCCAGCACCGAGGACCGGGGGCGGCTCCTGGCCCTGGGCAGCCTCTACCGCGAACCCTTGTGGGTCTTCTACCGGGGCGAGAAGCTGGGCCGGCTCGGCCAGTTGGCGGAGAAGCGGATCGGCGTGGGGCCCGTGGGCAGCGGGACCCATGCCGTCGCCCTGCAATTACTGGCCGCCAACGGCCTGATCGACCCCAAGGATGACTCGCCGGGGCGACTGGTCTCGAAGGACGTCGCGACCGCGGCCAAAGACTTGCGGAAGGGGGAGCTGGACGCCGCGTTCTTCGTCGCCGCTTATGAGGCCGAGTACATCCAGGGGCTCCTCGGCGACGGCGCGATCCGGCTGCTGAACTTCGACCAGCACGAGGCCTATACCCGACGCTTCCGGTTCCTCTCGCCGGTCACGGTCCCGGAGGGCCTGATGGACCTGGGCCGGAACATACCGGGCGAGGATATCCACCTGCTGGCCCCGACGGCCATGCTGGTCGTCCGCCAGGATTTCCACCCCGCGCTGGTCCCGCTCTTGCTCTCGGCCGCCTCTCAGATCCACGGCAAGGGGAACGAGATCTCCGAGCCGGGGGAATTCCCCTCGGTGCGGTTCTGCGACGTCCCGGTGAGCGAGGACGCCCGCCATTATTTCCGGTCGGGCCCGCCAGTCCTCCAGCGGCTCCTCCCGTTCTGGCTGGCCTCGCTGGCCGACCGGGTCAAGGTGATGCTGATCCCGATCGTCATGCTGATGATGCCGCTCCTGAGGGCCACCCCGCCCCTGATGCGCTGGCGGACCCGGCGCAAGATCTACCTCTGGTATTCCGACCTCCGGGACATCGACCAGCGCCTGATGGCGGGCCTGACCGTCCCCGAGCTGGACCAGGAATACGAGCGTCTCAAGGAGATCGAGAACCAGGTGGCCTACGTCGAGGTCCCCCTCAGCTACATGGAGGAGTTCTACCACCTCCGGTCGCACCTGGCCCTCTTGCAGCAGCACCTGGCCGAATTGAGGGTCCAGGGGCCGGCCTCGACCGACCCCGCCCCCTGAACCGCAGACCCATATCGAGGGGCGTGGACCAGGCCTCCAGGGGTCGGAGATCGCGACATCACCCGGAATCAGCCCCCTCTCCCCAACATGGGAGAGGGCCGGGGAGAGGGGGCGAAGGACTCCACGGACCGGAAGCTTACTGAATCCACGGGCACTTTCCAGGGTCAATGCGACATCAGGCGTTCCAGGGCCCCCGGCTTGTCGTGGATGGCCAGGCGGTCGATCATCGTGGAGCTGGCCTGGTTGAGCCCGATCAGGTCGACCGACGCGCCGGAAGCCCGGAACTTGAGGACGACCTTGTCGAGCGCCGTGATCGCCGAGATGTCCCAGAAGTGGGCGTGCGTGAAGTCGATGACGACCCGGTCGAGGTCTTCCTTGAACGCGAAGGCCCGCGTGAAGGCCTCGCAGGAGACGAAGAAGATCTGCCCGGTGACGAGATAGACCCGGGTCCGCCCGTCGTCCTGGAGTTCCGATCGGACGTGGACCAATCGCTCGACCTTCATGGCGAAGAAGAGCGTGCTGAGCAGGACGCCCACGAGGACCCCCTTGGCCAGGTCATGCGTCGAGACGACGACCACGACTGTTGCCAGCATCACGAAGCTGGAACTCCGGGGGTGCGTCACCATCGCCTTCAGCGAGGCCCAGTTGAAGGTGCCGATCGAGACCATGGTCATGACCGCGACCAGGGCGGCCATCGGGATCCGCCGGACCCAGTCCCCCAGGACCAGGATCAGGAACAGCAGGAAAACCCCGGCGAAGAGGGTCGAGAGGCGTCCCCGGCCGCCGGACTTCACGTTGATGACCGACTGGCCGATCATCGCACACCCGGCCATCCCGCCGAAGAAGCCGGCGACGATGTTGCCGATCCCCTGCCCCGAGCACTCGCGGTTCTTGTCGCTGGTGGTGTCGGTCATGTCGTCGACGATGGTCGCGGTCATCATCGATTCCAGGAGGCCGACCACCGCCAGGGTGGCCGAGTACGGCAGGATCAAGCGGAGCGTCTCCCAGTTCAGCGGGACCTTCGGCAGCATGAAGACCGGGAGTTCGGACGGGAGGTGCCCCATGTCGCCCACGGTCCTGAGATTCAGGCCGGCGATCATCGAGAACGCGGTCAGCCCGATGATGCAAACCAGCGGCGAAGGCACCGCCTTGCTCAAGCGGGGGAAGAGATAAATGATCGCCAGGCCCGCCGCGACCATCGGATAGACCTGCCAGCCCCGCCCGATGAGCTCGGGCACCTGGGCCAGGAAGATCAGGATCGCCAGCGAGTTGACGAAGCCCGTGACCACCGATACGAGAGACGAAGCGGATCAGCGAGCCGAGCTGGAACAGCCCGGCCACGACCTGGATCACGCCGGTCAGGATCGTGGCCGCCAGCAGATATTCGAGCCCGTGGGCCTTCACCAGGTCGACCATCACCAGCGCCATCGCCCCGGTCGCCGCCGAGATCATCGCCGGTCGACCGCCGACGAACGCCGTGACGACCGCGATGCAGAACGACGCGTAGAGGCCGACCCTGGGGTCGACGCCCGCGATGATCGAGAACGCGATGGCCTCGGGGATCAAGGCCAGGGCGACGACCGTGCCCGCGAGCAGATCACGCCGGACATTCGAGAACCACTCGGCCCTCACTCTTTCCATGAACATCACAAACTCTCTCTGGACAAAGATCCGGGGCCGTCCCGAAGCTCGGGATCGGCTATCGAAAAAAACGACGAGATCAATCGGCGATGAAATCGAGATCCTCCCGCCCCGAGCCGGGGAGGAGTTCTCGGAAGAGGCGAAGGGCGGCCCACGGCCCTGGACGCACCGCAGGCGCGACGGGAGGACCCGCTCAATCCCCGGGAATGCGGAAGATCAGGGCGGAGTCGGGCGGCAGGGGAGCGGGGAAGGTCTGCAATCGTGAGCAAGCATGGGGAGGAGAATCTTTCGAAGGATCGGATGAATCGCGAGCAGGTCCGCGATGGCGATGGATCGAAGGGGCGAGGACAGTTCGGGAGTTTTCAAGGCTGCAAACATCTCAACAATCACATAATCTCATCCAAGCGAAGAAACCACGAGTCGCCGCAGGGGCACCTGAGGCCCTTCCACGGTGGTAGAAGCCTACAAGATGAGGCCCATCCTTGCAATTGCAATCGAAAGTCGACCGGCCTGCCATCGGGGCCGGATGTGCCCCGGTTTTCCGAGGGTCGAGGTCGGCGCGGCAAGCTCCGAAAGGCAACGGCAGCCGATCCCCGGAACGACCCTCATAAATCTGGCGACACCCTCGGGGACAGTTGGTTCGGGGCAGGATCTCCGCTCAAACCACCGGCAGATTGCCGCCCAGGATAGGGCATGCTAGGCTGCGCCTCGGCACTGACCCCCGAACGAATCCACCCCGAACCGATTGCACTGGAGGGAATTCGATGTACGACATGAGCCATCTCAAGAAGCTGAAGACGCTCGGCCAGCTGGCGCCCGCCGCGTGGGAGGGCTTCGAGTCCTTCGACAAGGCCGCCCTGGCGGACGGCGTGATCCCGGCCAGGACGAAGGAACTGATGGCGGTGGCCGTGGCCTTGACGACGCAATGCCCCTACTGCATCGAGATCCACAGCAAGAAGGCCAGGGCCGCCGGATGCACCGAGGCCGAGATCGCCGAGACCGTGATGGTCGCGGCCGCCCTGAGGGCCGGGGCCGCGATTACCCACGGCACGCACTGCCTGGCTTGATCGAGCTCAAGTATCTCCACAACCTCATATCGATTACTGAATTCCGGAAAGCTCGAAGGGCCTCGGCCGGGGTATCCGTGCCCAAAAATCCCGGTCCACCTACTCCCATTCGAATTTTAGTGGGGACAGAGTGCCGTCGGATGACGCCGATTGATCAGGAATGGGTGGATGATGCCCCGCATTCCGGGACGCCTCCCGTTCCTGCTCCATCGGGTGGTGGTGATGACCGATACGACCGAACTGGTGCTGTTGGGATCGGTGGCCCTGGGCCTGATCGTGTTCCGCCTCCATCGCTACCTCCAGGCGCGAGCCTTGCGGAAGGCGAACCCGATCCACCCCCCCGAGGGTTATTTCGTGCTCGATCCGGCGAGCCCAACCCGGGAAGAGCGGAATCAACAGCTCCTGGGATGGAACGCCACCAGCTTGCAGGCTCGATGAGCCGGATCAGGGAGCCGGGCTGAGGTCTCGGCTCCTCATGCGGATCGGAAAAAGGGGCATTTCCGATCCTGACAGATGGATACCGATTCAACCACGCACGGCCATCGGCTGGCACGACTCGGCGAACTCGGCCACAACCCGGTCAAACTGATCGTGGTGCTCGAGCAGGCCCATGTGCTTGGCCGGTGAGAGGGTGACCAGTTTGGCCCTCGGCACGTGATTGGCGATGAATTCCCCGGCTTCGGGCAGCGTCGTCGTGTCCTCGTCGCCGACGAAGACCAGCGTTGGGACGGGGATCCGGGCAAGGACCTCGGTGGCATCATAGGCGATCATCCCGAGCATCCCCCGGGCCAGGACATCGGGCCGGCCCAGCGGCATGAACCGCGAGACGAAGTTGAGTTGCCCGCGAGTCTCATTCCCGGAGAAGGATGATTTGTGGGTGGATCGGTGGGCCGAGCCGTTGAAATAGCTCATCCAGTTCATCAGCCAAGCCAGGGGCCAGAGTCCGATGGTGAGGTAGAGGAGCGGGATCACGACGGGCTTCTCGATGGCGGTGTAGAAACCGGCCATCGAGGTCGTCCGCACGGGATTGGTGTAAGACGTGTGGGCCAAAACCAATCCATTCACGCGGGTTCCCAACTTCTCGGGAAACAGTTTGCAGAAGGTGAGCGTGATCATCCCGCCGATGCTGTGCCCGACCAGGAGGGCCGGGCGGTCCCCCGCGAAGTCGAGCACGGCCTCGAGGTCGGAGGCGAGATTCTCCAGGCGGTAGTCGTTGTTATCCGGCTTCTTCGAGAGGCCAAGCCCCGGCTCGTCCCAGACGATCAGGCGAAACTGGTCGGTGAGGTGTCGCTTCTGATAGAACCATTCGGTGCTGTTTGCCCCCCAGCCGTGCGTCCAGATGATCGGCGGGGCATCCGCGGGGCCATAGCATTCCACCCGAAGTTCGCTACCGTCGGGCCTGCGGATCGTGTGGACTTCGCCCGTGCGATCGCTCGAGGGATCTTCGTCCTCCTCGGGGCCGAGCGGGAGGACACTCTTCTGTCGCTTCGGCTTCTGGCGACGGATCTTCTTGCTCTCCCGCTTCCCCGCAGGTCGGGGCGCGACCTTGCCCGCAGGCTTGCCCGACCTCAGGGTGAGTAACGACAGGCCGTTGCCGATCCACCTTCCCAACGTGGCCCAAAGAATCAGAGCGGAAGCGGCTGCCAGCTCGCCCGTCGGCTGATTCCAGCCGGGATCGAATCGGAAGACCCTCCGAGCCGATCCATCGTTGACGCCCTCCAGCACTAGCTCTTTCCACCGATCCGAGCCAACCTTCTCGCCTGCGGGGATCACGACTTCGACGAAGTGCGAATCGTCGTACCAACGCTTCAACAGGTAGATGCCGCCGGCTAGAATCGCGATCGAAAGCAATCCCCGGAACCACATCCCCAGGATGTTGAACGGCATGAACGGCATGGTACGGGCTCGGGTTCGAGGGTAACGGCCAGCTTCGAGGATAAAATAGGACGCCTCGTTGCGACCGAAGCTGGGATGCACATGCATTTCTAGTGCCGATATTCAGTGAGGGCGGCAGGATTGGTTCTTGGATTCCCATCGTCTCGGGATCGACAACGGCCATGAAACACCGCATGATCCGCCCTGGATCGGTTCTCCAGTCTCGACCCCACCCCCATGGGAGATCCGACCTGGGCCGAGACCATGCCGGGAAAGCTTGGCACGCTGGTCGAACGACGCCCGCGCGGCCACCCTAAAGAGAAAAAAGAATAAACCAACAACATAACATTACACAACAAAAATTATCAACATTATAATTCTCAAGAAACAAAGAAAGGGTTTTCCACACTTCAATGCCTTACTACATTATCAAGCCGTCAAGACCCAAGCCGATTTTTCGTCGTCAGTCGCGTCGCTGGTCACTCCCGGGGGTTCATTGCTCGGGCTGCGACAATAAATGGTCTATGGTTGGAATTAGTTACGCCAACATCAGCTTGGAAGGGTTCTCTCACTCCAATGATTATGCCGTTCATCGCAATGTTGAGTTTGGAGAATTTCTGAGACTTAGGGCACAACTAGAGCGTTGGCTTCCCTCCTCGGTCCCTATTCTAATGCCTGGAACTGACTTCGGACCATTATTCGGCCAGGCTTCCGGCTCAACTTCCGACTTCATCTGGCCTACCATGTGGATAGCTCTTGCTAGCCTTAACATTCTACCATATTTCAAACATTTAAATTTAGAAACCGCTAAAACAAGCAATGAACTGCACATTGAAGACAAATCATCACGTGATGTTGTGGAGTTGCAGGTCAGCTCGTTTTGCAGATTATCCAGTTCGATGAAATATCGCGATATCATCCCGTGCCCAGTTTGCGGGAGAGTCGAATATTCAAAGCCCCGCAATACTCCGATATCAATAGACCAGAAGAGCATTCCTCCAAATCACTTATTCAGAATCATGGAGCTTCCCACTCAGATCGTTGCATCTGATGAGTTTTTTGACGCTTGCAAGCGCAACAACGTTACGGGCATCGAATTCACCCCGATTTTTACCGAATGAGATAGGGCGTGCTCAAGGCGGGTATCGTTGCCTGAGATGAGGTCAAGATCAACGACATCCCAAGCCTGTCGCCCGACCCTCACCCGTCATGATTTACGCCATCACCGACGCGACCTGGGCCGTCATGCCAAAAGCATCAGGCCGGGTCGCCCGGGGGATGACTCCCCGGGCTCCGTCTATCTGGATCGTGGCGAGAAGATCGACATCGCCAAAGCGATCAACTTCCGCATCGGGTCTGAAAAGGACGTCGTGAACGACATCTTCGAGGAGATCGCGAAGCGTCTCATTATCCGGAGGCGCGGTTCGGATCATGCGGATTGAGGATTGAGGATTGGGGGTTCTCGACACCTCGATCGCCAGCAAACAGGCGACCCACAAACGGCAGGGGCTTAGGCCTGGTTCCTGGTCTTCACTCGCCTCGGGATCGGCGACGGCCATGAAACACCGCATGATCCGCCCTCGATCGGTTCTCCATCGTTTTCGGATGGACAAGCGTTTAGAATGGAGGGGATGCGATTTGTGGGCGGTTCCGGGGCCAGGTCCCCGGTGAGGTTCGACGGGGCCAGGCGATGGGACCGACGATCGGCGACGATACCCGGCGGCAGGCCGCTCTCTTCGAGCATGAGGCCGAGGCGGCCCCTCCGGTGGCGGTCGAGGGGCCTTTCGCGGGGGTGGTCTTCAACCGGCCGATCGACCAGATTTTCTCCTATCGGATCCCCGCCGGGTTGCGATCCGGGGTCGTGCCGGGCCAGCGGGTCAAGGTCCCCCTGGGTCGGGGCAATACCCCTAGCGTGGGCTACTGCGTCCGGGTGGACGACTCGGCGGAGGTCGACCCGAGGCGGGTCAAGGACGTGATCGAGGTCCTCGACTCCCCCCCCTTGATCGACGGGGCGATGCTGGACCTGACCCGCTGGATCGCCTCGTATTACGGGAGTTCCTGGGGGCAGGCGCTCGACGCCGTGGTGCCCGCCGGGGTCAAGAAGCAGGCCGGGACCCGGGTCTGGGTCTGCTTAACCGTCCCCGACTCGACCCGGGCCGGGCTGCTCGACGGGTCGTTGAAACTCACCCCGAAGCAGGCCGAGATCGTCGAGGTCGTCGCAAAGTCGGATGTCCCCCTGACGATCTCCGACGTCTGCAAGCGGGCCCGGTGCGGGACCGGCGCGGTGGATACCCTCCGCAAGAACGGGATCGTCCACACCGTCAAGCGGAGGATGGGCGCCTCGCCCCCCGAGGAAGGGGCCGAGGTCGAACGCCAGGCCCCTCCCGAGATGACTGCCGAGCAGAAATCGGCCCTGGAGAAGCTCGCCCCCGCGCTCCGGGGGGATAGCTTCGCCACGTTCCTCCTGCACGGGGTCACCGGCAGCGGCAAGACCGAGGTCTATCTGGGGGCGATCGACGAGGTCGTGGCCCGGGGCCGCGAGGCGATCGTCCTGGTCCCCGAGATCAGCCTGACCCCCCAGACCATCCGCCGATTCCGGAGGCGGTTCGACCGGGTGGCCGTGCTCCACAGCCACCTGAGCGAGGGGGAGCGGCATCGGCACTGGCGGAGCATCGCCGAGGGCGAGGTCCAGGTGGTCGTCGGGGCCCGATCGGCCGTCTTCGCCCCGACCCGGAAGCTCGGCCTGATCGTCATCGACGAGGAACATGAAGGCTCGTTCAAGCAAGAGACCGTCCCCCGCTACCACGCCCGGGACGTCGCCGTGAAGCGGGCGCAGCTTGAAGGCGTGCCGGTGATCCTGGGCTCGGCCACGCCCGCCCTGGAGACCTGGCGGAACGCCCAGACCGGCCGGTACACGCGGATCGCACTGGAGGAGCGGGTGGGTTCCCGGCCGATGCCCGAAGTGACGATGATCGACATGCGGTACGAGAAGCCGGTCGGCGTGGTCCTCTCGGCCCCGCTCCGGACCGCCATGACCGAGGCTCTGAACGACGGCGGGCAGGTGATCCTGCTGCTGAATCGCCGGGGATTCAACACCTATGCCGTCTGCGTGAATCCCGGCTGCCGGAGCGTGGTGAAGTGCCGCCACTGCGACGTGAGCCTGACCTATCACCAGGGGCGACGGAAGCTGGTCTGCCACTTCTGCGACGCCGAGCAGGAGCGGATCCCGACCTGCCCGACCTGCCGGAAGCTCCTCTATTACGGCGGGATCGGCACCGAGCGGCTCGAGCGCGAGGTCCGTATCGCGTTCCCCGATCAGTCGATCCGCCGGATGGACTCCGACACGATGCGCGGGCACGGGAGCCACGAGAAGGCCCTGGCCGCCTTCAAGGCCGGCGAGGTCCGGATCCTGCTCGGCACCCAGATGATCGCCAAGGGGCTGGACTTCCCCAACGTGACCCTGGTCGGCGTGGTCGACTCCGACACCGCGCTGCACCTGCCCGACTTCCGGGCCGCCGAGCGGACCTTCCAGATCGTCACCCAGGTGGCCGGCCGAACCGGCCGGGGGGACCGACCGGGCAAGGTCCTGGTCCAGACCTTCTCCCCCGACGTCCCGGCGATCGCGCACGCCCAGCATCACGACTACATGAACTTCGTCGCCGGAGAGCTGCTCGACCGCGAGAAGATGGGCCTACCCCCATTCGGGCGTCTGGTCCGCCTGATCGCGAGGGGGGAGGATGCGACGGCGGTGAAAGCCTACCTCGAAGAGTTGCACGCGGCCCTCCAGCAGGAAGCCTCGAACCTGGTGGTGATCACCGCCGTGGTCCCGGCCCCGGTGGAGAAGATCCGCAACCTCTACCGCTTCCACCTCCGGATGCGCTGCCCCTCCCCCCGCCCGTTGCAGGACCTCCTGAAGGCCGTCCCCCCCCGGTTCCCCCCGCCGAACGGCGTGGAACTGGCGATCGACGTCGATCCTATGAGTATGCTCTGACTCTAACCCCGAATGATGATGCCGGAGCGGTCCAACTCCAGGAAAGAGTCCGATTGGAACCCGCGGACGAGGTCCGGAATGAGGGATGTCAAGATTCGCTCCAGCTCGAGGTTGCTGATATTACCAGTCGAGATCAGCAAGAGCTTTCGCGGTCGCCCCGACAACAGGTGGGAATTGACGAAGTCCGCGTCCTTGGTAATGACCACCCTTTGTTCACGGTTCGAGGCTTCAATGATTTGAGTATCGGTCGTCCTATTGCCATCCGGGAGATCGAGGGTATGGACGGCGTCAGCACCACCAGCGATCAGCCATCCGACCATCCGCCTGGGTAGTTGGGCGTCGATCAGGAATCTCACGATGTTACCGGAAACATCCGCTTGGATCGTGTCAACCTGGCGGCGAATGCGAGGGCCGCTCGGAGGTCATCAGGCTCGAGGTCCGGATAATCCGCGAGTACTTCGTCGTATGCCATGCCCGAGCTGAGCAGTTCCAGCAGGAACTCGACGGGATACCTCAATCCCCGGACGCAAGGCTGCCCGTGGCAGACGGCTGGGTCGATCGTGATCCGAGAAAGTAGTGGATCCATGGCGGCCATCCTACCAGAGCCGTGTCCTCGACGTCAGGGAAGAACCTCCGCTGGCAGTACTGCTCCGGACAGAATTCATTCCCGGGTCTAGCCAAGAGATGTCGACCGTTTCATCCGGGAACCGGGAGATCGAGGACGTTTCCACTACCACTCCTCGCTGATCCAATCGTTCGATTGACTCTCGATCGCGGAAGGATCGGGCCAGGATCACCCAGCCCGCCCTTCAGCGTCGCTCGGTCCCCTCCTGGATCGCGGCGGCTTCGCGGATGGTGGGCCAGGCGAAGAGCTTGAGGCCGGCGTGGGGGATCACTCGGGGAATGGTGCTGAGGTCGTCGGAGACGATCGGGGGGAGGACCGGTCGACCGTCGGCCCAGTAGCCGAGGTGGCGGAAGGCGTCCCCCTTGTCGGTGGCCTCGTCGAGGGTCTTGCCGGCGAAGGCGGCGTCGATGGTCAGGTCGGCCATCCTCCAGAACCCGGCGGTGTCGAAGGCGTTGACCTCGCCTTGGGCCATCTGGGCGGCGGGCAGGAGGCCGTCTCCGGTGTCGAACCGGGGGAGCGCGGCGGTGGGGGCGAAGTGATTCGAGTGGAACTGCGAGTGGCCCCGGAGGTCGGTCCGGTAGAGGACGAACTTCTTCCGATCGTTGGGGATCGCGGTCGTCCCGGCGAAGATCTCGCGGGCCCGCTGGTCGCCGACGACCAGGTCCCGCTGGCCGGCGACGACCACCAGGAGGGTCGAGGCCGGGACGTTGGCCAGGTCGGGCTTCTTGGACTGGAAGACCTCGCCGGGGAAGATCGCGACGACGGCCTTCGGGTCGGGCAGGTCGGCCTCGGCGGCCACCGCGGCCATCTGGGCGGCGAGGTTACCCCCGGCGGAGTGGCCCATCAGCGCGAACTTCGAGCGATCCGGCCGGACGTGCGCGGGCGAGGTCTCCAGGACATCCAGGGCATCGCGTACGGCGGTCAGGGCGTTGGGCAGGAAATTGGCCGGGGGGGTCGACCAGTCGCGCTGATAGCGCGGAGCGATCACGATCTTCCCGTTCCGGGTGAGATGCTCGATCCAGGCCCCGTAGACTCCGGGATTGACCGCGAACCAACCGTGGTTGAAGACCACCACGGGGGCCGTCTTGGGCGACGGTTCGGCGGGCTCAAACAGCCAGTAGGAGAGGGGTCCGTCACCCAACTCCATTCGACGAACCGCCTTGTGGGGATAGACCCGGGGTTCGTCCTCGCCGGTCGCCGGGCTCACCGCCAGCGCGAAGCACGATAGGATCACCAGGGCCGACACCCTCCGGGTGCGCGGCCCGACCGTCCAGGAGGTGTGATTCATGGCATCCATGCCTTCCAGGTGGTGACGACGACCGCTCGAGATCAGCGGTCGACGGGGGGTCTGATGGGTCAGTTCCTAGGAATCTTCGTGGTCCGGTCCGCCACCGATTTCGGGCGGGCCGCGGCGGCGGGTTTGCGGGCCGGCTCGGCCGGTTTGGAGGCCCGATCGGTCGGGGCCGGGGGATAGATCGTCTCCAGGACCGGCGACGACCAGATCCCGTGCCTTTCATTGCCGGGGAAGAACACGGCCTGGTCGAGCTTCAAGCTGGTCAGCGAGGTGAAGCCGAGGACGCAGAGCGGGAACTGCTCGATATTCTCCATGTCGGCCAGGAGAACGGGCTCGGAGAGGACCAGGCCGGCATGGCGGAAGGCCTTCTCGGCCATCTCGACGCAGTAGAGTTCGCGATCGTCGGTCGACAGCTCGTAGTCGAAGGGGACCTGCTTCTTGTAGACGTCGTGGAGGTATTCCACCACCTTGGTGATCCGCCCCTGGAACTCGGGCTTGAGCCGCTTGACGCCGAAGGCCCCGGTATTATCCAGGATCCAGATCTTCAGGGGCTGGCGGCGGACGCTGGCCTTGGTCGTGTCATAGACGATCGGCTCGCCGTCTTCGAAGACCACGGTCCCGATGTGCGAATACTGGCTCCCGCTGACATTGGCGATGAACCGGCTGAAGGGGAAGAGCCCGCCCAGGATCCGGGCATCGCCGCGTCGGAAGAGGATGTCCCCCGACTTGAGGACCTTGCGGCCCCACTGGTCCCACTGCGTCATGGCGGGGGTATCGGGGATCGGCGGGAGCTCGCCCGACTTCCTCATCGCGGTCGCGACCGGTCCCCAGGGATTGCCCTGGAAGCCGGCGGGGACGAGCCGATCGGTCGGTTCTTTGCCACCGTCGGGATTGCCATTGAAGGCCAAGATCAACCAGAGCAAGAGTCTCATGTGGAGAGATCCTTCTGACGCGCCGGGTAACTCTCCGAGGAAGGCTGTCAAAAGCCCAAGGAGATCCCGTGCGATGAGCGAGCGATTGGAGGGCGACATTCGCGAGATCCTGCCCGATCCGGTTCGGCCTCCGTCGAGTCGGAGGGAGACAGGTCGGGAGGTCGCCGTGGGCCAGGGCCATCTCGGGATGACGGGCCGCGGCTGGACGGCCGGGGACTCCCATTTTATCGCCGAACCGAACCATTCGCCAAGTCATCGTGACGAATTTCGAGATCAGCACAAGATCAGACTCGACGCAATTCCCGCAGATTCCCGCCGAGCCTGTCAGGCCTGAACGATTATCGGGATCGCGAGGCCGGGAAACTTTCCGGACAGGATGCAAAATCTCTCCAGTTCGCGGGTCGACCGGTCGATGGATCTCTGATAAGTAAAGGATTCGACAAGGCCAGTTGGGGGCCCGACAACCCGTGCCGGATTCGCAAGGATGCGAACCGAATCGGTTCAGGTCGGGCCTCGGGGGCATCATAAGTCGCATGCGCACAGGACGGCGCGTTCACAGGCTGATCTGGCTCCATGCGCTCTTCGTGGCGCTGGCCGGTGCTGCGCCGATCTCGCCCCGAGAGGCCCCGGCGGGTCTGCCGGTCCGGATGACCTTCGAACTCAGATGGTCGGTCCCGGTCCTGCCCGATCTTCCCGAGCCCGAGCACGTCCCGGCTATTCCTGGCCCGATCGAGTTGACGATGGGCGCCGGCGTGGTGAATGAGGTTGTCCCCTGGCCGACCGGCCCGGCCTGGGAGTCCCGGCCCGATGGGTCCTGGCGGCAAACCTTCGTGAACCAGGGCCAGGCCCGGGTCCGGGTCGAGGCCCCTCTGGCGGCCGAGATCACGATCCGGGTCGCCGATCAGGTCGCCCGATTGACCCTGGCCTCGCTCCTGGAAGGTCCGCACCATTCCGGGTCGCCGGCCGTCGGCGAGATCAAGGTCGAACGGCTCGCCTGGGATGCCATCCAGGCCGACCTCGCGGGCGACGGGACCCTGGAGCCCGGGGCGGCGGTCCCTCTCTCGGTCTCCTTGAACCTCCTGACCCCGGAAGCGGCCGACGTGGCCGTCCGGTGCTCGGCCGAGCTGAGGCCGGCCCGAGGGGGCGACCCGATCTGGCGTGACGATTGGAAAGAAGTCATCGCCACCAACTCCCTGGAGCCCGCCCGCCATCCCCTGATGGTGACCGCGAAAGGCCCCGAGGGGACGTACATCCTGGAGATCAAGACCTCGTGGGAGCCGATGGGCGACCCGGCCGGGTCGAGGCTCGGCCGATGGCTTCGCCGCCGGAGAAACCCCTCGCAGACGACCTCGGCGAGCCGTCGTCTCTCGGTGGCGATCCTCGGCCCTCGATCCCCGGCCTCGCCAACCCCGACCAAGGGAGATTCGGGCGAATCCGAGGTCGACGCGATTGACCTGACCCGGGCCTGGGGACAGCGGCCCTCCGCCACCGGGCGTTCCCCCCTGGCCGAGCCCGGCCGAACCACCTGGCTGGTCCCCGACGCCGCGATGGTCGACCCTTCGGTCCGCGACCGGCTCCGGGGCTGGATCAAGGGGAATGCCACGGAACCCTCGACGCTGGCCCCGGCCGACTCGGGGGGCCTGGCCTGGTCGGCCGTCGGGCTCCGGGTCGAGAACCCGGAGCGGCCCCACCGGCTGACCCTGACGGTAACCGGCGGGCATCCCTCATCGCTCGGCGTGGCGATGGTGGCCGGCGGTGGGCCGGGCAGTCCGGGCCGGGTGGTGCTCGACGCCTGCGTTTCCGGGGCGCCAGTCCTCGACGGCGGCCCCCCGGGGACCTTCTCCTGGCCGGTCTGGCCCGACGCGGAGTCGCCGGTCCTGGTGATGGTGAATCGCGATCGGGCGGCCTCGGTCCGGATCGGCTCGATCTCCCTGACCGAATTGACAGACCTGCCGGCCTCGGCGGCCCCCCGGGGACCCGACCGGTCGCTGGGGATCCACCTGGCCGGCCTCCGGTCGCTGGCCCGCTTCGGGGGCGGGAACGAGCGAACGATCGACATCCTGGCCCAGGGGCGAAACCTGTCGACTTATCTGGCCCATTGCGGGGCCTCGACCGTGATCCTGCCCAACGGACTGGCCGATCGCCAGCGTCGGCGGGCCCTGAGCGGCCAGGCCGGGGAGGATTCCACCGGGCCTGACCGGCTCGACCTGATGCTCCGGATCCTGGCTCGTCGGGGCTGCTCGGCCTGGGTCGAGGTCGGTTTCGGAGGCACCCTGCCCGGCCTCCCCGCGCCCAATTCGCCCGAGGCGATGGCGGAGGGACTGGTCCGGCTCGACCGCAAGGGGCTGGCCGATGGGCCGAGCTACCACCCGATCCACCCGAAGGTCCGCGAGGCCATGGCCCGGAAGGTGAGGGCCGCGGTCGAGCCCCGGAAGGCCCGGCCGAATCTCCTCGGCGTGCTGGTCCGGCTCGGCCCGAGCTCGACGCTCCTGGGCGGGCCCGACACCGGGCTCGACGACACCACCTTCGCCCGGTTCGTCGACGACGCCTTCGAGCCCGGCCTCTCGGCTCGGGTGCCCGGCCAGGATCCGGGCGACCCCGGCCGGTTCGAGGCCCGGGCGAAGTACGTCGAGGGGGCCGGGCGGCTCCCCTGGCTGGCCTGGCGATCCCGCGAAGTCGCCGGCGTCTACGCCGGCCTGGCCGAGGCCGCACGGTCGGCCTCGCCCGGCTCGACCCTGGCCGTCGCCACCCCGGGCCTCGAACCCGGGCCGGCCGGCGAGGAGGCTCGCCGGGTCGACCTGGCCGGACTCGGGCCGAGCCAGGCCTGGCGAGGGGTTGGCCTGGACCTGACCGCCTGGCCCGAAGGCGAAGGGGCCCCGGTGATCCTCCGAGGTGTGGGCCTGTCGACCGGCGACCTGGGCCACGACCTGGCCACCAGCCCCGAGCTGGACGAACAGGTCGCACCCCGGGCGGGTCGGGGCGTCCTGGTGGGCGTCGAGGGGCCGGTCGACGACCCGGCCGAGTGGAATCAGGCCCCACTCCGGCTCACCGCCCGACCGATGGCCGAGGGAGCCTGGGGCGACGAGCCCCTGGGCCACGCGATCGCCGCGATCGACGCCCGACGGGTGATCCTGGCCTCGACCAGCGTTGCCGGGCAGGAGGAGCGAATCCGCCGGTTCGCCCGGGTCTTCTCGCCCCTGCCATCCCCGCCACCCGGCCCCCCCGGGCCGAGGCTTCCCTCGGGCGTGGTCTCCCGGGCGGTCCGATCGGGGCCGAACACCTACCTCTCGATGGCCAACGACACGCCCTATCCGATCCTGCTGGAGACCGCCTTCGAGGCCCCCGCCGACGCCTCGGTGGAGGACCTCGGCAGAGGGATCCGGCTGGAACCCGAGCGAGAAGCGGGGGTGGCCCGGCTGGTCCTGGAACTCCCCCCCTTCGGCGTGGCCACGGCGAAGGTCGGTTCGCCCGCGGTCAAGGTGGCCTCGGTCACGCCGTTCCCCGGCCCGGCCGTACTGGACGGGATGAAGGCCCACTACGACGACCTCTGGGCCGCCCTGGGCCGCCTCAACCGGCTCCCGGCGGGCGACCCCAACCTGACCCTCTCACGGTCCGGCCCCTCGAACGCGGGGTTCGAGCCCGATTCGGTCCTCCTGACCACCTCCCGCCCCTCGACGACCATCCCCGGCTGGGAGACCGCGACGGGGGGTGGCCTGGTGGAGCTGGACCGGGACCGTCCCCGATCGGGGCGGGGGAGCCTCCGACTCGACGCCCGGAATGGCCCGGCCGGGGTCATCAGCACCCCATTCCACCCCGATGGGCGCTCGACCCTGGCGATCCACGCCTGGTTCCGGGCCGATCCCCCCGACACCAAGGTCCGTGTCCGGATCGACGGCCAGGCGGAGGATCGCCCGTATGCCCGTCAGCTCGACCTGACGGCCCAGGCCGACTGGGCCGAGACGACCATCCGGGCCACCCAGCTCCCCGAAGGAGGCCTGGATTCGGCCCGGCTCCGGTTCGAGCTGCTCGGCCCGGGTCGGCTCTGGATCGACGATGTCTCGGTCCGGGGCGACGCCCTCAGCGAATCCGAGCGGCTCAACGCCCGACGCGACCTGATGGCCGCGCTCTCGGCCTACCGCGACAAACGCTACTCGGACTTCGCCCGACTGGCCGGCTCTCACTGGACCCGGTACGTCTCCTCCGGCCCGGCCTCGACCGTCGGGGCGGGCGACCGATCGGGCATGATCCGGACCGGCGACGCATCCGCCCTTCCGCCCGGCAAACGCCTGCGGTAAGATCGGGCTCGACGCGGGATGGAACGATGGGGAGGAGAGGAGGGTCGTCGGGCCTGGGCCCGGATCGGCGCTCCGTCGCAATCCTTCACGGAGGAGGAATCCGGGTGTTCGTCGCTTGCAACACGCTCTGCTTCTCGAAAGAGCCGCTCGAGAAGGCCATCCGGCACATCGCCGACCTGGAATTCCGCAAGATTGACCTGGCGATCGTCGAAGGGGGGACTCACCTCCAGCCCTCGGAGATCGCCGAGAACGTCGACGCCGCCCACGGCCGACTCCGGGACGCGCCCAGCATGACCCCATCGGCCTACGGGGTCGATTTCGGCGACGCCGACGAGGCCACGGTCCGGAAACGGTTCGAGGCGATCTGCCGGCTGGCCAAGCTCCAGACCGTCGCCGTGATCACGATTCCCGCCTCGCCGCTGGGGACCCCGTTCGACGACGAGGTCAAGCGACTGGCCGCACTGGCCGGACATGCCATGCGCCAGGGCCTGGTCCTGGCCCTGATGACCGACTCGACCACCCTGACCTCCGACCCCGGGCAGGCCGCCGAGCTCTGCCGGGCCGTCCCCGGCCTGGGCCTGACCCTCGACCCCAGCCACTACATCCAGGGGCCGCTGGCCGGGGGCAATTACGACGAGGTCTTCCCCTTCGTCCAGAACGTCCTGCTGAGGGACACCGGCCGAAAGCCCGGGGAGTTCCAGGTCCGGGTCGGCCAGGGAGAGATCGAGTACGGCCGGATCGTCAACCTCCTCGAGCGCAACGGCTACGTCCGGGCCCTGACCGTCTCGATCCTCGACTCGTTCGACAACCCCTTCGAGGTCGAAGTCGAGGTCCGCAAGCTCAAGCTCCTGCTGGAGAGCCTGATCTGAGGAGGAAGCACACGGCCTTTAATCGAATGTTCCAGAAAGGTCGATCCGTCAGTCCTCGTCATCGAGATCAACCACGCGAATGCCGGAGGATACGACGAAAGCGAGAGCGTCCCAGATGAGCGAGTCTCCCTGGTTAGAGCCCTGATCCCCCGACGGGAACCGCCTGACTCTGCCCTCGCATGAACAAGATCCATGCCACGGAAGGTCCGCGAGTTGATCGGAGACCTGGAGCAAGCCAGATTCGTCGATCGCGGCGGAAAGGGTAGCCGCCGCAACTTCGAGCCTCCCAAGGGCGATCGGGGCACGCTTTCCGGACAGCCGGGCGACGACGCCAGGCCCTATCAGGAGCGGGAAGTTAGGCGAGCGACGAGGTGGCCCGGTCATGACCGAAGCCGCGAGACACGTCAAAATCGTGGAATGGTCGGAGGAGGATGGGGCTTTCGTCGGGCAGTGCCCCGGGATCATCGGCCCTTGCTGCCACGGTATGGACGAGATCGAGGTCTATCGAGAACTCTGCCGGATCGTGCAAGATTGGGTCGAGATCGCCCAACGAGACGGGAAGCCCCTGCCGCCGCCGACCGCCGGTTCGGGTATTGCCCAGCGGATCGCCTGATCGCCCCCGACTCGCGAGGAGGATCCGTAGACCATGTGGACCACTCGCAGCGAGCGATGGGACGGGGGGCGACTCCTGAAGTTCGAGATCGTCGCGGGAGGGTCGCCTCTCCCGTTTCGGGAGGCCTTGGATCTCTGGCGGGACGAAGCGGACTTCCGGACTTTCTTCCTCGGGTTGCTGGCCGAAGCTCCATTCTCGGCATTCCGGTGGGAGACTCCCCCGGTGTCGGATGTCACGGCGGCTCGACCATTCGAGTTCGTCCTGATCGACGAACCGGGCTTGGCCGGGCGATCCGATCCCGGTGCGTTCGCGGATCATTTCGGGGCGACCGAGCCGAATCGGGAGGCCATCGCATTTCCCAACCTGGGTCGCGATGCGATCCTCGTCGTGCCCCGTCCCATCGCGCCGCGGGAGGCCTACGGGCATCTTGCGGCGTTCGTCCGCAAGGCCCCGGAATCGCAGAAGCACTCGCTCTGGGCCCTCGTCGGGATGGCGATGATCGAACGCCTCGGAAAGTCGCCCGCCTGGCTCAGCACGGCCGGGGCGGGAGTGCCCTGGTTGCATGTGAGGCTCGACGATCGGCCCAAATATTATGGGTTCCGGCCTTATCGCAACTTCGCCTCGTGGCCGGTCAGTGTCGCACGTTGACCGCCTTTCTTCTATCATAAGCATGTGACGCAATTGGTTGCCAATCCCCAAGATCGTACCGACTGAGCCGCACCATGGACGACCTCTCTCGCTTCTGCTGCCTGAATTTCGAGTGCTCAGAATACGGCAAACGTGGAGCCGGAAATCTCTCGGTCACCAGTCGGTATGGCCCAGATAAGGCCCGACGCATGCTCCGCTGCCGGGCTTGCAAGGCTCGTTTCTCCGAGCGGAAGGGGACGCCGCTCTTCGACTCCCGACTGCCTCCGGAGAAGGTCGAGACGGTCCTGGAGCACATCGCCGAGGGATGCGGTGTCCGACAGACCGGGCGGCTCTGCAAGGTCGATCGGGGCACGGTCGGCCGCCTGAGCCGGATCGCTGGTGATCATTCCCACGACCTCCACGACGAGTTGGTCGCGATTTCCCCCCCTCACTCGCGAGGCCCAGTTCGATGAGAAGTGGTCCTTCGTCGCCAAGAAGGAGAAGAATTGCGACCAGACCGACCCGGCCGATGACCGCAAGGGAGACACCTGGGACCATGTCGCGATCGATGCCGAGAGTCGGTTGGTGATCGGCGTCGTGTCCGGCGAGCGGACGGCCGCGAACGTCGTCGCGGTGGTCGATGACTTCAAGCGACGCACCGGGGGAAGGCTGATGGACCTGATCACCACCGACGGCTATCAGGCCTACGAGAATGCGATCCTCGAGGCCTATGGGGAGACGATCACGCCGCCCCGGACCGGCAAGCGAGGCCGGCCCAGGGCCCCTTACAAGGTCGAGCCGGTGGGCCTGACCTATGCCGTGGTGGAGAAGACGCGAGAGAGAGGCCGTGTGGTGGCCATCGCCACGCGGGTGATCTTCGGCACGATGGCGGCGGTGGCCGCGACGTTGGGGATGTCCAGGGTGAGCCGATCGATCAACACATCGTTCGTGGAGCGGCAGAACGGCACGGACCGGCATCGCAACGCCCGGAAGGCTCGCAAGACATACCGATTCAGCAAGGACTGGCGGCATCACGAATCGGTGACCTACCTGACGATGTACGTCTACAATTTCTGCTGGCCGGTCCGGACCTTACGGATCAAAGACGACCAGGGCATCTGGCGGAAGAGGAGTCCGGCGATGGCGGCCGGGCTGGCCGATCACGTCTGGTCAATTCCCGAATGGCTGGCCTTCCCATCCGTGCGACAATGATCGGCCACAAGGCAACTTCGGGCCTTCGTCGTGAATTGAATCCGGGGTGTCGGACGATCAACCCTCGCGATACTTCGGCCGGCAATCAATTCTCCGGAGGCAGAGTCGTTCCGAGCGGCAAAGCTCCGACGCTCCGGATGAATGAACCCGGGGATTGACACGATCACTGGAGCTTCGAGGGGGCGGCGATCGGGGCCTTGGGCTCGTCCTCGACCCGGCCCTTGGAGAATACCAGGCCCCAGAGGATGATGCCGCCGATGACGACGGCCGCGAAGGGCAGGCCCCACTTGTCCAGGATTCTTTGCACGGGAACACCGGCTTTCCGCGGCCAGGCCGCTCCGGGAGGGCGGGGCCACGCCGTTTGCAGGCCCATCGATTTCATCGTAACACGGCCCGAACCGATTCGATCAAATAATTCCCAACATTTATATTTAATAAATTTTTCGGGTCTTTCTCGAACCCGTCCGGGGCCGGGTATCGCTTGACGGGGCGGACGGGAGGGCCATAATGGAGGGTATCGCCTCGCGTGTCGCCCTTCCGTGGTCCGAGGAACTGGCATGCCGTCGCAGGGGTGGTCCCGCCATCACCGTGCCCGCATCCTGGGGATCAGCCTGCTGATCCTGAGCCTCCTCCATGCGCCCTGGCCCCAGGCCGATTTCCACAACGTCCGGCACCAGGACGGGCCCGGCCAAGTCTGCGAGTATCACGACCACCTGCTCCGCTGGCATCCCGACGCGGGCCGGGCGGACGACGTGGCGATCCTCCACTGGCACTGGTTCCTCCCCTCTTCGGGCCCGGTCGAGCCCGGCCACTCCGGGGCCGGCCCCCAGCTTCACGCCCACGTGGCCGGCTGGGACGCGCCGACGCCCGAGGTCGGTCCGATCGTCGTGCCGGACCAATCCTCGAATCCTCTCGACTCGCTCGATTCAGGGCCGAGTCTGGCGACCGGGGATGCCGCTTTCGCGATTCCCGGCACTCCGCCCTGCCCTCCTCCCAACTTGAGGTCGGCTCATACCTTCGGCGCCACCTTTGCGCCCGGAATCTCGTTCTCCTCCTGGCTCCAGCGCTGGTCCTGCTGAGCCCACCCTCCCTCGACCGATGACGAGGAACGTCCGGGACTTCCAGCCCCGATCGTCCCACCTCGCCATCTTTTCGTCGCCCTCGATCCGATGAATATCGACCGAACTCAGGGGACGTTCGAGGCCCTTGTGCGTCGCCCCAGCCCGCCGGAGATCGGCCGGGCGGGCCGTCGCGTTAGCCTCGTACGAGGAGGTTGCGAATATGCGGCTGGCGGTACCGGTAAGATCGCTGACGAGCAGTGTGACCGCGTCGAAGATGCCCGCCGTCTGGGTCATCGGGCTGGTCCTGGCGATGATGGCCCTGGTGGCGGCGGCCGAGCTGACTCACGACCGGCTCTTTCATCGGGAAGGATCGGCATCGGCGGGGCAGCCGAGCCGGGCCGAGGCCCCGGCTGAGGCACCCGGGCCGGGCTTCGACCCGGCCACAACGGTCGTGATGGCCGTCGGCAAGTTCGAGTCGGCCGGGATCCAGGTCGAGCCGGCCCGCGAGGTCGAGATGCCTCGCGAAGTCCAGGTCACCGGGAAGATCGAGGCCGACGCCACCCGCCGGGTCGACCTGCATCCCCAGGCGCTCGGCATCGTCCGGACGGTGCCGGTCCTGCCGGGGACCAAGGTCCGCAAGGGGGACACCCTGGTCGTCCTGGACAGCCCCGACATCGGCTCGGCCCGGCTCCTGATCCGCGAGCGTCAGCGGGCCCTGGCCACGGCCCGCGTCGAGGCCGACTGGCGGGCCGAGATCGCCTCCAACACCGAGGCCATGATCGACCAGCTCCGCAAGGGGACCCCCGCCCAGGAACTGGCACGGACCTTCGCCTCGCGCCAGCTCGGCGCATCCCGGGGCACCCTCCTCTCGGCCTACGCCGACCTCGAGAACGCGGCGCATGAAGCCGACAAGATGACCACCCTGAACCAGAAGAAGATCATCGGCGAGCACCCGCTGTTCATCGCCCAGCACGCCCGGGAGTCGGCCCAGGCGAAATTCGATGCGAGCCTCGAACAGATCCGATTCGATGTGGCGCAACAGGACCGGATCGCCCGGCAAGCGGCCCGGAACGCCGAGGAGATGGTCGTCGACGCCGCCCAGAGGCTCCGGATCCTGGGCGTGCCCGTGGATGTCGACGACCTCCTGGCCCACCCCGAGAAGGCCTCGGCCCTCCCATCGGGGTCGGAGGACCTGACCGCCTACCCGATCCTCGCCCCCTTCGACGCCACGGTCGTCTCGACCGCGATCAGCATCAGCGAGCGGGTCGAGACGGCCAACATCCTGTTCACCCTGGTCGACGTCTCGAAGGTCTACGCCGTGGCCAACATCCCCGAATCCGACTTCTCCGCCCTGCCCGGCCTCTCCGATGGCAAGATCACCCTGACGGCCACGGCCTACCCGGGGCGGACCTTCGAGGCGAAGATGCTCTACACCGGGGCCGACGTCGACCCGATCACGCGGACGGTGCGCATGGTGGCCGAGGCCGAGAACCCCGACGGATTGCTCAAGCTCGGCATGTTCGCCACGATCGTGCTCGACACGCGGGCGATCGAGAAGGCGACCACCGTGCCGCTCAGCTCGGTCGTCGAGTTCGAGGGAAAGCCGGCCGTCTTCGTGCCCGGCAAGGAGGAGCGATCCTTCGTGATCCGCCCGGTCAAGCTCGGACGCGACGCCCAGGGGCGACAGGTCGTCACCGAGGGGATCAAGTCGGGCGAGCCGGTGGTCGTCGCCGGGGCCTTCCTGGTCAAGAGCGAGCTGATCCTGCAGAACGAGACCGACGAGGAGTGACCGGCCGAGGGGTGCGATCGCGTCGATCGATTTGCCCTCACCCGGACGCGGTTTTCCTCGAGATTTCCCGTAGGGCAGGGCTTGCCCTGCCAGCGTTGTTCTCCTCGGCAGGGCAAGCCCTGCCCTACTCAGAGAAACCGACCACTAGCCATTGACCCCAGGCTCGCCCATGCTCAATGCCCTGATCGAGACGGCGCTGCGGAATCGGTTCCTGGTCATCATGGGGACGCTCCTGGTGGCGGGGCTGGGGGTCCACTCGGCCCTGAGCCTGCCGATCGACGCGGTCCCCGACCTGACCAACGTGCAGGTCCAGGTGATCACCGAGGCCCCCGCGCTGAGCCCCCTGGAGGTCGAGACCCTGCTCTCGTTCCCGGTCGAGGGGGCGATGAGCGGGCTGCCCAGCGTCGAGCAAATCCGCTCGATCTCGAAATTCGGGCTCTCGGTGGTGACGATCGTCTTCCACGAGGGGACCGACATCTACAAGGCCCGCCAGCTCGTCGGCGAGCGGCTCACCAAGGCGGCCGAGGCGATCCCGCCCGGGTACGGCACGCCGATGCTCGGCCCGATCTCCACGGCGCTGGGCGAGATCTTCCAGTTCCAGATCAAGGGCAAGGGCTACAGCCCGATGGAACTCCGGACGATCCTCGACTGGTCGGTCGCGTATCACCTCCGGAGCGTCCCGGGGGTCACCGAGATCAACACGCACGGCGGCGAGCTGAAGACGTTCCAGGTCGAGGTCGACCCCAACAAGCTCGACCAGTACAAGCTCTCGATGACCGAGATCTTCAACGCCCTGAAGTCGAACAACGCCAACGTCGGCGGCGGCTACCTCGTCCACGAGGGAGAAGCCCGCTACATCCGCGGCGAGAGCCAGGCGCACCGGATCGAGGACATCTCCGCGATCGTCATCGACGAACGGAACGGGGTCCCCGTGACGATCGGGCAGGTCGCCAGGGTCCACCTGGCCCCAATGATCCGCGCCGGTCTGGTCACCCGCGACGGCGAGGGGGAGATCGTCACCGGGCTGGTCATGATGCT
Source organism: Tundrisphaera lichenicola (assembly GCF_051175385.1). Taxonomy (GTDB): domain Bacteria; phylum Planctomycetota; class Planctomycetia; order Isosphaerales; family Isosphaeraceae; genus Tundrisphaera; species Tundrisphaera lichenicola. Next base: position 256,161 of record NZ_CP195106.1, on the reverse strand, counting down.
GATCGGCGAGAACTCGCGGGAGGTCGTCAACCGGGTCAAGGTCGAGCTCGACGAGATCCGCAAGACCCTGCCCCCGGGGGTGACGATCGAGGCGCTCTACGACCGGACCCACCTGATCGGGCAGACCCTCGGGACCGTCGAGAAGAACCTGACCGAGGGGGGGACGCTGGTCATCGTGATCCTGCTGCTGCTGCTGGGGAACATCCGGGGCGGCTTGATCGTGGCGATGGCGATCCCGCTGTCGATGCTCTTCGCGGCCAACATCATGTTCGCCACCGGGGTGACGGCCAGCTTGATGAGCCTGGGCGCGATCGACTTCGGCCTGATCGTCGACTCCAGCGTGATCATGGTCGAGAACTGCGTCCGGCGTCTGGCCCACGAGGGGGGCTCGCGCCCCAAGCTGGAGATCATCCGAGACGCGGCGGTCGAGGTCCGCAAGCCGACCATGTTCGGCGAGCTGATCATCGCCATCGTCTACTTGCCGATGCTCGCCCTCCAGGGGACCGAGGGGAAGCTCTTCCGGCCGATGGCCCTGACCGTGATCTTCGCCCTGGCCGGCTCGATGGTGCTCTCGCTGACCCTGATGCCGGTGCTGGCCTCGCTGGCGCTGGGCTCGAAGGTCCAGGAGAAGGAGGTCTTCCTGATCCGCTGGGCCAAGCGCATCTACGCCCCGCTGATCGACGGCGTGATCCGCCACCCGCTCGCGGTGGCCCTGCTGGCGCTCGCGCTGGTCGGCGTCAGCGTGCCGGTCGCCCTGAACCTGGGCGCCGAGTTCATGCCCAGGCTCAACGAGGGGGACCTCCTGATCGAGGCCGTCCGGATCCCTTCGGCCTCGCTCGAAGGGGCCGTGCCGATGTCGACCCAGATCGAGACCATCCTCGAGAAGTTCCCCGAGGTCCGGACGGTCTACTGCAAGACCGGCCGGCCCGAGATCGCCAACGACGCCATGGGCGTCCACCAGACCGACGTCTGGACGATGCTCAAGCCCCAGGAAGAGTGGCGAGCCGGGCTGACCCGCGACGGCCTGATCGAGGAGATGAACAAGGAACTCTCCGAGAACGTCCCGGGGGTGAAGTTCGGCTTCAGCCAGCCGATCGAGATGCGGGTCAATGAGCTGGTCGCCGGGGTCAAGAGCGACGTGGCCGCCCTGATCTACGGGCCCGATCTGGATATCCTCCGCCAGAAGACCCTCGAGATCGAGCGGGTCCTGGGCGCGATCCCCGGGGCCCAGGACGTCAAGGCCCCCAGCACCGGCCGCCTGCCGATGCTCCGGATCTCGGTCCGCCGCGACCAGCTGGCCCGCTACGGGATCAAGGCCAGCGACGTCCTCGACCAGATCGCCGCGCTGGGCGGCACGACCGTCGGCACGCTCTTCGAAGGCCAGAAACGGTTCGCCATCCAGGTCCGACTGCCCGAATCCTGGCGGAACGACCCCGAGCGGATCGGCCTGATCAAGGTGGCCGACCCCAAGGGGAACCCGATCCCGATCCGCGACCTCGCCGAGATCGCTTTCGAAGAAGGCCCTAGCGAGATCGAGCGAGAGAACGTCCAGCGCCGGACGTATGTCGGGGTGAACGTCCGTGGCCGCGACATGGCCGGTTTCGTGGCCGAGGCCCAGGCCGCGATCGACCGCAAGGTCGACCTGCCCCCCGGCTACCTGGTCCGCTGGGGCGGGCAGTTCGAGCACTTGCAGACGGCCTCGCAACGGCTCCTGATCGTCGTGCCGATCGCCCTGCTCCTGATCTTCCTGCTCCTCTACAGCACCTTCGGCTCGCTCCGACTGGCCCTGCTGATCTATCTGGCGGTGCCCACTGCGGCCACCGGCGGGATCTTCGCGCTGGCGGCCCGGGGGCTGCCGTTCTCGATCTCCGCGGGGGTGGGCTTCATCGCGCTCTTCGGGGTCGCGGTGCTCAACGGACTGGTCTGGGTCAGTTCGGTCGAGCACCTCCACGTCGAAGGGATCGAGCCCCACGACGCCGCCCGAGAAGCCTCGATGGTCCGGCTCCGGCCGATCCTGATGACCGCCCTGGTCGCCGGATTCGGGTTCATCCCGATGGCCCTGGCCACCACCCCCGGAGCCGAGATCCAGAGGCCCCTGGCCACCGTCGTCATCGGAGGGCTGGTCACCTCCACCTTGCTGACCGCCCTGGTCCTGCCGGCCATCTACCCCTGGTTCGCCGAGGAGCCCAAGGCCGCCGGCGCGTGAGGCACCGGGCTCCCGATGTCCTTACCATCGGGGGCCCGCCAACCTCGCGGGCTCAATCGCCCAGCGGCTCGTAGAGTTCCGGCGTCCGGCTCTCCACCAGCGTGAAGAGGCCACCCGTGGCCAGCCGGGCGAAGTGGTCCGAGGCCCGGTGGGCGTCGAGGGCGGCGCGGTCGTCGTATTGCTCGTAGAGGAAAAACTTCCTCGGGTCGTCGACCGATCGGTGGGCCAGGTACATCCGGCATCCCGGCTCGGTGAGGGTCGCCTCGGTCAACCGGGCGAACATCCCGATCGCCTCGTCCTCGAGGCCCGGCTTGATGAGGAAGGTCACGGCGAGGCAGATCATCGGCGAATTCTCCGGGCTGGGCAAGGATGGTGGTGGGGAGTCGAGCCGGACATCGCCAGAATCAACAATTCAACGATAATTTATTTTTCCTGGAGTTGCTTCTTGGCCTTGTCGGCTTCCTCCTGTTCCATCAGGCCAATCTCAACTAGCATCTGAATTCGTTCCTCCGGAGTCATCCGGCGGGCTGATCTCAACGCCCGGAGAAATCGGTTCTCCTTCTTGGGCTTAGGATTGATAGTCGCCATCGTCGCTGCCCTCTTGCGGCTTTACGAGCCAGGTTCCGAGTATGCAAGCCGGATTCCGAACGACAATCTGAATGTGGGCCCTGGGATTGATGCCACTCCCTGGCCAGAGCTTTCCCTCCCCGCTCGGGACGAAGACTGCCCTGCAAGTATCGACCGATTCACCAATTCGTTGGGACAAACGATAGGCTGTTTCGAAGACGGCGCAGTTCAATCGTTTGTTCGCGCGGACGTTCGAGGCTGGTTCTCGTTTCGCGTCCCGCTCTGCCTCCAGATAGATTTTATGGGCCCCCCTGATAGCCTTGACGTTATCCGGATCAAGTAGATCGAAACAGTTCCCCAATCTTATCATGCACGCAACAACGGCGGTTTCCTCATCCCAGCGATTCTTACGCCTCAGCTTCTCGGCCCATAGCCATGCTTGCTGGGGAGCGTACTCCCAGAAATAAATACCGTGCCCGAGCCAATCCCAAGGGTTACGGCTCCAGTCCAGTTGTCGGATCGCCTGAACTGCATTCAAGGCCACCGATTTTCTGGTTCCGTGATAGCCAACCACGGTCCGATGGTAATCCTCGTATCGCGGCACAACTTAATTCTCAGGTTTCCAACCTCGTCAACTCGTCCTTCAGGGTAAGAGGGCGGCTCACCAGAGTCTACGACCGAATCAAAATCTCAACCGGTCAAGACTCAAGACTCGTGCAGGACCGTTTGAGCACGCATTTCAAACCGAGGCACGACCCCGCCCGAAGGATTGACGCCGGGCCGGGCGTCGGCTTACCCTCGCCGGGGACCACGCCCCTTATCGCCACGAGGTCTCCGATGTCCGACCCCGCCGTCGCCTCGACCGCCGAGATCCGCGCGAGTTTCCCGGCCCTGGAACGCCTCCAGGAGGGGCGGCCCGTCGCCTACTTCGACGGCCCCGGCGGCACTCAGGTCCCCCGGTCCGTCGTCGAGGCCGTGGCCGACTACCTGACGAATCACAACGCCAACACCCACTGGTCGTTCCCGACGAGTCGCGAGACCGACCGGATCCTCTCCGGGGCTCGCCGGGCCCTGGGCGACTTCCTCGGGGCCTCGCCCGAGGAGGTGGCCTTCGGGGCCAACATGACCAGCCTGACCTTCCACCTGGCCCGGTCCCTGGGTCGTGGCTGGGGGCCGGGCGACGAGGTCGTCGTCACCGAGCTGGACCATCACGCCAATGTCGATCCCTGGCTGGCCCTGGAGCGGGAGCGGGGCCTGACGATCCGGGTCGCCCGGATGATCCCGGAGACCGGCGAGACCGACTTCGAAGACCTGGCCGGGAAGATCAACGGCCAGACCCGGCTGGTGGCCATCGGGGCGGCTTCCAACGCCCTGGGGACGATCAGCGACGTGGCCGAGGCCGCCCGGCTGGCCCACGATGTCGGGGCCCTGGCCTTCGTGGACGCGGTCCACTACGCCCCGCACCGGCTGGTCGACGTCGAGGCGATGAGCTGCGACTTCCTGGCCTGCTCGGCGTACAAGTTCCACGGGCCTCACGTCGGGGTCCTCTACGGACGGAAGGATCTCCTCCAGGGGCTCGACGTGCCCAAGCTGAAGCCCTCGCCCGACACCGCGCCCGAACGGCTGGAGACCGGGACCCAGAACCACGAGGGGATCGCCGGGGCGGCCGCCGCCGTCGAGTTCCTCTCGTCCATCGCCCAGGGTCCGACCCGGAGGGCCAGGTTGCAGGCCGCTTTCGACGCGCTGCATCGGAGGGGCCAGGCCTTGACCGAGCGACTCTGGGACGGGCTGGCCGGGATCGAGGGGGTCCGGGCCTACGGGCCACCCCCGTCCCGGCCCCGGACGCCGACGGTCTCGTTCACCGTGGACGGGCTCCCGTCGGGGGAAGTCGCCCGCCGGCTCTCCGACCGGGGTCTCTTCGTCTCGCACGGCGACTTCTACGCCACGACGGCCGTCGAGCGCCTGGGCCTCGCCGACGAAGGGCTGGTCCGGATCGGCTGCGCCTGCTACACCACCGAGGACGAGATCGAGCGGCTGCTCGACGAGGTGAGGGGTGCCGCCCGGGGACAGGAGGGCCGGCGGCCCGGATCTCCGAACGACGGGGAGGCGAGGAGCAACCGCGGGGGGTCGAGGACTTCAACCGTTCTTGTCGCTGGGCGCGTCATCCTGTCCGGGGCGGAGCTGTCGGAATAGGCCTTCCAAAGCATCCGGGTCGACCGGCTTGACGAGGTGGCGATCGATCCCGGCCTCTTTCGAGCGCCGGCGGTCTCCCTCCTGGCCCCAGCCGGTCAGGGCGACGATCGCCACGTCCCGGCCCCAGGGTCGGTCGCGGATGGTCCGGGCCACCTCGTAGCCGTTGATCACCGGCAATCCGATGTCGAGCAGGATGACCTCGGGCCGTTCGCGATCGGCCACGGTCAAGGCCTCGCCCCCGTCGTAAGCGATGCTGGCCTGGTGGCCCATGAGCTTCAGGAGCCGGACGAGCGTCCGGGCCGAGTCTCGATTATCATCCACGACCAGGACCCGGCGGGCCGTCGGGGGATCGGCCGACTCCGGGCCGGCCTCGGGGACTTCCCGAGACCTCGGGACGGACTCGACGATCGGCAACCGGACGACGAACCGACAACCGAGGCCCTGGCCCTCGCTCTGGACGTCGACCGATCCTCCGTGCATCTCGACCAGCGTCCGGACCAGCATCAGGCCGATCCCCAGCCCCCCCTGCGAGCGCTCCAGCGTCCGATCGACCTGGGTGAACATCTCGAAGACGCGGGGCAGCATTTCCGCGGGGATGCCGACCCCGTTGTCGATCACCGAGACGACCGCCTCGCCGCCCTGCCGCTCGGCGATCAGGGCGATCTCGCCGCCCGGCTCGGTGTACTTGGCGGCGTTGTTCAACAGGTTCGCGAACACCTGGGAGAGCCTCGTCAGGTCGGCGTCGAGGAGGATCGGTTCCTCCGGCAGCGTCAGGGTCAGGGCGTGACGGGACGCCTCGACGAGCGGCAGGCTGGTGTCGACGGCGTTCCGGATGATCGAGGCCAGGTCGACCATTTCTCGGCGGAGTTCGAGCTTGTCGCGAGTGATCCGCGAGACATCCATCAGGTCGTCGATGAGCCGGACCATGTGTTTGACCTGCCGCTCGATGAGGCTCCGGGACTCCTCGACGGTGGCCCGATCCTCGCCGGCCAGCCGCATGATCCGCAGGCTGTTCCGGATCGGGGCCATCGGGTTGCGGAGCTCGTGGGCCAGGGTCGCCAGGAACTCATCCTTGCGGCGGTCGGCCTCCGAGAGGTCGGCCGCGAGCGTTCGCAGGTCATCCTCGAGCCGTCGGCGATCGGTGACGTCCTGGCTGACCGTCGCCAGGGAGCTGATCCGGCCGTCGGCATCGGCGAGGGTCAGGACCTTGTACGCCATCCACCGGGCCTCGCCGGTCCGGAAGTTCCTGAACCGGACCTCGACCTCGCCGTGGCCCTCTTTCAGGACCTCCGGGATGAATTGGTCCTGGATCCAGGGTTGGTCCTCCGGGAAGAAGAAGTCCCCGAGCGTGGCCCGGCGGGCCTCCTCGATCCCGCCCAGGCCCACCATCTCCAGCCCGGCCCGGTTGATGTAAAACGGGATGCCTTGCAGGTCGCAGATGCCGATGAAGTCGAGGCTGTTCTCGGCCAGGGTGACGAACTTCTGCCGGTCGGCCTCGGCCCGCTTGAAGTCCTCGATGTCGGTGCACGTGCCGAACCACTTGACGATCGTCCCGGAGTCGTCCCGGACCGGCAGGGCCCGGCCCAGGAACCATCGGTATTTCCCTTCCTTGGACCGGAAACGATATTCGATCTCGTAGGGATCGCCGGTCCGGAGCGAGTGGCTCCAGCGGTCGATGGATCGCTGGCGGTCGTCCGGGTGGAGCGGGGCGTTCCAGCCGTGGCCCAGGCACTCCTCGGGCGTACACCCGATGTACTCGTACCATCGGCGGTTGTAGTACTCGTGAAAGCCATCGGGGCGGGTCACCCAGACGATCTGCGGCATGGTGTCGGCCACCTGCCGGAACCGGCCCTCGCTCTCCTGGAGCGCCTGCTCGGCCCGCTTGCGGTCGGTGATGTCGGTTCCGGTCGGGGCCAGGAACATGACCCGGCCCGACTCGTCCTTGATCGGCAGGATGATCACGTCGGCGATCCGCTCGCCCCCGTCGGCGACGAAGTAAGGCAACTCCTCCCGGAAGATTCGACCTCCGGCCGCCTGCAGGGAAGCCGCCCTGATCCGCTCGGGCAATCCGGCCGACGGGGTCCACCAAGGCCCCTCCCAGAACGGCCTGTCGATGACCTGTTCCCGAGCGAAACCGCATCCTGCCCAGGCGAGCCGGTTGGTCTCGATGATCACGCCATTCAAGTCCAGGATGGCGGCGAAGATGGCCCCCTGATCGAAAAAGGCCCGGAATTTGGCATTTGCCTCGGCGGCCGCCTCGGCCAGCCGCCGCTCCCGCTCCTCGGCGAGCCTCTGGGCGGTAATGTCCACCACCACGCCGGGCAGTCGGGTCGCCCGGCCGGACTCGTCCTTCTCGACCCTCCCGCGAGCCACGACCCAGCGGATGGAACGATCCGGCATCACCAGGCGATATTCGGCCTCGTAGACCTGGCCCGTTTCGATGGCCTGCGCGACCGTCTCCAGGACCCTCCGTCGATCATCGGGATGGATGATCTCCATGTACAGGTCGACCGGGCCTTCCATGGAACCCTCGGGCGTCACCCCGTAGATCCGGGCGAGATTCCGGTCGGCCCGGACGACGTCGTTGACCAGGTCGTACTCCCAGGTCCCGATCTCGCCGGCGGCCAGCGTCGACTCCAGCCGGGATCGGGCCTCGCGCACTTCCTCCTCGGCCCGCTTGGCCTCGGTCACGTCGGTATTGGTCCCGAACCACCGGGTCACCCGGCCTTGCTCATCCCGGACCGGCTCGACCCGCGTCAGGAAGGGGCGAAAGACCCCGTGCCGATCCCGGAGCGGGAACACCATGTCGAGCGGCTCGCCGGTGGCGATCGATGCCCCCCAGCGTTCGATCACCCTCGGGAGTTCGGCCGGGTCGTGGACCGACGTCCAGCCCCACCCTTCCATCTGTTCGGGAGTCGTGCCGGTATAATCATACCATCGGCGGTTGTACCAGAAGATGTGGCCGTCCGGCTCCGCCATCCAGACCAGTTGCGGGACCGACTCGGCCAGCGTCCGGAATTGCCGCTCGCGGTCCTCGAGCTCTCGCTCCTGCCGCCTTCGTTCGGTCACGTCGCGGAAGATCAGGACGACGCCGATGATCTCGCCCCCGGACCGGATCGGCGACCCGCTGTCCTCGATCGGGCGGCGGGTCCCGTCCCTGGCGATCAGCGAGGTATGGTTGGCCAGCCCGACGATCACCCCCTCGCGCAGGACCCTGCCGACCGGGCTATCGACCTTATCCCCGGTGACTTCGCTCACGATGTCGAAGACCACCTCGACCGGCTGCCCGATCGCCTGGCCCGAGGACCAGCCGGTGAGGGCCTCGGCGACCGGATTCATGGAGCTGACCCGGCCCGAGGCGTCGGTCACGATCACCGCGTCGCCGATGCTGTCCAGGGTGATCCTCAACTGCTCGCGCCGGCGATGGTCCTGCTCGGAGCTCGACTCAGCCCGAAGCCACGCGGCTCGCAAGGCTCCGCCCAACATGGCGATGCCGAGGCCCACCGCCGAGTAAAGGACCAACCCGGCCCGGGCTTCGAGGCTTTCGACCGCGAAGCGGCCCCGGGGCGGCAGGAGGAATTGGACCGAGGCGATCGCACCCAGTCCGACGGTCAGGAGGGCCGGGCCTCGGCCCGCGTAGGCGGCGACGACCAGGACCGCCAGGAACATGGTAGCGAAGGGGAACAGGTCGCCCAGGACCGGATCGAGGACCAGGCGGACCGCCGTCGCCAGGATCACGGCGAGGAGGGCACCCCCGTATCGCGCGAGCGTTGAGGAAGACGTATTCGTCATGGCAATCCACAGAGCCCGACCCGACCAAGGGCGGTTGGAGGGAGGCCGATCCGCTTCGAAACTCGAGGCCCCGTGCCATTAATGATAGCAAATCCGCAGCCGGAAACGCGGCGTGGGTCCCGGTTATAGGCTTGCATTTCGTCAAATCCGGCGAATCACCCTCCGGCGATCGCACCCGGTCGCTCGACCCGGTGTTTCCAACCCGGCCGCTCGATCCATCGATCACGCCTCAGGCCGAGGGCGATCCGGCCGCAATCCTGCTCGACATCCGGAGACCTTCGACTTCAACCCGGATCCCGTCGATCAGGCGGGGCTTCCCCGATCACGACCCGGTCATGCCCGACCCGCTCCAGCCCGAAGACCTCGACGTCCACGCCTCGAGCGAAATGGGCCAGGGGTGGGGCGTCGGGACGTTCGATCCCCGCCGCGGCCAGGACCGACTCCTCCATCGACCGGACCTCCGCGACCTGGAGCGGATAGGGCGAATGATGGACCCGCCCGGTGAACAGCCCGCCCCCCCTCGAAGCCGAATAGAGCAGGTAACGCTCGGCCAGGAAGTATTCGAGCGAGCCGAGCACCGCCGGCACCACCGGCGACCGGACCTCGGCCTCGATTCGGGTCGTCGCCGGTCTCGGGCCGAGGAAAAGCCTCCTCGACGAATACGAGATCCGGAGCGAATCCGGCGACTCCTCGGCGACCAGGCTCATCCGAGCGAAGAAGTACGGGAGCCCGAACCACGAGCGGCCCAGGCACGCCCCCGCGAGATTGGCGGCGTCGAGGCTGAAGAACCAGACGCCCGGGTCGCGCCCATCCCGATGAACATACGTCCGAACATTCGTCTCGTGGAAATTCGAGAGGCCGCGCACGCTCGGCAGGCCCGCCGGCCGGATGCCCCTCATCGTGAACGGGACGAGCCCCACGAAGGCCCGCCCTTCGAAAAGGTCCACTTCCAGCCCGCTCGGCAGGAGGCGTCGGATCGCCTCGGCAGGGACCTCCCAGTGCAGGAACAGCAAACGGTCCCAGCTCTGATACATCACCGGGCGACCCGCCGGCCGTCGGGTCAAGGCCTCGCGGTCGTCGTCGAGGATCTCGGGGTTGGTCGGGATCATGATGGTCGGGTTCCGGGCAAACGTGTCGAGCACACCAACCAGTATAGGCGGCCGAGGGACCGCTCGAGCCCCAATCCGCGAGCTGGTCCATCCCGATGCCCGATTTGAAAATAATCTCAAAAAATCACAAAAATCTATTCCTCCCGGCGCCTCCAGGCACAAGAATATCCGATAGCCGACCGGGATCCGGACTTAGCGGCGTGTGATGTGCGGACTGGGGTCATGTCCACTTCCCCGATTCTCGGATCATCGAGGCTCGGCCCATGATCGTCGAGGTCCTCTGCCCGCAACCTGGCTGCGGCGCCGCCTACGGCGTCGATGACCGAAGTCTCGGCCAGGAGTCCCGCTGCCAGCGATGCGGACATCGGTTCCCGCTCATCCCCCAGACGAAGGCCGACAGCTCGGCGACCGCCCCATTCGGCGCGGATCTGCCCTCGACCGAGGGCATCGCCTCGCAAGAACTGCCTCCACGATTCGGCCGATATCGGATCATCCGGCTGATCGGCCGAGGGGGCATGGGCTCGGTCTATCTGGCCGAGGATACCCGGCTCGAGCGCCGGGTTGCCCTGAAGGTCCCCCGGATCGTCCCCGGCGGGAGCCCCGAGGTCGGCGAGCGGTTCCTCCGCGAGGCCCGGGCCGCCGCGAGGTTCCGCCACCCCAGCTTCTGCCCGATCCACGACATCGGCGAGGTCGACGGCGTCCCCTATCTGACCATGGCCTTCCTCGAAGGGCAGACCCTCGCCTCGATGATCGAGCCCGGTCGTCCCTGGCCCGAGCGTCGGGCCGCCGAGGTCGTCCGGCGGCTGGCCCTGGCCCTGGCCGAGGCCCACCGCCAGGGGGTGATCCACCGCGACCTCAAGCCCGCCAACGTCATGATCGAGAGCCACGGCGGGCTGGTCCTCATGGACTTCGGCCTGGCCCGCTTCTTCGACGGTCCCGACCCGACGATCACGGCCAACGGGGCGATCATGGGCACTCCCGCCTACATGTCGCCCGAGCAGGCCGAGGGCGACCAGCGAGCCATCGGCCCGCGCTCCGACCTCTACAGCCTGGGGGTGATCCTCTACGAGCTGTTGACCACCCGCCGCCCTTTCGAGGGATCGACGGCCAGGATCCTCGGACTGATCGCTTGCGCGGACCCGCCGCCCCCCTCGGCCAGCCGCCCTTCGGTCGATCGAAGGCTCGAGGCGACCTGCCTGAAGGCGATGGCCCGACGCCCCGGAGATCGATACGCCTCGATGGAGGAATTCGCCCGGGCCATCGACACCTGGCTCGGCTCGGACCCCCTCGTCCCGACAACCGAGCCCGAGCAGGCCGATTACGAAGGCCCGAAGCCTCCCGCGAAGCCGGGGCCCACGCCATCCGCCATCAACGAGCCGTCGAGTCGCCGAGCACACACCCGAGGGTTCCGCCTCTCGATCCACGCCTGGGGTTTCAAGCTGACCCTGGCCGTGGTCGGCCTGTTGATGATCATGGTGACGGGCACTTTCCTGACCCAGCAGAGGGCGTTTGCTCCCAGGCATGCCCACGAATCATCTCACACAATTCCACCTACCTCGAATCGGCCCCTGGCGAAGCCCGAGCCGGAGTCCCCGATCGACATCCCGTTCGCACTCATCCCCACGAGAGGGGCCGGGATTCGCGCGGTTCCCGAGGAGATCGCGTATTCCCCCGACGGGAAAGGTGTGATAGCTCGGTCGCCCCTGATCCAGGTCCAGCCTTTCGAGATCAGCGCCAAGGAGATCACCCAGGCCCAGTACCAGGCCTTCGAGGGCGAGAACCCCAGCCAATTCCAGGGCCATCCCGACCACCCCGTCGAGAACGTCTCGTGGATGGACGCGGTCAAGTTCTGCAACTGGCTGAGCCAACGCGAGGGCCGGGAGCCCTACTATGAACTCGACCCGGAGAATGGGACGGTCCAGCCCCGAAGGACCATCGGATATCGACTGCCAACCGAGGCCGAGTGGGAGTATGCCTGCAATAGCCAGGAGGTCAATGGCCGCGATCTCTCGCCAGCAAAGATCGCCGAAGTCGCCTGGTTGGGGCTCAACTCCGAAGGGTCTACGCATCCCGTCGGCCGGCTGACCCCCAACCGGTTCGGCCTGTTTGACACGCGTGGGAATGTCGAGGAATGGTGCTTCGACGAGGGGACCGGCCCGGTCTCCGGCGATTTGCATCCGGCCCGAATCGCCCGGGGAGGCTCCTGGGCGAGCGATCCGGGGCAGATTCTCTCGGCTGCACGGTCGGTCCATCCCCAAGACCACAAAAACGGCACGATCGGGTTCCGCGTCGCCCGCGACGTCCGTTGATTTTTTCGACGAACGATTGCCAGGACACCTCCCCAGGCCAATAGTGTCATGGATGCCGCCACTCGGCGGCCGTGCGGATCGGGCGTGCCGGCCGGTCGGGAACTTTCCCGATTGCGTCGGTCGATCGACGATCGAGGCAGCTCCCATGTCCGTCACCATCGAATGCCCGACCCCGGGCTGTGGCGCGTCGGCCGTCGTGACCGAGGCCCGGCTGGGCCGCGATGTCCGATGTAGCCGGTGCGGGCGGAAGTTCCCCCTGATCCCGGGGACACGCCTCGAGAGTTCGCCGCCGAGCTACGGGCCGATGTCCGGGTACGAGCCGCCCGAGGTCCCCTCGATCCCGGCGTCGATCGGCCGGTTCCGGATCATCCGCGAACTGGGCCGGGGCGGGATGGGCACGGTCTACCTGGCCGAGGATGCCGAACTCGGCCGATCGGTGGCGCTGAAGGTCCCCCACCCGGCCTATCGAGAGGCGGCCGAGGTCCGCGAGCGCCTGGTCCGCGAGGCCCGGGCTGCCGCCCGGTTCCGTCATCCCAACTTCTGCCCGATCCACGACATCGGCGAGGTCGACGGCGTCCCCTACCTCCGGATGTCCTACATCGAGGGGCGGACCCTCGCCTCGATGATCGAGCCGGGCCGCCCCTGGCCCGAGCGTCGGGCCGCCGAGGTCGTCCGGCGGCTGGCCCTGGCCCTGGCCGAGGCCCATCGGAGAGGGGTCGTCCACCGCGACCTCAAGCCCGCCAACGTCATGGTCGACGTCCGAGGCAAGCTGGTCCTCATGGACTTCGGCCTGGCCCTCCGGCTCGACGCCGACGACCCGCGGATCACCACCTCGGGCGCCATCGTCGGGACCCCCGCCTACATGCCGCCCGAGCAGGTGGAAGGCCACCACGAGGCCATCGGCCCGCGCTCCGACCTCTACAGCCTGGGGGTGATCCTCTACGAGCTTTTGACGGGCCGCCGCCCCTTCGAAGGGTCGGCCGCGATGGTCCTGGGCCTGATCCTGGTCGTCGACGCCCCGCCCCCGTCGAGCCTCCGAGACGGGCTCGACCCCCGACTGGAGGCGATCTGCCTGAAGGCGATCGCCAAGCGTCCCGAGGATCGCCACGCCTCGATGGACGAACTTGCCGCGGCGCTCCGCTCCTGGCTCGAAGCCCCCCCTCGGTCGAGCGAGCCGACCTTCGACTGGCCGGTCGACACCCGGTTCAGGTCGAGGGTCCGGCTCAGCCGGCCCGTCCGTCGGAAGTCTCCCATCGCGGGACTCATGGCGGCCTCGACGATCGCCGTGACCCTCGCCACCCTAGCTTGGATTGTAAACCGCCCCGAGGAAACGCCTTACGCCGAACCCGGAGCGGTCACTGTCCCCATTCCGACCCCGGAAGCCCTCGAAGACCCGGATGTCCCGGAGCCCCCCGAGGACGAGCCGCCCGCCCCCATCCCGGTCGTCGAGCAGCCTCCCCCCGCCCCGAAACCTCAACCTCGGTTCGAGTTCGATCGAATCGGATCCGAGCCGGTTGCTTCGGTGGTCGTCCCCCGGCCCGCCGGCTCGAACGAGGCCGACTTCCCCCCGGAAAAGACGTCCCGGCCGCGCCCGCCCTCCCGGAAGCCCAGACGTCGGGCCTCGCCCGATTTCGTCGAGGAACCGAGGATCATCCTGGTGCCGGTCGAGGTTCCCGTCCCGGTCCTCGACTACCCCTTCCCGCCGCCGAGGCACCTCGGAGGACCACGCGGCCCTCACCCCTGACCCGTCGGCGAAAAATCCGCCTCCACGGTGATTCTCTCGCCGGCGGGAACCTGCGGCCCGCCAACACCAACAACGCAAACCACACAAAAGCAAGGAGATACGACCAAAAATAGGCCGAGGCACGCCGTTTGCTAGGCTTGCAACGCTCCTGAGGCTGTCATGGATCGAGGACACGTCATGAAGCGTCGCCGAGCTTTCACGCTGATCGAACTCCTGGTCGTGATCGCGATCATCGCGGTCCTGATCGCGTTACTGCTCCCGGCGGTCCAGGCGGCTCGCGAGGCCGCCCGGCGAATGCAGTGCTCCAACAATCTCAAGCAACTCGGCCTGTCCCTGCACAACTACATGCAGGCGATGGAAGCCTTGCCGATGACCTTGACGCTTGCGGGGCGGGGGACGACGGTGACCTGGACCAACGCATATGGCGCCTTCGCGCGGGTCCTGCCCTACTCCGAGCAGGGGAACATCTTCAACAGCACCAACTTCCAACTCGACATCCAGACCCCGCAGAATGACACGGTCGCCGGGCAAGTGATCGGCGTCCTGATCTGCCCGAGCGAGGTCCGGCCCAGCAACCGGGCGCTGGCCGATGGGAGCCGCTACGGCATCGCCAATTATGGATTCGTCGAGGGGGACTGGTTCGTCTGGGGTGGGCTGGCGAACCCGGGGCGGAACCGGGTCGCCTTCGGGGTGAACCAGTCGAGGAGCCCGGCCGAGTTCACCGACGGGATGAGTAACACCCTCTTCATGTCCGAGGGCAAGGCTTTCTTCACCTATCTCCGCGACTGCCCCACGCTCAGCCGGATCAACACCCCGAACAACGTGCCCGGCCCCGATGCCAACCACGAGCTGGTCGCCCCGGAATACATCAGTGGCTGCGCAATTCGGGTCGAGGAAGGCCGGACCCAGTGGTTCGAGTCCGGGGTCCACCACACCGGGATCACCACGGCCTGGCCCCCCAACAAGCAGACCCCGGGCGGGCCTGGCAAGATCTACCCCGACGTCGACATCAACAGCAGCCGCGAGAAGCTCGGACGTCCGTCTTATGCGGCGATCACCGCCCGGAGTTACCATCCGGGGGGAGTCCACGCCCTCCTGGGGGACGGCAGTGTCCGGTTCGTCAAGAGCACGATCAACGGCCTGGTCTGGCGGGCGCTCGGGTCCGTGGCCGGGGGCGAGGTGATCTCCGCCGATTCGTACTGATCGGCCCGTTCAGGCGACGACCGGCTCGGCCTTGGGGACAATCGCGGGAAGCCGGAGGGTGAAGGTCGTCCCCTGCCCTTCCCGACTCTCGGCCCGGAGTCGGCCCCGGTGGGCCTCGACGATCTCTCGACAGACCGAGAGTCCCAGGCCGGTCCCGCCCAGCCCCGAGTCATCGGGTCCGGACTTGGTGGTGAAGAACGGGTCGAAGATCCGCCGGAGGTCGGCCGGGGCGATCCCCCGTCCGGTGTCGGCCACGCTCAGCTCGGCCAGGCGCCCGGTGGCGTCCAGCCCAACGCGGACGGTCAAGGTCCCGCCCCCGTGCATGGCCTGACGGGCGTTGATGATCAGGTTGAGTAAGATCTGCTGGATCTGGGCGGGATCGACCCGGGCCTGGGGCCGGTTCACGACCCGGAAGTCGAGTTTCACCTTGTGTTTCTGCAAATCCTTGGCGGCCAGCAGGAGGACCCCCTCGGCCAGCTTGGCCAGGTCGGTCGGAGCCCTTCGGCCCCCCCGAGGCCGGGCCATCCCCAGGACGCCCCCGGCGATCGCGGCGGCCCGCTCGGCCCCTTCCTGGATCCGCTCGAAGGCCCGTCGGCGGAACTCGGGGTCCTGGTTCCTCTGACCGAGCTTGGCATAGCTCAGGACAGGAGTCAAAGCATTATTAAGCTCATGGCAAATCCCACCGGCCAGGACGCCCAGGCTCCCGACGCGCTGGAGGTCGACGACCTGGCGGCGGAGCGCCTCGAGGTCTTCGGGCGTCGGGGGCAGCGGCGTCGAGTCCGTCGTGGTGGCCATCGAACAATCCTTTCGGGTCCCGCCTCAAGCCCGGCAATCCCTCCCGGCTCAACCCTCGTATCGGCCGGCCCGAGCCCCCAAGATGAGCCGCCTCGGCCGACAAACCCGGCCTCGGGAAGGTCCGGCAGGCGGGGCCGAGTTTGACGGGCACCGACTCGAAGCTCGGACCACCGACGAGAAACCTCAAGGACGTTTGATCGAACTTCCGCGATCGTCCCAGCCTTCCCCATCCCCCCCTGAAGAGGCCGGGGCCGAGGTGATTCGCTCGGCCTCCGGGAGAATCCGCTCAAAAAGGCGGTTAAAATTTCATCCCCCAAGGCGAAAGTCTCCCGGAAGTGATGGGCCACCCGGCTCCGGCGATCGATCGGCGTTGGGTTCGTTTTTCCCGGGAGGGTCGGATGGGTTGCAGTTCGACGATTGGGTTCGTCTTTTCAAACGAGTCGGGACTCGACCGGCGCGACCGAAACCTTGACCGGGGACTTCTTCCGGCCGCCGCCGGTCGCCAGGGCCAGGGCCAGCAGGAGGAAGACGACGACCCCGACCGCCCAGAGGAGGCCCTTGACCGCCGGCGAGAGCGGGGCGGCGGGGGTCTCTCGGAGGCACTCGGCGAACGACTTCCGAGGGCCGCTCGACGTCGGCGACTCGACGGGTTCGTCGACTTCGAACAGCTGGTGCTTCCTCGCCTTGATCGACTGTTCCTGAGTCCGTTGGTCGTGAGGATTGGAGGGCATGAGACGTTCCGTGGGAGAGGACTCAGGATGGACGAATCCGCCGGCCCTCAGCCTTCGACCCGGGCGCGGAAAGACCAATCCCAGCTCCGGGGGAAGTTAGCAAAAGTGGGGCCGCCGGTAATCGTGTCATCCCAGGGATACAGGACCTGGTCGAGCTCGACCTCGGAGAAGCCCGCCTTGGCGAACCGGTGACGAATCTCGAATGGCTGCCAGAACTTCTGACGAAGGCCCTGGAATCCGAACCGGCCGAAGGCGAACTCGTAGAAGTGGTGCTCTCCCTGGAACGCGGCGTGCCGCTCGGCCTCCTCGGGGTCGAGCCCCCGGTCGAGCGCCTCGTCGTAGAGCAACATCGTATGATAATGAATCGCATCCATCGAGGGCAAGATCCCCAGGAAGATCCCGCCGGGCCGGATGCTGGCCCGGATGGCCGCGAGGGTCCGGTCGATCTCGCGGACGTCGGGCATCACGATCGAGTTGACCGCGATGGCCACGTCGAACGACCCGGCGAAGTCCCCCAGGTCGTGCATCGACCGGGTCAGGAAGGTGACGCCATCGGCGGCCTTCTTGCTCAGTCGTTTCCGGGCCTTCTCGATCATCCCGGGGGCGAAGTCGAGCGCGACCACCTGGCCGAATCGCTCGGAGAGCTCGGGCAGGAGCGGGCCGGTCCCGCAGCCGAGGTCGGCCACGGACTTCGAGCCCGGCCCCTCGACCGATCGGATCGCGTCGAGCAGCGGGTTCTCGACCCCGGGGCGGAACGGGTCGAGGAACAGGTCGTCATAACGAGCCGCGGCGCGGCTCCACTGGCGGTCTTGGCGGTCGGTGTCGGGCACGTCGGGGCAGCCAGTCGTCGGTAGCCGGCCTCCAGTCGGGGAAATCCCGAACCGTCGCAGGCCGATTGATGTCGGGAGTTTCCATTGTCTTCTCTCGATCCGCCCCTGGCTACTGGCTACCGGCCGACCCTCGACGGGGCAGCCGGCCGAGGAACCGGGCGTAGTCGCTCAGCGCCGGGTAGCGAGCCGCCAGCGGCGTGGGTCGGACCGGCCCCTCGCGCGAGAGGGCCACGGCCACGGCCGAGGGGATCTCCCGAGGTCGAGCCGGGGGATCGAGGTGGAACGACCGGGCAAACTCGGCCAACTGACTCGGGAGCGGAAGCCGGTCGAAGTCGTCGGGAAGCGGCCGGTCGGGGGCGTATTGCTTCAGTCGCTCGTGCCAGGCCAGGGCCCGGTCCCGGTCGGGGTCCGACTCCCCGGCTAGCCTCGCCAGTTCGGCCGTGGAAAGGCTCGGGCCTCGATACCGGAGCCGATCCGAGATCCGGGCCATCAGCTCCGAGGGGTCGCCCCATCGCCCGATCTCGAACGCCTCGAACCGGTCGGCCAGCGTCTCCAGGTCCTCGACGATCCGCGCCCGATCCTCGGGTCCGAGGGGTGCCTCGGAAACCGGGGGGACCGACGCCGGAAGGCCCGGAGGCTCGACGATCCCTCTGGCCCCGACCGCGACCCGCCAGGCCAGCCCGGCAAGGAAGACCAGGGCAACGGCGATCATGGCCCCTCGGAGCGTCGGGCGACGGCTCGGCCGATTCCGGGCCCCGAAGGAGTCGATATCCACGTAGGATCCATCGAGTTCCACGCCTGCCAGCCGGGGCATCGCGACCAGATCGAACCGATTCGCGTTGCCGAACGCCCAGGTGGCCACCGAAGATCGGGCCCGCCTCGACTCCGGGAGAGCCTGCCAGACCTCGCGAACCAGCCCCTCGATCGGCCCGGCCGACTCCAGGGCGACCCTCCGCCCGCGCGTCAGTGCCTCGACGATCGAGCCAGACCGCGGGTCGGTCAGGGAGGGCGACCGTTCCGCCCCCGAGTCGGAGAACCAGGATCCAATTCGCTCGAAGGCCGAGCCGGTCTCGGGCGGATCGACCGCCCAGGAGCGAGCCTCCAGGGTGGTCGCGAGAGACCAGTCGCGACGGAGGGCCCCGGCGAAGGCGAAGGGATTCGACCCGGCTCGCCGGTAATCCTGATCGGCGATCAGCAAGGCATGGAACGCCAGGGCCCCGGGGCGCCCCCGGTCATCATCCCCCATCGGCTCGACGCCCACCACCGCCCAGGGGCCGCTCGGCAATCGGGTCGCGAAAAGGCAAGGGCAAGGCACCACGCCCGAAGGGGCCTCGCCGAACTGCCGGCAGGCCGAGAGGACCTCCGAGGCCCATTCCGGACGGCATCCCGGCGACTTCGCCAGGACGTCGTAACCGCGATCCCAGAACGGGAAGCTCCCGTAGGCGATTTGTTCGAGGGAGATATTCATGAATTCCAGGTAGACGGAAGGAGTTCGGCGATCCAACGGGGATAATAGGTGGTCGCCCCGTCGGACCACCGCACCGACGAGATCCAGTGTCCAAAGTTCACGGAGACCGGGTAGATCCCGCGTCCTCTCTCGTCAGAATGCTGCTTTCGGTCCGACCAGAGCACGAGCGGAGGAGCCTCCCCGTAGGCGAAGAACCCGATCGGATAAGGCCTCGTCATCAAGGATCGGACCCCTCCGAGGAGGGCTCCCAGGAGGGCCACCGCGATCAAGAGCGAACGGAGCCGCCAGCTGCCAAGCCATCGCTTCATGATCGAGACCTCCGCTCATCCCTCGATGCGATCAAGGCTAGCCGACCCCCTCCCCCCTCGTGGGGGAGGGTTGGGGAGAGGGGGCATTACACAAGGCAATCCCGATGGCTTCCAGGACGGAATCAAACCCTTCGAAGATCTGAAAATTCCAGAATCTCATCACCCGAAATCCATGCGAGTTGAGCCAGGCTGTCCTTTCCCGATCCTTCGCCACCTCGGCAGCATGCTGGCCGCCGTCCAGCTCGAGGATGAGCCTGGATTCATGGCAGACGAAATCAACAATGTATGGTCCGATCGGTGCCTGTCTCCGGAACTTTCGATCGTCGAAGCGATGGGCCTTCAGCTCGTACCAGAGCTTGCGTTCGGCGTCGGTCATGGTCTTCCGAAGGTGCCTGGCGAAGTCGCGAGCCACCGGATCCCCCTCTCCCCAACCCTCCCCCACGAGGGGGGAGGGAGCCAGAAACGGATCAGGAGGTGAGAGTCAATCACTTCACTCCGGCTTCGGCAGCGTGGGGACCTGGAAGTCGGAGGCGAAGACCAGGGTGGTGGTGCCGCCCTTGCTGGGCTTGATGGTCCCGGCGAGCATCCGGAGGGCCAGGGGGTCCCCCTTCTTGCTGGAGAGGATGACCGCGGTGGAATCGGACCAGTAGCCGTGGTCGATCACCTTGACGGTCACCGGGTCGCCGAGCTTCCAGCGGATCGGCCGGGAGAAGGTGTAATCCCAGATCGGCTGGTAATTGTTCCGGATCACCGGGGAGGGGCCGTAGGCGATCCCGGCGACCTCGATGACGACGCCAAGGTCGGGTGCTCCCCCGAAGGTCGAGCCGAGCTTGGTGCCGAAGTTCCCCCGGCGGAGGGTCACCCGATAGTCGTTGGCCACCGAGATCTTGTCCCACCACTGGAGGTAGCGACGGGCCTCGTCGACCCGCTTCCCCTCGGGATGCTGGGCGATGTAGTCGCGGAGCTGTCGGGCCACCTCGCCGACGTCGTTGGGATGGTTCGCCAGGTGGTCGTAGGCTCGTCGATAGGTGTCGTTGTCCCAGTCGCGGAGGATCCGATCCTTGGCCTCGGTCGCCTCGTGGATGTACAGCCCCCCTCGGGCGTGGGCCTTGAGGTACTCGCCGTAGCGGTCGATCCGCCGGGGGAAGTCGTTGGGGTTCTGTCGCGAGAACTCGCGGGCCTTCTCGATGTCCCGCTCGTCCAGATCCTTGATGTAGCCATCGAGCAGGCCGTCGACCTCGGATCGGTAACGGCTCTCGGGATGCTCGGCGAGGAACTGGCGGGACTGGTCGATGAGGTCGCCGAGATTCGCATTCGGGAGCGTCGAGGATCGGATCAGGTCGTCGATGATCTGCCGCTCGCGATTGGCCACGCGAGAGTCGACCCGCCCCCGAAGCTCGGCGAGCAGGGCATCGGCCTCGGCCCGGTGGGTCGAGTCGGGGAACTCGCGGAGGAAGCCCCGGACGACCTGCAAGGGGGCATCCGGCTCGTCGGCCGCGGCGGCGACCTCGGACTTGACCTCGGACCAGCGGGTTTCCTCGCGGGCCCGCTCCTGGGCCTGCTCGACCTCTCGGACGGCGATCGCCAGGGTGGGGGTCCGTTCCTTCAGGGCGGCCAGCTTCTCGGCGGCATCGGGCGCGGCGGTACCGACCCGGACCTGGGTCGCGGCCGACTTCACGGCCCACTCGTCGCGCAGGGCCAGCGCCCGACGGGCATCGGCGGGCCAGAACAGCGGGAGCGACGGATGCCACTTGACCAGGTTATCCCAGCGGCGGGCGACCGCCGGGGCGGAGTTCTCGGCCTGGGTGAATCGGGTGGCGTCGCGATAACCCCAGTAGTCGTACCCGGCCAGGCCGGCGGCGATCAGGCCGGCCGTCAGGGTCGTCAGGGCCAGGGCCTTCCGGCGCTTCCGGCGACGCCCCTCGGCGATCCTCCGGCGGAAGTCGCCCGCCCGATCCGACCGGGGGTAGCGCTTCTCGAACGCGGCCACGCACCGGGCGAGCCGGGGGAGGTCGTCGGGGGCGAGGTCCCAGAGCCATTCGAGCTGCTCGCGGTCGACCTCTTCCAGGCGCTCGGCCAGCCAGCCAAGCGGACCTTCCAGGCCGAGCGGGTGGAGGTCGGCCGGGGGTCGGCCGTCGACCGCTCCTCGACCGTAGGCGCTCACGGCGAACATCGCGCCGTGCGGGACGTGCCGGGCCAGGATATGCCGGGTCATCCCGTAGCGGGCCTCGACCAGCCGCTCGACCCCCTCGGGCCCCTGGGCCGCCTCGCCCCGGGCCATGATCCGGTCGAACTTGGTCAGCAGGAGCGCCACGGGCCTCCCGGCGGTCCCGTCGTCGGACTTCTCGATGTAGCGTTCCAGGAGATTCTCCACCTCCTGCTGCCGCCTCCGACGCTCGACCGGGTGGGTCGAACCATCGGGGTCGAGGCAGAGCAGCACGGCGTCGCAGTCGGCGAAGAACGCCTGGATCGGCTCGTCGGTGCCGAGCGTCACGTGCTCGCCCTGATAATCCTTGAAGATCAGGTCGAACCGGGCCGGGCCGTGATAGAGCCGGAGTTTCAACTCGGTCTCGGCCAGGGTGCCGGCGGGCGGGTCGCCCGACTCGATCTGGGCGATCTTTTCGGCCAGATATTCGGCGCTGGGCGGGTCGACGGCCGCGAGGCGGATCCCGGGGATCTGCCCGGTCGACGCCTGCCGATAGAACATGGCCAGGAGCGTCGTCTTGCCGACCGCCCGGTGCCCGAACAGCGCGATCCGCTTCGGGCCGGTCAACCGGTGCTCCAGCACGTCGAGATGGGCCTTCCGGCGGTTCGACATAACTGACCTCGACTCCTCCTGGGTCCCCGGCCGTCTTTCAACGTCTATTCTATGATTCGGACTGCGTCCCGTGCCATTCCAGGCATTTTGCCGCATCGGCGAAATAGCGGATACCAGCCCCTCGCAGGGCGAGCCTCGCGCGGACGTTGGCATCGAAGTCCTTGCGATTCTCGGACAGGAAGACTTTCGATTCCGAAGGGTGATTCTTGGAGTGATCCAGGATGCAGGCCAGGATCATGTTATCGGTCGGGTCTTCGATGAGGACATTGGCCCGGCTGGCCCGCAGGATCTCGGGGGAAGGATGGATTAATTCGGCGCCCGAACCGAGGATCTCCAGGGCCTGGAAGAGGCGGGCCTCGAACTCCTCGGAGAGGGCGTTTCCCTCCTCGATGGCTCGATCCAGGTGAGCTTTCAGCGACGGAACATGCGATGAGACCACATTCCGCCCGACCTCGCGGAGATGCTGTTCGAGGGCGTCGAGTCTCCGCCGATGACGCTTTCGTTCATCCTCGAGAACCGACAAACTCTCCATGAGGCAGATGCTAGGAATGATCAGCCGAAGGGATGGGGGTGGCTTCGAGAGGATATCGCCCGTGGCCCGGCTCCGCCCAGTCGCGTAGCTCATCGGGAAGTTCGTCTCCACGTACAGGAAGACAGGCAAGCCTCACCCCCCGTTTCAGCCAACCTCGCTCGAGCCGATCAGCCAGGCCGATGGTCCTCAACACGCCGGTCGCGGGAGGTTCGGGAGATTTCCAGTGTCTCATCAGATCGCGCAGCCACGAATCGATCCGAGCGACGAGGTATCCCTTGGACGTCCACCTCTGCGGATAGTCAGGGTCGTAGAAACTCAGGATTTCCGCCGTCGGGATCGTGGCGATCGGCTCCAGCGACCGGGTCCGGTCCTTCCGGTAGATAGTCATCTCCCGGGCATTGGCGAGGATCACGAACGGGATGTCGCGCCGGATCGCCTTGAGGACTTCGAGGTAGGAGGCGAGCACGATGGGTCCGGCCTCCTTCTCCTCGGCGGCGACGATGAGGACCGGCAGATCATCCCGGTCGAGGGCGACGAGGTCGGCCAGGGCATGACGGTCCGAGATTCGCTGAATGGCGGGCATCGGTCGGACCTCCTCCCTCAATCTTGGGTCACGCCGGGTCAGAACGTCGGGGTGGAGGCCTTCCTCCTCCCGAAGATCAGCCGGACCGGCCAGGTGAATGGGCGGAGCATCCAGCGGACGGGCATTCCCAGGAGGACCATCACCGAGCCGAAAACAGCCAGGGCGGCGGCCCCCATCCCCGCATAGCGGAGGAGGGCCGAGTTGATCCCGTAGGCGGCCAGGGCGTTGCCGATCGAGGCTTCGAGACCACGGGCCGCGCCCGCGCTGACGGCACCGGCCAGGTCGATCCCGGCCTTGGCGAACTGTCGGACGGCGTAGTCGGTGGCACGTCCGGCGGTGTCCACGAACTTGTCGGGATCGGCCAGGAAGAGGGCCAGGACGCCGGCGGCGGCCAGCTTCTTCTTGTGGGGCAGGACCGTATCGGTGAAGAAACCCCAGCCCGCACGGCCGGTCTTCCGGAGGACGCCCAGCGACTCGGGCCCTTCCTTCACCACCACCTCGGCCACATCGTCTCCGTAAACCCGGACGGCGGCCAGCCCCTCGGTGCCGAGCTTCCGGACCATCGCCTCGGCCTGGCCGGGATAGCGGCGGGCCAGCCCTTGCGCGGCCTCGCCCATCTCGACGACCACCCGACGCTCGGCGGGGGCCAGCGAGGCGAAGACCCGGGCGGTCTCGGGGTCGGGGCGGAGCAGCCGGCTGAACCGGGCCTGGAGGAGGGCATCGGTCGGAGACTCGGCCCGATGGGCGGCGCGGGCCAGGTCATCGGATCGGCGCGCCAGGGCTTCGAGCCCTTCGTCGGCCTCTCGCGCGAACAATCGGCCCGTCGACTTCAGGGCCGCCCCCTCGCCGTGGGCCGCAGCCTTGCCCCCGGCCCGAGCCTCGACGATCACTTCCTGGACGACGTCGTCGAGCCAGGAGAGCTTGCCCGCCATGGCCGGCCAGGGCGCGGTCAGGGCGATGAACAGGGCCGCCAGGCCGGACATCGCCGGGGCCAGTCGGCGGGGGCGATTCGATCGCTGACGCATCGGAACGGTCCTCGGGCTTTCGCGATGATCCGACCCGCCCCGTCTGGGGCGGATCTTCACCTCGGGATCGGGCGTGGGAAGGCGGGTCGTCTCGGCCTCCGGGATCGGCCCCGCTGCTGGTGTCTTCGGGAGTCTCGCCCTGGAATTGGGGAGAGACGCGAAATCGATGCCGATCCGACCCGGGTGGGGGACCGGCGCGGAAACGTCGAGGTCAAGGGTGAGGAGACGGAGCCCGTCGGGACGCCAGGTGTTCTTCCAGCTTGTGGAATCCCACAACGCCCACGGAGGCCTGCGCCACCTGGACCCCCAGATATTTCAGGCCCTTCTCGGGCGGGATGCGGAGGAGGACTTCCTGGCCATCCTTCAGGAGCCGGATCGGGGCCCAGGTGCTCAGGCTCAGCCCCGCCTTGCCGCAGAGGTTTCGGCCCAGGTCGGCGATCTCGGACACGGTCAGCTTCGGGAGCGCCTCGGGCAACCGTCGGAAGACCGAATAGGTCCCGCCCGCCGCCCGGACCGTCCACCAACGGGCCAGTCGGGCCGAGTCGGTCGCGGCATCGAGGCTCCCGGCCAGCCCTCGACGGGCGGCGGCCTGGGTGACGTCGGCGGTTGCGCCCTCGACCGCCTCGCGACCGGCGGATTCGAGGGCCTGGCGGGCCGCGGTCCGGACCTCGGCCCGGGCGGCCTCGGAGGCGACCACCCCCTCGGGCTGGACCGCCACCAGGCTCAGGGCGTCCAGGATCACGAAGCAGGCGTCGATCCCCGCCCAGGCCACCTCGCCCGAGGTCGGCGACTGGCCCCGACGCGCGACGTTGGCCAGGTGCAGGAGGTCGTAGAGCGGCAGGAATTGCTGAAATCCGACTTCCGACGATTCCAGCTCGGCCACCCGGCCCAACCCGTCGTCCTTGATGAGTCGGATCGTCGCCTGGCCATTATCTCCGGAGAGGGCCAGGACCGAGTGGGCCAACCGCTCCGACCAGCTCCATCGGGGCTTGGTCTTCAGCAGGGCCAGGGCCTCGGGTCCGGCGTCGGCCCGCGCGATCGGCGGGATCACGTCCGGGCCGCTCGTCCGGAGGATCTCGCGGAAGTC
The DNA here is from genome assembly GCF_051175385.1 of Tundrisphaera lichenicola. Classification (GTDB taxonomy): domain Bacteria; phylum Planctomycetota; class Planctomycetia; order Isosphaerales; family Isosphaeraceae; genus Tundrisphaera; species Tundrisphaera lichenicola. The sequence goes on along the minus strand of NZ_CP195106.1, from coordinate 230,861 downwards.
GGGGTCGGCCGCGTACTTATCGAGGATCGCCAGGGCCATCGTCCCGTGGTCGGCCAGGGCCTCGACCGCCTGGTTCCGGAGGGTCGCCTCGGCGAAGTCCTCGAAGACCACGTCGGCCGCGTCGGGACCGGCCTGACTCAAGGCCCGTTCGCCCCGCTCGCCGAACTCCACGAACAGCCGGAGCGCATCCGGGCTCCCGCCCACCTCCTCGACCAGGCCCGAGGCCGCGACGTGGCGAATCTGGGCGGCGACCATCTCGGGCTGATGCGTCCGGAGCAATTCATCGACGTACGAGGAATTGACCCGGAGGAGGATCAGGGCCTGATCGAGCGGCAAGGCCCGGCCGATGGCCCCGAGGACCGGCCCGTAGAGCCGGACCAGCGCGAAGCCGTCGAGCCCCTGGACCCGGAACGCCTCCAGGGCCAGGGGCCCGTGATCGTCCAGGGTCCGGATCGCCAGCCGGAGATCGGCCGCGCCCGGTTCCAGGCTGATGAACGAGAGCAGGGCCAGGGCGTCGGTCAGGTCGGCCGGGTCGCCCGACCAGCGATCCACGAGCTCGGTCACGCCGGAGGGATCGGCCAGGACCAGGGCCAGGGCATTCGGGAACCGCGCGGCCACCCGGCGTTGCGACGGGGAGAGGCGGCCGATCTCGGCGATCACCAGCTTTCGGTCGGTGTCGTCGGCCCGCTTCAGTCCGAAGTACTCCCGCCAGTGCAGGAGGATCTCGGCGGCCGAGGCATCGGTCAAGGTCTCGCGAAGCTGGGCGAAGTCGCTCGGGTGGCTTTCGAAGAGGTAGACCGCTTCCACACCAAGGGCGTCCAGGAGCTTGAGGCCCCGAAGCCCGTCCGACCGCTCGATCGCCAGGGCATTCTGCCGATACTCGCGATAGACCCGGCGGACCAGCTCCGCTTCGGCCGGATAGCGAGACACCAGCTCGACTTCGGGATCGACCGCCGGAGCTCCCGAGCTTCCTCCTGCCGACTCGACGGGGTCGAGGGCCTGGGGCTGCCCTTCTCGCAAGGCGAGCTTCAAGAGCACGCCGAGAGAAGCCAGCAGGATGACGACGGCAAAGGTTCGCTTCATCTGTGCCAGGGTCCCGAGGTGGCGATCGGCTCGGGCCGATCCATCGACGCGGAAGGTGTGACGCCCTCGTCGGGAAGCTTCGGTCCGCGAGCCGTCATCGAGCCTGACGACATCGGGATCGACCGGTGGATCATTGTCCGATCCTCGCCCGCGCGCGTCAACCGCAACAGTTGGTTGCGTATCGTACTGAGATTCTGGAACGATCACGACGGTACCAGAGACGACCATTCGTGCCAATCCACGCGTTCCCCCAATAAGGAGATCGGTCGAGGGCCCTGGTTATCGGGAACAATTTCGGAAAATCGGGGGGATTGAGCAAAATGGATCAGCCGTGATCACCACGACGCTCGAATGAGATCGGTCCGCCGACACCTCTCGGCAGACCGATCTCGTGAGCGGGATCAGGGCTGCGCCGGGGGTTCCATCGGGGTGGGGGGGCTGAAGGGGACGGGGGTCGTCGGAGCGGGGGGAATTTCGGGGGAGGGCGTGTCGGGAGGGGCAACCGGGGCCGGACCGGCCGAGTCATCGGTCGGTGCGTAAGCGGGGGTGCTCGCCCCCATCACGGGGGACCCAGGCATCATCCCCGGATTGGCCAACGCTTCGGGAGCCCCTTCGGGCATCGCGTAATTCTGGCCGCAGTTGGGACCGGTGCAAGGAGCGGGGAAGTCGTCACAGGTATCGCAGATCGCGCAGCCGACCGTGCTGGCCGCAATGGCGGCGGCCAGCAGCAGATTAATCCGCAGCATCGTGGCATCCTTTCCTGAAGGGGAGCGCCGACCGGAATCCGTTCCGACCGATCCATCCGAATCCGGGAGGCCCGGTGGCCTCGAAGCGACCCGGCCTGGCCTGCTGATCCGATCGACCGGCCCGGCCACTCGTCCCGGACGGTACGATCATCGGCCCTCGAAGCTCCCGGAATGAAAACAATCGGTCCAACCTTTACCCAGACCCCTCGATCTACCGCATTGCGTCGAGTTTACCGTCTCTAAGGGCATTCAGGACGGGTCGAGGACGAGGACCAGTTTGGTGTAAGCCACGCGCAAGCCCAGCCGCTCGGCATTCCGGTGCGAGGTACTTCCCGGCTCGGCCCCCATCGTGACGAGTTCGCACCCGGCCTTCGCGGCCCGGGCGAGCCTGGCCCGCGCCAGGGCGGTCTGGATCCCCCGGTTCCGGAACTTCGGCAGGGTGGAGGCCCCCGCCAGCATCGCCAGGCCGTCGCGGATCAGGATCGAAGCCCCCCCCGCCGGCTCCCCCTCGACGCGGGCCAGGAGGCCCATCATACCGCCGGCCCGGCTCGCCAGGCTCATGATCTCCAGGATGCCCGGGCCCGGCTCATCGGGGGCCACGAATCCTCGGGCCACGGTCTGGGTCAGGGTCTCGGCGTCGTCCGGCCCTGCCCAGAGGATCTCGACGCCCTCCGGAGGGGCCGGGAAGGTCTCCCCGGGATCCAGCTCCCGATACAGGACATCCTCGAAGCCCACGGGCCGGAACCCCCGGGCGGCGAGCCCGCTCAGGAGCGAGGGGTCGGACATCGGGCAGACCATCACCTTGGCCGGGCCCCCTCGGTCGAGGAAGACACGCTCCATCGCCGCGAGTTCGTCGGCCGAGACCGGCCCCGACATCCCCATCCCCTTGGCCTCGTTGAGCGGCGAGTCCTCGCCGAGGAAAAGGGCGAATCCCCCGCCCACCGCCAGCGCCACGGTGTCCGACTCGGGCCGGAACTCGCGGCGGGCCCGCGCGCAGTCCGCCGAGAACCGGGCCTCCAGCCCCTCCAGCCGGGTCGCCAGGTCATGGTCGGAGAAGATCATTGGTGAGTTCCTCGAAAGGGGGGCCGGTCGACATCATGATCCGATCGACCCCGGGTCCGACTCGAAGGTTCGCGCCCGAGCGTTGGCGACCCCCGGCCCGGTCACTACAATAGTCGACTCGAATGGGCGAGCATGACAGGACGGGGGGCGGGAGTATGCACGGGATCTACGACGACCACGGGATTCGCTTCGAGTATCCGGGAGACTGGGCGTTGGAGGTGACCGAGGACGGCCCCCGGACCACGGTCGAGGTCGGCTCGCCCAGCGGCCTGGCCTTCGCTTTGGTGACGGTCGACGAGGACCGACCCGCCGCCGCCGACATGACCGACGAGGCCCTGGCGGCGCTCCGCGAGGAATACCCGACCCTCGACGCCTTCCCCGCCCTGGAGACCATCGCCGGCCAGAAGGCGGTCGGCCACGACGTCGAGTTCATCAGCCTCGACCTGACCAACTCCTGCGTCCTCCGATCCTTCCGGACTCCCAGGCGGACCGTCTTCGTGCTCGCCCAGTGGTCCGACCTGGAGGACGACGACGCCGACACCACCCTCCTGGTCCTCCGCCGGTCGATCGAGGAGACCGACGCCTGAGGCCCGGATCGTGGGATCGATTCCGCCCCACAACTGCCAACACCAAGGCATCCGGCAGGTCGCCGTCCCGTTCGACACCATCCCGATCCCTCATTCTGCGACGCCCGCCCCAAACACGTTCAAGGGCCTTGCTCCGGGATCGGTCGTCCCGGCTGTGACTCGCGATGGACCGGCAACGCTTCCCAGATCCGTGCAGTACCATCAGCGCCGGAAGTGACAACGCGAGAGCCATCCGGGTTGAATCTCGCCGCCCTGACGACCGCACCGTGACCTTTGAGCATGAGGACCTCGGCGCCTGTCCGGGCATCCCATAACCTCGCCGTCTTGTCCTCGCCAGCGGTGAGGATACGCGAGCCGTCGGGGCTGAATTCCGCCGAGAAGACGGTCCCGACATGGCCCTTGAGTGTGAGGACCTCGGCACCCGTCTTGGCGTCCCAGACCCGCGCCGTACCGTCACCACTCCCGGTCAGGATGCGCAAACCATCCGGAAGGATGATCGCCGATTCGACGGAACCGACGTGTCCCTTGAGCGAGAGGACCTCGACCCCGGTCCGGGCGTCCCAGACCCGCGCCGTGCCGTCACTGCCCCCGGTTATCAAGCGAGCGCCGTCCGGGCTGAATCCCACTGAGAGGACGATTCCAGCGTGTCCCTTGAGCGTAAGGACTTCGACCGCGGTCCGGGCGTCCCAGAGCCGCGCCGTACCGTCACCACTGCCGGACAGGATGCGCGAGCCGTTGGGGCTGAAGCGGACCGATCTGACCCAATCGGTGTGCCCCTTGAGCATGAGGACTTCGACGCCCGTCTTGACGTCCCAGACCCGCGCCGTGCCGTCACGACTCCCGGTCAGGATGCGCGAGCCGTCGGGGCTGAATTCCGCCGAGAAGACGGGCCCGGCGTGGCCCTTGAGTTCGACGATCTCGGCTCCGGTCTTGACGTCCCAGACCTTGGCCATCCTGTCCAGGCTGGTGGTGACGACACGGGCGCCGTCGGGGCTGAACACCGCCGAGAGGACCCAATCGGTGTGCCCCTTGAGCATGAGGGCCTCGGCACCGGTCCGGACGTCCCAGACCTTGACCGACTTCTCCCGACTCCCGGTTACGACCCGAGTGCCATCGGGGCTGAATCTCGCCGAGAAGACGGAACTGACGTGCCCTTTGAGCGCGAGAACCTCGACGCCCGTCTTGGCGTCCCAAACCCGCGCGGAACCTTCTCCACTGGCGGTCAGGATGCGCGAACCATCCGGGCTGAAGATTACGGAAGCCGTGGGTCCGGCTTGGCCCTTAAGCGCGAGGATCTCGCCCCCGGTCTGGGCGTCCCAGACCTTTACCGTCCCGCCGTCTCCACCGATGAGGATGCGCGAGCCGTCGGGGCTGAAAGCCACCGAGAAGATCTTGATGTCCGGCCCCTGGATCGCCCGGACTTCGACCCCGGTCCGAGAGTCCCAGATTCTTGCCGTTTTATCGGCGCCACCCGTGAGGATACGCGAGCCGTCGGGGCTGAAGACTGCCGACCCAACGGGCCCAGCGTGGGCCTTGATAGTGAGGACCTCGGCCCCCGTCGTGGCGTCCCATAACCGCGCCGTGCCGTCGTCGCTCCCGGTGAGGATACGCGAGCCATCGGGGCTGTAGGCCACCGATGGTACCGGGCCAGCATGACCCTTAATCGTGAAGATCTCGGAATGGCAAAGCCCCTGGAGATAATCCCACTCCCACCCGCGTAGGTCACCCCTCGTGCTCTGGAGCAGAGCCAGGGTGCCGACCACGTTGTCTTCCCTCCACTCCTGGTGAGCGACCTCGATCGTCCGGCCGTACTCAGATCGTTCGAACCGCTCCCTCTGCCGATCGGCTTCGACCCGCGACGCCTCGGCCTGTCCCTGAGAGATGATCGCTGCCGCCCGGGCCCGTTCCGCAGCACGCCACTGCCAGACGGCTAAACCTCCCAGTCCACCCAGCAATAAGGCCAGCAGCCCGAGCGTGTACGCGGCGGCCAGGGTCGGCTTCCGACGGGCCCATCGGGCCGACCGCTCGACCAACCCCGCCGTCCGCACGCTCACCGGCTCTCCGGCCGCGAATCGGCCCAGGTCGGCCGCCAGTGCCCCCGCCGTGGCGTAACGCTCGACAGGCTCCTTCTCGAGGCACTTCAAGCAGATCAGTTCGAGATCACGGGGCAATCCCGGCACCTTCCTGCCGGGACGCAGGGGCTCCTCCTCGATCACCTTTCGGCGCAAAGCCATCCGGCTCGTATCGTCGAATGGCCGGTCTCCGGCCAGGCACTCGTAGAGGATTACGCCCAGGGAATAGACGTCGGCCTGAGGGCCGACGAACTTGGTGCCGCCTCGGGCCTGCTCGGGGGACATGTAGGCGGGGGTCCCCATCACGGCCTCGGGTTCGGTCAGGTCGCCGGACCCAGATCGTTTGGCCAGCCCGAAGTCGGTGACCTTGGGCTGGTCGAATTCATCGAAGAGAACGTTCGAGGGCTTGAGGTCGCGGTGGACAATCCCCTGATCATGGGCAGCCTGGACCGCCTCGGCCAAAGTTCCCACCAGCCGGGCGGCGTCGATCGGGTCGAACCGGCCGGATGATCTGAGGCGATCGGTTAGGCTCCCGCCGGGAAGGTACTCCATAGCCAGGAACGGGCGACCGGCGGCGTCTCCGTACTCGTGGACCTGGACGACGTGAGAATGTTTGATCGAGGCGACGATCTCAGCCTCGGCGAGGAAGCGGATTAACTCCTTGAAGCCGACCCGATCGCCGCCCAGGACCATCTTGATGGCGACCACCCGGTTGAGCCGGATCTGGCGTGCCTTCCAGACTTCACCCATCCCGCCTTGGCCGAGAGGTTCGATCAGCTCATAGCCCGGGATCTCTTTGGTTCGCCAGGCCAGGTGGACGACTGATTTGGGCGTCGCGGTGGCGTAGGAGTCGACCACGAATCGGGTGGAGAACAGGGGGTCGGGCGGGCCGTCAGCCAGATCCGGTTCGGGCCGGGTTTCCAGGTAGCTCGGGGGAGCCTGTGTCCCGAACGAATCGGACGCCGGTCCCTGGTTGGTGGCGTCGGGATCGGTGGCATCATCCGTCGAGGGCGGAGGGCGGCTCAAATCGGTGGCGGCATCGAGCGAGTCGTGATCGGGCATCGTCAGGCTCCGGGCCCGTCGGCGCAAACGAGTGTGAGACCACGGTATCCGCTGATAGTTCGCGAGACAAGCGACTGGCTGCGACGATCTGGGGGCCTAAGGCTTGTGAATCATTCTTTCCTCAGAGTGAGCTAAGCCAGCACATGCCGCCGCGATATTCATGAATAAAGGTCCCGGTCCCGACCCGAGCGACACGCACGAGAGTCAACCCATAGCCGACCCTTGACAGCCCAACCCATTGAGCGAGAACCAAGTCTGTCCCGAATCAAACCCATTCGAGACAGGAAGAAGCCGAGATTCACTGCAACTAGCCACAAATCTTCAGGTTTCGCGATTTTCAACCCGTGCGGGCCATGGGCATTCCGCAGTATTGCCCCCCCCTCGGCATCAAAACGAACCCAACCGTCGGGACGGGTCAAAGCCACTTGGGGTCCGGGACGAACCCACGTAAATCAGTGTTCCCTCGCTGGGATCGCGCGGTCCAGGAAGTCTCCGACCCGATCCATCAGGGCATCGCCCCCGACCTCGACGACGTTGGCATGCCCGGCCTCGGGGACTTCCAGGATCTCGGCGGGCTGGGGGAAGGCTCGGGCCAGGGTCCGGGCCCCGGCGATCGGGGCGATCGGGTCTTCGAGCCCGTGGAGGATCAGGAGCGGCACCCGGACCTTCGGGGCGAGGTCGATCGGCCGAGGGCGGTCGAGCGGGACCCCGGCCAGCATCCGGGCCCGGAGCAAGACCAGGCGGGCCAGGAACCCGGGAATCCTCAGGCGTCGGAGCACGGCGGCCACCGTCGGGGCGAGGTCCAGGTAGGGGGCTTCCAGAATCAGGGTGGCCAGCCTGAAGTCGGTCGAGGCGGCCTTCAGGGCGGAGGCGGCCCCCATCGAACGCCCCCAGGCGGCGAAGGCGGGGTCGGGACCCGCCAGGGGGGTCAAGGCGTCGAGCCAGGCATGGACGTCGTCGGCCTCGCGGGTGCCCATCGAACCACGGAGCCCCCCGCTCTCGCCCGTGGCCCGGGCGTCCAGGGTCGCCACGCTCCACCCCCGGCGATTCAAGGACGGGACCCGGGCCAGGAGCGCGGCGCGGTCCTCGGCCAGACCGTGGAGCAGGAGGATCACCCGGTGCCCCTCGCTCGGGAACCAGGTCCCGGCCAGTCGGACCCCGTCCGGGGTCGTCGCCTCGATGGGCTGGCCCGGCGGGTCGGTCGAGTCGCGAGCGGGCAGCTTCCGGCCCGGCATCACCAGCGACCAGGCCCCCCACTCGGCCACCGTCACGACCAGGCAAAGCAACGCCCCCAGGGCCAGACCCAGGACCGTCCCCAGCCCCTTCGACCACCCGGGGACGATCGAGGCAGAGACGATCGGCCGGACCTCGGCGCGACCCCGATCGAGGAAGCCCGAGGCCGACAGCCCCGAGGGGGTCCAGAGCATCCGGATCGCGCCGGACTCCCAGGTCCGGAGGATCGCGAAACACCCCTCGGCCAGCGGGGCCAGGGGGTCGCGCGAGCCGCTCGTCGGCGCTCGCTGGCTGGCGACGACCAGCGCGGGATCAGCCCAATCGTAGAGCCAGGCCGGGTTCGAGGATTCCGATTTCCGTAACACTGAAGCGGCGATGATTAGATTGCAAAGCGTGACAGCGATTACACAAACGGCTAGAATTGGTTTCACTAGACTCCCCTGCCACTGGCTAATATTGTCCGTCACTTGGCGAATCCACTGGCGTACTGTCCACTGCCGATTTGGAGGCTTGAAGTACAATGGCCGAAGGCAAAGACTTGGTGACGAATCAGGACCGGAACGCCAGTGCCAAGAAAGCTCTGTTCAAGCTCTTTCCCTATCCGGCAGACTCGATTACCCAGATCATTTTCGGGAAGCTCGAAGAAGCCGAGAATCGACGACAACGAGAGACGGTTGAAGAGATCGCGGAGATGCTGCGAGAGAGCAAACGCGAATCCGAGGTGCAGAATACCGAGGAATACGCCAGGCTCTTGATCGATGCCAGCCCCTCGGTCGGAAGTGCGACGAATGAGGACAAAAGGCAGAGACTTCGCGACTTGCTGTTCAAGAGCCTGTTCATCCCGCCCGGCGATCCGACTTGGGAAGAGTCGATGTACTGCCTCGACTTGCTCAAGGAAATTGACCCTGTTGGGCTCTACATTTTCGCCGTGATCGCGACAGCACAAAGCAAAGGGCAAGTGGTCGGGGTCGCCAGATATACTCACCTGAACCGATGGGTTTTCATTCACGAATCGTCGTTGGGGAGCGTTCCGAATCTTGCTCATGCACCAAATGACTGGTTCGAGGACAGCAAGTACCACGAGATTCTCGTTGACAACTCCATCCGATCGTTGATCTCCAAGACGAACCTCATTCAATATCGAGAAACATTGATAACTTTTGGAAATTCTTGCTCGAACACACCTCTATATTCGCTGACCGCGATAGGAAAACTACTCGTAAAGTGGACGATGGAAGACTTTTGATATCTCTGTCTTGATGGTGTAGACACGACCTACTATCTAATGATTTCGTCTCACGCGTCGTACCCGACAAGGAAGAGCCATCCAATGAGCCGGCCGCGAACCTCCAGGAACGCCACCACTCCGGTTGTTGATCCGGCCCCTTCTCAGATCCAGCCGTGGAAGGCTTGGTGCCAGCAACCAAAAATAACCGAGTGGATTACGGCGATAACCGCCGTGATTGGATTCATAGTTGTGTGGCATTCAGGCTTGATCGATGCAAAAAAGGCGGAATTGTCTGCCCAGAAGTCGGAACTCTCTGCCCAGAACCAATACCTCATGATCGAGCGGACCAATCTGGACAGAAGGAAGGAATTCTTAACCGCAGAGATCGCAGCTAAGAGTAAGGAATTGGAGCAAGCACAGGCACAATTGAAGTTCGCCGAGCGTGAAAGGCAAGCGGTTTCACACATCTTCCAATTGAAGAAATTGGCCAGCATCAAAGTAGGTACTGAGGTAGTACGTTTCGAGATTGAGTTATCGCTCGCGGACGATGAAAACGGCTGGGCACTGTCGATTATGCCGACAAAGTTCAAGGAGAACAGTTTCGTGCTTGCCGGAATGGACGCCCCATTGTTTTTCGAACCGGTGACCGATTTTTTAAAACAGGCTTCTTACATTCAAAACATCAGAAAATTGACCATTTTCAACACCCTGATCAATTCCCAATCTATGACATACATTAATGAGATGCATCAATTAACTCAACTAATACTCGAAAACTGCGGTATCGACGACGCAACGATCTCACAATTGCAAAACCTGGACAGCTTACACTACATGCTACTTAGCAAAAACAAGCTAACACACATACCTCGCATTCACGCAATGGAGAAAATTACAAATTTACGTTTGAATTCCAACCTTCTCACAGACGAAAGCATTGCATCTATTGATATTGCGGCTCCAAACCTGGAGTTTCTCGAAGTCCCAGGTTCGAAAATATCGAACGAAGGAGCAAAATCACTTGCCAGGCTAAAAAATCTTGGCTCATGATGGATTCCGGGGTGGTGCCAGCAATTGGGCGATCAGGGCACCCAGTAGCCGCTTTCCTCTCGCCCGGATGTTGTGCACGAACTCGAAGAAACCCAGGTACAGCGGTAGGCTCTCCTGGGGGATTCCTCGGTGAGGCCGCAGCCACGAGCGGAGCAGCGACCAGAACCCTTCGAGCGTGTTGACATGGACCTCGCAGAAGCCATCGCCATCGTCGTCCCGGGCGAACTCGCCCGCCCCGTGGCAGACCGTCTTGTGGCCATAACCCCACTCCACCAGGCGGCCATAGATGTCGTATTCATCGGTGTAGACCAACGTCCCCTTGGCGATCATCCGATCGATCAGGGGCTTGATGGTCACCTGCTGGACGTTCTCCAGCATCCGGATCACGACCTCGCCTCCACGCTGCAACATCCCGAAGATCGGCGGCTTCTCCTTGGCCAGGGTGCCCCGACCTCGCTCGCCTCTCAGGCGTCGCCTTCGGGGGAGGCGGCCTTTTTTTTGACCGCCTCGGGATGACCCTTATGTCCGGCCACCACATAGACTTCGTCGCACTCGACCTCCCCCTCCAGCACGACCGGAGGACAACGGTCGACCATCCCCTGTCGGAGTCGCTGGATCATGGCCCGGGCATCATCCTTGTTGATGTCGAGTTCCTGGGCGATCTGCAATCCCGAGAGGTTCAGCCCCATCAGATAGAGGCAGGCGATCCAGGTCCTCAGCGGCAGGTGATGGCCGGCGAAGATGGTGTCGGTGAGGTCGTCGAAGCGTCGGCGGCAGCCCCGGCACTCGTAGCGTTGACGGAGTGGCTGAGTGTCGTCCTTGCCGTTCTTGATGACCGAGTCCGAGGAGCACTTGGGACAGGTCACGCCGTCAGGCCACCGCATGCCCCGGATGGTGTCGAAGCACTTGGCGTCGTCGAAGAGATCCTGGATGTTGACCATCGTGCGACGCCTCGGGGCGGGGAAGTCGGGATCAGCGGGGCGGACAGATCGCCCGACCGAGGAGACCGATTGTATCCACTGAGTGGCCCTTGCGGATCACCACCCCGGAATCCATCATGAGCCAAAATCTTAAGTCGCTAAATATTTCAGAAACCCAAATTACAGAATCCGGAATATCGCTATTAGCTGACCTGCCACAAATTGGACAAATTACCGTCGAGAACCAGAAGCTTTCGGATTCAATATTGACGAAATGGAAAGCGAAGAAGCCCAACCTTGCAATTGGCTATGGACCTCCTGTACCCCAACTTGAGTGATCAGCTTCGATCGGACCATCTAACTTAAGAAATGGTCGGGACCAAGCCGGGGGGGAAAGTAAAAGGGGACCTTCTAGTTTCTCTATGACTTGATCTCCTGCTTTTACCTGTTCTCCACGATGACCACGCACCACATGAGCCTTAACCTATTCGGATGAATGGGCTTCACGGATGGCTGGCCGGCTTGGGGTCGAGGAAGCCCGAGGCGGCCAGCCCCGAGGGGGTCCAGAGCATCCGGATCGCGCCGGACTCCCAGGTCCGGAGGATCGCGAAACGCCCCTCCGCCAGCGGGGCCAGGGGGTCGCGCGAGCCGCTCGATGGGTCTCGCTGGCTGGAGACGACCAGGGCGGGGTCGGCCCAGTCGTAGAGCCAGGCCGGGTTCGAAGTTCTCCCGCCGTGGTGCGGGGCGAGCATGGCCCCGAGGGGGCGGGGTGCGGGTGCCTTCACGAGATCGGTCAGGCCGTCGCCTTCGAGGTCGCCGGTCAGGAGCAGGCGATGCCCCCCCGAGGCGACTTCCAGGACGACGCTCCGGGCGTTGTCGGTCGAGCCGGGAGAGGCTTCCCGGTGGGGCTGGAGGACTTCCAGAGTCGGGCCTCCGGCCAGGTCGAGCCGGTCCCCCCGGGCGATTTCGAGGACCGGTATCCCTCGCGATCGGACGTCGTCCAGGAGGATCTTCGCCCCGGGATTGGCCGGGCTCTCGAAGCCGGGCGGGACCCGAACGACGCCGATCTCGAAGCGGTCGAGGAGGTCGGGCAGGCCGTTGTAATGGTCGGAGTCGGCATGGGTGAGGATCATCGCATCGATCCGCCGGGCCCCTCGGGACCAGAGCGCGGGGGCGATCACTCGCCGGCCGACGTGGGGGTCGCCCATCTTCCCGGCGTCGTAGAGGACGGTCTGGCCGCCGGTCGAGCGGATCGCCACCGAGAGCCCGTGGCCCACGGCCAGGATCTCGGCCTCGGGGACCTCGGGCCGGATCGGGATCATCGGCAGGATCGCCCCGAAGGCCCCGGACCCGATCGCCAGGGCCCACCATCGGCGGCTCGACCGCCATCGGGAGGCACCGGCCATCAGGGCCAGTCCCCCCAGCGCGTAGAAGGCCAGGACCCAGGCCCAGGGCGGGCCGGGGACGAACGCGTGCCCCCATCGCCAGGAGGTCCCCCAGCGGACCGCCGCCTCGGTCCAGCCCAGCGCCCACCCGGTGGCCCAGGCGAAGGGAATTCCCAGCGGCGACCAGACGGCCGAGAATCCCAGCGACAAGCCCGCCAGGAGCAGGGCCGCCGAGGTCAGCGGGATCAGCGGGATGTTGATCAGGATGCCGATCGGCGAGACCAGGTGAAACCTCAATGCGACCAGCGGCCAGGCGACCAGCCAGATCACCGCCGAGGCCCTCAGGCCGTCGCGGATGCTGACCAGACCGACCCGGCCGAGGAACCGCCACCAGGGTTCATACTGGCGTTCCAGGACGTCCAGCGGCGAGAGGACCGGGTGGTCCCAGGCCAGCACGCCCGGGACCAGCCAGAGGATCGCGGCCACCGCGACGAACGAGAGCTGACACCCCACGTCGAACAGGTCGGACGGGTTCAGGGCCAGGGTCGCCAGGGCCGCGCCCGCCAGGAGGTTCGCCGGGCCGACGCACCGATCGCGCCATCCGGCCAGGCAAGCCCCGCAGGTCATCGCCGCCGACCGGACCACCGAGGGCATCAGGCCGACCAGCAACGCATAGGCCACCGTCCCGGCGATCACGATCACGTACGACCCCTTCCGGCCCAGCCCCAGCGCCCGGGCCACGCCGCCGATCGCCAGGGCCAGGACTTGCAGGTGGAGCCCCGAGATCGCCAGGAGGTGGGTCGTCCCGGTCCGGGCGAAGGCGTCGTTGACCTCGGGATCGACCGCCTCTCGACGCCCCAGGAGCAGCGCCGAGGCCAGCGGGGAGACGTCGGGGTCGAGCCCCGAGGCCAGCTTCCGGGCGCTCCAGGCCCGGACCGCCCCGAGCCGCCGATGCCAGGGCCAATCCCGGCCCGAGGGGTCGGGCCAGAGGCCCGACGGGTCGCCAACAGACAGCCGGAGCCGGATCCCCCGCGCCCGGAGGATCGGCCGGAAGTCGACCTCGCCGGGATTGAGCGGCCCCTCGATGGCCGAGAGGTCGCCCGCCGCCTCGACGGGCTTTCCCGCCGCCAGGTCGGATCGGTCGCCCGCCACCCAGGCCTGGACGTATCCCGAAGCCGGGTGCCAGTCGAGGCCGTCGCAGATCCCGGTCAGGGCCAGGACCGCTCGTGTCGAGCCCCGGTCGGTCGGACCCTGTTCCCCCTCGCGGAAAGCCGGCCCATCGACGATCACGCCGCGGACCCAGGCCGGTTGGCGGAGGCCCGCCGACCAGTCGGCACGGGCCGGGTCGTCGGGTGCCATGTCGGACCATCGCGTATGGTGCCAGCCGCCCCCGAGGGCCACGAAGGCCAGGGCGATGGCCCAGGTCGAAAACCGGGGCCGATGCCAGCCGATCGCCGCGGCCCACGCCCCGACCATCGCCAGGAGCCCCCAGGCGAGCGTCCCCCAGGGATCGACGAACCGGTCGAGCACCACGCCCGCCGAGGCCGCTATCGCCAGGGGAATCAGCGGGGCCGTCCGGACTTTTCGCCTCCACTCCGACTCGTCAAGCATCGCGGACCCGGCCCGGGCTCGCCCCGGATCGGGGCGCTGGTCATCTTCGGCAGGCGGACCAAGTCTAACAGCTCGGCCCGAATTCGTCTCGACAATGCCGACGGAGTGTCATCGGAGAAGTCCTTGAATCATGCCAACATGCCCGACATAATCGATCTATCAGACTTGATTCGATCGAAGCCAAATCACTTTACGCCATCGGCACTTCTCCGCGCGTCGCTCTCAACGGAGCCCCATCATGGCCGCGAAATTCGACCTGAAGACCGCCAAGGATGGTCAATTCATGTTCAACCTCAAGGCCGCCAACGGCGAGATCATCCTGACCAGCGAACTCTACAGGACGAAGCAGGGCGCGGAGGGGGGGATCGCGGCGACCAGGGCCAACGGCGCCGACGACGCGAAGTTCGAGCGGAAGACCTCCAAGAGCGATCAGCCCTACTTCGTCCTCAAGGCCGCCAACGGCGAGACGATCGGGCAGAGCGAGATGTATTCCTCGACGGCCGCGATGGAGAAGGGGATCGAGTCGGTCAGGACGAACGCCCCGGTGGCCGTCATCAGCGACATGACCGAGGCCTGACCAGGGCCAGGGGCCTCGATCCGCCGAGACGGCTTGAGGACCCTGCCCCTTCACCGATCAATCCCCGGCCTTCGCCTTGAGGATCCCCCGATCGCGCATCCAGTCCTCGCAACGGGCGGGCCAGGTCGCGCTCGGCTTGCCGGTCGGCCTCAGGCCGAAGCCGTGGCCGCCGGTCTCGTAGACGTGCAGCTCGGCGGGGACCCCGGCCCGCTTCAGGGCCAGGTAGTACAGGACCGTGCTTTCCAGGCTCCCCCGGTCGTCGGACGCCACGGCCAGGAAGGTAGGCGGAGTCTGAGAGTTGACCAGGATCTCGGGGACGATCTGGTCGGTCCCGCGCTTCAGGACGCCCCCCGGGTAGATCGTCACGGCGAAGTCGGGCTTGCAGGACAGCTTGTCGGCGTCGTCGACCGGCTCGTACGACCGCTTGTCATAGGCCGTCGAGGCCCAGGCTGCCAGGTGCCCGCCGGCCGAGAAGCCGAGGACGCCCACCTTCGATGGGTCGACCTCCCAGTCCCCGGCGCGCGACCGGACCAGGCCGATGGCCCGCTGGGCGTCCATCAGGGCCTGGGGCGGGGGTTCATCCCGCGAGGTCCCCTCGCGACGGGGGACCCGATACTTCAGGACGGCCGCAGTCACGCCGATCGAGTTCAGCCACTCGGCGACCTGGTCCCCCTCGTGGTCCCAGGCCAGGTTCGTATAGCCGCCGCCGGGGAAGACCACCACGGCCACGCCGGTAGCCTTGTCGCGAGGGGCGGGATGGACGTGGAGAGTCGGTTCGGTGACGTTGGTCAGGCTGGTGACCACCGACCGGCCCCCTCGCTCGGCCGTCTTGGACGTCTCCGGCCCGATGGTCCCGGACTCGCCCGGAGGAGAGCCGGGCCAGAGCTTGATCGCGGTCAAGGCGGGATCGTCCGCCGCCGCGAGTCCGCCGAAAACCAGGACCAGACCGAGACCCATCGCCATCGCCTTGTTCATCGATCGCTCCTCCGGGTGATGATCGGGCCACTCTCGCGACGGCCTCGGAGCCCCCGAGGGGGTCCTGATTGTTGATTCCGGCTCAGTGTTGATCCGGGGAACTCTTCGGCTGCTGCCCGCCTTTGTTGCCGCGATTGTTCGAGATGTCAGCGTCGCCGTTGCGCCGGCCTTCGGGCTGGCCCAGCAACGGCTGGGCCGCCGGGGCGGGCTTGACGGTGTTGGACTCCTCGGGGCCGGAAACCCGGCCAATAAACGTCATCGTCTTGAGGTGCTCGGCGGACGGCGTCAGGAACCCCAGCTCGGTCTCGACGTTCCAATTTGGGACGTGGATCTTGCCGGCGACCTTCTCGCCCGACGCCGTGACCACGGCCCCTTCTCGCTCCGCACCGCTCGGGCTGATGATGAGCGGCGACTTCATCGGCTCCAGCTCGACCGTCTTGATCTTGCCGGGCTTGATCTCGTAATACCCCAGGTTGCAACTGACCGCGACCGAGGGAAGCGTGAGCTTGCCCGTCACGCTCTCCCCCTCGAAGGTCTCGAACTTGACGTTCCAGGTCTCCATGGGCCGATTGAGGCGGCCCATACCCCCCATCCCGCCGCCCATGCCTCCCATCCCGCCGCCCATGCCGCCCATCCCGCCCATCCCGCCGAACTGGGCAAGACCGGGGGAGGCGAACAGGGCCAGGGCCACGACTGCGAGCCAACCCGTGCGGACCATGGGAAGTTCCTCCAAGGTCGATCGAGGACGGACGCCGCTCCTGGGGCCATCATCCATCGACGATCGGGGGGACGCAAGGCTCCGGTCGGCCCGCGTTGATCAGTGGGCCGCGACGCCCTTCCGGCCGGATCGGACGCCCATGGTGACGACCTCCACGGCCCTGGGCAGGACCTCGATCGTCCAGGGGGTGCTCGAGCCCGGCTCCACCGAGCCCCCGGGGTCGCCGTCGAGCTGGACCGGGACGCTGGCGGCCGACTCGATCGAGACCCGCCGGACCTTCCGGTGCTCGATCCCCGGCCGATCCAGGTGCAGCCCCCGGACCACCAGCCAGAGGTAATGCAAGGCCCGGAACGCCCCCGGTTCGCGGAAGACGACCAGGTCGAGCCAGCCGTCATCCCCCCGGGCCCTGGGGGCGAACGGCAGCCCCAGCGCGTACCTCGGGAGGTTGAAGACGAAGGCCGTGGTGCCGGCCAGCGTCTCCTCGCGGCCATCGGACCCTTCGACCTTCATGGTCAGGAGCGGGAACCGGTAGCCGAAGCTGGATCGGAGGACCGGCTCGACATAGGCCGCGCGATGGGTCGTCCGGGGCAAACCCGAGTGGCCGACCCGCGCGGCATGGTGCCGCGAGACCACGTCGGCGTCGAAGCCGAACCCCGCCATCAGGGCGAATCGGCGGTCGCCCGCCAGGCCCAGGTCGAGCCAGGCCGATCGACCCTGGACGATCCGGTGGGCCGCCCTCCGGGGTTCGCGTTTGAAGTCGAAGTGGCGGGCGAAGAGGTTCTCGGTCCCGGACGGGACCACGGCGATCGGCACCGAGGGGCGTTCGTTGATCAGGGCCGCGACCGTCCCGTCGCCCCCGGCGGCCACCAGGCACCGGCAATCGCCCGGGACCGTCGAGGCGTCCACCAGCTCGCGGCGACCTACCAGGGTCCAGGCGATCCGGGTCTCCACCCCGAGCCGTTCCAGCTCGTCGGCCAGCCGGGCCACCGCCACCCGACCCTTCCCTCGCCCCGAGGCCGGATTGGCCGCGATCCCGACCCAGCCGCCCGATCGAGTCGAGGCAACCCCCGACGATTCGGCATGCCGACCCTTATCGATCCCCGCCGCGAGTTCGGCCCGGCTCCTCTGCGTCATCCCGCGTTCCCCCCTTCGACATCGGGCCGGACCGGCATCTCACCGCCCGGGCCGTTTGGTCGAAGGGCGACAAAGCATGCTAGCAGCAAGGTCCGTGCCGGGTCAATCGACGGGGATCGATCCGGGAAATGACCACCCGATCGATCAACGATTGGATTGTCATGGGGGGGGTTGTTCCTTCTCTCCAGGAGAGTTAGATTAGGGAAGATCGTGATGCGCAATTCCCTTGCCCCCCGACCGGATCGGATCGGGCCGGCCCGACGCCGAGCCCAGGACGCACCATGCTCGAACCCAAGGCGTCACGATTCCGCCAGGCGGCTCTCCAGAGCACCCTGATCGACGAGGCCGCCCTCGACGCCTGCTGGGAGCAGATCCCTCCCGAGAAGCGTACGCCCGATGCCATCGACCGGCGACTGGCCCGCCAGACAATCACCTCGGGCAAGCTGACGCTCTGGCAGGCCCAGCAGATCCTGGCGGGGCGGTCCAACGGGTATCGGATCGACAAATATGTCCTGCTCGACCTGCTCGGCCGGGGCGGGATGGGTCGCGTCTACCTCGCCCGAGATCTCCGCCTGAATCGCCTGGTGGCCCTGAAGATCCTCTCGCAGGAGCGGATGAATAACCCGCGGGCCATCACCCGGTTCCTGCGCGAGGCCAAGGTCGGGGCCCAGCTCCAGCACGAGAACCTCGTCCGGGTCTACGACGAGGGGGAGTCGGGCGGGATCCGCTACCTGGTGATGGAGTACATCGAGGGGAAGAACGTCGGGCAAGTGATCGGGGAACTCGGCTCGATCCCCTGGCCGACCGCAGCCCGGCTGGCCCGGCAGGTGGCCCTGGGCCTGGAGCATGCCCGGCTCAAGGACCTGATCCACCGCGACGTCAACCCCTGCAACATCCTGATCACCAAGGACGGCACGGCCAAGCTGACCGACCTCGGGCTGGCGATCGACCTGAACGACACCGACAACGTGACCCGCGACGGGGCCACCGTCGGGACGTTCGATTACGTCTCGCCCGAGCAGGCCCGGCACTCGCGATCGGTCGACACCCGGGCCGACCTGTACTCGCTCGGATGCACGATCTTCCACATGATTGCCGGCCGGGTCCCCTTCCCGGTCGCCAGCCTGCCCGAGAAGCTATACGCCCACCAGCTCCACGACCCCGAGCCCCTGACCGATCTGGTCCCCGGCGTGCCCGAAGGGCTCTCCGAGGTGGTCCGCAAGATGATGCGGAAGCTCCCCGAGGAGCGTTACCAGACGCCGCTGGAGGTCGCCCAGGCGCTGGAACTCTACGCCCTGGAGGGTGGCGGTTGGACCTCGGCCCCGATCGCCGCGTCCTCGACGGCCCGGGCCCGGACCCCACCGGACGGGGTCCGGGCCTCGTCCCCCACCGAGGTCGTCGCGGTCACCCCGGCCCCCGGAGATCCCGGCTCCTGGGCCTCGTCCCTGAATCCCGGACCCGAGACCGAGGGGACATCCGCATCGGGATCGAAGCCCTCGCCATCGAACCCTTCGGGGACCTCGACCCTGGGGGGCGGGGGCGACTCTTTCCTACCGCTCGACCTCGGCCCCCGGGAACCGCTCCTGGCGAGCCGCAAGCCCGCGCCAAGGCCCAGGAAACCCCTCCCCCCGATCCCGGCCCACTGGAAGCGCCGGGGAATCCTGATCGCGGTCGGGGTGGCGGCCCTGGTCCTCGCCGTGGTCGTCGTTGCCACGCTGGCCAGGCTCGCACTCACCGGCCCCGGATTCGCCAACGGGCCGAAGGTCCAGCCCGACGGCACCCGGCCGACCCGCAGCTCGCAACCGCTGGCCCGGGGCGACATCGTGGTCCGGCTGCCCGACGGGTCCTCGCAGGTGATCAAGACCCTGCCCGACGCCATCAAGGCCGCCTCGAACCGCTCCGGGGGCGAGGTCATCCTGGGCCCCGGGACGACCTGTCGGATCTCCAGCGACGACCCGATTCGCATCCCCGACGGCTCGCTGACCCTCCGCGCCGCCGATGGGGCCAGGCCGGTCCTGGAGATCCAGATCAAGGGAAATCGGCCGATGTTCCTGGTCAATGCCCCGCTCAAGATCCAGGGCCTGATGGTCGTGGTCCGCTACGAGACCCCTTCGGAGGCCCCGTCCTTCCAGGCCGAGCGGGACCTGACCTTCGAGAACTGCGTCTTCCGGGCGATCGGCCCGGCCGAAGGCTCTCGGTTCGCCCTGGCCGAGGGGCGAAGCGTCTCGATCGTCGGCTGCCTCTTCGAGGGGTTCGAGACCACGCTCGACGCCCACGCCGGGCCGGGCATGACCCTCTCGCTGAAGGAGTCGATCTTCCTGTCCCCGCGACCCGCCGAGGAGGCGACGGGCCGGGCCCTCCGGGTCCGTTCGATGTTCGGCCAGGGGGCGGGGGCTCGGCTCACGGTCGAGCATTGCTCGTTCCGATCGGGCACCTTCCTCGACGTCGGCGACTTCAAGCCGGCCTCGCCGCTCGCGGTCGAAGTGAACGGATCGGCCTTCCTGGTCAAGACACTCCTGGGCCTCGAAGGGGACGAGAAGTCCCCGATCGGCCCGGACTCGGCGATCCGATGGAAGGCCAACGCCGCCCGCTACCGGGTCACCGACAAGCCCTGGGCAACTTTCCCCGATGCCCCGGCCGACTTCGACGCCTGGGTTCGGCTGACCGGGGAGGCCGGCGGCAAGGTCGAGGATTTGAGGCTGGCCAAGGAGCCACCCGACCCCACCACGCCCAGAGATTGCGCCCTGCTGGGTGAGGACGGCCAGCCCGCCGGCGCCGATCCGGCGAAGGTCGGGCCGAAGTGATCGAAGATCACCCTCGCCCTTCCTCCCCCAGGAGATGCCGGCTCGACTGGAGGATCTTGTGGTGGCGGGTCGTCCGGGCCTCGTGGGCGGAGGGCTCGGCCTTGACCTTGAGGTCGGCCAGGTTGGCCTGGCAATAGGGACATTCCACGACCTCGATGTGGAAGGTCAGGTACGAGGCCAGGTCGGGGTCGAGGGCGTCCAGCAGGAGGCTCCCGAGTTGCTGGCGGCTCGGGCAGGTCAGGCGGGACCTCCGCCAGATGGCCCCGAGGGAGTGCAGCCCGACCTCGGACCGGTTCTGTCGGACGTCTTCGAGCTGCGCCCGGAGCTCGGCCGAATCCCTCAGGGCCTTCTCGACCCGGGCCAGGGTCCCGGGGGGTAGTTCGTCGAGGAGGTAGGCCCGGAGCGTCTCGACGTCGATCATGGCTTGGTCTTCGGCGGACATCGGATCAGCCCTCGCCCAGGTGTTCGACGCTCATCCCGGCCCGGCGGGCCATGTCCTTGAGCCGGCCGATGGTCTGGAACTTGTAGCTGGCCACCGCCTGCTCGGTCAGGCCAAGATACTTCGCCACATCCTTGTTGGCCCAACCCTTGACGATCAGGAGTTCCAGGCAACGGAGCCGGTCGAAGTCGCCCCGGGTGAGCCACTCGCGGACGAGTTGGCCCATCGAATCGGTGAGCAGGCGTTCCTCGGCCTCGCGACGCTCGCCGCTCCGGGCGATGCTCGACGCGGCGCGAGCCCCGCCGGGGACCTCTTCGAGCGGTCGACCGTGGTCGTCCGACCCGAACTGGTCGATCGGCCGTCGCCCCTGCTTCCGCAGGTGGTCGGTCAGCTTGTGCGCGGCGATCGAGAAGAGGTACGCCTCCATGTCGCGCTTCTCGTCGTAGTGCGGGAGGCTGGTCAGGAAGCCGACGAAGGTCTCCTGGACCACGTCCTCGCTGGCGGCCCGGTCGCGGAGCCGGCTATCGACGAAGGCGATCAGCCGTCCTTCGTACCGCTCGATGAGCTGGCGCCAGGCGCCGGCGTCCCCATCGCGGACCTGGCGGATCAGGAGGACTTCGGTGTCCGTTGTGGCCATCGGCTCGCCCTGGGGCCTTCGGTCGGGGTCCGGGACATCGGGTTCATTCTAATCGAGGCGGGGGCGACTTGCCTATGCCCCGATCCGTTTGGGATCGCCAGTGTCTCGGCGGGGCCAGCCCGGCCTCACGAAGTGGAGAAGCCGGCCGGCACGCCGATGTCGCTCGATTCCGGGTCGTCGAGCGGGTGGGGCTGGTCGGCCTTGATGGCCTCGGGCCATCGGGCTTTCCGGAAGTTCCCGAAGAGCCAGACACCCGCCGGGGCCATCACCGTCAGGACGAAGGTCCAGGCCAGCTTGTCGTGCCGGTCGGGGAACTCGTCGGCCCTTCGGAGCATCAGCAGGCGGAACTCGCGGGTCCACATCCCGGCGAAGGCCAGGAGGATGACGACGGTCGTGAAGAAGACCAGGAGCTCCGTCCCGCCGCTCGGCCCGAGGCTGGCGAGGAACCCGAGGACCCAAGCCGAGACCCCGACGATCCCGAGGACCTGGTGGAGCCGGAGCCTCGGGAATCCGGAGAAGAGCGACGCCAGGGCGAAGGTCAGCCAGGGCACCGCGATCGTCGTGAGGACCAGGACCAGGGCGAAGATCATCAGCTCAGCCAGCCCCATTATCGTCGTCCTCAATTCGGTCCCGGATCCTCAGAAGTCGAACGCGTCCGACCGGCCGGGCTTGGCCTCGGGCCAGTGGACTTCCCGGTAGGAGCCGAACAGCCAGGCGCCCACCGGGGGCAGGACGATCAGCAGGATCGCCCAGATCAGCTTGTCGTGCTGGCCGGGGAAGGCGTCGTCGCGGAGTCTCATCAGGTAGGCGAACTCTCGGACCCAGGCCCGGCCGAAGAGGACCAGGGCCGCCACGATCACCAGCAGGAGGACCACCGGGACCACCGGCAGCAGGAGGACCAGGGCCAGGGCCAGCAGCGCGAGTTGCCAGCCCTCGGCCTGGCGGAGCCGATCGACGGCCCACCGGAATCCTTCGCCGATCTGTTCTGCTATCGACGGCTTCATCTTCGAGGGCTCCTGGTTCGAGTTGGGATCAAGATTCGCGGGGTCAATCCGAAGGAAGACTTAGCCCAGGAACCGATAGGCGGCCACGCCCGCGGCGCCCAGGCCGACGACGGCGGCCAGGCGGAGGCGGTTGGTGTAGTAGCCCCGGGTCGCCTCATCGGCGCGGATGTATCCGGTCATCACGGCCAGGAGCCCCAGGGCCAGGGCCAGCCCGCCGCCCATCCGATGCATCCGGCGAGTCGCGAGGTCCCGGCGATAGGTCGAGACGATCCGGGCCTTGTTCGAGGGGGAAAAGTCGAGCTGCTGGCCGGCCCGATGCAGGGTATAGACATCCTCCAGGCCCGGCAGCTCCTCGGTCGAGGGGGCCTCGGCCTTGGGGGCGAGATCGGCGATCGCGGGCTTGAGGTCACGGGTGACCTTCTGGACGTAAGTGCCCCGGACCATTTCGTCGATCAGCGGGGCGGGGACCTTCCAGGAGGTCGGGACGTCGGCGGCAATCCAGTCGGAAACCTCGCGTTCGAGGGTCTTCCGGAGATCCTGGCGGGCCCGGTCCTCGGAGGCGGAGAGCCGGCCGACCAGGACCCGGGTCCCGGCGCCGTCGGGGCGAGCCTTGGCCAGCTCCTCATCTTCCGACTTGGGGAACCATTCGGGCATCTCGCCGGTCGAGGGGACCGTCGAGACCCGGCCCGACCGGGCGCGATCGGCCTTCCGCCGTCGGACGATCCGGATCTCCTCGGGCGGGCTGGGCGGCTCGGGGGGCGCGAAGGCGTGGATGCCCTCGGGGAAGCTCGGGGGCTCGGGGGGGGCCGGGGGCTGCGGGGCCTCATCCTCGATGATGAGGATTCGCGAGCCGCCATGCCCCCGGATCAAAGACCTGGAGTGCTGCTGGGTCGTCCCGGATACCAAGTTTTCGACCGGCGGCCGGTCCTCGAAGAGGAGCCACGAAGCGGCGACGGCCAGCAGGGTCACGAGGGCGAGCTTTTTCATCGCGGTCCAATCCTTAAGCTTACCGAAGTTCCCGGCCCATGGCCTCCGCCGGTCGGAGGGTGCGGGGCGAGGGGGCCGGTCCCCATGAAAGTGATTCGCGCCACCGAGTCGTTTATTGCCATCGGGATGGCCGATGATTGGTGATTGATGAAGGAAAGGCGAAGGCCGAGGACCCGAGATTACTCGATCGATCCTCGGCCATCGTCCTTTCGGTCATCCCCATCTCGAAGATGGGAGTTCGGCACCCGATTCAGGCGACCTTGGCCCGCTTTTTGGTCGAAGCGCGGACGTAGTCGGCGTATCGGGCCGCGGCCTCGCTCCAGGGGCTGGCGAGCTGGACCACGACCGAGGTCAGGACCACCGCCGGGATGGCGTACGGGTGATGGTCCGGCGTGAAGAACAGGAACGCCGGGATCGCGGCCAGGACCGCCGCCTTGGCCATCGGGATGATCCGGAACCGGGCCTTCCGGTCGCGTTCGGTCAAGGTCCACCAATCCACCCCCAGCCCGGTCAGCCCGAAGAAGGTGGCGAAGCCCAGGATCCCGGAGGTCGAGGACAACCCGAGCCGATCGAGCGCCGGGAATCGGACCAGGACCCGGCCCGGCGCGGTCGGCTCGACCATCAGCCACTCGGCCAGGAAGTAGGCGATCAGGCCGACCACCACGCCGACGGCGAGCTGGATCAGGCGACGGGTCACCGGCTCGACGGTCTTCCCCTCGGAGGACTTGCTGGCGGCCAGGACCGACCAGCTTCCCGCCAGGGTCAGGGCGAAGAGGTAGCCGAGATCCTGCGGGTTCCGGGCGAGGTCGATTTGCATCAGGCCGCCGGCCAGAAGACTGAGGAGGGCCGACCAGGCCGCGGCCCAGATCATCGAACCGGCCAGCTCGGCCACCCGGAGCCGCCCCGAGGGGAGGACCGGAGGCGTGGGCGGGGGCTCGGGGGGCGTCAGCGGGCCCTGGGCGACCAGGCGGACCCGCTGGGCCGCACGCGGCGCCTGGGCAGGTCGAGGCTGCGGGGGGGCCGGGCGTCGGGCCGGCGGGGGCGAAGGCGGTCGACGGGCCCAGGGGTTGAAGCTGGCGACCCGACCCCGAGGTGGCCGGACGTCGGGGCCGATGTAGTGGATCGGCTCCTCGTCGGTGATCCGGAGGATCCCGTCATCGGGCGGGCTGGGCCTCGGAGAGGGGGCCGGTCCGGGGGCGTTGCCGGCCAGCTTCCCCTCGCCGATGAAGCGGACATCCCGGGCCCGAGGCGCATCGCCGGGCGGCAGGAGGTCGATGACCCGGCTCGGCCGATGCGCGGGGTCCTTGGCCAGGGCCTTGCCGATGATCGTCTTGAACGGCTCGGGGAGCATCGCGAGGTCGGGCCGGGTGGTCAGGTGCTTGATCAGGACCTCGCCGACCGACTCCCCCTCGAACGGGACTCGACCGGTGATCAGCTCGTAGAGGATCACGCCGATGGCGTAGATGTCGATCGGCTTGTTGTACTTGCCGGTCGAGATCTCGGGGGCCATGTAGTGGCAGGTCCCGATGCTCTCGGAGTGGTTGCTGGGAGCCTGCGAGGTGATCATCTTGGAGAGGCCGTAGTCGGCGATCTTGACGACGCCCTCTTCCATGAACAGGTTGGCGGGCTTGAGGTCGCGGTGGACGATCCCGTGGTCGTGGAGATAGCCCACGCCCTCGACCAGCCCCTTGAGCCAGGCGCGGACCTCGTCCAGCGGCATCCCGTCGGGATACTGGGCCAGGACGTGGGCCAGGCTCGGGGCGGCGACGTACTCCATGATGACGAAGGTGTCGCCGGTGTCGTTCGTCTTGATGTCGTGGATGGCCAGCAGGTTGGGACATTTCAGGTTCATGCACTGCGCGACGCCCCGGCGCTCGATCTCGAGATTCCGGGTGATCAGCTTCAGCGCGACCTCCTTGCCGGAGTCGCTGGTGGCGTAGTAAACCTCGCCGAAGCCACCGCGGCCGATGGCCCGCTTGATCGTGTAGCCCTCCAGGGGGCGTGCCCCGGAGCTGAAGGTGTACCGGTGCTGCCCCTGGGGCGTGGTCCTGGGCATGTCGTGCGACCCCTCGGGCCGATCGGGGCCCGCCTCGATATGGAGATAGTCGATCGTCTCATCCAGGGCTTCGGGCTTAACTTGGGGCTTCGCGCTCATCACTGGTTCCACTCCCAATGCGTCCCGATATCCGCTGCGGACCTCGGGCCCACCGTTCGATTTCGATCCGCCCGGATGGGCCGGGGTTCTTGGTCCGCTCGGAGAGGGACCCGGGGAAGCGAGGCGCGATCTCAAATCGAGCATCTCAGATCTCGGACTTTTCACCGTCAACAAAGGGATCCGAGACCCGGATTTGAAATCCTGAAATCTTGAAATTTGAACTCCGAGACTCCCAGGAGGAGAATCAGACCGGAGAGGTCCGGGACCCGAGCGGTTCCAGGCTGAAGGAGAAGCCTTCGCCCAGGACGCTCGACTGCAAGGTCAAGGGGGCCCGGGAGGTGCAGGCCCGGCCGTCGACTTCGAATCCGCCGGTGGCCCGGCAGCAGAGGCCCGCCCCCTGCCGGTAGAGCACGACCGGGTTGTGCAGGCCGGGGGCCGGCACATGGGCCTGGCGGGACGAGCCCACGATGCAGGTCTCGGCCATCAGGAGCACGCCATCGACGGCCAAAGGGAGCCGGTGACGGCTGACCACGTCGAGCCGGGCCGTCGAGCTGACCGGGCTGGGCTGGTGGAATTCCAGCTCCATCGTCGAGCCGAGCCGGATCACGTCGCCGTCCTTGAGCGGGGCAGACTCGACCGGTCGGTTGTTGACGAAGGTCGGCTTGATGGCGCGGACGACGTAGCCCTCGCCGTCGCGGACGACGGCCGCATGCCGCCGGGAGAGGTCTCCCAGGAGCGGGACGTCGGCGTCCGAGTCGGTCCCGGCCCGGCCGAGGATCACCTCGTCGTCCAGGCAGACGAGATAGCCGCCGACGGTGTCGACCCAGAGGAGGAAGCGGCCCCTGGGGCCGGGCGAGCCGGTCTGGGCCAGGGCTCGGGCCGGGATGTGGTTCATGTCTCGGGGCCTTCGGGGAGCGTCGAAGTCGGCCAGGGGACGCGAGGCCGGGACGACGGCGGCGGCCGGGGGGTTCGGCGAGTCGACCCCGAGGCCGGCGTGGATGACTCGCCCACCACGGCCGGGGAGGGTGGCCGAGGATGGGCTGATGGCGGCGATCTCCTGCCAGGCCCGGGTCCGGGCCTGGCGGGCCGAGGGATGCTCGGCGATGACTTCGAGGACCGCCTCGGCGGCGGCCAGGGTCTCGGCCCAGCGTCCCTGGGCCAACGCGGCATAGAGCGCCTCGACCTTGGGCGAGGCCAGCTTCTGCCGGGCCTCGATCTCGCGACGGGCCCCGGCCAGGGCGGGACCGGCGGTCCCCCCGGCCAATCGCTCGGCGCGGTCGAGCTGTTCGTGAGCCCGGCCGAACTCGCCCCGACGCGCCTCGTCCAGGGCCGTCCGCCAGGCCTCGGCGACCTCGCGGGCCCTCCGGAGGGCCGGGCCGCCGATCTTATCTTTGGCCAGGGCCTCGATCCGCTCGGCCACCCGTCCGGGCTCGCCGGCGTCCAGGTCGGCCCGGATCTCGACGGCCACTCGGTCGGCCAGGCTCAGCCGGGCCGCGGCCAGGGCATCGGGGGGGGCTCCGAGCCCCTCGGCGACCCGGAGGTCGTCGATCGCCCCGGCCAGGTCGTCGGCCTCGCCTCGGCGGCCGGCCCGGGCGACCAGTTCCATGGCCAGCTTGCCGCGGAGCTGGACCGCGTGGTGATGATCCACCACGTCGGCTCGCGAGGCCAGGGCCAGGGCCTCATCGAAGCGACCGGCTCGGGCCGCCTCCTCCGCCTGCTTCAGGGCGATCCGCCATTGTCCCAGCATGGTTGACTTACCGTCCGAATTGACCATGGGGAATACCACTCTCCCGCCACATCGAAGGTTGCCCGGCCACGCCCGTCACGCCGCCGGCCTGTTCCGTCCAGGTCACACCTATCATTCGTCACACCAAGGCTTTCGGTTCGATCATCGCTCTCGATTTCGATCGTTCGCCTTGAAGGACGCCGGGCCGTCTGGGGCATGCATCGCCCCCCGGGCCGACCCGGAAGGGTGGACTCGAGGGGCGGGGCGAAGGGTGGACGAGCCGCCCGGTTTGCGGGCTGCCCGTCCCGAAGGGTGATGCTCGCGGATCCATTCCGCGTGAATCGGATCAGAGGCTCTTGTCCTGGCCGATCGACGGCTGCGAGGCCGGCGGGCCGAACTCGGCGTCCATCTCCTTGAGGACGTCGCGACCGGGCTCGACGATCACCGGGATGGTCTCGCCGGCATACTTGCCTTCCATCTCGGCGGTCCGGGCCATCACGTCGAGCCGCTTCTCCAGGTCGGTGACCGACGCCTTGGCGCGGGCCAGGGCACTGTCATCGAAGTTGAACTCGTTGCTCTCCTTGGTGGTCTGGATCATCTTGAGCCGGGCCTCGATGCCGGCCAGCTTGGTCAGCAAGACCTGCTTGGTGGCGGCCATCTGCGAGAGCTGCTGGCGGGCGGCCACCACGGACTTCTGCTTGGCCTTGAGGGTCTCTTCCTTGTCCTTGAGCAGTTCGCCGACCTGCTTGTAGTGGTCGAACCGCTGCTTCAGCTCGCCCTTGACCTCGTCGGCGGTGTAGGTCACGTTGCCGGCCAGCTTGTAGTCGCCGGTGTTGAGGCTGTCGCGGAGCGCGGTCAGGACCTTCTTCTCGGTCCCCAGGTTGCCCCGCATCACCAAGATCTCGCGGTCGAGATGCTCGACCTCGACGGTGGCGCGGGCCAGGTTCTCGATGTTGTCCTTGATCGCCGGCTCGAGGCTGGCGATCTCCTCGCGGGCCCGGTCGATCTCGAACTGGACCGGCACCGAGCTCTTGGCGTTATCGCGGACCCGGTGGAAGGCGGTCCGGACGTAGCTCGGGGCCGACGTGCCGAACGCCATGTACAGAGCGCTGGCGCCGAGCGAGGCACCGAGCAGGCCCTTCTTGATCATCGAGCAAGCCATAGTCGCACTCTCCTGATAATGGGGACGGTTTACTGCCCTTCGCCTTCGCGTCCGGCTTTCGGCGAGCCTGGATAACGCTCGCCTACAAGAGGAATTCGAGGCCCCCCCCCTATTATTGGCAATGGACCCGATTTTCTTCCGATGGGAGGGCGGCCGGCAACCGGGAAATCCCCGAGATCTCACGATTCCTCGGCGGAGCGGCCCGACCGCCCGACCGTCCTTGACGCCGCCGGGACATCCTGGTCCGATGGCTCGGAGAGATTTATTTCACCCCGAGGGCCCAACATGCACGTCCCGCCACGGAGTTATGGCTCCGCGAAAGCCGTGGCCCGGCAATCCTTTGTGGCTCGCCGACTGGTCCTGCCGACGCAAGCGTTCTTTCACACCGAAGGGCCGGGAGGCGTCCTGCTCCTGGTCTGCTCGATCATCGCACTGGGACTGGCCAATTCCCCCTGGTCCGAGCCGTTTGCCCATCTCCTGGAAACTCACCTGTCGCTGGAACTCGGACCCTGGGCGATCCGCGGCGACATCCGCGAGTTGATCAATGATGGCTTGATGACGATCTTCTTCTATGTGGTGGGCCTGGAGATCAAGCGCGAGCTGATCGAAGGGCGGCTCTCCAGCCCGAGGAAGGCGGCCCTGCCCGTGGTGGCCGCCCTGGGGGGGATGGTGGTCCCGGCCCTACTCTACGCGGCCTGCAATCTCGGCGGGGCGGGGAGGAACGGCTGGGGGATCCCGATGGCCACCGACATCGCCTTCGCGGTCGGCGTCCTGATCCTCCTGGGCGACCGGATCCCGGCCTCGGCGCGGATCTTCCTGCTGGCCCTGGCGATCACCGACGACATCGGGGCGATCCTGGTGATCGCCGTGTTCTATTCCTCGGGGGTTTCCTGGCCGGTGCTCGGGCTGGCGGCCGTCATCCTGATCGTGATCGTGGCGATGATCCGGGCCGGGGTCCAGTCGTCGAACGTCTACCTGGTCGCCAGCCTGGCGTTCTGGGCGGCGATGCTCGGCTCGGGGATCCACGCGACCCTGGCCGGGGTGATCCTGGGCGCGACCACGCCGATCCGCCCCTGGTTCAGCCTCGACTCGTTCGAGAAGGCGGCCACCCGGCTCCTCCAGTGGTTCCGCCGGGCGCAGTCGAAGGGGGACCATGACCGAGCCGAGGCGATCATGGGGCAGTTCGAGGAACTGAGCCGGGGGACCGAGTCGCAGCTCGACCGCCGACTCCGCCAGTTCCACCCCTGGTCGAGCTACCTGGTCCTGCCACTGTTCGCGCTGGCCAACTCGGGGGTCGCGCTCAATCGCGAATCGCTCGGCCAGGCGTCCGCGAGCGGGGTCACCTGGGGGATCTTCCTGGGCCTGCTGATCGGCAAGCCGCTGGGGATCGTCGGGTTCGCCTGGCTGGCCACCAAGCTCCGGATCGCCTCGCAGCCCGAGGGCTCGAGCTGGTCGCAGTTGATCGGGGTGGGGATGGTCGCGGGCATCGGCTTCACGGTCTCTCTCTTCATCACCTCGCTGGCTTTTGAGGATCCCCGCCTGATTACCGACGCCAAGATTGGCGTACTGGTCGCCTCGGTCCTCTCCGGGATCATCGGCTTCACGTTCCTTAAAATGCGGGCCCCGGGCGAGCTGCGTCGCCGGGCGGTACAGGCCTGACATTTATCCCGGCAGGATCACGCCCGATTTCAAGTCCCGGATCTCGGATTTCCGATCCAGGGTGCCGGATGAGCCGGCATCCCCCCGGAGTCCCGATCTCGAGGCAGGAATCCAGGATGATCCCAGATCGGGGCTCCGGGGACGGAGGGCACCAACTCGCCGAGGCCAGCACGGACGCCCGCAGTCGATTCGAAGGCTCGGGATGATCCTGGCGAGTTTCCCGAACTTGAGGGCGAAGATCGGGGTCGGGGTTCCCTGGCCCTCAAGTGAACCCCGACCCGTTCCGATAGCCTGATGTGAGTGGACGTTCGTCATTCGTCCTCTCGTCCGAATAGGACGGACGGGGATGATCCGCGCAGGAGGCTTCCGATCCGATCGAAAGCCGGTGCTTCATGTCTCACCGATCTCGCGCTTCCGTTCGTCGCCCCTCGCTCCATCCGGAGATCCTGGAGACCCGAAATCTCCTCAGCCTCCTGATCAATTCCAAGCCGACGCTCGAGATCCGGCCGAACGGGACGACCGTCCGACGTGCTCCCCATGGAGCCTTCTCGATCATCCAGCCGGCCTCGATCCGGGTCGTCGGCACGGCCCAGCCGCCGATCGGCTTCAATGCGACGGTCTCCATCTATGCTCAGGATCGCGAAGGAAACCTCGTCAACGGCGGCCAGCCGCTGGCCACCGTCACACCCAATTTCCTGGGCCGGTATTCGGCGACGATCTCGCTGCCGAGCCGGATCCGCAAGGATGTCAATCAACTCGTGGCGTTCGAGACCGTCACCGGATCGATCAATTCCAACCTGACGATCAACCCCACCACCCTTTCCGGGCTGAACGGCGGGCTGGGGATCGATGGCACGACCCTCCGCGACTTCAACGGCCAGGTGAACATCGTCAATGGGACGGTCGGGGGGCTGACCGCGTCGATCGCCAACCCGAACGGCACGATCAGCAACCTCTCGGGGCCGATCACGATCGGTGCCGGCACGACGATCAGCGGCATCACCGCCGCGGTCAACACCGACGCCGGGACGGTCCTGACCCTGTCCGACGGATCCTTCACCACGGCCGATTCCCTGGTCACCCTGGACGGCGGGACCACGACGACCGCGGCCGGTCAGACCTTCTCGGGGGTCACCGGCACGTTGACCGTCGCGGCCGGCACGGTCATCACGGTCGGCGCCACCCCCGGCACGATCGACGTGATCGCCGGCTCCATCTCGCAGGAAGGCGGGACCCTCGGCGCCGCCACTGGCACCTATTCGGGACAGACCGGGACCCTCGCCGGGACGACCGGCACGATCACCGGGCAGACCGGGACCCTCGGCGGTTCGACCGGCTCGCTGACCCAGACCGGCAGCGGGACCCTGGGCGCCCAGGCCGGTTCGCTGAACGGCGCCAGCGGCACGATCACGTCGCCGGATAGCTCGCTGACCCAGACCGGCAACGGCGTGGTGAGCTTCCCCTCCGGCAGCACGATCAGCAACGGCACCGGGACGATCGACCCGACCACGGGGACCTTCACCCAGTTCGGGACCGCCGCCATTGCCGGGACCACCGGCACGGCCGTCACTCCCGTCACCGAGTTCGCCGTCTCCGACCCGGTCCGAGTCTTCATCCACGTCCCCAAGAGCCTGCTCTCCGCGGCCTCCGTCAAGGCCAAGGCGCAACACGTCAAGGTCGGCGCGGCGGTCCCCAAGGTCAAGCATAAGTGAGCTAACCTCCGGGGCGATCCGAGGGCGGGTGCCAACCCATCCCTCGGATCGCCCCGCTCTATTTCGAACGCGTCGACTGCCCATCCCGGATCGCGTCCGACGAGGCAGCCCGGACCGATCTCCGTGAAGGTCAACCGGCGAGATGATGCACCCCTCCGGGAACTCGAACATCTTGACGTGGCAATGTAAAGCGAGTCAAATCCGTAGACGTGAGGCTCTGAGTACACCAACTTATCGGCGATTGACGAGGATCGGTCGGAAGGCCGCGAACCTTGCTGCGATCCGGAGGATGGCACCGGGTGTGATCGCGCCCGCGATTCGGGCGGACGGTCCTCGATTTCCAGAAGGAATAGCGGCCAGGCCCGGGATAAATGCCGCTGATATCGCTGTCACAACTCAGGAGAGCGAGCATGATGATTCGTGAGCGTCGATGGACCCGCCGCGATATCTTGCCCTATCTGATGGCCTGTACCTCCATCGTCGCGATCCAGGGGTGCGGGGACGGCCCCGCCCAGCCGACCGCCGCCCCGAAGAATGAAAACAACGCGATGGCGGAATTCATGAAAAACAAGCAGGCCAGCAAGAAGAAAAAGAAGCGGTGAAGTCCGCCCGGGATCGAGTCGACATCCCGGATGCGTCGGCCCGATCCGCGATCGCAAGTCCCGGCCTCTCAGCGACCCGGACCGATTATGCTGGCCCGACAAACCCCGCGGGCCGCTACTCGCCAATCTCGGGGCGTCGAGCATCGACGCGGCTGACGCCGAGAATCCGGATCGCATCCATGAACGACCACGGATCGAATCCCGGTCTCTTCCATCCATCTCCTTGAAGAGGATCCAGCGCCATGTCCCGATCCCGGAGTCGAGGTTTCACGCTAATCGAGCTGCTGGTGGTCATCGCGATCATCGCGGTCCTGATCGCGCTGCTCCTGCCGGCGGTCCAGGCCGCCCGCGAGGCCGCCCGACGCGCCCAGTGCACCAACAACCTGAAGCAGTTGGGCCTGGCGATTCACAATTACCACACGGCCCTGAACAGCTTCCCGCTGGGGGCGTCCCTGGCCCCGAGCTCGATCGGGGGCTCGCCCTCCTACTGGAACAACTGGAGCGCCCATTCCATGCTCCTGAGCTACATCGAGGGCAACAACATCTACGCGGCTTGCAACTTCAGCCTGGCCCCGGACCTCGACGGGGGGAGCCTCGGCGATCTCGTGAACAGCACGGCACGCTACGCGATCATCAGCAGCTTCCTGTGCCCCTCCGACCCCAGCGTCAACGGGATCAAGAACACCCTCGCCGATGCCTCCATCGGCTCCAATAACAGCTACGCGGGGAGCATGGGGACCTCGACGATCGGCTATCCCGAGGCGACGGGTAATGTCGCCAACGCCCAGAACAGCTCGGGGGTGTTCGCCTACCAGAAGAGCTATGGGGTCCAGAACATCACCGACGGGACCTCGAACACGATCGCGTTCTCCGAGTGCATCGCCGATGGTGGGTCGTCCGGCTTCCAGAAGACCCCGGGCAAGGGGACCGGGGGGGCCGGCAACCTGAAGGCGGTCTACCAGGTCGACGTCAATACGGTCGGCCTGCCCATCGTCATGAACGATATCGCCGCCTGCACCGCCAAGTGGAACTCTGATGGCGGGGGGCGCGAGGGCTTCGGCCACCTCTGGGTCGTCGGGGCGATGGGCTACACGATGTTCAACACCGTGATCCCCCCCAACGGCGGCGGCCAGGTCAAGTGGGGGGCCTGCCGGAACGACTGCTGCCCGCAGGCCCGGCACGCCGACTACGTCAACGCATCGAGCTTCCACCCAGGCGGCGTGAACGCGGCGATGGCCGACGGGAGCGTCAAGTTCATCAAATCGACCATCAGCTACCCGATCTGGTGGGCCCTGGGGACCAAGGCCAACGGCGAGGTCATCTCCGCCGACTCGTACTGAGCCGATCTCGGCCGGCGGCCTCCCGAGTCGGGGGCCGCCGGGATCTCGATCAGTTGCCGATCCGCCCTTCGGGCTCGCGGGCGACCAGGTGATCGACGAGCCGGCCCAGGGCCAGGGTCTCGAGTTGCCGGACCCGTTCGCGGGTCAGCCCGAGGTTCTCGCCGATCTCTCGGAGGGTCATCGGTGCGTACGGCTCGAGCCCGAACCGCATCCGGATCACGGTCGCCTCTCGATCGTCGAGCTGGCCGATCCTCAAGAAGATCCGCTCGAGGTCGTCGGCCTCGCCCAGGACGTCATCGGGAGGCCGGATCCGCTCGTCGGTCAGGACGTCCTCGATGACGAAGCCCCCATCGTCGTCGGATCCCTCGGCCCGGGGGGTCAGGTTGTTGACCTTGATCGCCTTGGCGACGATCCCCACCTTCTTCTTGGAGAGCCGGAGGGCCTTGCCGATCTCCTCGGGCGTCGGCGTCCGGCCGAGCCGGTCGGTCAGCACCACCGAGACCCGCCGCCACTTCGATAACAGGCTGACCATGTAGGCCGGCAGGCGGATCGGCTTGCCGTTATTCATCACCGACCGGCGGATCGACTGCTTGATCCAGTAGCTCGCATATGTGCTGAACCGGGTGTCCATCGTCCCGTCGAACCCCTCGACCGCCCGCATCAGGCCGAGGTTCCCCTCCTCGATCAGGTCCT
The DNA here is from genome assembly GCF_051175385.1 of Tundrisphaera lichenicola. Taxonomy (GTDB): domain Bacteria; phylum Planctomycetota; class Planctomycetia; order Isosphaerales; family Isosphaeraceae; genus Tundrisphaera; species Tundrisphaera lichenicola. Next base: position 196,498 of record NZ_CP195106.1, on the reverse strand, counting down.
CCAGCGAGAGGCCCTTGTTGAGATACCCTCGCGCGATGTTGACCACCAGCCGGAGGTTTGCCTTGACCATATGCTCGCGAGCATAGGGGTCCCCCTCGGCCACTCGCTCGGCCAGGGCCCGCTCCTCCTCGGCCGACAGCAGGGGCGTATCGTTGATGTCGTGGAGATAGATCTGCAAGGGCGACTGGGAATTGATGTCTCGACGGGCCGCGCGGGGTGTCATCGAAGTTCCTCCTGGAGGGGCGTCGTCGAACCTCGCTCGGTCGCATCATCGCGACCCGGGTCCAATTCCGCTCGGCGATTCCAACATCGCGGGCCGGGACGGAAGCCAATTTTGCGATCGGCCCGCAAGGGGAACCTAGGACGCGCTTTTTTGGCTGTCAATTCGCCGAGTTAAAAATAGCGACGGACTTATCAAAGCCAGTCGATTGCGAACAAAATACCACACTGTCCAGGGTTATTGAGGGGCGATCGCCAGTGGGTTCGTTCGGTGCCCGGAGTGGCTTCGATTGGCCCCGGAACGTGGGTTCGTTCCCTCGACCCCAGATCGACAATGGGTTCGTTCGGGCGTCCCAAGTGGGTTCGTTCGGACCGGCGAGTGGGTTCGTTCGGGCGTCGCGAGTGGGTTCGTTCGGGCGTCGCGAGTGGGTTCGTTCGGACCGGCGAGTGGGTTCGTTCCGGAGCGAAGTGTCGGTCGGCCTGTTCTGTCGAGACCCGGGCATGCGTCGGACTCCCGCGAAGTTCGAGGGGATCGGCCGAGAATCGGTCGGCGATCGTTCATCCCCTGAATATCGCGTCGACCGAGCCGGGCCTAACTTACTTTCTTGACCGCTGGATCATTTGATCCACTCCAGCTCGACAGCGATTCACGCGCGTTATGCGAGCGTGAGCCGTATTAAAAACAGAATTTTCCCCTTTGTCTTCCCGCAGGTAAAACGGCCGGGAAGCGACCCAATTCCGTTACCGCACCATTCCGGATGATCTTCAGCCGATCTTGATGGACACAGAAGCGTGCCCGGATTACAATTATTTGTTATGAGGATCATCGGCTCTCGATGGGCCGATAATCCTTGGCTATGGTGGCCCCGCCGTGCGACGATTCGCACGGCGGGGCTTTTTTTTGGCCTCCCACGCCGCTTGACCCTGGCGAGGGGGCCATCAACTTGTGGCTTCTGAGGGAGGTCTGAAATGTCGATCGAGCGATGGGATCCCTTCCGCGAAGCGATCAGCCTGCGCGAAGCACTGAACTCGCTGGTCGCGGAGAGCTTCGTCCGACCGGGTGGCCCGCCGTCGACCGGCGTGGCCGCGCCCCTGCCCCTCGACGTCGCCGAGACGGAGGGCGAGTTCGTGATTAAGGCGTCGCTGCCGGGCATCAAGCCCGAGGACGTGCAAATCACCGTCCACGGCGACTCGCTCACGATCCGCGGCGAGAGCAAGGCCGAGGAGGAGAAGAAGGGCACGCACTGGCACTTGCGCGAACGCCGCGTCAGTTCGTTCTCGCGTTCCGTGAGCCTGGGCACCCCGATCCACTCCGACGCGGCGAGCGCCCACTTTGACAACGGCGTCCTAACGCTGACCTTGCCAAAGACGGCAGAGACCAAGCCGAAGCAGATCAAAGTGGCGAGCGGTCCGAAGCCGCCCGCATCAATCGATCTTCCGGGTCATCCTGTTCAGGGGCAAGATCTGTCGGGCACCAGCAAGAACGCCCCCGCCCCTCAGCCGTCGAAGCCGGGCGGGAAGCACGAACCGACCCATAATGTGGCCGAGAAGACCAAGGATGTCGCGCACGATGTCGGCGAGAAAGTCAAGGACGCGGGTCGCTGATCCCCCTTGCTTTAGACCTACTGGTCGGTCAATCTTCACTTGACGGGTAAAGCATCCACATCAATCGTCGTTCCACAGCCTGTTTTGCCTGGATTCCAAACGAACAGGCAACTCTGTCACCCGTCAATCGAAGTTTGACGGCTCACTACGAAGTCCCAGACCAACGAAAGAGGTAATCCATGAGTCTCGGCACGATCTTGCTGATCGTCTTGATTTTGATCCTCGTGGGCGCCTTGCCTACCTGGGGACACAGCCGGAATTGGGGCTACGGCCCCAGCGGCGGATTGGGGTTGGTGGTGGTGATCATCCTGATCCTCGTGCTTCTGGGGCGCCTCTGAGAGACTGAGATCATGACGAGCCGTGGCCACTCCCCACCGCCTCAACCCCGTTGCCGTCGGCATGAGGCGGCGCCGCAGTGGGACAAGAGTACTGGGTTTCGAGAACTCATTCTTCAAGGAGCTACGTCATGAACTGGGATCAGATCGCAGGCGACTGGAAGCAGTTCACGGGCAAAGTGAAAGAGAAGTGGGGCAAGCTGACGGACGACGACCTGACTACCATCGCCGGGAAGCGCGACCAACTCGCCGGCATTCTCCAGCAAAGGTACGGTTACGCAAAAGAGCAGGTTGAAAAAGAACTCGACGAGTTCACGAAGGCGCTGAAGCCCTGAGCATTTCTCGGCCGCCGGGAACGGCGCTCCAGAGTAGGGGCGGTTGTGCCAAGTTGGGATGCCGGGAGCACCGGGGGCGGTCCCCGGACCATCCCCGAGGTCCAGCTTCCGCCCTCTCTCAAGGTGCTTCTCCGGGCGACGATTTCGGGGACCGCTACGGTCTCGGTCGGAGCGAGGACGAGCGGGTCCGGATTTTCAATGGGAATCACCAGTGAACAGGTCATTGGCCGGTTTGCTGGTGCTGGTGTTGACGCTGGTCGCCTTGACCGGCTGCGGTCAGGGCACATCGGGGGGGCCAGGAGTGACCAACCCACCCCAGCAGCAACCCGTCTTCGGGGAGGCCGACAACACGTTCAACCTCAGCACGCACATGATGCCCACCACACTCCATCGGGGCGAGACCAAAGAAATCGCGTTCCTCATTCGCGGGGTTCAAGAATCGTGAACAAGCTGGCCATGATCTTGATCGCTATCTTTCTGCCGCCGGTCGCCGTCGCGATGAAGCGAGGCTTCGGCAAGGATCTTCTTATCAACATCCTGCTTTGTTTGCTGGTTTTCTTCCCGGGGATGGTCCACGCGTTGTGGATCGTATCAAGGTAAATGCGTCCTGAAAGCCGAATACGTGTTTCACCGACCCTCGGATCCGGACGACCGCGGGGGAACAAAGGGGACGTTCTGATAGTCCCCTTCTATGGAGGCCACCGGATCATGAGGTACGGGCCGGGTCGTCCACCGTGGGGGACGACCCGGCCCGCTTTCCTTCGAGAGGGAATCTTCGAGAAGGACTCGGCTCAGACTTCTTCTTGGCCGAAGCCAAGCCGGGCACGGAGAGGACGTCCGGGATCAGGGCGTTGTTGGACATCGAGAGCGACGCGGCCTGGGCCGGTGCCACCTGAGTCAGAGCCTCGTCGACCACCGTGACCGGGATCGTCCGGCCGCTGCCTGCGGTCCCGAACCGGAAGACCGAGTCGGGTGAGCCCCCGCCCGGACGGAGGGCGAAGTCCCCCTGCAAGGACAGGTAGGCGGCGACCTGATCGTGGCCCACGCCGGTATAGTCGCCGGGGGCAGGGAGGGTCTGGCCCTCGCCGGTAGGCCCGAAGTAGTTGTAGACATCAGAACCACCACCGGAGGGTCGGTAGGCGAAGTTGGCCCGCGACGGGAGGTAGACAGCCAGGTCGGTCTTGCCGTCACCGTCGAAGTCACCGCTCACGGGAATGGTCTTACCCTTGCCGGCGATCCCGAAGGGAATCACCTTGTCGGGGATGCCGCTGCTGTAGCGGATACCGAACGACCCGCTGTCGGAGAGATAGACGGCGACGTCGGACTTGCCGTCTCCGTCGTAGTCATTGGCGACCGGCACCTTCGGAGCCGGGGTGACAGTCAGCGTGCCATCGACATACGAGACGGTGTAATCCCAACCGACCGCGTTGCTCGCCGTGATCGCGTAGGAACCGGCCGGGCTGGCGGCGGTGGCGGCGGTCGTGACCGTGGGAGCGGTCGAAAGGCTGGCCGAGGTGTCGCCGTTTACGAAACCCGTGTACGAGGCCGTCAGCGTCGGCAGGGGGTCGCCGGAAACCTTGGTCTGGTCGTCGGCGGTGATCGTCAGAGGCGGGGGGTGACGGCCAGGTTGCCGGCAACGTAGCTGATGGTGGTAGTTGGTGCCGACGGCGCCGGTCTCGGTGATGGCGTAGGGGCTCCCGGCGACGTGGCTGGCTGAGTCGCCGGTGGTCGTGACCGTGGGCTGTGTGGTCAGGCTGGCCTCTGTTGATGACCTTCCAAGTCCTTGATCTTCGCGACCACTCCATTAAGGTAGTGAGGTCGACCGAGGGCCCGCTCGCGATGGGCGGTCGCCCTTCCCTGCTCTTCACCCGGAAGGCCTCCGCCATGAGCCGAACCGTCCTTACCTTCACGCTCGGGATGTTGCTGATCGCGGGAGGTTCCTCCCTCGCGATCGCCGACGATGATGCCTCCTCGCTCCCCCGGAGCACCCCGGAACAGCAGGGGATCGCCTCGGGCTCGATCCTCGGGTTCGTCGATGCGGCCGACTCGCAGCTCGACTCGCTTCACAGCTTCATGCTGGTCCGGCACGGGAACGTCGTCGCCGAGGGGTGGTGGACCCCGTACAACCCCGAGAGCCGCCACGAGCTTTATTCGCTGAGCAAGAGCTTCACCTCGACCGCCGTCGGCCTGGCCATCGCCGAGGGGAAAATGACGCTCGACGACCTCGTCCTCGACGCCTTTCCCGAGGATGCTCCGGCCAATCCATCAACCAACCTCAAGTCGATGCGAGTCCGCGACCTCCTGAGGATGTCGGCCGGCCACGAGTCCGAGACCGGGATGGGGGCCGCCGTCCTCTCGCCCAAGACCTTCCTGGCGCAGCCGGTCCCGTTCAAGCCAGGGACGCACTTCAAGTACAACACGCCGGCCACCTTCATGGCCTCGGCGATGGTCCAGAAGGCTGTCGGCCAGCCGGTCTTCGAGTACCTCAAGCCCCGCCTCTTCGAGCCGCTCGGGATCACCAACCCGACCTGGGACACCAACTTCCAGGGGATCAACCTGGGCGGCTACGGCCTGAGCGTCCGGACCGAGGACATCGCCAAGTTCGGCCAGCTCTACCTCCAGAAGGGCCAGTGGAAGGGGAAGCAATTGGTCCCCGCCGAGTGGGTCGAGCAGGCCACCAAGCTCCAGACCTCCAACGGGAGCAACCCCAAGAGCGACTGGGACCAGGGCTACGGCTACCAGTTCTGGCAATGCCGGAACGGCGCTTATCGGGGTGACGGGGCCTTCGGCCAGTTCTGCGTCGTGATCCCCGAGCAGGACGCCGTGGTCGCCATCACCAGCGGCCTGAACGACCTGCAAGGCGTGCTCAACCTCGTCTGGGAAAAGATCCTGCCGGGCCTCCAGGCGGAGTCGATCTCGGAGAATCCCGAGGCCCACCAGCAGCTCCAGTCACGCCTGAAAGGGCTGACGATCCGCAAGCCCAAGGGCCCGGCCACCTCGCCGATCCTCGGGGAGGTCGCGGGCAAGACGTATGCGTTCCCCGCCAACGAGAGGAAGGTCGAGTCGGCCCGGATCGAACCGGGATCGAAGCCCGGAGAGTTGACGATCATCCTCAAGACCGACGGCCAGGAGCAGCGGATCGAGACCGCGAGCGACGAGTGGAAGAAAGGGACTTACAGCGTCCCGCAAGGTGGCAATCGCGCCGCGCTGGCCCCCAAGCCCGGAGACAAGCCGGTCGCCTCGTTCGGCGCCTGGGTCGCCGACGACACCTACGAGTTCCGGACCGTCCTCATCGAGACCCCGTTCGTCCGGACCACCCGCCTGAAGTTCGACGGCGAGGAGCTGACCCTCGACTCCTTCATGAACGCCGGTGGCAAGGAGCCGCAGTTGGTGGGGCGTCGGCAATAGTCGAACAAGGGCCGAGTTCGAGGCGAGAACCGAGGCTTCGGATCGTCGATTCAATACCCTCCCGAATCGCGTCAGACTTGGGGTGGCAAGCTGGTCAATCCTCCTTGCCGTCCCGCTCGGCTTTCTTGCGAATGGGGTTCGTCGGATTCTCCACAAGACCGGGGCGAGAGGGGTCGAAGTCGAACAGGACCCAGCCGGGACCGATGAAGGGCACGGCGGAATGGCTGCCGACAATCTTCACCTTGATGGGTTCGGACTGGGCGTAGATCGCTCGCCGGGCATTCTCCCCGTCCTTGATCTCGTCGACGAGGACTCGGACGAAGATCGTGTACTCACCCGGCATGGTCATGTCGTTGACGAGGTTGGCGACCTGCTCCGCGTCAAAGACGAAACCTGGCGCGAGTTCACCGCCGAGGCCGTATCCCAGGCCGCCGCCGACGGGGACAAAAGTATTCGCCCTCGCTCCGTCGGTCCGGCCGAATTGCGTCCTGGAGACGAGCCGACCCCGAGAGTCGAAGACGAGGACGGGGCAGTCGATGTGGGGGTTCCCATCCCGGTTGATCCGGACGGTCGAGGTCGAGACGTTCTCCGCCTCGAACCGGATCGGGATGCGTTCGATCGGCCGGAATTCGGTCTTCTCGACGGTCGCCCTCACAACCACGTCGCGACTCAGCCACCGAGGGTCGCTTGCCTGCTCGATCGTCTCGGGGTCCGACCGAGGGTAGCCGCCGCATCGGTGGTCGGCCACCTGCTGGGCCAGTAGTTCGCTCACTCTCCTGTAGAACCGCCCCGCAGGATACTGGTCGAAAGACGTCTCCCGAGAGAGTTTTCCCCGCCGGAGGGCGAGGAGTTCATCGACTTTCGCGTAGGCCGCCGTGTCCGGAATCTCGGGCCCGGTCGGCTCTTGATCCGGCACGCTTGCCGGGCCAATGTTCGCGGGCGACTGGCCCTGGACGACCCCACCAGCCGAGATTGCGGCCACCGAAAAGACGGACGCGACGACGCATCGGCGGAAGAAGCTCAGGCCATTCATGAGTGACTCTCCACCTCTCGGGATGATCGATTCCCCTCTTGGCGGGCAAGTAACCCACATCGAAGAATTCGTCAATGGCAACCAAAGCGAGAGCCCGCCCCGTCGAGCCCCGGTTGGTACCGGGGGTCGGCGGCGCGGGCTCGTGGAAGAGGGATGGGGAGTGGGATGGATGAGGCCGGGGGCCGGGCGGCTCAGGTGCCGAACTCGGGCCTTCGGGCGTTGAGCTGGGACTGGAGCCTCTGGATGATCGACGAGTGCATCTGCGAGACACGCGACTCGCTCAGGTCGAGGGTCGCCCCGATCTCCTTCATCGTCAGTTCCTCGTAGTAATAGAGGATGATGATGAGGCGCTCGTTGCGGTTCAGGCCCTTGGTGACCATCCGCATCAGGTCTTTGCGCTGGAGGCGTCGGGTGGGATCTTCCCCCTTCTTGTCCTCCAGGATGTCGATCTCGCGGACATCTTTATAGCTGTCGGTCTCGTACCACTTCTTGTTCAAGGAGATCAGGCCGACGGCGTTGGCGTCGACCGCCATCTTCTCGAACTCCTGCGGCGGGAGGCCCAGGCGTTCGGCCAGCTCGACGTCGGTCGGGGGCCGGCCGTGGAGTGCTTCGAGGGCCTTGCGGGCCTCCTCCATCTTCGAGTGCTTGGAGCGGACCAGGCGCGGGACCCAGTCCATCGTCCGGAGTTCGTCGAGCATCGCCCCCCGGATCCGGGGGACGCAGTACGTCTCGAACTTGACCCCTCGGCTGAGGTCGAAGGCGTCGATGGCGTCCATCAGGCCAAAGACCCCGGCGGAGATCAGGTCGTCGAGGTCGACGCCCTCGGGTAATCTCTGCCAGATCCGCTCGGCGTTGTACTTGACCAGGGGCAAGTAACGCTCGACCAGGCGGTTCCGCAGGGGCGTGGTGGGGTGTTCCTTGAACTCTCGCCAGAGTTCGGTCACATCCACGTCCAGCTTGGTTGTCATCCCTGACCTCCATGTCGGCAGCTTGAGAGGGGGCACGTCCTGTGCAACTGAGGGGGACGGCCCGGGGGGCCCGCCCGATCGACCGGGACACCCCGAGAGGCGTCCCGCCTTGGCCTCCGCCTCGGCGAAGGCCCTTCCCACATCCTCTCGCGGTCCAAGGAACCCATTCCCTCTATGAATATCGGATATTCGGCAGGGCCGACTTGAGCGGCACCATCGGATTAATCGCCCGAATCGAACTCATCGGGCGAATCGTCCCAGATCCCAGCGGGCGGCCAGCGAGGCGAAGAAGCCGGGGCGCCGCGACCTCGGAGGAGTCCGATCGCGGCCGGCCAGCACGCGAGCGAGCCTCCGGACGTCTCGCGAGGCCGCGGCCCCGGGATAGGCGACCGTGAACGGCCGGCGAGCCCGGACCGCGAGCGGGACGTGGGGGTCGGCCCGGATGTGACCCAGGCCGTCGACCACCGCCCCGAAGAACTGACGACTCGAGGCCGAGAGCCGGTCGAGGACCTCGACCGCCTCCGGAACCGAGGCCGCCTGGTTCACCACCGCGCGGATCGTGGGAGGGGACATCAGGCGGCGGAACCGATGGATCGCGGCGTGGGCATCGGCCACCGAGGTCGGTTCGGGCGTGGTGACCACGATCACCTCATCGGCCGACGAGGCCAATGTCCCGATCGAAGCCCCGAGCCCCGAGCCGGCGTCGACCACCAGGAAGTCGGAACTCGCCTCCAGCCCGGCCAGTTCCTCGATCAGCCGCCCGGGGGCATCCCCCAGGGCTTCGATCAAGGTCCTCGAGGCGTGAGCCCCGGGGATGATCCGGATGCCGGCCGGCCCATCGACGATCGCATCGGCCAGCGGCCGACCGCCCATCAGCACGTCGCCCAGGTCGCACACCGGCGAGAGGCCGCAAAGCAGGTCGATGTTGGCCAGGCCCAGGTCGGCATCGACCAGGAGGACCCTCGACCCTCGCTCCCCCAGCGCGATCGCCAGGTTCAAGGCCAGGTTCGACGTGCCCACGCCCCCCTTGCCGCTGGTCAGGACCAGCGACCGGGCCGCGGGGCCAGCCTTCCTGGACGGCGAGGGCAGATCGGCCAACGCCGATGTCCCCGATCTCGCGCGGACCAGCTGTCGGAGACCGTCGGCTTGATCTGACATGAAGCCCCCGGCTCTTGGGAAATGAGGACGCTTTATTAACAAGAAAATGAAGATCAATCAACCCCGTCTCTTCGGCTCATTCGACGATATCATAGCCCAGGATCAGGCGGGCCAGGCGCGATCGGTTGGCCGGCTCGATGTCGTCGGGCACGGCCTGTCCGGTCGTCAGGTAGCTGACCGGCCGGTCGGCCTGGCCGAGCACGGCGAGGACCCCGCCCAGGCCGTCGGCCTCGTCGAGCTTGGTGAGGATCAGGCGATCGGCCTGGGCCACGGCGAACCGCTCGACGGCGGCGCGGAGGCTCCGCTCGCCGGCCACGGCGCTGAGGACCAGGTGGACCTCGTCGGGCCGGGCGGCGGCCAGGAAGTCGGCCAGCTCCCGGATCTTCACCTCGTCGCGAGGGCTCCGCCCGGCGGTGTCGATCAGGACCAGGTCCACATCGCCCAGCTCGTCGATCGCCCGACGCATCTCGCTCGGGGCGTTGGCCACGGCCAGGGGCAGGTCGATGATCTCGGCGTAGGTCCGGAGCTGCTCGACGGCGGCGATCCGGTAGGTGTCGACGGTGACCAGGCCGGGCCTCAGGCCGTGGGCCAGCTTGAAGTTGGCGGCGAGCTTGGCCACGGTGGTCGTCTTGCCCACCCCGGTCGGCCCGACCAGGGCGACGACGCGCCGGGTTCCCGCCACGGCGGCGATCGGCGGGGCGACCTGGACGCACGACTCGACGGCCTCTCGGAGCGCCGCGCGGAGGAGTTCGGGATGTCGGGCCTCGCCCGGGTCGATCCGCTCGGCGACGTGCCGGACCAGTCGCCGGGCCAGTGCCTCGGGGACCTCGGCCTCCAGGAGTTCGGCATACGTCGGGACCAGCTCGCCGGGGAGGTCGGGCAGGAGGTGGTCGAGCCGCCCGTGCCGGCTCAGGTCCTCGACCATCGCGTGGAGCCGGCTCAACTGCTCGCCGAACTGCGAGTGGAGCGCCGAGCCCGGGGGCGGGGACGAGATCGTGACCGGCATCGGGGCCGGGGCCTCCGGCGCGGAGCCGTCCGAGGCCGTGACCTCGACCTGCTCCCGCGTCCCCAGTCCGAACATCCTCCGACGCCGGACTTCGCGAGTCCCCAGGATCACGGCAGAACCGCCGAGGTCGCGCCGGACCTGCGCCAGCGCCTCCTTCAGAGTCCCCGCCCGGTAGGTCTTGGCACTTACCATGACAGGAATGGCCTCCCGATCGCATGGGTCATTTCAGTCCGACGGATCTCGGATTTCCCGCCGGGCATCGAACGCCCGTCGCGAGCTTCATCATCCGCCATGAAAACTTGTCTCAAGCCTGATGTTTCGGTATTCGGCATCATGATTCCCCCAGCCCGATCCCCGCCATCGCCTGGATGCCGGCGGCCGAGGTGAAGGAAGTTCCGACGGGGGACTCGTCCTCGGAGACGATCCCGAGGGTCTCGACCGGCGTGTCCCGGGGGATCTCGCGCTGGCTGAGGACGACCAGCCGGGGGAGGTCGACCCGGGTCAGGTCCTTCAGGACGGGCCGAGCCTCGGCCGAGCAGAGGACGATCGGCGGATGCCCGGCCTCGATCAGCGGGGCGACCGCGTGGGCCACGGCCCGGACCAGCCCCCGGGCCACGTCGGCCCCGAGCGCCGCGGCGGGCCGGGTGTCGTCGAGCCCGCCGACCACGCCGAGCCGGGCGTCGAGGGCGCGGGCCAGGGTGGCCACGCGGAGCCGGCCGTCGGCCGAGAGATATTGCTGGGTGATCCGGCGGGCCAGGCCTCGGCGGACCCGTTCGATCAGGATGTCGATATCCTTGGTCCTCGCGGCGTGGACCGCCAGGGTCTCCAGGATCGTCTCCTGGTCGCGGACGCTCACCCGCTCGCGGAGCAGTCCCTGCAAGACCTGCTGGACCTCGCCGGCGCGGAGGAGGCCGGGCACGACCTCGTCCACCAGGGCCGGGGACGTCGCCCTCGCCCGATCGAGGAATCGACCCACCTGGTCGCGAGTCATCAACTCGTCGGCATGCCCGAGGACGATCTCCCCGAAGTGGCCGGCGACCACGGCCGAAGCCTCCAGGACCCGGCAGCCTGCCGCCACGGCCACCTCGCGGCCGTCGGCGTGGATCCAGACGGCCGGCTGGCCGGTCACCGGGTCGAAGCCGTCGCGCCCCTCGGGCCGAGAGCCGAGCCCGGCGGGGGGGACCGCCAGCAATCGGCCCGCATAGGCCATCCCCTGCCCCACCACGGCGCCTCGGATCTTGAGTCGATAGTCGTGCGGGCCGAGCCCGATCTCGTCGCGGATCCGGACCTGCGGGACGATCAGGCCCAGGTCGCGGGCCACCCGATGCCGGATCGCCCGGAGCCGATCCAGGAGGTCGCCCCCTCGGGTCGGGTCGGCCAGGCCGATCATCCGGTAGCCGATCTCCAGCTCCAGCGGATCGACGTGGAGCAGGTCCTCCATCCGGTCGGAAGCCGGTTCGGAAGCCGCCGGGACTTCCGGGACCTCCTCGATACGCTCGGACTCGTCCGATCGGCGAGTGGACAGGACGAATGCCGACGTTGCCAGCGTCCCCGCGAGCGTCAGGAGGGGCAGCTTGGGCAGCGGCGTGAATGCCAGGAGCCCGAGGAACGCGGCGGCCGAGCCGAGGACCATCGGCCGGCCCAGGAGCTGGCCGGTCACCTCGCCGCCGAGGTCGGTCTCCTCCGACGATCGGGTCACGATCAGGCCGGCCGAGAGCGAGATCAGGAAGGCTGGGACCTGGCTGACCAGGCCGTCGCCGATGGTGAGCTTGGTGAACACATCCACCGCCTCGGCCGGGCTCATCCCGTGGTTCACGACCCCGAGGAACAGCCCCGCGCCGATATTCACCAGGGTGATGATGACGCCCGCGACGGCATCGCCCCGGACGAACTTGCCGGCCCCGTCCATCGCCCCGAAGAAGTCGGCCTGGCGATAGACCGAGGCCCGGCGATTGTGGGCCTCGTGCTGGTCGATCAGCCCGGCGTGGAGGTCGGCGTCGATGGCCATCTGGCGGCCGGGCAGGCCGTCGAGCATGAACCGGGCGGCGACCTCGCTGATCCGCGTGGCCCCCTTGGTGATGACGACGAACTGGATCACCACCAGGATCGCGAAGAGGATCGCCCCGACGAGGACCTGATCGCCCGCGACGAACTCGCCGAAGGCCCGGACCACCCCGCCGGCGGCATCGAGGCTCTCGTGCCCCTTGGTCAAGACCAGCCTCGTCGTGGCGACGTTGAGGACCAGACGGGTCAGGGTCGTGGTCAGGAGGATCGTCGGGAAGGCGCTGAATTCGGTTGGCGAGCGGATCGCCAGGGTGGTCAGCAGGACCAGGACCGCCAGGGTGATGTTGGCCACCTGGAGAAGGTCGAGTATGGCCGGCGGGACCGGCACGATGAAGACGAGGATGGCCCCGATGATCGTCACCGGCAGGACCAGGCCCACCAGCCTCGACCAGGCGGAGTTGGGATCGGTGCTATCGTGAGCGGGAGGCATCCGTTCCTCTCCTCCGACCGGGGACGACGACCGACGGACCGCCTCCGATGGCCGATCGCCGGGCGTCCTTGCCCGGAGAGTCGGCGACGGCGGGCCGTCGCAAATGTTCGAGGATCACGACGCGAACGGGTGTGAATCGAGGGTGAGCATCGGGCGGATTCGGCGTCGGATGTGTGGCCGGACGATACCGCCGGAGGCCCGACCTGTCCAGTCCGAACGGGCGATCAATCGTCGATCGCCCAGCTCTCGGCGAGCCCGACCAGCAACTCGGGCGGGACGACCGGCGACCGAAGTCGGGCCAGGGCCATCGCCATCGATGGGGAGTCGAGTCGGGCGAGGTTGGCCGATTCGACCGACCGGATCATCCGTCGGCCGGTCGCCCCGTTGGCCGAGGACCGGACCGTGACCCGTCGGGGGGGAGGCCCGCCGGCCAGGATCACGATCAGGCCGGAGGCCCCGACCACGGCCAGCGAGGCCCCGGCCAGCAACTCGGGGGCGTCCCCGCGAAGGGCCTGCGCCTGCTTCCTCCGGCGGGCCCGGAGCGCCGGGTCTCCGTCGGCGGAGCGGAGTTCCTCGCGGTGTTCGTCGGGGGTCAGGCGCATCATCGCCTCGAACCTCCGGTGCTGGAGCGCGAAGTCGATCAGGCCCAGGACCAGGGTCGCCCCGGCCATCGCCAGGGCCGTCGATCGGAGGATCGAGCCCGAGGCGCGGGCCAGATTCAACGGCTCCAGGCGACCGAGCCGGTCGAGCCCCCCGAGGTTCGATCGGATCGCCCAAGCGGCCACGGCCACCACCACGCTCGCCTTGGCCACCGACCAGAGCCCTCGACCGGCCCTCGTCGCCAGGCCGGAACCCGCGCCTTCTTCATCCAGCCGGAAGCCCCAGAGCCGGGACAGGTCGGGGGCCAGCAGGCCCGAGGCGAAGAGGCCGCCGACCTGAACCTGATGGGTCGCGATCGAGACGACCACGGTCCCGCCGACGATCCCGAACAAGGGCCCGGCGATCCCCAGGACGGCCCGGCGGACCCGGTCGACCACCTCGGCCGGTCCGGCGGAGATTCCCAGGTCGCCCGACCAGGCGTCGCGGACCAGCCCCACCAGCGCCAGGGCCAGGTCATCGCCCCAGATCCCCAGCAAGGCCGAGGCCGCCAGGAGCCCCGCCGCCCCGGTCAGCTCGGGGCTCCGGGCCACCTGACCCCGGGCTCGGGCTTCCAGGATCCGACGCTTCGAGGGTTCCTGGGTGCGGTCTTCGGACATGAATCAACCCTCTTGGAAGGCAGTCGATCGGCGAGGGATGTTACCCACCCCAGGGGAACCCCGACTGCCAGGCGGCCCCGATCGTCGAGGCCAGCGTGATGAGCCCGAGCGCCGCCAGGACCAGGCCGACCAGGGTCCGCGCCGGCAGCGAGAGGGAGACCAGTTGCAGCGAAGGCGAGGCCCGCCCGAGCAGGCCCAGGGCCAGACCCGCGATCGTCAGCCCCAGCGCGATCGGGGCCGACAACCTCAAGGCCAGGACCAGGGCCAGGCCGATCCGGCCAAACGCCCAGCTCGCCAGGTCCGAGGAGGCCGAGACGCCCCCGGCGGGCACCACCCGATAGCTCTCGGCCAGGCCGATCACCAGTTGCGTCGGGCCATCCAGGGCCAGGAACACCCCCAGGGCGACCAGCCCATAGAGATGCCCGAGCGCAGTCAGGCCGTCGCCCGCCTCGGGGTCGAACAGCGCGGCGGGCGAGAGCCCCGCCTGAGCACCCACGACCTCGCCCGCCTGCCTCGCCCCCGCGATCACCAGGGCCGCCGACCATCCCAGCCCCGCGCCGATGATGACCTCGACCAGGCAGGCCACGCCCAGTGACAAGGGAGTCGCGGGCGGGAGGATGTCGCCCACGACCAGCGGCGAGATCAGGATCGCCAGCATCCCCGCCAGGATCAGGCGCGACCGAGCATCCAGCCCCGGGGTCGACAGGGCCGGGGCCGACCAGGAGAGTCCCAGCGTCCTCGACAGGACCAGGAGCCAGGGTCCGGCCTGCACCGTCAGGTTGGCGAAGAGGTCGAAGGAAGACGGCAAAGGCGAGTCCTCAGGTCGAAGCTTGGACGCGGGCGTTCATCTGAGTGGAACCCTCACCCCGGCCCTCTACCGCGTGCTCCAATCGTCGATCTCAGAGCCGGTCCGGGATCGACCCGATCAGGTCAACCGTGTACGCGACCCACCGGCCGAGCATCCAGGGGAGGGCCACCAGCACCGCGGCCAAGACGGCGACCAGCCGGGCCACTTGCCCGACAGCGGGCTCGCTCATCTGGGTGAGCGTCTGGCCGACGCCCACCACCAGGCCCACCACCAAGGCCACCGCCAGCAGCGGCCCGCCCAGCAAGAGGGCCATCCGCAAGGCTTCGCGAGACCAGTCGATCACCTGGGACGTGTCCATAAGATCCCGCCTCCCTCAAACTTCGAAGGTCCGCAACAGTGCCGTGGCCACCAGGAGCCAGCCGTCGGCCAGGACGAACAGCACAAGTTTCAAGGGCAAGGCCACCAGCGAGGGCGGGAGCATGAACAGGCCCATCGCCGAGAGGACCGCCGAGACCACCAGGTCGGTCACCAGGAACGGCAGGTAGATCACGAAGCCGATCATCAGGGCCGTGGTCAGCTCGCTGAGCAGGAAGGCCGGGGCGACGACCGTCAGGGGGTAGTCCTCGGCATAGTCGGGCTCGGGCTTGTCGGGCTCGGCCAGGGTGTGGAGGTCGCGAAGGTAATAGCCGTGGTTGGTCCGGAGGATCTGCTGGCACATGAATCTCTTGATCGGACGCGAGCCCTCCTCCCAGGCGCGGGCCGGGGTGATCTCCCCGGCGGCGTAGGGGGCGATGGCCCGATCGTAGACGGTCTGGCCCACCGGCTTCATCACCAGGAGGCTCAGCAGGAGGGCCAGGGCGGCCAGGACCTGGTTGCCGGGGACCTGCGGGCTCCCCAGGGCCTGCCGGAGCAGGATCAGGACGATATTGATCCGGAGGAACGAGGTGAACATCAACAGGGCCGCCGGAGCGAGCGAGACCAAGCCGATCAGCGCGACGCTCTTGAGCCCCTTGAAGTCGTCGGTCGAGGGGACCCATGGCAGGCCCGCAGTGGAGGGGGAACGCGAGTCGAGCGGCCTCTCCTGGGAGTCCTCGGTCGTCGCCGCGATGGGGACGTTGGGCCTCGGATTGTCGTCGATCACGGGGGGCTTCGGCAGATCCGGCCCAGCCAGGGCCGGGGAGGCGAACGCCGAGACCAGCAGCAGAATCCCGAGCCGGCGCATCATTCCTCACCCCCGATCCGTTGGTCGAAGGAGGGGGCCGGCCGGGCCATCGCGACGCCGTCGGTGGCGACGGGCCGGGCGGTCCGCCGGGGGGCGAGCCGGGCGAGTTCGGCGGGGTCGGTGACCTCACCGAGCGTGGTCGGTGCCCCCTGCGGGCCGGTCCCGAGGATCAAGACCCGGTCGCCGACGCGCAGGAGGTGGACGGAATGCCTGGGCGAGAGCGCGGCCCGTCCGACGACCCGGATCGGCCCGGAGTCTCGGCTCGGGAGGAACCGCTTCGAGGCGAGGCTGGCCCCCCCGAAGACGGCCAGGGCCCCGGCGATCCCGGCGGTCCCGAGCCACCAACCCCCCGTCCCGGAGGTCGGGCCGGTCGAGCCGGCCGGTCGCCTCGGGACGATCAGGCGAGACTCGGCCGACGGCGAGGCGAGGGCGTTGGTCGGGGGTTTGTTCTGGGCGAGGACCGGGCTCAGGCTCAGTGCGGCCCAGGCTCCCGCGATTGCGAGCGGCCGGAGGCGGGTGCGCGGCATCGGGTCGATCCTTCGGTGGTGCCGCCCCTCGGGCCGATCGGCCGGGGGGATGGGGCGACGGCGATCCTCGCCATCGCCCGAGGGTGGTCCGGTGGCCGGGTCAGGCGACCATATCGGCCGGGTCGTCGAAGGCGACCTGACTGCCCCGGCTGAGGCGGCAGAGGGCCTCGACCAGGGAGCGCTGGGCGGCGTGGACGGCCGGGAAGGCGACCGGGCCGTGCGAGTCGACCTCGGCCTCCAGGCGCGCCGCGGAGGCGGCCGGGAGCTTGGTGAGGATCATCCGGCGGACCCCCAGGCCGGTGCCGGCCAGGGCGTCGAGCACATCGAGGTCGCTCACCTGTCCGAAGACGGCGCGAAGGTCGGCGCCGTCGAGCAGGGCCAGGTCTTCGAAGTCCACGAGGTCAGACAAGGATGGCCTCCTGACCGTTCGGGTCGGGAAGAGTAATCAGTCCGTGGTCATGGAGGCGTCGGAGCCGGTCGGCGAGGTCGGCCTGGGCGGCCTCGGCCTCATCGAGGCGGTAGGGGCCGATCTGGGCGATCCTTCGTCGGAGGTCGTCGGCCGCTCCGGGATCCAGGGCCCCCAGGACCTTGGACCTGACCGGTTTCGCGGCCCCGACCAGGGCCAATGCCCAGGTGGCCGCGTCTTCGGCATGATAGGCCTCACTGAGGTTGGTATCGTCCAACTTCACGAGGTCTTCGAAGACAAACCGGAGCCTCCGGAGGCCCAGGCCGTAAAATTCCTCAAGAACGGCACGTTGTTCCTCAGGTGCGATCCGTTCGAGCCGGGCAATCTCCAGTGTGACCGCCTCGACGGCCGAGCGGTCGAGCTGGGCCAGGAGCTGCGAGGCCTGCGGCTGCTCCAGGCTGACGACCAGGATCGCCGCCTTCCGGAGCGGGTCGAGGTCGTCGGGGGACACTTCGACGGACCCGGTCATCGACGGGTGAGGCGCGGAGGCGGGTGCCTCCGGCGATTCGCTCCGGTTCATTCGAGTGCCCCCCCCTGCCCGATCCATCGCTGGAGGACGCCGGCGGCGGCCTCGGGGTTGAGCCGGATCAATTCGCGGACCCTTTCGGAAGGGCCGGGAACCGGCCCGGCCGGGCCGTCGGCCAGATAGCCCGGCCTCAAGGCGGATCGCGAGATCCGGGCGACCGGTCGGCGGGCGGCCAGGCGGATCAGGGCCGCCACGACGACCAGGCCGGTCGAGACTCCGACGACCACCGAGAGGGCCAGCCAGGGCCAGGGGCGGACGGGCTCGGGGGCTGGCGGCAGCAGGAAGGTCCGGGCGTTGGCCAGGTCGTCCTGGACCGGGTCGATGGTCACCTCGCCGAGGATCTCCCTCGGGATCGTGATCTGGACCGCGTCCCGGACGGTCTTCTCGGTCGTCGCCTGCATGGGCTTGAGGTCGTCCTGAGTCGGGCGACGGCCGGGGGACTGCGCCAGGAAGGCCATGTAATAGAAGGTCCGGGGGATCCGGACCCAGACATTGGCCCGGGTCTTCGGGATCGGCGGGGCCGGGGCCGGAGGGGCGGGCTCGGGGTCGACCTGGACCCGGCCGTTGGGCCGGACGGTCTCGGCGACGGCCACCGGCGGCGGCTCGGGCTTCGGGGCCGGGACCGAGACGGTCTCCAGGAGGACCGAGACGCCCACGCCCGGGATATGCTGGAGCCCCTCGGCGATCGCGTCCCGCCACTGCTCTTCCTGGGCATGGGCCTCGTTCTGGTCCTTCAAGGCCGGGTTGCCCGCGGCCAGGTATTTGTAGCCGGTCTGGTCGGTGACGGTGATCGCCTCGGGCTTGAGGTCGGGGATCCGTCCCTGGAGGAACGTCTCGATCCCGTTGACCACGCGAGAGGAAAGCCGCCGACCCCCCTCGGTCTGGAGGTGGATGAAGCTGCTGACGGTGGTCGAAGCCCCCAGGCCGCCCCGGGTCTTGACCCGGTGGATCTGCACGTGGGCCGAGAGGATCAGGGGATCGAGCTGTTCGATCAGCGTCTTGAGGATCTGCTCCTGGCGGAGGTTGTCGCGACGGGCCCGGGTCTCCGGGTCGTCCCAGAAGCTGGTCGTGACCTCGGCCTCCCGGCTCAACTCTTCGAGGGTCGGGGAGAGCACCTTGCGTTTGGCGAGCTTGGCCATCGCCTCGACCTTGCGATCGGGGCTGACCCCGACCCGACCCCCCGAGGGGTCGGCCAGGTAGACGATCCCCTCGGCTTCGAGCGCCTCGGAGATGGCCGAAACGTCGTCCGCCGACAGCCTTCGACCTTCATAGACCCAGGCCCAGGAGCGGGACGAGGTCGAGTCGACCGAGGCGAGATAGCCCACCGCCCCGAGGGCACCGAGCCCGGCCACGAGCAAGGCAACTCGCGTGGGCAATCCCTGGGTGGCGAGCCACCGCCGGGCGCGACCCATCGGGGTCCGGAGCCGGGCGAGGGCCTTGGCCATGGGCGTGGAGGGCTCCGTCCGCATCGCTGTTCGTCCTCCATGACGATCGGCCGGGGCCGGGCGAACTCGGGGATTCGTCGGGGCGGCCATGGCGCTCCCGTCCCTGGGAATGCCGGACCCGCCGTCTCTCGTCGAAGGCCGAGTTATCCACAATCACCGCGAATTGTCAATCGCGAGCGTCCACCTTCGAAATGGAAAAGGCCCACGCATCTTGCGATGCGCGGGCCTGGTCGCAGATCGGGTCTCGATCCGGGATCCTACAGCTTGGTTCAGTTACCGGCCGGGGCCAGGAACAGCAGGCTGCTCTGGGTGCCGGCGGCGGGGGGAACCGGGGCGGCGGGCGGGGCCGGGATCGGGGCCGAGGGGGCCGGGGGAACCGCGTCGCCGACGGGCTCAGCAGCCTTCATCTCGGTCGTCGGATAGAGCGAGGCCGTCTGGGCCGCAGCCTGGGGGGCGGCGTAAGCCTGGGGGGCGGCGTACGTGCCCTGGGGGCTGGCGTACTGGGCGGACGGGGTGACGGTCCCGCAGGTGTCGCAGGAGTCGGACTTGTGGCCCCAAACCCGCTTCTTCTTCAGGACCCACTCGTAGGTGTAAACCTTGGGCTTGGGCTTGAGGCACTCCGGCATGCTGAACTTGAAGCTGTGCTTCTTCTTGGTCGTGCAGGTATCGCACGTCTCGTACGACTGGCCCGAGGCCTGGGGGCTGGCGACCACGCCCTGGGGCGAGGCCAGGCCGCAGGTGTCGCAACCGGCGGTCTTGTGGCCAGCGAAGCTGACGCCCGAGAAACCGAGGGCGATGGCGAGGCTCATGCTCAACGTCAAGGACTTCGACATGGGAGAAGGATCTCCTAAGCTAACAATCGATCAAAGGGTGACGAGTCCGGCGGCTCGTTCCTCACCCTGTAGTTTCCGACCGGGCTTCGTCCGTCGGCGGGCCGTCCCGAGCGGCCCGAGGCCTTGCGGCCCAAGCCCGTTGGACGGGCCACTTATCGGTGCTCCCTAGTCCTCGCCTTGGCGTCACCTTGGCGAGCCAGGAATAGTTATCGTCCCGATTCCCCTCACCCTTGAACGCCCTTCGCGTTTTATACCAAGGAGTTACGTCGAGCCACTTTGCCGATCGTCGCGGTCGCGTAGCCCTGGGTATTTGCATAAAATGGTTCGACACCACGACCGTCACAACCCCGAGAGTCGCAACGATCCGGTCGACCCAACACTCAGAGATTTCCCGACCCGAGAGGTCGAAGTCGGTCCAAAGTTCCCCTGGACCCTCCCGGATCGACGATCCAGGCCGGAGGAACCCCGCGGAGGCCCGGGAACGCGACCGCGAGAAAGCGGTCCGTCCAGGCGGTCGGGGAGACCGTCTCCTGTCTAACTAATAGGAAGGCATCGCGACCGTTCACTCCGAGCGGCCGACTCGGAGGCTCGATCCTCGCCGGCTCCTCGACTTGCGGTCGAAACGGCCCGTTCACTTTCAGCGGCGGGTCGAGGGTGCCGAGGCGACCGGCCCGGGAGTCCTGGCTCGGAGCAGGACCATCTCGTTCCTCTTCAACCCAGCTTCTCGGAAGACCGGCTCGACCAGCGGGGCGAGGTCTCGGGCCATCCGGTCGTAGATCCTGGCCCGGATCAGGATGTAGGGCGTGGCGGGATCGGCGTGCCTCGCCCAGTCGGCCAGATGCTCGCGGGCGACCTCGAGCCGACGGGCGGGGGTGTCCACCCGTCGCGCTAGGGCGGCTTCGTGGAGGTCGAAGCCCCGATTGTACCGGGCCCGGTCCCGGGACACGGGGGCGAGGTCGTGCCCCTCCCAGTAGAACCAGAGCCCCTCGTCGAGTTCGTCGAAGAACCAGACCGTCGGGGTCCCGGCCGGGACGACCTTGGACAGGGCTTCCGCCAGGGTCCGATGCCCCCGGGAGGGGTTCTCGATCGGGGCGATGGCCCCATAGCCGATCATCGAGATCAGCGCGAAGCCAGACGCCAGCGAGGCCATCGACCCCGCGTCCCACCCCCGACGCCAGGCCCAGGCCCCGACCACCACCGAGGCCCCGACGCCCAGGGCCCCGAACATCCCCCAGCCCAGGGCCGCCGGGGCCACCTGCCCGATCGCGACCGGGGCCACCATCGCGCCGACGAACAGGGCCGTCCAGCATCCCTGGATCAGGAACCGGGCCGATCGCGATCCTCGGGCCGAGGAACGGGCCAGCCGGGCGAGCCGGACCCACTCCGGGCCGACCATCAGGGCCACGCCGGGCAGGCACGGGACGTAATAGTTCGGCTTGGCGACCGACCAGAGGCCGAGGGCCGCCAGGTTCCCCACCGACCACCACCAGGCGAAGCCCGACCGGGGCCGCCCCTCGCGGGCCGATCGCCGGATCGGCCAGGCGGCCGCCAGCAACGCCAGGGGAGTCCAGGGCATCGTCATCCAGAACCAGTCGAGAGCCAGGGTTCCCCGAGCATTGCCGTGCTCGATCGCCGAGACCCCCGTCTTCTGGCCGATCTCCAGCCACCAGACCCGCGCCGCGACCGGATCACGCAGGAGGACCGGGATCGGCCAGGCCAGGGCCAGGACGGCGAAAAGCACCAGGCCTCGGGCGTCGAGGAGGAGCCCGAGCCCCGATCGGAGTCGCCGGGCCGTCGCCAGGTAGCCCACGACGGGCAGGCCCGCCATCAGCAGGACGACCGGCCCCTTGGTCAGGAACCCGAGCCCGAGCGCCAGGTGGAAGACGATCGACCAGGGCCGGGGGCCGGGCAAGTCGCCGGGGGCACTCAGGCCGTCGCCGTGGAGTCGCTCCCAGGCGGCCAGCAGGGCCAGGGTCGTGAAGAGGGTCAGGAGCCCGTCATTGCCCGCCTGCCGCATCTCGACCACGAAGTAGAGCATCGACGCCAGGGCGAAGCCCGAGGCCAGGCCGACCGGGCGACCGCCCAGCCTCCGGCCGAGGTGGTAGACCAGGAAGACCGTCGCCAGCGCCGCCAGGACATTGGGAAGTCGGACGATCGCCTCGTCCCGACGACCGCTGATCGTGATCAACGAGGCGGCGATCCATCGAGGAAGCGGCGGCTTCTCCAGCCGAGGGCGACCCTGGATCTCCGCGACGAGCCAGTGACCCCGGTCGACGGTGTCCAGCGCCTCGGCCGAGGCCCGCTGCTCGCGCTTGCCCCAGAGTTCGGTCGAGCCCAGGAAGCCCAGGAAGACCGCCCCCGCCACGACCGCCAGCAAGCCTTCCGCGCCCCATCGCCTGACGGCCTCGATCGGCATCGTCCCCTCCTTGCGACCACGCGGGATCGGCCCATTCCTATTTGATGCCGCACCATAGCCGAGATGCCCGGGGCCGACAACCCGGGCTGCCGATCGACCATTTCAACGACGCCTCGAATGCTCGTCCGCCCCTCATCCGCCGGCGAGCGGCGAGGCATTCGGAGTTCGACCTTTACCCATGGGCTCGGGTTGACTCCGAGCCTCGACCTGGGGTATACCCCGTCCGTCGTCGAGGGGATTGGGTCCGGAGGCCGAGCAGACGCATCGGCCCGATGGTCCGCCCGCCCCGCCGCAAGGCAAGACGCCCATATTGCATGAAGACCAAGGATGGTGCGGCCGCGGCGGGGGAACCCCCGGTTCAAGGATGAGCCGGTCCCCCGCGATTCGCCCTCCCCCATCCGGACTTCCCACCAGGGCCGAGTCGAGACAGGGGGCATCGACGTGGAACCCGAGACCCGACCACAGGTCGCCGAGCGAACCGCCGCGCAAAGCGTGCCCCACCGCCGGTACTTCCCGGTGTCCGAGCCCGGACGACCCGGCCTCTATCCCGGCGAGCCCGAGAACTGCCGACGCGACCTCCGCGCCTTCCTGCCGATCTGGGGCCACCTCGCCCTGATCCTGGCCGTGATGAAGGTCTACCGGGTCGAAGGTCGGGCCCTCTTCCTCCTGACCTCGATCGCCCTGGCCGCCCTGCCGGTCCACTACCTGCTAACCCACAAGTGGAAGAAGCCGTTCTTCCTGGCGATGTCGGTCGTCGGCCTGTTCGTCGTCTTCGGCATCGGCCCGGCATCGGCAATCACGGCCCTGGCCCTGGCCCTGATCGGGGTCTGTCGACTGCCGATCGCCTGGTCGAGCCGGGTGGCGATCATCGCCCTGTCCGGCCTCGGCCTTGGCCTGACACGAGCCTGGGCGGGCAGCTCGGGCCTTGAAATCACCGGGATCGTCTGGCCGGTCCTCGGCTCGATGCTGATGTTCCGGATGATCCTCTACCTGTACGAGATCAAGCACGCCGATCGGCCCGAACCGCTGGTCGACTCGGTGGGCTACTTCTTCCTCCTGCCCAACTGGTGCTTCCTCCACTTCCCGGTTGTCGACTACCGGACCCTGGCCCGGAGCCACTTCGCGGGCGAGATCCACGAGACCCAGCGCGTCGGCCTCCGGATGATCTTCCGGGGGGTGGTCCACCTCCTGGCCTATCGCCTGGTCTATCACGAGTTGTTGATTTCTGCCGATGACGTGGTGAGCCCGGCCACGCTGGCGGCCTACGTGGGCTGCAATTACCTGCTCTATCTCCAGGTCTCGGGCCAGTTCCACGTCGCCTGCGGGATGCTCCACCTGTTCGGCTACAAGCTGCCCGAGACGCACCACAACTATCTGCTGGCGACGAGCTTCACCGACTACTGGCGACGTATCAACATCTACTGGAAAGATTTCATGATCCGGGTCGTATTCAACCCGGTGGCCTTCCGGCTCAAGCGTCGGCCGCGCTGGGTGACGCTCTCAGTGGCGACCTCGGCGGTCTTCGTGACGACCTGGGCCTTGCACGCCTACCAGAAGTTCTGGCTCCGAGCCTCGTGGGGCTTCAGCCTGACCGACGCCCTGTTCTGGGGCATCCTGGGCGCCCTGGTCCTGGTCAACGTCCAGCTCGACGCTCGGGCGAAACCCCGGAAACCGGCCCCGCCCTCGGTCGCGGGATTTGCGGCCCGGTCGCTGAAGACGGCCGCCACCTTCCTCACGATTGCCCTGCTCTGGTCGCTCTGGTGCAGCCCGAGCGTCAGCGAGTGGACCGGCATGTTCGGTCGGGCGTTCGGAGTTTGATATCAGTGGCTAGTGGCTAGTGGCTAGTGGTCAGTTCGGCAAGACACCCGGATCTTTCCCTCTCCCCCCGGGAGAGGGCGGCCGAAGGCCGGGTGAAGGCCAGGACACCCACGACTCCAACCATCGACCGCGAGCCACGAGGAGGTCCGGATGCCCAACTCGTCGAGATCCGCACCGCCGATCGCCCTGGCCCTGCTGCTGGCCTGGGGCCTGGCCCCTCCGGGCATGGCCCCGGGTTGGACGGCCCGGGTCCGCGAGGCACTCCGATCCGACTTCCGGAACGACCTCGACACCCAGACCATGGAGCGAGGCTATTACGAAGAACTGGTCGACACCGGCCGACGGTTCGACCGGCTCGCGGTCCCCGAGGCACCCCCGACCGACTTCGGCCCGTTGATGCTCCCGGTCGACGACGTCCGCGAATATGTCATCAAGCCCAACATTTCGAGCACCCACCGGGGGGCCGTCTGGACGACCAACGATCGCGGGATGCGCGACCGTAATTATCCGATCAACAAGCCCGCGAACACGTTTCGGATCGCCATGACGGGCGACTCGATCGGGGCCGGCTGGGGCGTCGATGACGAGCATGGATTCGAGCCGATCTGGGAGCGGACGCTCGACGAGCGATCGCGGGCCTCGGGCGGGCCTGCGGTCGAGATCCTCAATCACGCGGTCCACGGCCATGCCCCCGGCCAGCGCTGGGAGCACTTCCGGCGCGAGGGCTGGGCCGCGAGCCCCGACCTCGTCCTCTTCGAAGGCACCCCCGCCGACCTCGGCTGGGACGACCGCGAACTCCGGACACTCCTCCCAGGCGGCATCGGCTGGGACGCCCCCTCCTATCAAGAAGCGCTCCAGCGATCCGGCCTCCTCCACGGCGGCGACGAACCGTACTACCGGCAGGCCCTCCGACCCCATCGCGAGGCCCTCCTGGCCGGCGTCTATCGGCGAGTCGCCCGGGATTGCCAGGCCCGAGGAGTCCCGAGCGTCTGGCTCCTCCTGCCCCGGGTCGGCAAGCCGGTCTCCGCCTCGGATCGGTCGAGCCTGGTCGGCATGGCACGATCGGCCGGCTTCTCCGCGGTGGTCGACCTCTCCGACGCCTTCGATGGGCTCGCCCCCGAGTCCCTGGCCATCGCCCCGGACGACTACCACCCCAACGCCGAGGGCCATGCCCTGCTGGCCGGTCGGATCGATGAACAGTTGCAAGACTTCGTGAAGATTCCTCAGGCAGATTCCAACCCCGAGGGCGACCCGCGATGATCGATCGAAAGTTGACGCGGCCCTCGCTCGCGAGGGTTTTCCTGACGGCAAGCCTGCTCCTGGCCGGGCTGGTCCCCCTGCCCGCCGGCTGGGCCCGGACCGCCCGCGAGACCGCCCGATCGCTCGACCGGAACCGGGGCGATCGGGCCGCAGGAGCGGGGGGCTATTACGAGGGACTGATCGCCGGCGAGGCCCGCGACGGCCGGAGTGCCCCCGACCCCCTTGGCCTCTGCCTGGTCGGCGACCCGATCCGCGAGAATCGCGACCTGGTCAAGCACATCATCCGCGAGCAGGGACGCGACTTCCTCCAGTTCGACCTCAAGCCCGGCCACGACGAGGTCTTCTTCGGAGGGCGGTTCACCACCAACTCGCATGGGATGAGCGACCGCGAGTACCCCCTGGCCAAGCCCGAAGGGACCTACCGGATCGCCCTGCTCGGCTCGTCGATCGACATGGGATGGGGGGTCTCGACGCCCAACACGTATGAAAACCTGCTCGAAGACTGGCTCAACGCCGAGGCCGCCCGTCGGGGGCTCTCGAAGCGGTTCGAGATCCTGAATTTCTCCGTCGTCGCCTACAGCCCCGAGCAACGATACGACGTCTTCTGCCGGAAGGCCCTGCCCTTCGCCCCCGACCTGGTCCTCTTCTCCTCGACGATGCTCGACCCCCGGCTGGTCGAGATCCACCTCGGCGGACTCATCAAGAATCGGGTGGATCTGAAGTACGACTTCTTCCGGGAGGCCGTCGCCGAGGCCGGGATCGACCCCGCCCGCGAGCGATCGCAGGGCTGGACGACCTACGACCGTCGGAACGGATTCAAGGCCCGGGTCAAGGATCATTACTGGACCTTCGCCGACGCGGTCCTCGGGACCCTGGCAGCCGACTGCCGGTCGCTGGGCATCCCCCTGGCCTGCCTCCAGATCCCCCGGGCCTCGCGAGACGAAGCCAACGACGCGCGGGCCCTGGCCGTCGCTCGCCAGGTCGGGATCGCCGCCCGCCACGCCGTGCCGATGGTCGACCTCTCCGACGCCTTCGACCCGATCGACTCGGCCCAGGTGGAGGTTGCCCCCGGCGACGACCACCCCAACACTCTCGGGCACCGCATCCTCTTCGATGGGCTCCGCCAGGGGCTCCTGGACAACCCCGCCCTCGCCGGGCTGCTCCTCGAACCTAACTCCTGACACAGCAAGCTCGTAGAGCAAAACCAACCCTATGCTACGGGAAACGTTCCCGAACGAACCCAAGACCCTAGCGAGACGATCGAGCAAGACGAACCCAAGGCCGGATGCTCGCCCGGGAAAAACGAACCCAATCGCCGATCGGCCCCTGCCCATTGGTGTCTCTCCGCACCTGCCGAGGGCACCCCCGGGCCGACGTCCGGGCTGGCACTTCGCTTCCGGATCACATTCCGGTCGATGAGGCCGCTTCGAGCTTATTTTCTTCCCGCGATCGCCTGCTTTTCCGGGCTCGACCCTCGCCTGGGCACCAACCTGGCCTTGCTCCCCGTCGCGAATCCGCGCATGATGCCGGATGTAGGGGAAGGTTCGACGTCCGATTCTCGGCGAACTCGGGCCTGATTTGGAGCGGGTTGAATCGATTCAGCAACCCGGGATGGATCTTCGGATCCGGATGTGACGCCGAGGGCGTGGAGCACGGCCTGCTGCTCTCACCCTCAACAGTCCAGTCGGCCGTCCATTGACGGTCGGTTATCCTCAAATTCGAGGAGTTCAGGGGTGGCCTTCATGAGGCGCTCGTTCGCCTCATCACCCGACTCCCTCGACCGTTCACGCAGGTTTCGCATTTCCTCCGGCACCCGACCAGAAGTCACGATCATGGGCATGGACGCTCACCACCTCAGCCAGTTGCTCGACCGCGCGGCCGATTCTCGACCGGGTCACCCGGCCGTCGAGGACGAACGCGGCCAGACATTCACCTATCAAGAACTCCGGTTTGCCGCCGACCGCCTGGCGACCCGCCTGAACAAGTGGGGCGTGGGCCGGGGCGATCGCGTGGGCCTGTTCCTGCCCAAGGGGCGGGAGGCCGTCGCGGCGATCCACGGGGTCCTCCGCTCGGGCGCGGCCTATGTGCCGGTCGACCCGGGATCTCCGGCCGTCCGGGGGGCGGGCATCCTGGCCGACGCCGGGGTCAAGGCGGTCGTGGTCGACGCGACTCACGCGGCCGCGCTCCGCGACGCCTGGCCGATCGGCGGGCCGATCCCCCGGTTCATCGTCGAAGGGGGCGAAGGCCCCTGCCCCACCGATGCCTCGTGGGACTCGGTGATGACCGACGACGCCCCCGCGCCGCTCCCTTCGGCTTTCGAGGTGGATGACCTCGCCTACATCCTGTACACCTCGGGCTCGACCGGCCGACCCAAGGGGGTGATGCTCTCGCACGCCAACGCCTTCGCGTTCATCGACTGGTGCGACCAGTCTTTCGATTTGAGGGGGGAAGACCGCTTCGCCTCGCACGCGCCGTTTCATTTCGACCTGTCGATCTTCGACCTGTACGCCTCGTGCGGCGTCGGGGCGACCCTGGTCCTGATCGGCGAGTCGACCGGCAAGGATCCTGCGAAGCTGGGCCGGTTCCTGGGAGATCGGGCGATCTCCGTCTGGTACTCGGCCCCCTCGATCCTGGCCCTGATGGCCGAGTACGGCGGGCTCGCAAGCCCTGGAGTCCCCGCCCCCCGGCTGGTCCTGTTCGCCGGCGAGGTCTTCCCGATCGCCCCGTTGAAGAAGCTCCGACGGGCCTGGCCGGGCTCGCAAATGTGGAACCTCTACGGGCCGACCGAGACCAACGTCTGCACCGCGTTCCCGATCCCCCCGACCATCGACGACGACCGCGAGGCCCCCTTCCCGATCGGACCGACCTGCGCCCCGGCCCTGGGCAAGGTGATCGACGAACATGGCCGGGAACTCCCCTCGGGAGCGGTCGGAGAACTGGTCGTGAACGGTCCCGGCGTGATGCTGGGCTACTTCGGGAGGCCCGACCTGACCGCCCGCGCCTTCTTCCTCGACGACCGGGGGGCCTGGTATCGGACCGGGGACCTCGTCTCCGACGACGGGACCGGCACCTACCGATTCCACGGGCGACGCGACCGGATGGTCAAGAAGCGCGGCTACCGGATCGAGTTGGGGGAGATCGAGGCCGCGATCTACCGCCACGACGGGGTCGACCGCGCCGCCGTGATCGCCCGGGCCACCGACGACGGGGTCTCGCTGGTCGCCTTCATCGCGATGAAGCCCGGCCGGAAGGGCTCGATCATCGCACTCAAGCGGCACTGCACGACTTTGCTCCCGCCGTACATGGTGCCCGACGAGGTCCAGTTCCTCTCCGACTTCCCCACGACCTCGACGGACAAGGTGGATTACCAGGGCCTGAAGCGGATGGTCTCGACGGTTGCTGGCTGATCCTGCCATCGTCGCCCGGAAGTCCTCCCCTCTCCCCCCGGGCGAGGGTGGCCGAAGCCCGGGTGAGGGCGAGTCGCTCCACAATCGTAAAACGCCCTCGGGCCGGAGCCAACGACGCATGAAACTCCGCCGAGTCCTGACCTGGAAATCCTGGTACTACAACGTCGCCCTGCCGATCCTCCGAATGCTCGGCCCAGGAGCCTGCGACTCGTCCCTCGGGGCAATCGGGCGGCTGGTCGGAGCAGGTCCCGCTCGCCATCGCGAGATCGCCTCGGCGGTCTCTCGAGCCCGGTCGAATCTGGGCGCGGGTTGGGACGAAAGGAGGACCGCAAGGCTCATCGCGGCGAATCTCGCTCGCTACTCGGCTCGCGACTACCCGCTGGATGGTTTGACGGACCAAGCGGCCCTATCCCGTTTCGATCTGAGAGGTTCCGATCATCTCGAACGGGCCCTCGCGTCCGGTCGGGGCGTGATCGTGGTCGGGGGCCACCTGGGGGCCCATCTCCCGGGGCTCCACTGGCTCTATCGCCGAGGGATCCCGCTCCGGTCGCTGATCCAGCGCCCCTGGCACATCTCCCGCGAGTTGAGTCGGCAGCTCGATCGGGATGGGCCGAACCCGCAATCGGGGTTCTTCCTCCGGAGATCGATGACACCCGCCGAGTCGGTCGATCGCCTGGTCCGGGCCCGCTCGGCTCTCCTCGACGGGATGGCGGTTTACCTGAACGGCGACGTCCTCTGGCCGGGACCCAACTCCCGACGAGGGCGATTCCTGGGCGTCGAGCGGTCGTTCCTCGGGGTCTGGGCCGACCTCGCCTCGCTGACCGGAGCCCCGGTGGTCTTCCTCTTCGCCGCCCATCGGCCCGGCGGCCGGTACGAGCTGACCTTCGACGAGCCCCGGACCGTCGAGCCGGGTTCCGAGGGCGCGGCGGTGACGAGCTACCTCCGCCGGCTCGAGGCCGAGATCGCGGCGAATCCCGCCGGAGCCGTCCCTTATCTGCTCTGGCCCTGCTTCGGCCCGCCAGCCCCGTCGATCGCCGGCGCTCCCTCGAGGATCGGTCGAAGGGTGGCGATCGCGCTGGGACGTTGAGGACGGCCCGGCTGGTCGACGCGAAAGGCCCCGGCCGTTTCCGACCGAGGCCTTTCGTACGATCTCATCAGACCTGGAGGATCAGAGAGCGGAGAGGTCGAGGGCCAGGACCTTGACCCCCTTCTTCAGCCCGAACTGCTCCACCGACTTCGCCGTCGCCGGCAGCGAGAGGCTCCGACGAGGCGCCAGGCTGATCCCCAGCAACGCCTTCGCCGGCTCCTCCGACTTCGCACCCGCGCCCACCACCGCCAGGCCGTTCAGCAGCAGCGGAGAGTGGTTCTCCACACGGATCGTGTAGGCGTCCGCATCCTTCGGCCCCTTCGCGATCAGCCCGCCCGAGACCGTCTTCACCACCTTCACCGCCACAAGACGCTTCAGCAAGCCCTCCGCCAACGCGTCGCCGAACGTCGCACCCTCCAGCTTCCCAGACGCGTCCCGCTTCAGCTCCACCGGGAACTTGCCCGCCGCCGTCCAAGACGTGCCCAACGCGTCGCTCACCGCCACCAACGCCGTCGCGCGAGGGCCATCGGGCCCCTCCACCAGCTGCACCTTGCACGCCACCGAAGGCCCCGAAGGGCGGCCCGCCACCACCGGGTCGATCGCCAGCCCCAGCATCGTCCGGCCCTTCAACGCCGAGGAGAGCTCCGCGGCCAGGTCCCGGGTCGAATCCTCGCGCGAGATCACCTCCACCTGCAAACGCCCCGCATCGGACGACGACTTCGACTCCAGGCCCGCGACCAACTGCTTGGCCAACGCCAGCTCGTGGGCGTTGGCCCAGCCGCTCGAACGCCGCGCCACCTCGTCCCAGGGCATCCCCTCGGCCCCCCAGATCGCCAGCTGCGCCACCGGCTCCGAGGCCTTGTCGAGGGCCAAACGCCGCATGACCTCCTGGACCCGGGGCGTGGCCGGGGTCTGCGACACGTCGGCCAGCTCCAGCTTCTCGCCCGCGGCCGGCAGGGCCAGCCCCTCGGCGGTCGGGGCCTCCAGGCTCACGATCCGCGTGGACAGGTCGCGGGTCTGGCCCGGGGCCAGCACGGCGTTGGGGAGGTCGGTCGGCGGGATCGAGCGGAAACCGCCGCCCATGCCGCCCATGCCGCCGCCCATGCCTCCCATGCCGCCGCCCATGCCGCCGCCCATGCCGCCCATGCCGCCCATCATCATGCCGGACATGAGCGAACTCGGGTCCCAGCTCTCGGTGGGCTCGACCAGCCGCATGATCAACCGACCGAGCGTCATCAGGCCCATCGTCGCCGGCATGGTCAGCATTCCGCCGCCGCCCCTGCCGCCCATCCCGCCACCCATGCCACCGCCCATGCCGCCGCCCATGCCGCCGCCCATGCCACCCATACCGCCGCCCATACCACCCATGCCGCCGCCCATACCGCCCATGCCGCCGCCCATGCCGCCCATGCCGCCCATCTGGCCGCTGACGCCCGAGGCCACCAGGCCCGGCGGCAGGACCACCTTGAGACGACGATCCGTCTGATTCGTCACCCGGATCGTGATCCGGGATCCGCCGGCACCCTCGGCCTGCACGGCCACCTGGCCGGCTCGGGCCGCCTCCAGAAGGCTGACCCCCGGATCCTCGGCCGGAACGGCCGCCTTCGGCGCCGAATCATCGGCCAGGGACATACCCAGGGGGGCGCCCAGGAGCAGGGCTGCGGAAAACGGCAACAGTCTTGATCTCGCGTTCATGATAGCATCCTTTGCTGCTTTTGAGGGACCACGATCCGAAGGGCCTGTAATGCCACGCTTGAAGGCGTTTTTTCGCCAACACCGTTTCGATCTCAGGTGCGATACCCCCGGATCCGGGGAAGAATCGCGCGTGAGACGACGGCCAGAGCGGCTCGACCTTGAGAGGGGGGGGAAGATTTGAGGGTCGCCGACGATCAGGAGCCTGGTCCTGGACCGGCAGGCGGATCCCACCTGCGCGGGATGACCTAGCAGCGAAGTCGCGTCATCATGATCGACGAGAACAGACGCTCCGGTATTCGCACGGAGGGGATTCTCAGGGCGAATCCCGAGCGGAATCGGTCCGGCTGTGCGGATCCGATCGTTTGTCGCTCGTCGTCGTCTTCATCCTCGTCTTCGAGGTTGGCCGGCAGGTGGGAAGCGGGCGGGAGTGGGACGTTCGGCTCGGTCGATTCCCGGATCGAAAGACAGGACGTGGCGGGAGAGCATGAGAGGGGCAGAGAGAGGGAAGGTCCAGAATGGCGACTAGCACAGTCAACGAAGGATCCAGTCGCGTGAATCAAGCACGTGATCACACCAACCAAAATAATTACAAACCATTTATTGAGAACGAGTAGACTCCTCGTTATCCCGAATTATCGTTTCGAATAACTCAGTGTTGCACCCGGATGGCTATCCGTCAAGGGCTTCGAATCTCACTAGTGTTCGGGGAGTATCCCGGGGTGTAACCAGCAATTCTTGGGTTTCACGCCGCCCACTTCCAGAATAGGTCCCATTGGTCGGTGTGGCGGCAGCAGATCAGGGCGGCCATGGCTCGGGCGTTCTTGTGCCGCCAGCGGGCCCCGCGAGCTTTCAGCCTCAGACCCAGGGTCTTCGCCGCACCCTCCACCACCCCGCTCCCGATCGCATCGCCGGCCGCCAGACGGCCCGCGTAATCCAACCGCGTCAGGTGAGCCAGGAAGTAGTTCAGCAGTCGCTCCAGAGCCCCCCGCCTCTGCGGCGTGTCCTCGCGTTCCAGTTCCTCGCCGATCAGGCGACAGACCCCGCCCCAGCCCTCCTTCAGGAGCAACTCGCGGCCGTGCTCGTGGAACGTGGTCGCCTCGGCTGTCCCTTCGCCAAAGAGCCGCTTGCCGGCGAGGGCGATGTGCTGGCTGGCGTGGTAGATATCCAGGGTCTGGCGGCACCCGGTCAGGGCCCGGCCGGCCGCCTTCCAGATCCATGACGCCCCGTCCCCCAGCACGTGCAGGCGGGCCATCGCCGGCAGACCCAGCCGCTTCAGCCGGGCGTGCCAGGACCGGCGGAATCGCCGGGACGCCGAGATGTCGGCCCACATCACTCGGGCCGTGGCATCGGGCAAGACGCGCGACTCCCACTGCTGGGGGGTCGCCGGTTTGGCCGTCGGTCGCTTCTGGGCCACGGCGATCTTCAGGTCGCGCCAGCCCTTCTCACGGGTATTGACCTTGCCGGCGTCGACGGCGAACTCCCAGCCACCTTCGGCCTCTCCGAAGCCCTCGGCCGAGGCGGTCTCGGTGCCCTGCCAACGCGCGATCCGGCCGGCCTGACGTTCGCAATAGACCCGCAGGGTCTCGGCCGCTGGCGAGACGCCGAGCAGCTCGAGCAGGTTCTCGCGGGTCCGCTCGAAGGACAGGTCGGCGGCACTACGGCAGGCCTTGCGTTGCAATCGAGGGCTGAGGCCGCCGTCGAGCCCGAGGACGGTATCGGCGTGATAGCCTCCCGGCACGCAAGGGCATCGCGAGCCCCACCAGTGCCGCCTCAAGGTGATCGCCCCCAGGCAGGTGAAGACCTCGCGCGTGGCGGTCCCGCGATTCTCGCGAACCTGTCCACACGAGCAGATTCTCAGGAGAGCCCTTTTTTCTCAGCGTGCTCGAGCCGAGCCCGGACGGCGCGTTGGAGGAGCCGACGCTGGTGCTCGCGACCCTGTTCGATGACGGCCTCCTCGCAGACGTCGAGAACCGAACCATCGGGGGTAGTGGCGGCAAGATCCTTCATCTCGCCGACGAAGCTGGCGTAGCCACGAATCAGATCCTCGTCCTCGGCCTCGATTTCCAGGGTGATCACCTTCCGTGTCATGGCGGAACTCCGGGTGTCGGGTTCAAGAAGTCCACCCAATTTGCCAGGACGGACGATTCACCACCAGAGAACTTGGTTACACCCAGTATCCCGTGATGCTGAGGGGCGTCGCGGGGATCGGTCGCCGGTGGCCCCCGGAGCAAGCTTCGGGTCCGAAGGCGGAAGCTTGCTCCCGTCAACACTCCCCCCAGAAACCCTGGGTAAACGGTACTCGGCGTTTCGGAGGTGTCTCCGGAGTTACAGGACTGTTTCCCGAAGCCGGCAGCGACCGGCTTGCGGGGCCAGTAACTTCGGGTCGGACCTCCTCGCAATCCTGGTGAGCCCAAGCCCCGCCACTTCGCGAGGCCTGGGCACGCCGAGAGCTTCGTGACATCGGGTCAAGCTAGACGGCCGGACGCGAGCGCATCCGGCCGGGTCTGATTCGACTTTCAACGAGCCCGACTCATCAGAGAGCGGAGAGGTCGAGGGCCAGGACCTTGACCCCCTTCTTCAGCCCGAACTGCTCCACCGACTTCGCCGTCGCCGGCAGCGAGAGGCTCCGACGAGGCGCCAGGCTGATCCCCAGCAACGCCTTCGCCGGCTCCTCCGACTTCGCACCCGCGCCCACCACCGCCAGGCCGTTCAGCAGCAGCGGAGAGTGGTTCTCCACACGGATCGTGTAGGCGTCCGCATCCTTCGGCCCCTTCGCGATCAGCCCGCCCGAGACCGTCTTCACCACCTTCACCGCCACAAGACGCTTCAGCAAGCCCTCCGCCAACGCGTCGCCGAACGTCGCACCCTCCAGCTTCCCAGACGCGTCCCGCTTCAGCTCCACCGGGAACTTGCCCGCCGCCGTCCAAGACGTGCCCAACGCGTCGCTCACCGCCACCAACGCCGTCGCGCGAGGGCCATCGGGCCCCTCCACCAGCTGCACCTTGCACGCCACCGAAGGCCCCGAAGGGCGGCCCGCCACCACCGGGTCGATCGCCAGCCCCAGCATCGTCCGGCCCTTCAACGCCGAGGAGAGCTCCGCGGCCAGGTCCCGGGTCGAATCCTCGCGCGAGATCACCTCCACCTGCAAACGCCCCGCATCGGCCGACGACTTCGACTCCAGCCCCGCGACCAACTGCTTGGCCAACGCCAGCTCGTGGGCGTTGGCCCAGCCGCTCGAACGCCGCGCCACCTCGTCCCAGGGC
Source organism: Tundrisphaera lichenicola (assembly GCF_051175385.1). Taxonomy (GTDB): domain Bacteria; phylum Planctomycetota; class Planctomycetia; order Isosphaerales; family Isosphaeraceae; genus Tundrisphaera; species Tundrisphaera lichenicola. Next base: position 161,908 of record NZ_CP195106.1, on the reverse strand, counting down.
ATCCCCTCGGCCCCCCAGATCGCCAGCTGCGCCACCGGCTCCGAGGCCTTGTCGAGGGCCAAACGCCGCATGACCTCCTGGACCCGGGGCGTGGCCGGGGTCTGCGACACGTCGGCCAGCTCCAGCTTCTCGCCCGCGGCCGGCAGGGCCAGCCCCTCGGCGGTCGGGGCCTCCAGGCTCACGATCCGCGTGGACAGGTCGCGGGTCTGGCCCGGGGCCAGCACGGCGTTGGGGAGGTCGGTCGGCGGGATCGAGCGGAACCCGCCGCCCATGCCCCCCATGCCGCCGCCCATGCCCCCCATGCCGCCGCCCATGCCGCCGCCCATGCCGCCCATGCCGCCCATCATCATGCCGGACATGAGCGAGCTCGGGTCCCAGCTCTCGGTGGGCTCGACCAGCCGCATGATCAACCGACCGAGCGTCATCAGGCCCATCGTCGCCGGCATGGTAAGCATGCCACCGCCACCCATGCCGCCGCCCATGCCACCCATGCCGCCGCCCATGCCACCCATGCCGCCGCCCATACCGCCCATGCCGCCGCCCATGCCACCCATACCGCCGCCCATGCCGCCCATGCCGCCGCCCATGCCGCCCATGCCGCCCATCTGGCCGCTGACGCCCGAGGCCACCAGGCCCGGCGGCAGGACCACCTTGAGACGACGATCCGTCTGATTCGTCACCCGGATCGTGATCCGGGATCCGCCGGCACCCTCGGCCTGCACGGCCACCTGGCCGGCTCGGGCCGCCTCCAGAAGGCTGACCCCCGGATCCTCGGCCGGAACGGCTGCCTTCGGGGCCGAATCATCGGCCAGGGACAGACCCAGGGGGGCACCCAGGAGGATCGAAAGCGAGCAGAACATCGATTTTGAGACCGAACGCATGCCGACATCCTTTCAAGATCGGGGGGCTAAGCGTAAGAAGGTTTCGTCCTGTAACTTGGGGTCAAGAAGGTCGGGTGGGCTTGGGAGCGAATCGCCCCGATTCAGACCGGCAAGCCGAGCACGAATTCGTCAATGACGACGATTTCCCATATCGACGTCCACCGGGGTGTGATTATTCACGCGAGATAAAACTCGATTGCGATCCCGGGCGGACCCCATATTTCGAGGGCGCATTCTTCGACAGGATCGAGAGTCTCGACGCTAACGGAAAGACCCGCCGAAACCGGAGGATCGGCGCGAGGTCGGGGCGTGGAGGGTCAGAGCCCGGCGCCCCTCATCCCGGGAGGTGATGCGCCCCAACCGAGCTTGTCGCGGAGGGTCCGGTAGAAGCTATGACCGGGCAGGCGGATCATGGGGAAGGGTGTCTGGCCCCTTCGGACGATGATCCGGTCGCCGGCCTCGACGGGAACCTGCACCTGGCCGTCGACGACCAGGACGGTGGCCACACCCTGGGCCAGCGGGATCAGTTCGTAAACCTTGTGGTGGCTATCCACCAACGGTCGCTGGGTCAGGGTGTGGGCGCAAAGCGGCGTGACCACGAAGTTATGCGCGTCCGGCGGCAGGATCGGGCCTCCGGCCGAGAGGCTGTGGGCGGTCGAGCCCACCGGGGTGGCCAGGATCAGGCCATCACCCCGGTAGGTCATCACTTCCTCGCCGTCGATCGACAGCCCGATCTCCAGGAGATGGAATGTCGGTGCGGCGCGGAGGACCACGTCGTTGAGACCGCGGAAGGTCCGGATCGGGCCGCTTCGCGGGGCCAGGGTGCACGAGAGTGTCATCAGATTATCGACGGTGTAGCGTCGACCGGCCAGGTCATCGAGCCGGTTCAGGAACTCGCCGGGGGTGAGCTCGGTCAGGAACCCGAGGCGGCCGAGGTTGATCCCCAGGACCGGGGTCGGTGCGTCGCCCATCCGCCGGGCGGTGTGCAGGACGGTGCCGTCGCCGCCCAGGACCAGAGCCACGTCGGCCTGGAGCGTCGACAGGTCGGTGTCGGCGGCCAGGTCGGGCCCCGATGGAGTTACACCCGGATGGTCCTCCAACGCGCGGGCCAGGCGGTCCGCCTCGGACCGGACCTCGGGCTTGGTGCCGTTGCCCAGGATGACCACGTTCAGCGACGGCAAAGGCACGGGTGTCGGTCTCTCGGAGGGTCGAAGCGAGCGATGGGGCGGGTTCCTCGACCGGCCGGGCTCGCCCCGACCGACTTCCATCCGAACCTCCCACGGGGCACTATTTCTTCGGGGCAGTCACGACGATCTCGGCGGCGAAGGTCAGGCCGGGATCGCCGGGCCCTTCGAGGGTCCTTGCCAGCGTGGCGATCGTCCGGCTCGGCAATCCTTCGAACACCGTGTCTCCCATGACCTTGATCGTAACCGGCCTGTCAAGATCGAGCATCCGATCGTCGAGCCGGACGATCAGGCGATCGACGCCATCGAGCTTCGTGATCCGGACCTCCTGCCCCTCGCGATCGGCCACGACCGACGCCCCCGCTTGGGCCTGCCCGTCCTCGACGGCCAGCCAGTAGAAGCGGCCTCGGGTCACGTTGTCCTGATACCAGACGACCTTATTCGGGATCGGGTCGCGGCGGAACTTCGCCATCCAGGGGACGGCCGAGGCGTCCTCGCGGTTCATCCAGTGCCCCCGGCCGGGGTGGATCTCGGTCAGGTGGAGATAGCCCGAGGGGTCGTCTTCGCGGAGCCGGTCGAGCTTATCACCCCACTCGCGAGTGACCTTGTTCCGGTTGTAGGCCGCATCATCGGCACCGACGTGGATGGCGAACGGGAGGTTGCGGAGCCCCAGGGGGGACGCCTCGTTGGGATGCCCCGCCATCATCGAGGCCGCCGCCAGCCGGTCGGCCATCCGGGGGGCCAGCTGGTAGACGCCATCGCCGCCGGCCGAATAGCCCATCAGGTAGACCTTGTCGAAATCGACGCCTTCGAAGACGCTCAGGTCCTCGATCAGTCGCTCGAAGAATTTATCGACGTGCGACTGATGCCAGAGGTCCCAGGTATCCGTGGGGGCGCGGGGGGCGAGGTAGATTCCCTCGGCGGGCTCGTACAGCCCTTTCTGATTCTCATATTGCCGGTCATTGACCCTGGGCGGGGCATTGCCGCCCCCGTGCATCGACAGGTAGAGGCTCCGGCCCCCCTCGGGCTTCTCGCCGAACACCTTGAACGAGAACGGCATGGCCAGGCCGTCGATCTCGATCCGACGGTCCTGGAACTCCCCGGCTCGCGTTTCTCTCACATGGGCGACCCGTCGATCGATGAGGACCTTGCGGGCTCGGGCGGCGTCGTCCTTCGTCAGGGGGGTCGCAGCCAAAGCGGGATCGAGCGGGCCGTCGGCCGATTCAAGGGCTTCCACGGCGGCTTTCGATCGCGCCGGATCGGGGACGTCGGCCGCGAGGGGCCGGTCGACGGGCAGGAGCAAGGCCAGGACCGGCAAGAGATAGCGGCGCGAGATCATCGGCGAGGGCTCTCGATGTTGGGGGTGGGCGATCTTCAGCGGATCTCGACGACCTGATCGGGCTCGGCGGAGAGCTTCACCGTCCGGGAGGGCCCTTCCGAGCCGTCGGACTTGCGGATCTGCACCTGATATTCCAGGTCGCCGGGCAGCTCGAACGTCACCGGATCGGAGATCGGGGCCTGGGCGACGATCCGCCCGGAGCGACGGACGGTGATCTGGCCGGGAGCGTCCGGGGACTGGAACCTCACCTTGCGCCGGAGGGTGTAGCGACGAGTCACGTCCTCGGCCGGGACGTCGCGGGCGGACCGCTTCCAGACCATCGGGAAGTAGGTATCCGTCGCCTTGAACGAAGTCGCGTAGATCCGGTGCCGGGGGTTCGACTCGTCGGCCTGGGAGGCTTTCTCGATGAACCACCCTTCATTGAGCTTGCTGGGCTCGCAGGCCCCGACGAACGACCACTCGCGGTCCCAGACCTCGACCCAGCTATGGTTGCCCGAGTTGTCGGTCCATCGGGGGGTTCCGACCATCCGGGCGGGGATGCCCACGGCCCGACAGGCGTCGATCAGGAGGATCGAGAGCCCCGTGCACGAGGCATAACCGGCCTTGGCCGACTCGTAAGGGCTCTGGTCGGGCTTGGGTCGCTTCGTCGCGTGGTACTGGACGTTGAACGCCTGGAAGGCTTCGACATTGAGCCGCTTCACCGCCTCGGTGGCCGAGGGGCATTCTTTCGCGATCGCGATGAATCGGTCGTAGAAGTCCTGCCGCCAGTCGTCCCGACGTTCGTTGACGCTCGCGTAGGGCAGGACGGCGTCGAAGAACAACTCTTCGGGGATCTTCGAGGCCCAGGGCGTCGCCTCACGGGCGAGATAAGCCAGCCGGACGTTCTTGAGCAGGAAGTCCTTGCCCAGCCCCTTGAGGTCCAGCTCGGGCATGTTGGCCACGAGGAACCCGACGGCCTCGCGATGCTCGGGCGGGGCCTCGCGGATCGCGTCGGACAGGTTCCCGGCGTTCTCGCCCGCCTTCTCCAACTGGGCCGCGACGACCGAGCGATACTCGGCCGGCAGGACGTCGACGACCGACGAATCGGCCCGGGTGCTCCTCGGGATCATGATCAGGAGGACGAGGATTGTCAGGGATCTTGGAAGGCTCATGATGACTCCCGGGCCGGGCTGGAAAACGGCTCGCCAATCTGGCTCGAGCCCACTTCCGTCGTCGCTCCGATCCTAACCCCGGGAGCCTGGACTTGCCAGGAGCTTGTCGGTCCAGGCGGGCGGCACGACAAACTCATCCAGATACAAAACGAAAACTCGCGATTTCATACCACCGACAAGTGGCGAGGAAATCGTTGGCCGGGCGGCTCGACGCCGACTCGATCCTGCTCGCTTGTTGCCAAGGGGGGCGGGACTCGGTACAAACCAGTCTGGGGCGCGAGGCACGCGACGATCCCCGAATGGACGGGCCCGGCGTGCGAGGGCACCGGGCCCGCCGCGAATGATCCCCTCGCGGGGACAACGACGATGATGAACGATCGGACACGTCGAGGGTTCCTCGCGGATGTCGGACGGGGGGCGCTCGTCGCCACCCTGGGAAGCGGCACCGCGTTCGACCTGGGCCTGGCCCACGCCCGAACCGACGAGGGGGGGTCTCGCGAACGGCTCCTCTTCGGCGACCGCGAGGCGCTGGTCGAATTGATGCAAGAGACCCCCGTCGACCGGCTCGTGCCGGTCCTGGTCGAGAAGATCCGGGCCGGGGCCGAACTCCGCGACCTGGTGGCCGCCGCGGCGCTGGCCAACGCCCGGACCTTCGGCGGCGAGGACTACGTCGGCTTCCACACGATGATGGCCCTGGCCCCGGCCTTCCACATGAGCCGGGATCTCCCCGAGGATCGCCGGGCCTTGCCCGTGCTGAAGGTCCTGTACCGGAACACCGCCCGGATCGGCGAGTTCGGCGGGCCGTCGAAAGAGGTACTGCACCCCGTCGAGCCCTGCGACTCGTCCACCGGCCGGGCCGGCGCCGAGGCGCTCCGCGACGCGATGCGGGCCAAGGACATGGACCGGGCCGAGGCCACCTTCGCCTCGCTGGTCCGGGGAGGGCCGGACGAGGCGTTCAACGACCTCTTGCCGACCGTCCAGGACAACACCGAGGTCCACCGGACGGTCCTCCCTTATCGAGCCTGGGACCTCCTCGGGCTGATCGGACCCGACCACGCCCACACGCTCCTCCGGCAGTCGGTCCGCTACTGCGTCAAGAGCGAGCGTGAGTGGAAGCACACCGCCGAGATGGACCGACCTCGCGAGATCCTCCCGCGCCTGATGGACCAGTACAAGCTGCCCACCGCCTCGCCCGGCCGCCGCGAGGCCGACGACGCCTGGGTCGACCAGATGGCCCGGACGATCTTCGAAGCGACCCCCGAACAGGCCGCCGAGATGGCCGCCGCCGCGCTCGCCGAAGGGATGGCCCCCGCCGCGATCGGCGAGGCGATCTCGATGGCCGCCAACCAGCTCGTCCTCCGCGATCCCGGCCGGACCGCTAGCCAGGCCCAGCCCAACAAGCCGGTCGGCAGCGTCCACGGCGACTCGATCGGCGTCCACGCCTGCGACTCCGCCAACGCCTGGAGGAACATGGCCCTGGCCTCGAACCCCCGGAACGCCGCCGCCTGCCTGATCCTGGGAGCCTTCCAGGTCGCCCTGGATCGCGACCAGCGGGGCGGCGACTTCAAGAACCGGACGCCCAACCCCCGCCCCGAGGACATGGAGGCCGTCCGATCGGTCGAGCCGTCGAAGATCCTGGGCGATCTCCGGTCCGCGATCCGGGGCAACGACCAGGCCCGAGCCTGCGCCCTGGTTCAGTGGCTGGGCGAATCCGAGGCCGACCCCAAGGCCGCCTTCGACCTCCTCCTGGGCTACGCCGTCAGCGAGGATGGGGCCCTCCACGCCGAGAAGTTCTACCGGACCGCCCGCGAAGAATTCGCCGTCACCCGCCCCGCCTTCCGGTGGCGGCAGGTTGTCGCCCTGGCCCGGGTCACCGCCAGCGAGTATGGGCGACCGGCTCCCGGATATGCCGAAGCGGTGGAGTTGCTGAAAGTTTGAAGGGATCGCTCTGGGGAAAATTGCACCGCCGGGATGCAAGATCGCCAAGCCAGTAGAGGGAGGAAGCTGGAGGAAGAAAGGGCTATGATCTGAATCCTGAGTCCTCCTCCTTCCTCTGACCTTGGCGCCCGTGGCATCCTGGTGGCCCATTTCTCCGGAGTGAGATCAATGCTGGCATTCGCACTCGCCCTGATCGCCATGGCGCCACCCGATGTCCTGGCCCCCGGTACCAAGCTGGAGAAGCTCTGGGGCGAGGGGGCGTTCACCGAGGGGGGGGCGCTGGCGGACGACGGTACGATCCTGTTCTCCGACATCGGCGACCGGATCATGAAGTTCGACCCGAAGACCGGCGCCGTCACCACCTTCCGCGAGCCGAGCGGCCGGGCCAATGGCCTGATCTTCGATCCTAAAGGCCGACTGATCGCCGCCGAAGGGGCCAACACCGGGGGTAATCGACGGGTCTCGATCACCGAACTTGACGGGACCGTCCGGACCCTGGCCGACCGCTTTCAGGGCAAGCGTTTCAACAGCCCCAACGACGTCGCCGTCGATGCCCAGGGGCGTGTTTACATCTCCGACCCCCGCTACGTCGGCGGCGAGCCCCGAGAACTCGACTTCGAGGCCGTCTTCCGGATCGATCCCGACGGGACCGTCACCCGACTGGAGACCACCGCGACCAAGCCCAACGGGCTGGCCGTCTCCCCCGACGGCAAGACCCTCTACGTCGCCGACAACGGGCCGAACCGCCGCGTCCTGCTGGCGATCGACCTCGACGAGAAGGGGAATGTCTCGAATTCCAGGGTGCTCGTCGACCTGAAAGGCCGGGGGATCGACGGGATGACCGTCACCACCGACGGCCGGATCGTCGCCAGCGCAGGGTCGGGGGACAAGGCCGGGGTCTACATCTTCACGCCCGAGGGCCAGCCCGGCGGATTCATCCCCACCCCGGAATCGCCCACCAACGTCGAGTTCGGCGGCCTAGATCGTTCGACCCTTTACATCACCGCCGGGGTCAGCCTCTATCGGATCAAGACCAACATGACCGGCCACCACCTCTGGCCGGATCGGAGCCAATGAGTCGCCTTACGTTTTCCTCCGACACGCTTTACCGGCCCGTCAATCCGGAGCGGGCAATTTCCCGTCGGTGGACCCTGGGGGAATCACGTTCTTGGGCACGGTATTATTCCAGATCATATTCTCGGCAAATTCATCGATCACCACGTCGGGGCTTTCGCGCTCGATGAAATCCGCCGGGAAGTATTGGTAACTGCCATGGTCGTCGCGCCAGAAGAAGACGATTCGCGAGAAGTGTTCGGCGAGGAAAGGAATCATGGCCGTCGTGAAGGAGTCGCGGATTATAAAGGCCCGAGGCATCGACGACTGGGTGACCCCTGTGGCAAAGAGAGGCATTTTCCTAACTGTAGACATCCGCTCAGTCGACAGACTGCCTTCCGGGTAGGAGGCCCGGCGAGGCAACCTGGGCAGGAGTTGAGTACCGCTCTCCTCGCCGAAGACGTCACGAAGCCCGATAATGCCGGCCAGGTCGCCGCCGAGCCTGGACTCTTCAAAACGGTCGAAGTCGTCTATGGGAGTGGCCTCCAGGCCGGGCAGCCATCGGGCCAGACGCTTCATGATCTCGCGGTAGCCGACATAAGCCCCTAGGTCATTCCAGTGCGTGTCCGTCTGCTGGTAGAGCCTCCCGAGCGATCGGGCTTCTTTCAGCGGACCTCGAAGATCGAGAATCTCCAGGTCGGACTTCTCCGAGAGGTAGGAGATCACCTGATCGAGCCGGGACGCGGGCGGAGGATCGGTCAAGAAGCTTGGGTACGTCTCGGGGTAGATGGTCTGTGGACCTGGGACAAGAACGAGCAGATAGGGGAGTCCGCGTGCTCGACACCAGTCGCGTCGCCACTCCAGCGAAGAACGCCAGTTCTCCAATCCCTCCACGCTGAGGCTCCAGGGGGCACCAAGATTGAGACCGCTGCCGTAGACGAGCCACCCACTTTGGCCGTGCAGCACAACGGGCGTGGAGAATCGCCCAAACATTCGAAGTTCGGCCATATTACAGGCACGAAGCAGGATTCGCCGGAAACCGAAGTTGGCCGGGAGATAGACCTTCCAGGAGCGGAGGTATTGCCTGATCGACCCCAGGGAGACGGGAGGTTCCAGACGAGGAAGCCGCTTCCTGGGGGCGTGTTCCATGTTATGGGGGGTAGGGTCGAGGTGAAAAATCGTATCGGCGGCAGGCAGGCAGATCGCGGTCAGAAAGACGGCGATCAGCACCCGGTCCGCCGTCTTTGTTCCACGTCCGTAACTCGCCTGGGTCTCGGTCATGGCCCGCCTTAAAATCGGAAGTAAATGAAAGGGTTGTAGCTCCCGGCGGCGATCAGAGCCATCGAGGTCAGCAACACGAGCACCAGAAGGGCGTTGGATGCGAACCGAAACGCCCCCGCGAACGCGCCTCCGGACGGAGAGCTCATGGGATCGGAGAAGCTCCCGAGCAGGGTGCCCAGAAAGGGGACAGTGGGCATCGAGAAAACCGCCGCGGCCACGAGAATAACGCACAGCTTCGGACTGAGGAAATACCAGAGATTCGCCGTGGCCGACCCCTGGCCAGCCAATCCGAACATCATCCGGAGATAGTTGACCGAATCCGCCAGGGTCTCGGTCCGAAAGAAGACCCAGCCGACCATCACCGCCAGCAGCGCATAGGCGTGCTTGAAGGGAACCGGGGCCGCGTCCAGGACCCGACGCAGGAATAACCGCTCGGCTACGAGCAAGCCCCCGTGGAACAGGCCCCAGACGATGAAATTCCAGCTCGCCCCGTGCCAAAGGCCACACAGGAAGAAAACCGTCAACAGGTTAAAATAGGTCCGGAGCGGGGAACGCCGGTTACCCCCCAAGGGAATGTAAAGGTAGTCGCGAAACCAACTCGAAAGCGAGATATGCCAGCGCCGCCAGAAATCGGTGATCGACGTGGAAATGTAGGGATAATTGAAATTCTCGAGAAAGTCGAACCCAAACATCTTGCCGAGGCCGATCGCCATGTCTGAGTAACCCGAGAAGTCGAAGTAAATCTGCACGCTGTAGCAAACGATCCCCAGCCAGGCGAGCGTCGTGGTCAGCGAACTCGGGTCGAAGCTGAAGATTTGATCCGCCGTGAAGGCAACCGTATTGGCCACGATCATCTTCTTGCCCAGGCCGCCCACAAACCGCCGAACGCCCATCGCAAATTGCTCACCGCTCACGACACGATGCTTGATCTGCAGGGCGACGTCGGCATACCGAATGATCGGTCCGGCGATAAGCTGCGGGAAGAACGCCTTATACATCGCGTAGTCCAGCAGATTTCGCTGGGCAGCGACGTCGGCCCGATAGACATCGATCAGGTAGGAGATCGCCTGAAAGGTGAAGAATGAGATCCCGATGGGCATGTAGACATGGCCCAACTTTCCGACGGAGGGCAGGCCCATCGACTCCATGATTACCCGAGCGTTCTCCGCCAGAAAGTTGCTGTACTTGAACGCAACCAACATGAGCAGGTTCGCGGCGATGCCTATAGTGAGGGTAGCCAGACGAGGCCCGGCCTTCGAGAGCCGGCCGATGATTAAACCCAACAAATAATTCCAGCAAATCGATATCAGGAGCACCAGCACATACCTGCCCTCACCCCAGGCATAGAAAGCGAGGCTGGCCAGCAAAAGCAGGAAATTCCTAAACTTATCCGGCAACACATAATAAGCGATCAGCAGCAACGGCAAAAAATAATAAAGAAAAACTGGGTCCGTAAACAGCATAATTAGACACTCAAGAAGTGATGACAACGTAGGAGAAGCTGAGAAATCACCGATGGCTCGACGCTTCGGTAAGCTACGAACCCGATCGGCCGGGTCTCGAATTCATCTGCGATGAATAATTGGTGTGGGGAGGGATTGGTGTGTCATTCGATCGTCGAACTGGTTATTCGAAGTATCATCAAACGGGCAGCAATCGGAAATTATGATAGCAATTCCTCCGACCAAATCATAGGAACGCGTTGAACATCTCAACTAAGCCAGTCGAAATCGTTGTCTTTGGTCATCAAATTGGAAGACCGTGAACTTTCGCGACTTTGAAGTGTAGTAGGAGTTACGCAGCAGTGATCGGGCGTCCATATTGCGCCAATCGGTTCGGACGTCCATGATGGATCGCATGTACGCCCCGAACCCCAAGTGTCACGACACCGACTACATCGATTTCCTCATCGCCTCCCCGAAGGCGTTCTGCTGCACGGAGGCCGCCGCTGTGCAACCCGAGTCGCCCGACGCTCCGGCCCACGATGCCTTCACCCGTCTGCTCCATCGGATCGAACCCGACCCGTCCACGCTCTGGGAAGAGGCCCGGCCCATGGTCCGCAAGGAGGGCGGGATGCTGGTCCTCGATGACTCGACCCTCGACAAGTTCCACGCCGAGAAGATCGAGCTGGTCAGCCGGCACTGGTCGGGCAAGCATAAGCGGGTCGTCCGTGGCATCAACCTGATCACCACGGCCTGGACCGATGGCGATACCGTCGTGCCCTGCGACTACCGGGTCTACGACAAGGCCAAGGACGGCCTGACCAAGAACGACCACTTCCTGGCGATGCTCCGCCAGGCCAAGGCCCGCGGCTTCGAGCCGCAGTGCGTGGCGTTCGATAGCTGGTATTCGAGCCTGGGGAACCTCAAGGCGGTCCGGGCCTGCGGCTGGACGTTCCTGACCCAGCTGAAGGTCAACCGCAAGGTGGACCTCGACCGCCAGGGCTACCGTGCCGTCGCAGGACTGGCGATCGCCCCCGAGGGGACCATCGTTCATCTGGAGGGGTTCGGGTCGATCCGCGTCTTCAAGGTGGTCTCCCAAGGCGGAGACGTTGAATACTGGGCGACCAACGACCTGGCGATGGGCGAATTGACCCGGCTGGCCCACGCCGAGCGATGCTGGGCGATCGAGAACTATCACCGGGGCCTGAAGCAGTGCTGCGGGGTGGAGCGTGCCCAGGTCCGGGCGGCGCGGGCGCAGCGGAATCACATCGGGCTGTCGATCCGGGCGTTCCTGCGGCTGGAGCACCATTTCTACACCACGGGGGTCAGTTGGTACGAGGCGAAGGCCCGGATCATCCGAGGAGCGGTGCGTGCGTATATCGCCAATCCGATGTACAACCTGACATGACCGCGTAACTCCTATGTAGTACTCGCGTCCATTTCTCGCCGAGATTTCGGAGGAGCCCGGACGGCCGGAGTTACGGATCACGGAAAGCCTTCCTCGTAACGAAGTTCGTTGCCATCGGATCAGGGCAATTATAGGTGGCCATTACCTCGGGACGTCTCGGCCGTACCCCAGCAGAAGCGTTCGATCGCATATCGCGTATGATGAAACTCTTCTTGGCGATTGATCGAATCGACCTCCTCGACTTTCGAGTCGGGCCAGTCACTGGACAGCAAGGAGCTTTTCCATGAGCCGCGCGCTTCTCGTGATCGACGTCCAGAACGAGTACTTCGACGGAGCCCTGCCGATCACCCACCCCGTCGGCCACCTGGACCAGATCCTCCGGGTCATGGACGCCGCCCGGGGCAAGATCCCGACCGTGGTGATCCAGCATCATTTCGACCAGCCAGACAAGCCGTTCTTCCAGAAGGGGAGCCACGGCTGGAAGCTCCACCCGGAGGTGGAGGGTCGGCCGAGAGAGGCCCTGATCGAGAAGACCTTGCCGGGGAGCTTCACGGGCACCCCGCTCGAAAGCTGGCTCCGCGAGCGAGGGATCGAGACCGTCACCATCGCGGGATATATGACACATATGTGCTGCGACACGACCGCACGCCAGGCGGTGCATCGCGGCTTCAACGTCGAGTTCCTCAGCGACGCCACGGGAACCCTCGCGCTGGACAACTCGGCCGGGAAGGTCACGGCGGAGGAGCTGCACCGCTCGATCCTCTGCGCCCAGCAGATGCTCCTCAGCGAGGTGCTGCCGACGTCCGGGTGGGTCGAGCGGCTGGGGTAACGAAGCATGCGCCAAGGCGGTCCGGTCGCGAGATCAGGACTCCATCGTCGACCCGGCCTCGATCGGCATCGAGGCGACGACCGGGCGATCGGGCGGGGCATCGGGGGGAGGAATCACCCGGGACGGACGCCTGGCGTGCCGGAGCCCGAGGCTGGGCCGCTCGACGAAATGCCAGCTCAAGGCCGCCAGGATCGCCGTCAAGGCCGACGCCGCCAGGAACAGCCCGAGGGGGCCGAGCTGAGGCTTGAACCACTTGACCAGGAGGAGCTGGATCGGGAAAGCGTAGAGATAAAGGCCGTACGTCAGGTCGCCCCGCTTGGCGATGCCGCTCAGCCGGCCGGCGGGGAAATAGGCCAGATAGAACAGCAGATAGCCGCCAAGCGGGGGAATCAGCAAGGGCAGCAGTTTGGCCGAGGGGAACACGGCCGCCAGGATCAGGACGACCGTTGAGGCGATTGCCAGTCGATTCGACAGGATCACCCGATCGGAATAGAGGTAGAAGCAGACGCCGGCCAGGAAACTGGCGGCCAGTCGGGGCCAGAAATCCGGGAAGCCCCAGAACCAGGTCAGTCGGCTGCCCGGCATCTTCAGGCCGAGATGGATCTGGCAAGCGTAGATGCCCAGGCAGCCGACCAGGGCCAGGACGACCAGCGAACGCCGCCTCAAGATTCCGACCAGGCCCAGCGCCGCCACGGCCAGGTAGCAGAGGAACTCATACCGAATTGACCAGAGCGACCCGTTAGTCGTCAGGCCCGGCGCATAGGACCCCTCCAGGTTCAGGGCCCGGATCAGGAAGAGGCGGACCTCGAACCGGGACCAGTAGAGTCCCGCGTCCCCCGAGAGCAGCGGGCCGACGAGCAGGCTTGAGAACGCCACGGCCACGAGGAAGCCGGGCACGATCCGGAGCGTCCGACGGCGGAGGTAGTCGAGCAGGCCCCGGCTCCTCAGCCAACTCGCGGCGATCAGGTAGCCGCTGATCAGGAAGAAGCCCTCCACCGCCAGCTCGCCTGCAGTCTTCTGCCCCCCGGTCCAACGGAACAGCGGCTCGCGGGAGTTGCTCCCCTGGAGGATCGGGTAGGAGTGCGAGAGGATCACCATCAGGGCCAGCGCGACGCGCAGGGCGTCGAAGTTATTCTCGCGGTTCTCTCCAGCCTCAATCAGCCGACGATCTTTGATCATCATGGGTTCGCTTATTCGGGCTGGTGCGGAAGTCGTGAATCAGTCCGCGAGGCTGAGGGTAGGGACTTGCTGATTGATGGGCACGGCGATTGGCAGGGTTGGATTGTAACAATCGACCCCGGGCGCAAACAGGGATCGGTTGACAATAATCAACCCCAGGATGCCCGATAAAGCGAGGACGCCAAAACGAGGGACGCCCCCACGGGCCGAATGCTCCTGGGGCTCGGGCGATCGGCGAATTCGAAATGCGAAGTCGGCCCGCCCCCCTCGTCGGGGGACGGGCCGACCTCGATCGTCGATCCCAGCTCAGTAGGTGGGTTCGGCTTCGTCGGAGGATTCGGGGATCAGGTCGGCCCACGCCTGGACGGCCTCGCGGGTCAGGCGTACGGCCGTCGAGAGACGATCGACCGCCGAGGAGTCCTCGTCCTCCTCCTCGTAGGTCGCGTCGACCTCGATCTCTTCCGTGGTGGACGCGACGACCTCTTCGGCCGGTGCCTCCCAACTCACGAACGCTTCTTCCCCGGAAGGAACCCCGACCATGGCCAGGGCGGCCACCTCGGAGCGAGCCGGGGTGTCGTCCGGACCCGGGTTCTCCACCTGGATCGCGAGCAGGTCGGCCGCGAAATCGGCCGCCATCGCCTCCGATGCCACCTCGAAGGTGCGGTCATCGTCGGCCTTCACGATTTCGGCCATGACCGGGGTGGCGACCGGTTCGTCGGCCACCTCCGCGGCGAACTGGTCAGCTTCGATGCTCGATCCGGAGAAGTCCGCCAGCCTCGCGGCAACCCACTCCCGGCCCGAATGGGACCAGCAGGCCAGGTCGTGATCGCTCGGCAACTCGAACCCCAGACTCGCCACCAGGCTCACCAGCATGATTCGCAATGTCACGAAAGGCACCTCCTCCTGAGATCGCTCAGGTCTCAAGGCTCGACCCGGCCGACCCGCCCCCGACTCCATCGCAGGACGATCGACCGGCATCGATAAGGATCGGCCCAGGCTCGGAGGTTCATGAGCAACGCCTGGGCAAACTTTCCGGATCGGGCAATCCCGGAGCCGGGTCGCCCGATCCGGCGGGCCGAATCAGAGTGCCGAGAGGTCCAGGGCGATCAGGTGCGTCCCCTTCTTCATGCCATAGGCCTCGACCATCTGGGGTGTCAACGGCATCTTCAAGCTCCTCTGGGGCGGCAGGCTGATCCCCAGGAGATAGTGGGGCGGGTCGCTCGGCTTGGCCAGGCCGCCGGCCAGCGAGAACCCGTTGAGGATCAGCGGAGACGCGTTGTCGATCTGGAGAGTGTACGTCGGCACCCCTTCCAGCCGCTTGCCCTTGATCAACCGGGCGCGGACCAGCCGCCCGAGCAGCCCCTCGGTCAACTGCTCGCCGAACTCCTTCAGGTCCTGCTTCCCCTCGGCGTCCAGCGGCACCGGCAAGCTGAACTTGCCCATCGACTTCCAGCCACGATGCCCGTCGCTCTCGGCCACCCGAACCAACGCCTCGGGGTGATCCGACTCCCCCACGATCTGCACCTTGCAGCCCACCGAAGGGCCGCTCGGCGCCGAAGGCACCCCCGAGTCCGGCCTCAGGCCCAGGATCGGGCCGGCGTGCAGCGTCTTCTCCAGTCGGGTCGCCAACGCCTCATGCTGCGACTCCCCCGCCACCACCTCCACGAAGAGCTGCCCCGACTCCCCCTCGGGCAGGCCCTCGATCCGATCGACGAACTGACGGGCCAGGGCCAGCTCCTGGGCGTTGACCCAGCCGGAGGTCAGCTGCGAGATCGCGGCCCAGTCGAGCCCGTCGGCCAGGTTCCAGAGGACCATCTGCGAGATCGCCTCGGGGGCCTTGTCGAGGGCCAGGCGTCGGAGGGCCTTCTGGACCTTGGGGTCGTCGTTGATCTGGGCGATGTCGCCGATCAGGAGCGGCTCGCCGGCCCGGGGGAGCCGGACGCCGGTCTCGGGGGAGGGGGGATCGAGGCTGACCAGGCGGGTGGAGAGGCGTCGGGTCTGGCCGGGCTTGAGCGTGGCATCGGGCAGGCCGGTGGGCGGGACCGAGCGGAAACCGCCCCCCATGCCCCCCATCATGCCGCCGCCCATGCCGCCCATGCCCCCCATCATGCCGCCGCCCATGCCGCCCATACCTCCCATCATGCCCATCATGAGCGAGGCCGGATTCCAACTCTCGGTGGGCTCGACCAGCCGCATGATCAGGCGACCGAGCGTCATCAGGCCCATCGTCGCCGGCATGGTTAGCATCCCGCCTCCCATCATGCCGCCGCCCATCATGCCTCCGCCCATGCCCCCCATCATGCCGCCGCCCATGCCCCCCATCATGCCGCCGCCCATGCCGCCCATGCCGCCGCCCATGCCACCCATGCCGCCCATCATTCCACCCCCCATGCCGCCCATGCCGCCCATCTGGCCGCTGGCTCCCGAAGCGATCAGGCCGGGGGGCAGGACGACTCGGAGTTTCCGGCTGGTCTGATTCGTGAGAGTGATGGCCATCTTTCCATCGCCGGTCCCCTCGGCCTTGGCGGAGACGACGCCGTCGCGCATGGCGTCGAGCAGGCTAATCCCGGGAAGGTCCTCGGAAGGCTTGGGATTTGGCTCGGTCGGCTCACCGGCGGAGGCGATCCCGAGCGGGAGGAGGGCGAAGAGAATCGTGCTACACAGCCGAACATGAGCATTCGCGATCATGTCGATTTCCTTTCTGCGAATGAAGCGGGTATGAAAGAGCCGCAATGACGCTGAGGCCCCGCATCGAGCGAGCGAATCGGCCGAGAAAATCATCACCAATCAAAAATGAACACAAAAACACCCACCCCAAGGCACGCCACGATCCAGGCCATCGCAATGAGGCGGTAAGATCAGGATCGCCCGGACCAGATCGACGAATCTGCCGGCGAGCCTGGGACGCGCCGGGACCATCGATGGTCCGTGATTGGGACGTATCGGAGGATGATCGGACGATCGAGATCGGCCCGGATCGGGCGTAGGGTAGGGAGTGGGGCGGGCTAACAGCGTAGCCGAACAATGCAATGGGAAGTGCGAGTCAGCGAGGGTTCGTAAACGAATGCCGGCTTGGGGGAGGGCAAAACGATCCAGGAGCTTGCCGAGCTGATGGCGTCATGGAAGTCTTGTCCGCCATCGTCGCCCGCGATGCAGTCGATCCGCTCGTGTACGGCCGATGGAGTTGTCGGCCTCGTGAACCGGAGTCGAACGGGCCGGGCCATGTCCTGGTTCTTCAATAAAGAACCATGGGAAATGAAGCCGGATTCGATCCTGGAGGCATGTGCAGGCGACAAGAAGATCGCCCGAATGCTCAAGATGATCAGGAAGGTTCGAATCCATTGGGGTTTCACGACTTCCCCTCGAATTCACGACGGACCGACGGCACAATCCATTTCTAGTCGCCGATTGACACGGGGTCAAGAATAATTCATGAAATTCGGCCGCAATTCCGGATCAAACCAAAAATGAATATATAAAACATATTATCATAATAAACAATTTACCATTTGATTTAAATTGAATTATCGAGCGAATGCATCACTGATCAGGGAGTGGGGTTGGCATTCCGGGAAGGTCAGGACGTAGACTGGATGGACCCCATTTCGTCGAAGTAGCCCCGACGACGGTCGCCAAGATCCGTCCTGCTCGAACCCCGAATCCCAGATGAGGAGCGGCCATGCCTCGACCTCCGGGGCACGATCCTCGCTACGAGTCGCTCGACGCCTGGCGAGGGCTTGCCTGCCTGATGGTGGTCCTGCACCACTCCGGATTCGCCCTGACCTGGGCCGAGGTCGGCGGCACCTCGGGCGGCGATTGGGCCCGCTTCTTGCCGGTCTGGTTCGTCCGGCAGATGGACCTGGGCGTGCCGCTCTTCTTCGTGATCAGCGGCTACTGCATCGCCGCGAGCCTGGATGCCCACCGGAGGCGTGGGGCCTCGTCGTGGTCGTTCCTCCGGCGGAGGCTCCGGCGGATTTACCCGCCTTACTGGGTGGCGCTGCTCGCCTTCGTGATGACGACATGGGGGCTCGACCGGGCGGGCTTGCACCATCTCCACGATGGCGGACATTCGCTGGAACTGACCTCGCCCGGCGAATTGAACCGGGCTCAATGGCTCGGCAACATCACGCTCACGGAGACCTGGCGATCTCGGGCCTGGGGCGGCGGGGCGATGGAGGTCTTCACCAGGGTTGCGTGGTCACTCTGCTACGAGGAGCAATTCTACCTGCTCAGCTTCCTGATCCTGCTGGCGGCCCCTCGCCGACTCTTCCCGGCGCTGGGGATCGCGACGGCGGGGATCGTGGGGTTCCGCGGATTCGCCTCGGACGTCGGCTGGTTGTTCAGCTACGAGGGATCATTCATCTACCTGTGGCACGAGTTCGCCGTCGGCCTGGCCGTCTACTGGCGGCTGGTCCATGCCGAGTCCCCGAGGTCGAAGCGTCTGATCGACGCGTCGCTGGTCGGCCTGATGGTCATGGGGCTGCTGACCACGATGCGATCGACCTGGGTGGCCTCGTTGTTCGGGCTCGGGCTGATCGCGCTCCGGGACTTCGATGGTCCGGCCCGTCGTTCGGGCTGGCTGAGGGCTTGCGGCCGTCGGTGTTACAGCATTTATCTGATCCACCTGCTGGTCTGCACCGTCGGCAATGAGTGGCTCTACGGGATGGGGCTGGTGGGGTTCTGGGCCAGGGTCCTGGTGATGATCCCGATCGTCTCGACGGCGGCCGTCGGCACGGGCTGGCTCTTCTTCGAGGCGATCGAGCGGCACTTCCTCAACCGCCCGGCCGACCACAGGCCTCACCCCCGACCGGTCGCCGGGGAGGTTCCCACGATGCGCGGAACCTTTCCCCGGCCTCCATCCGAGGACGCTTCGCGAGATCTCTGATGATTCGGATCTTCCCCGGGTCGCGGGCCCTCGGCGGACGTATCGCCGAGGGCCGGGACCGGATCCTTGGGACCGATCAGGGCAGGAAGAGCGGGCCGACCTGGCGAGCGGATGGGATGACGGTCACGCCGCCACGTCCCGAGACGATCCGGTCCGACGAGAGGATCGCCACGTTGTTCCGCGTCCCGATGTCCACGTGGCCGAACGGCAGGCCGATGATCGTGGAATCGGTCGCCTGATTGATCGAGACGATGTTGAGGTTGCCGGCGACGTTGAGGACCATGCCGGTGGCGGTCTTCGCGGTGAAGGACTGCACGTTCCCCTGGACGTCGATCAGGGCGCTGTTGACGAGCTCGGGGTGGAACGACTGGCTGAGCCCGGCCAGCGGATTGGCATTGGCCAGGTAGATCGTGCCGACGCTGCTCAACCCGTTCGGGGTGACCAGGCCGATCACGTTCTGCCCTCCCTGGACTCCCTTGTCGATGGCCAGGAAGGAGTCGATGCTGCCGACGGCCCGGGACGCATCGCCGATGATCGACCCATCGGGATTGGTCGGGACGAAGTTCCCCTGACTGCTCAACGCCGTCCTGGATGCCTCGCTGATGGCCCCGCCGCTCGCGTTGAGGGTGAGTACGCCCGCCTGGGTCTGGTTGGGCTGGAAGGTATCGAAATAGGCTCCACCCTGGGAATAGAGCGAGGGATAGCCCGGGACCGAGGTGATCCCCCCGGAGAGAGCGAATTCGCGATTGGGCGAGAAGGGCGATCCAACGGCCACGGCCTGCCCGGTGGCCAGGCTCTGCGCCAGGTCGATCGTCTGGAGTGTCCCATTGGGCCCGCTGTTGGCATCGGCGATGACGGTCGTCTCGTTGCCGTAGGTCAGGCCGGTCACCGAGTTGATCCCCAGCCCAACCAGGCTGGTTGTCATGAATCCGCCGACCGGGGCACCGCTCACCGCGTCATAGGCGAAGACTCCCTGGCCGAGCCCGACCAGGGCCAAAAGATGCCCGTTGATCGGTGCCAGCGTCACGCCGCCCTGACCGTTGGGAGAGGCCGGCACGGCGATCGATTGGAGCTGGGCCCCGGTGACGGCGTCGAAGCGAATCAGGGCATTGGCCACCGAGTCGTAGCCGAAGATCTGGGCGTTCCCCAGGGGCTGGCTGTTCACCGTCGGCCCGCCCTTGATGTTCTTGATGTTGACGAGGACGCCCGGGGGCGGGACCGGGTCGCCGGGGATGCTGGCGTCCCGAGGCTCGATCAGGTTCGGGCCCGGCATGAAAGTCCCGGCGATCCCGGAGAGGACCACGCCCTTACTTCCGTCGCTCGCGTAGTTCAGGCTTCGCCCGGCGCTGACCGTCGCCTGAGTGAGGCCGAGCGTACCCGGGAAATTCTGCCCGTTGCCGATCGTCGGAATCGAGGGGAACGCGCCGTTGCTGGCCCCGACATTCGGGCCTCCGAAGCCGGTAATAACTGGCTCAAGCGTGCCCGCCCCGCGTAGAGCAAGGTTGCTCGTGGTGATGCTGGCGATCGAGGTGAGGGACGAATTGAAGCTGTTGTTGTTATTGTTGACGTCGCCCAGCCTGGCGGCGATCGAGGTCGTGTTCAGCGGGGTGTCGCGGAGACGGACCTGGGAATTGGGGGCGACCGAATTCAACGTCAATTCATTCGCGCCATCCAACAGATTGATGATCCCGCCGGAGATCAGGTTGAACTTGGGCAGCTTGACCTGATCGATCAGGTTGCCTCCCAGGCCGGTCAACGACCCGATCGGGACATTCTCGTTGCGAAGCGTCCCGAGCGAAGCCTGGCCCGACCCCCCTTTCACGTTACCGATGATATCGCTCGCGGTGGTGGTATGGGCGAAGACCAGATTCAATACATCTCCGGTGACGGTCGAGCCCTTCAGGCTTCCCGGCCCCCTCAGTTGGATATGAACCTTGGCACCATCGGAGGTCGTATAGTCGATCTTGGTCTTCGTGACCGTGGCGACCGAGTTCGCCCGAACCTGGGCCGCGTGGCCCCTCGACCCATTGAGAAGTTGCCGACCTTCCAGCCCCTCAATCGACGGGCGGACCCTGTGCTTTCTACGCTCCATCGCCCTGAGCCTCCGCTTCCATGCCGAGATCGTCGATCCGTCCGCCGCCGGGACATTCAGGTTCTTGCATCGGTCAGGATCACCTAGGAATTCGCCCGAATCACCGGGACTCCCCCAACTTCTCGACTTCGCCATCCCCCCAATCCTTGCAATACTCTCGACCGAAGCTCGAAGGGGTTGGCACCCCCCTCGCTCGACCGTTAGACTCGTCACATCCCGCCCGAGGGTCGGCGGATCGAGACTTCGCCTCGATAGGATGATTCCCCCAGTACAGACAGGAGATTCCCGGTGCGCCGCTTCGCCATGATCGCGTTGTCGCTGTCCTTGATGGTCGGGCTGTCGGACGCCCAGGACGCGAAGAAGGAAGAACCCAAGGCCGAGGCCCCCAAGCCGGCCGAGACGCCCAAGCCGGCCGAGACCCCCTCGCCGGGCGAGGCTCCCAAGGCGGAGGCCGAAGCCCCACTGCCGACGATCCCGCCCGAGGTCGAAGCCAAGAGAGAGGCGGCCCTCCACGCCATTGCCGAGTTGATCGTCGCGGCTCAGGACGCCGGCCTCGTCGAGACGACGATCGAGCCGCCGCCGGTCCTCGACCTGCTCATCACCGGGCGGGCCATCGATGCCCGCGACCTCAAGGCCACCCCTCGGAGGGGCGTCAGCCCCGAGGTCTTCGCCGCCTGGTTCACCGGATACAGCAAGCAGCCGCCGGTCGTCGAAGGTATCAACTACGAGGCCGATGTTCGGATCTTCCCCCCCTCCAAGGGGCTCAAGACCTACTATGAACAGCGCGCCAATCTGTTGAACAAGCACATCGAGATGGTCCGCAAGGCCAAGACCGAGGGCGACACCAAGGCCAAGGACGAAGAAGCGGCCAAGGCCAAGGCCGACGAAGAAGCCAAAATGAAGGCCGAAGCCGAGGCCAAGAAAAAGGCCGACGAAGAAGCTAAAATGAAGGCCGACGAAGAAGCCAAGAAGAAGGAAGCCGAGGCCAAGGCAAAGGCCGAGGAAGAAGCCAAGGCCAAGTCGGAAGCCGAAGCCAAGGCCAAGGCGGAAGCAGAAGCCAAGGCCAAGGCGGAAGCAGAAGCCAAGGCGGAAGCAGAAGCCAAGGCCAAGGCCGAGGAAGAAGCCAAGGCCAAGGCGGAAGCCGACAAGCCGAAGGAAGAACCGAAGGCGGAAGCCGACAAGCCGAAGGCCGAGGAGCCGAAGGCCGAGGAGCCGAAGACCGAAGAAGCCCCGAAATAAGTCGGGACGAGTCGATCGACGAAGCATAAAGACCGCGGTGGCCGGATCAATTCCGGCCACCGCGGTCTTTTCGCCGGGTAGATCCGCTCCCGATCGAGGCCGATCGGGGATCAGGAGTTTCCGTTGGCCAGCATGTTGTTCCCATCGGCAGCGGCCTCGACCACGGCCTGCTGGATGGCATGATCGATCGGCGAAGCCTCGGGCTCGACCGGCCCGGCGGCGGATTCGGCGGCCTGGGTGTCCTTGCGGAGGTTGTCCTGAACCTGCCGATCCTTGGTTGATTCCGAGCTCTCGGCGAGCGATGAAGGACGATTGATCTCCCCGCGGCGGGTCGGACCCTTGCTCGCGGCCTCGATCAGTTCCACGGGAACGCGTCCCGCGACCGATAGCGTCGCCTGGTTGGTCGCCGAGGCGATGCCCGCTTGCTGGAGCGCCACCTTAATCTTGAGCCTCAGGTCGCTCTGGAGCTTATCGCCGTCGATCCCCCGGGTCGGCATCCAGTAGGTCGCCTTGAGGCGGACCCCGCCGACTTCAAGGGCCTGGACCAGGGCCCTCGGCGAGGGTGTCTTGAGCAGCCCTTCCATCGACTCCAGGGCCTGGTTGATCGCCTGGAGGGCCTCGGCGATCGAGGCTTCGTAAGGCACCATCACCTCGATCGTGCCCAGGGTATTCGGCGTGCTCGACAGGTTGATCAGCGTCTCCTTGTAGATGACCGCATTGGGGATCCGGACATGATTCCCCTCGGGGGTGATCAGGGTCGTCGCCCTGGTGTCGAGCGAGAGGACCGATCCCGACTTGCCCGCCACCATCACGAAGTCGCCGATCTGGAACGGCCGGCGGAGCCCCAGGAGCATCGAGGCGATGAAATTCTCGGCGATGTCCCGGAAGGCGAAGCCCAGCGCCAGCCCGACGATACTGGCCAGCCCCAGGACCGAGACCACCGCCTGGGTCAGGTTCAGCACCGAGAGCCCGAGCAGGATGCCGGCGAGCACGATCAGCGAACTGAGGATCGACCCGACGACCGATCTCAGCAGGGCGTTGCCCAGGAATGGCGAGAGCAGCGTCTCGGAATAGCGGGCGAAGACCCGCGCGATGGCACCGAACCCCATCACGAAGCCCAGGGCCAACAGGGCCAGCAGCCAGTTCCTCGCCAGGATCTCGCGATACTGGCCGATCACCTGCATCAGCAACTCGCGACCGGTCAGGACCTCGGCGTCGGTCTTCATCCGGTTCAGGACCAGCCGGACACCTTCGACCTTCTTGGTGAACGCGGTGACCTGGCTGATCGTCTCGTCATCGCCGGCGTGCCCGTCCAGCTTCACCACGCCATCGCGAACCTCGACGGAAACGCTGCGGACCCCGGGAAACTGATCCAGGAGATCTCCCAGGGTCGAGCGAATGTCCTCATCGTCGATCTTCTGATTGACCTGGATCGGCCCGGAAGTCGCCGAAAAGACCGAGCCGGGGTTGTCCTTGGCGGGAATCGCCTTCTCGCTCGGGTCGGCCGCCGGAGGTGCGGCCGGCTTGGCCTCGGCGGGCAATCCGGGCACCTGGGCCGGAGACGGCCCGACCGCTCCCAGGATCAACCCGACGGCCAGGATCGGCGAAAGTCCTTCGGTCTTCAATAGATACACTCTCATGACTGGGTCAGAAGCTCCCTCGGGCCTTGCCGGCGACCGCTCCGCGGTCATCCCTCGTCCGAATGGCCGACTTTAGGAGCAAACGACGGGCCGCGATCGGTCGGGCCGGATCCTCGGGTGGGATGGAGTCGGCGTCGGGTTGTTGGTAAAGTCGAGCCCCCGGGAGGGTCCCCCGCCTTCGGAGCGGTCTCGGGTCCGAGCCGATCCGCCCGACACCGCAAGAAAGCCCGCCGATGTCCCTCCGCCGACTTCGCCTGGTACTCCGCAGTCTATTGGCCTGCGTCGCCCTCACGGCCCTGTCTTATGTGGTCTGGGACTGGGCGACGACGGTGCCGATGGACCCCAACGCTCGACGGGTCGGCCCGTTCCTGGCCACGCCTTACCTCCAGCTCGGCGAGAAACCCGAGGCCGACGACCTGACCCTGATCTGGCACGCCGACGATGTCGACGCCGACTGGTCCGTCGAGGTCCGATCCCCCCTGGAAGGGGACTGGAAGCCATCCGGGGCCCCCGACGCCCGCTCGGTGATCCTTGATGGGGTCGAGCGGCACCGGATCTACCGGTCGGTCCTGGGGGGGCTCGCCCCGGGCGAGCGATTCGCTTATCGGGTGAAGCTCGGCGATTCGACCGCGTTCGAGGCCGAGGCTCGCGCCAAGGTCCCGCCGGGCCAACCGCATCGGTTCGTCGCCTTCGGCGACTCGGCCAAGGGGACCGAGGGTCAGTGCAAGATCGCTTACCAGACCCACCTCCTCCGGCCCGACTACGTCATGATCACGGGCGATCTCGTCTACTTTCGAGGGAAGGTGGGGGAGTACCGGGCGCGGTTCTTCCCGTATTTCGCCGCCGCCGAGGCCTCGCCCGGGGCCGGGGCACCGCTGCTCAGCTCGACGCTCTTCGTCGGAGCCCCGGGCAACCACGACCTGGTCACCAACGACTTCGCCGAAGACCCCGACCTGATGGCCTACTTCTACTTCTGGTCGCAGCCGTTGAACGGCCCGACCCGGGCGACGGGGAGTCGCCTGGCCCCGCCTCTGGAAGGTCCCGAGGATCGCCTCCGGGCCTTCCGCGAGATCGCCGGCCCGAACTATCCGAGAATGGCCAACTTCTCGTTCGACTATGGCGACGTCCACTGGACGGT
Source organism: Tundrisphaera lichenicola (assembly GCF_051175385.1). Classification (GTDB taxonomy): domain Bacteria; phylum Planctomycetota; class Planctomycetia; order Isosphaerales; family Isosphaeraceae; genus Tundrisphaera; species Tundrisphaera lichenicola. The sequence continues at coordinate 137,229 of NZ_CP195106.1, read as the reverse complement.
CCTCGACTCCAACCCCTACGTCCAGTGGGCCGACCCCGCGCTCCGCGCCTGGCTCGCGTTCGACCTGGCCTCGGCGAAGGACAAACCCTGGAAATTCGTCACCTTCCACCATCCCGGCTTCAACTCGTCGACCGACCACCAGCGCGAGCAACAGATGCGCATCCTGGCCGATGTGTTCGAGCTTGGAGGCGTCTCGATCGTCTTCAGCGGCCATGTCCACAACTACCAGCGGACTTATCCGCTGAGGTTCGCCGCCCGGACCTACGCCGACGGCCACGCCCCCGAACCCGGCCGCCCGGTCGCGGGAACCTGGACCATCGACAAGGCTTACGACGGTACCGCCCGGACTCGCCCCATGGGCGTGATCTACCTGGTCACCGGCGCCGGCGGGGCCAACCTGTATAACGCCGAGCAGTCCGGCGATCGCTCGTCCTGGCTGCCCTTCACCGAGGAGTTCATCTCCGACCGACACTCGCTGACCGTCGTCGACGTCGAGCCGAACGCGGCCACCGTCCGCCAGGTCGACGCCGACGGGATCGAACTCGACCGATTCATCATCGCCCGTTGACCGACGGCCCGAGGCTCCTCACTTCCGGCCATCGGCCGGGGCCGTCGCCGAGGCATCGAAGGGCGTCATGATCGGTCGCCCCTCCTCGTCCACACCGGCGAGCAACGCCACCGAACGCTCCGCGCCGTCGAGCAGGCCCTGGCAGTGTCCCAGGAGGCGGACGCCCCGCTCGTACCGGGCGAGGGCGGTGCTGAGATCGGGGCGACCCCGCTCCAGCTCCTCGACGATCCCTTCCAGTTCGTCCACGGCCCCTTCAAAGTCGATCTCGGATTCTTCGATGCTCATGCTCGCCGGCTCCTTCGCTGGATCGCAGATCCCGAATTGATGGATCCCATCGGGATCATCACGAATGTGCTTCCTCTTGGACTTCCTCGACCCGCGTGACGACCGACCCCGAGGCCAGCCGGATCACGAGGGAATCGCCCGGCCGGAGGCTCCCGGCCTCGCGAATCGGGTCTTCTTCCCCGGGCCGGAAGGCCAGGGAGTAGCCGCGAGACAGGACGGCCAAAGGGCTGAGCGCCTCCAGGGCAGCGGCGATCCGGGCCAGGCGATTCCGTCGGTCGTCGACCTGTCGGCCGATGGACCGGTCGAGCGCCCCGGAGAGGTCGTCCAGGCGTTGCCGGGCCCCGGCCAGTCGGTCGCGGGCGTCCCGGACCAGGCGGGTCCGGAGGTGGTCCAGCGACTGGCGAACTTCGCGGGAGTCGGGCAGGCAACGCTCGCCGGCCTCGCTGGGAGTCAAGGCCCGGAAGTCGGCCGCGAGGTCGGCCAGGGTGACGTCGACCTCGTGCCCGATCGCCGAGATGACCGGCAGCCTCGAACCGGCGATCGCCCGGGCAACGGACTCCTCGTTGAAGGTCCAGAGGTCTTCCAGGCTCCCGCCACCCCGGGTCACCACGATCAGGTCGGCCCCGCTCACGCGGTTGGCCATCGCGATCGCCTCGACCACCTCCTCGGCCGATCCCGCCCCCTGGACACGCGCCGGGGCCACCAGGATCTCGGTGGCCGACCATCGACGGCCGGTCACCTGCAAGAAGTCTCGGATCGCCGCACCGGTGGGGCTGCTGACGACCACGATCCTCCGGGGGAACCGCGGCAACGACCGTTTCCGATCGGGGTCGAACAGCCCTTCCGCCTTGAGCTTCTCGAACCGCTGACGAAAGGCGAGTTCTAACGCCCCGATCCCCTCGGGCTCGACCCGTCGGATCGTGATCTGGTACTCACCCCGAGGCGCATAGACGGCCAGGTCGCCCCAGACCCGCACCGAGAGCCCGTCCGAGAGGTCGAACGCCAGCCGCTGGGCCACGCTCTTCCAGATCACCGCGCGAATCTGAGACGACTCGTCCTTGAGGCTCAGATACACATGCCCCGAGCGCGGCCTCGACAGGTTCGAGACCTCGCCGCAGACCGCAAGATCGGAGAAATCCCCTTCCAGGGTCGCCTTGATCTGCGCGGTCAACTCCGAGACCGAGCAGACGGCCGACTCTTCTTCCAGGCGATCGAACAGGGGCAGACTTGCCATGCGGTGCGTTCCTTCGCGCGGTCGAGCGATCAAGCCTCCTCGATCGATCGACGAGGGCTTGGGCCGCGTCCCGCGTCCGGGCGGTCGCGCGACTCCGGTGCGGGGTCGGCCAGCCGGGACTACCCGGTCTGGCGAATCACCGCGATGATCGCCGTTTCCGTCGCCGCCATCAAGGGCGACCGGGGGAGGGAATCGGGGTCGAGTCGAGGATCCGGGGCTCGGCGACCCCCTCGGTGATCTCGACGGCGCGGTCCGCGGCGATCTCGAAGGTCTGGACGAGCCCTCCGGTCGGCCAGGTCACCGTCAAGGCGACCGGCCGGGCGGAATCACCCAGGCCGATCGAGACGGCCAGGCTGTTTCCCCCGAAGCTGGAGTTGCCCCCGACCGATCGGTGGATCGAACGGGCCGGACCGGTGGGGCCGGCTGGGATGTCGACACGGACCCTGGCTCCCAGGGCCGATCGATTACTCCGAGTCCCTATCAATCGGGCCTGGAGCCAGTGGTGCCCCTGGCCGGGGTTCTGGAAAAGGACGTTGTTGGCCCGGTCCCCCGGCGTCGCGCCGCCGACCTGGATGAACAGGTCCAGGTCGCCGTCGCGGTCCCAATCGGCGAACGAGACGCCGTGCCCCTTCTGGAGGTGGCCGGTCCCGGTCGATTCGGTCACGTCCTCGAATCGAGTCCCGTCGACGTTCCGGAGCATCACGTTGGGGACCAGGTAGGAATAGGGCGGGCGGCCCGTCCCCAGGTAGACGTCCAGGAAGCCGTCGTTGTCCACGTCGGCGAAGTTCGAGCCCATCGGCACGAGGACCCGGTCGAGGCCCGCCTCGGCCGTGATGTCACGGAAGCCTTCAGGCCCGAGGTTGCGGTACAGCCTCGGGCGTTCGGCCCCCTGGGCGGGCCGGCCCTGGGCATGGCCCACGATCTCGTTCATCGAGGCTCGATACCCGTTGACGTAGAGGTCGAGCCGGCCATCGTTGTCGAAGTCCCAGAACCAGCAGGCGAAGGAATAACGCGGCCCATCCACCCCGAGCCGTGGCGCGACGTCGGTGAAGGTCCCGTCGCCGTTGTTCCGGTAGAGCCGGTTCGGGGAGGCGAAGTTCGAGACATAGAGGTCGGGATGCCCGTCGTCGTCGAAGTCGCCCCAGGCCGCCCCCTTGGCCCATCGTTCGTTCAGGACGCCGGCCCGCCGGGCGACGTCGGTGAAGGTCCCGTCGCCGTTATTCCGGTAGAGACGGCAGAAATTGGCGGGAATCGCCCCGCTGCGACCCGGGTCGATCGAGCCCGAGATCTCGTCCAGCTCGGCCGAATACTCGCCGCAGACGAAGAGGTCGAGCCGGCCATCGTTGTCGAAGTCGCCCCAGGCGGCCGACGGTGCCGCGATCGGCTCGCCCAGGCCGGCGGCCACGGTCACGTCCTGGAACCGGCCGTCGCCGAGATTCCGGAGGAGCGACAGAGGGTAGGAATTCTCCCAACCGCCCCGGAGGATCACCACGTCGGACCGGCCATCGTTGTCGAAGTCGGCATGGGCGGCATTCAGCGCCATCGGCTGGGCGGCCAGGCCCGAGGATTCCGATCGGTCCTCGAAGGAGCCATCCCCCCGGTTGACGAAGAACGAGCCCCCACCATCCCAGTCGATCGTGGTGGTCAGGAGGTCGGGCAGACCATCACCGGTGAAGTCGTCGAAGAGGCTCCCCCCCGACATGTTCGGGCCCCGGGAGTCGAGCCCGACCAGCGTCGCCACGTTGGTGAACCGGCCGATATCGGACTTCGACCGGAACCGGTCGGGCGGGATCAGGAACCTCTGGGGGACGCGATCGGGGTACTCGCCCAGGGTCATCGACGCGACATTCAGGAGCCATCGGACGCACAGGTCCTGAGGACGACGGCGGAGGTACTCGGTGAAGTAGCCGACCGCCGCCCGAGAACCCTCGGGCCTCTGGTGGACCGCTTCGGGTGCAATCGGGAAAATGCAGCTCGAAGGCCCGAGGCAGTTGATGCAATTCTCGGTCTCGCCCCGCCTCAGGGCATTCACCCCCCGGAACGCGATCATGTTGGCCTGGAGATCGGGCGGGACCCCGGGGGTACCGGCCATCTCGAAGGCCCGCGCGATCCAGCCGTCCGCCTCCTCGAACGAGCCGTCGTACATGTACAGGGCCGCGATCTGCGTGAGCAGTTTGCTCGCCTCGATGGCCTCGATCGGGGATGAACCCCCTCGCACCAGCCGTCGATCGAGGTCGGCCTTGATGGCGGCGATTCCCCGCCGGGACCGCCCCCGACATGCCTCCAGGCACTCCGCCAACGACGCCCGATCCGCGATGGGCGCGGTCCAGTTGTAGGCCAAACCGTAGCCGCTGTCGTCGATGAACTCGTCACCGAAGAGCGGGATCGGGGGGAACGCGGGTTCCGGTATCCTGGTCGAAGCTCCCGGTTCCGGCACCGACCCGAGGGCGACCGTGCGCCTCACGCCGTGCCCGGAGGATGGACCGAGCAGGAACTGGATGGCACCCCAGGCGATGGCGACACAAGTCAGGGCGGCCAATCCGACCTTGAACAGCACTTTCATGAGATTTCCCCCGGTCGCCCTGAATCCCCGAGGCCAGGCCCTGGGGGATTGGTCGCCGCCGATCTCCGCCCGAACTCTCAGAGCTCGGAGATCGGCCGGGGGGATTGGCCTGAACGGATCCTGATCCTCCGATTCTAGGACGACTCACGAGAAGTCGGCGTCAAAGAGGCGGCGAATGGCGAAGATTTCCGGGAAATTTCTTGGGATCCCACGCCCGCACTGGCGGGCGTGGCACACGGAAAGTCCGAGAATTTTCGCTCCGGATGGCGCGGGCCCCGGGCCTTGGGGACGACCGGCGACGAGCCCAGAGAGGGCCGATCAACCAGCCCAGGCCTCGGCGTCGCTGGTCAAGGCGGTGGGAAGACCGACGGCCCGGGCGAGTTCCAGGGCCGAGCGAGTCAGGCCGTCGATGTCGAGTCCGACCTCGGCGAGTTGCTCCTCGCGCTCGGCGTGGAGGACGAATCGGTCGGGGAGGCCGAGCCTCCGGACGTGGCTAGTATTCAGCCCGGCGTCATTGGCGGCTTCCAGGACGGCCGAGCCGAAGCCGCCGGGCAGGCAGCCCTCCTCGACGGTCAGGACGAAGCCGCACTCCTCGATCGCCTTGAGCGTCGTGGTCTTATCGAGCGGCTTGGCGAACCGGGCGTTGATCACGCCGACCCTCAGGCCGTGACGTTCGCGGAGCCGCTCGGCGGCCCTCAGGGCGGTAGTGACCAGGGTCCCGCAGGCCAGGAACATCCCGTCGGTCTCCCACTCCAGGATCTCGGCCTCGCCCAGGACGATCGGCTGGACCTCGCGATCGATCTGTTCGAGGTTCGTCTTGGGATAGCGGATCGAGGTCGGGCTGTCGTGGTGGAGGGCGAAATCGAGCATCGGCGCGACGTCCTTCTCGTCGCCGGGGGCCATCACCACCATGTTCGGGAACATCCGCATATAAGCGATGTCGTAGCTCCCGTGGTGGGTCGGCCCGTCGGCCCCGACCAGGCCGGCCCGGTCGAGGGTGAACACGACCGGGAGGTCCTGGAGCGAGACCTCCTGGAAGATCTGGTCGAAAGAGCGCTGGAGGAAGGTGCTGTAGATGTCGACGACCGGCCGGGCTCCCGCCTTGGCCATCCCGGCGGCGAAGGCGACCGCGTGGCTCTCGCAGATCCCGGTATCGAAGAACTGCGAGGGGAAGGCCGTGCGGATCTTCTGGAGCTTGTTCCCCTCGCACATCGCGGCGGTCAGGACGGCCACCTTGGGGTCGGCCTTGAGCGCGTTGTAGAGGGCGTCGCTGACCGCGTCGGTGTAGGCCCGGCTGGACGAGGTGGTCAGCGGGATGATCCCGTCCTCGTGCCTCTGGAACGGCGAGGGGGCGTGGAACTTGACCGGGTCTTCCATCGCCGGGGGGAAGCCGTGCCCCTTGTCGGTCAGGACGTGGAGGAGGACCGGCCCGTCCATCGCCTTGACCTTCTCCAGGTAGTGCCGAAGGGTCTTCATGTCGTGGCCGTCGATCGGCCCGATGTAGGCGAAGCCCAACTCCTCGAAGAGCATCCCGCCGTGGAGCGAGGCCTTGATGGCGTCCTTCATCTGCTGGAGCCAGCGATCGGCCTGGTCGCCGACCAGCGGGATCGAGGGCAGGAGCTTGCGGAGCTTCTTGTTCCAGTCGTTGTAGGTGGTGGCCATCCTCGCCTTGTCGAGGTAGTACCCCACGCCGCCGACCCGGGGGCAGATCGACATTTGATTGTCGTTGAGGACGACCAGGAACTTCTTGCCCAGGCCGGTGGCCGCGTTGTTCAGGCACTCGAAGACGATGCCCGAGGGGAACGCGCCGTCGCCGATCACGGCGACCGAGTGCCGCTCGGGGTGGCCGGTCAGCTCGTCGCCCGCCCGGAGGCCCAGGGCGGTCGAGGGGGCACAACCGGCGTGCCCGGTCATGAAGAGATCGAACGGGCTTTCCGAGGGGTTGGGATACCCCATCAGGCCCCCCTTGGTCCGGATCGTGTGGATCGATTCGGCCCGGCCGGTGATCAGCTTGTGGGGATAGACCTGGTGCCCGGTGTCCCAGATCAGCCGATCGGTCCGGAAGTCGAAGGTCTGGTGCAGGGCCAGGCAAAGCTCGACCACGCCGAGGTTGCTGGCGAAGTGCGCGGGCCGATGGTTGACGACGCTGATCAGCTCATCGCGCATCTCGGCGGCAAGCTGTTCGAGCTCCTTCTCCGAGAGCGTCTTCAAGTCGTTCGGCGACTTGATCTTTGCCAACACCGCGCTGCTCATCAGCGGTCCCTTTCCAGTAGATCCAGGGCCAAGGCCCGCAACGGCTCGCCACGGCGCCCGAGGGGTGCCAGTGCCTCGATCGCCTCGTCGGCCAGCTCGGCGGCACGCCGCCGGCTCCCTTCGAGGCCGAGGAGCCCGGGGTAGGTCCACTTCCCCAGGCCATGATCTTTGTTGACTCGTTTGCCCAGCTTGGCCTCGTCCCCCTGGACGTCGAGCAGGTCGTCGACGATCTGGAAGGCCAGGCCCACCGCATGCCCGTAAGCATCCAGGGCCCGGAGGATCGCCCCATCGGCCCCGGCGACGATCGCGCCCATCTTCAAGCTAGCACGCAGGAGTGCCCCGGTCTTCCGTCGGTGGATGGCCTCGAGGGCGGCCAGGGTGGCGTCGGTCCGCCCTTCGGCCTGGAGGTCGGCCATCTGCCCGCCGACCATCCCGGCCGGGCCGGACCCCTCGGCCAGGGCCAGGACGCACCGGGCGGCGGCCTCGGGCGGCTGGACGTCGCGGGCCACGACCTCGAAGGCCAGGGTCAGCAGGGCGTCACCGGCCAGGACCGCCGTGGCCTCATCGAACGCCTTGTGGCAGGTCGGACGCCCCCGGCGGAGGTCGTCGTCGTCCATGCTCGGCAGATCGTCGTGGATCAGGGAATAGGTGTGGACCATCTCCAGGGCGCACGCCGCGGGCATCGCCGAGTCGAGGTCGGCCCCGCAGGCGTCGGCGGCCATCAGGGCCAGGATCGGCCGGAGCCGCTTGCCGCCGCCAAGCAAGCTGTAGCGCATCGCCTCGGCCAGCCGGGGCGGGCACGCGGCCGTGGGGTCGGGCCCCAGATCCGAGTCGGGGAGATATCCCGCCAGGGCCTCTTCGACCCGTCGACGGATCTCGCGAAGGTCATGGGAGAGCCCGGGCTCGGCGGTCTCGATGGGCGTAGTTGTCGTCATGGGGCGATCGCGAACGTTGCGGGTCGGGACGGACTTCGAAGGCGGGACGGCCCACCGTCCGTGAGGGCCAAAATCAGCCCGCTCGGGGTGCCCGACCGGCTCCCCTATTGTTGACATTCGAGATCCGATTGTCCATCCGACACCCGAATTGAAACCGGGTGGATTTCGGGTTTCAGAAAATCCACCCACACCCGACAAAATAGGGATAATAGGGTGAATTTAACGAGAGCCGCCCATTATTGCACCTCGATGAGCCCTTCGGAGTGGCGCCGAGTGTCTCGATCCGTTGCGGGTGAGCGTGAACCGAGTCCATAATCGAGAAGTCGGGCAACCTCGTCCTTGCTGGACCGAACCATGAACGAGACCTCCAACGTCGTCCGGGGCATCCTGAAGGTCGACGGCACCCTGAAGCTCGACCAGCGCCCCTCCGTGCCGGCAGGCCCGGTCAAGGTTACGATCCGCCCCCTGGCTACTGAGGATCGTGAAGAAGACATCTGGGAGTACATGCAAAGAAGCCGGGCTGAACTCGAGGCTGCGGGCCACAGATTCCGAACCAAGGAGGAGATCGACTCAGCATTGGAGGACGACCGGGATTGGGACGGTAAGATCGACGAAGTCTACCGCCAGTTCGAGGAAGAACGTCAACGCTCCACCGGACCGTGATGCTCATTTACACCGATTCTGTCATTCCGATCTACTATTACGATCACATCGGCCCGTTCCAGGCCCGAGCCTCGCGGAGGATCGCACTCCTGCTGGCGGCGGGTGATCAGATGACCGTCAGCAATCTGGTCCGGATGGAATGCCGGATCGGGCCATTACGAAGTGGTGATCGGGCAAGACTAGCGATCTTCGATGGATTCTTCGCATCGCCACAAGTCAGGTTCGCTCCACTAACTGCGGCCGTGTTCGACCGAGCCGCCGAGATCCGAGCCCGATACGGCTTCAAGACCCCGGACTCGATCCACCTGGCGGCCGCCGTCGAGTCTGGTTGCGATCGAATGCTGACCCGCGACTCCCGGCTCTTGCGATATCCGGACCTGACCGTCGAGATCCTCCCGTGAGGCCCCGCTGGCTCGCTCGAATTCAGGGGCACCTGGGCCGATTCCGGGGCTCGGGCCTGGTGGTGGCGGTCTCGGGCGGGGGGGATAGCGTGGGGCTCCTCCGGGCGATCCAGGCCGTGGGTTCGGGGTTGGATCTCCGGGTCTCGGTGGCCCATCTCGACCACGGCTCGCGCGGGGAAGAGTCCCGGGCGGATGCCCGATTCGTGGAGGAACTGGCCGCGAGCCTGGGCCTTCCGTTCGACCTCGGCCACTGGCGGGCGACCCGATCGGGGCATTTCGAGGCCGATGCCCGCCGGGCTCGCTATGAGTGGCTGGCCGGGGTGGCGCGAGCCCGAGGGGCATCGGTCGTGGCGGTCGGGCAGACGCTCGATGACCAGGCCGAGACGATCCTCCACCGGATTGTCCGGGGGACCGGCATCAAGGGTCTCGCGGGGATTCCCGCCCATCGGAGGTTGGCCCCGGGCGTGGTGCTCGTCCGGCCCTTGCTCGGCGTCACCCGGGAAGAGATCCGCGATTACCTCGCGGCGATCGGCCAGGACTTCCGCGAGGACGCCTCGAACCTCGACACCTCGCGTACTCGCGCCCGGCTCCGTCATGAGTTGCTCCCCACGCTGGCCGAGCACTACAACCCGGCCGTCGCCGAGGCCCTGGTCCGACTCGGCCGGCTGGCCTCGAACTCGAACCGGATCCTGGAAAAAATCGCTCGCGAACGGTCGGCCGCTCTGATCCTGACCGCGAGCCCCGATCGGATTGTCCTGGACCGAGCCGGCCTGGCCGCGCTGAACCCGTTCGAGCGGGCCGAGATCCTCCGCCATGCCTGGGATCGCGTCGGCTGGCCCCTCGGGGAGATGGACGCCCGACGATGGGGTCGACTGGCGAAGCTGGATCGCGGCCGGATCTCGATCGGAGCCGGGGTCGAAGCCGAGACCTCGGACGATCATCTCATCTTATCTCGATCACCCAGTCTGCCCGAACTTCCTCCTTGTGAATCGGTGGCTTTGTCCGTACCAGGCTGGGTTAATTGGGGAAACTGGCAGATTCTGGCGACCCTGGACCCGCTGAAAATTTCCGACGAGTGGGTCGACTTCGACCGGCTTCATCTCCCCCTCCGAGTCTGCCAGGCCCGGCCGGGAGACCGATTCGAGCCGCTGGGCCTGGAGGGGCGGAGCCAGCCGCTCAACGATTTCTTCCGAGGGCGGAAGGTCCCGAAATCCGAGCGAGGGACCGTTCCCATCGTCCGAGACGCGGAGGGGATCGTCTGGGTGGCCGGGCACCGGATCGCCCACCGGGTCCGACGAACCGAGGCGACGACCCGACTCCTTGGGCTCCGTCGGGCCTCGCTCTCGGATCCAGGGGCGTCGAGTTCGGATTAACGGGCGAAGGCGGTCCTGGACCGGTGACGCTTCCGTGACCGTTTCTTCGGCCGATGCTTCCCATGGTCGGCGCGATGGGCGATCAGTCCGCCCGAGACCGCGACCAGATGGGGCGGGATCGAGAGAAACGCCACGAGAGCGAGCCATTCGAAGGCGTAATGGACCACCTTGTTGGTCTGGCCCCAGCTTTCGCTGATGGCGATCAGACTGGCATTCAGGTTAATGATCATCTCGCGCAGGGCTTCGTCGAAGGTCGGGACGAAACCGATGGCCGCGAGGAAGGCCCCCGAAACGGGCAACCCGGCGGCCAGGAATCCGACCGTGAACATCTCGCAACGTTCCCCGAGCCGGAGGAGCCGATAGGCCCCGAAGACCAGGGCGTTGGCCATCGGCAGGAAGCCCAGGCCGTAGCCGGAGAGCTTCCCTCGGTCGTTCAGGAGAAGATCGCGGACGACCCCGAAGTCGAGGGCGCCGACGAGGATCACGAACAGCGTGGTCGTCATCGAGGCTCGGGGGAGCTTCATGGCATCCTCGGAACGATCGGGGCGGGCTGCTGACCGAGCGGGTGTCTTAACCCATTCGGGAGGAACGGACAAGCTCGATCGGGGCATCACCGAGGCGTCGAGCCTCCGTTTCCCCGCTTGACCCTCGGGTCGAGCCGTCGTACCATCCGGCCCTCCCCGATCGACCCCTCTCCGACGCTCCAGGCCCTTCTCCTCCTTGCCGGGCGGCGAAACATGTCCGCATCGAATCCCCAACATCCCCGAGCGGTCGACCGGGCGGCGTCCTGGACGCTGATCCTCGGGATCGCGCTGGGCCTCCGGGTGATCGCGGCGGCGCTGCTGACCTGGTACGTCGGGAGGAAGGGTACACTTTGCCTGTTCGCCGACACCAACATCTACTGGGAACTGGCCCGGACAATCGTGGAAGGGGAGCCTTACCGAGTCTCTCAGTGGGGGGTCCCTCATTACGCCTTGCGGACACCGGGCTATCCGCTGTTCCTGGCGGCCTGTCGCGCGATCTTCGGCCCGAGCTTGCCGGCGGTCCGGCTGGTCCAGGCGGGGCTCGGGGTCTTGGGGGTCTGGCTGGTCGCCCGGCTGGCGGCCTCGACGATCCCGTCGGTCCGGCGGTCGGGATCGGGATGGACGGTCCCGCTGGTCGCTGCGGCGCTCGCGGCGATCGATCCTTACATCGTGGGGATGTCGGCCCTGGTCCTCTCGGAGGCGCTGTTCCTCCCGCTGATGCTGGCCGGGCTCTGGGGGCTGGCCAGGCTCTGGCGAAGCGGGGACGAGCCGACGATCGTTCGGCCGGCGTCCATCGCGATCGGGACCGGGCTGGCGATGGGCGGGGCGATCCTGGCCCGGCCTTCGTGGGCCTTGTTCCTGCCGGGTGTCCTGGGGGCCTGGGTCCTCGAGGCGGGTCGGGGGAGGCGGGTCGAAGCCCTGCGCCGGGCGTTGATCGTCGGGGTGGCCTCGGCGGCGATCCTGGCCCCCTGGTGGGCCCGGAACGCCCGGATCTTTGGCCGCTTCGTGCCGACGGCCCTGTGGGTCGGGGCCAGCCTTTATGACGGGATCGGCCCCCAGGCCAACGGCGAGAGCGACATGAGATTCGTCGACGAGCCCGACGTCCGGGCCCTCGGCGAGTCCGAGCAGGATGCCGTCTTCCGCGAGCGATCCATCGCGTTCGCCCGCTCGAACCCGCGCCGGGTCCTGGCCCTGGCGGGGGTCAAGTTCGGCCGGTTCTGGAGCCCCTGGCCCAATGCCGACGCCCTGAAGTCGCCCGGCGTGGCCCTGGCCTCGGCCCTGATCACGATCCCGGTCTATCTTCTGATCGGTCTGGGAATCTGGGATCGACGACGAGACCCCAGGGCCCTGGTGCTCCTGGCCGGCCCCCTGCTCTATTTCTGCCTGCTCCACATGGTGTTCGTCAGTTCGATCCGCTACCGGATCCCCGGCGAGGTCCCCGCCCTGGGGCTGGCCGCGGCCGGGCTCGGCCGGCTGATGGGCGGGAGGTCGGGCGATGAATGAACCGTATCTCGAATGCTCGGTCTCCCCTGCCTCCCTCTCCCTTAGGGAAAGGGCCGGGGTGAGGGTCATCTCCAATCCGGTGACACCCGACGATCCTGGTTCGAATCTCGAGGAAATTGCGACGGCCCCTCACCCCGGCCCTCTCCCAAAGGGAGAGGGAGGCGGAGACGCGGAGTCTCGTCGGCCCCCGACCATGGCGGATACCCGGGAGGACCTCGACCGATGAGCATTCGTCGAAAATGCCGGAAGGCGGCCTTCTGGGGCTGCCTGCTGGTCCTGACGGTCCTGGTCGGCGGGGTGATCGCCGCGTATCAGTACGCCACGGATAGCGAGACGATCGCGGAGGCGATCCGTCGCGAGTCGCCCCGATTCTTCCCGGGGTGCCGGGTCGACGTCTACAAGGCCAAGATCAAGCCCTTCGTCGGGGAGCTCACGCTCTCCAACCTCCGGGCTCGCGAGGTCGGCCCGGACCTCGGGCCACTCGTCGGCCAGGCGGCCCGGATCATGGTCAAGTTCGACCCATGGGGGATGTTCAAGGGGCGGTTCGAGGCCCGCGAGGTCCTGATCAACAAGCCGTTGATCCGGCTCCGGCGACGGCCCGACGGCTCGTGGAATCTCCAGGGTCTGGTCGCCGACCCCTGGCCCGGCCCGCTGGGAATGGCCACCCCGCCGATCAGCGTGCAGGACGGGACCGTCGAGCTGTCCGAGGATGCCTCCGGGGCCGTCCTGACGCTCCTCCACGACGTCGCGATCACCTTCCCGGCCTCCGAGGCGGGCACACCCATCTCCTTCGACCTGACCGCCAAGGGGGACTTCGTCGACCGGGTCCACGTCGCGGGGACGTTCGACCCGCTCACCGGTCGGGCCGAGATCACGGCGGGGGATGTGGCCCGTCTCAACCTCTCGGCGACGATCCGCGACCGCCTGCCCGCGCGATTCCGCGATGCCTTGAAGGAGGCCGGGCTGGCCGGGGGCGAGGTCGACGCGAATCTCGCCAGCCTGAACTTCGACCCCGAGGCGACCCCCTCGCTCCGCTATGCCGGCTCGGCCCGGCTCCGCTACGGGACCTGGAAATGCGACAAGCTCCCCTTCCCCATCAATGACATCTCGGCCGACGTCGAGGTCCGCGACGGCCGACTGGCGGTCACACGGGCCTCCGGGATCGATGGCGCGACGAGCTTCCGGCTCAAGGGCCGGATCACGCTCGACGACCCGGTCGGAGGCCCCTTCGAATGCCGGCTGGAGGCCAAGAACCTCCCGCTCGACGAGCGACTCCGCCGGTTCACCCCGGGGGAGCACAAGGAGATCTGGGACCTGTACTTCCCCGAGGTCGGCAAATCCCCCTCGATCGCCGCCGGTTGGGTCAATGCCGTGGTGGAGGCGTCCCGGCCGAAGGCCGGGGCCGAGATCGCCGCGGTCGTCGACGTCACCGACATGGACGTCTCGGTCAAATACCGACACTTTCCCTACAAGGTCGACCACGTCCGGGGCCAGCTCCACGCGACCCCGAAACGGCTGACCCTGGCCATGAACGCGACCATCGGGAGAGGCCCGCTCCTGGTCTCGGGGACCGTCGACAACCCCGGGCCCGACGCCGTGGCCAATCTCGACTTCGAGGCCGAGTCGCTCCCGATCGACGACGCCCTCTTCCAGGCCATGCCCCCCGACGTCCGCAAGGTCGTCTCCGACTTCGACCCCTCGGGCCTGGTCCGGGGCAAGGCCCACCTGCTCCGCGAGCCCCCCAGGAAGCCGGGCGACGACCCCATCGGCGTGGTCAAGCTGGACGCCATCGCGGACCTGATCCCCGGCACTTGCGAGGTCACCTGGAAGGAGATGAAGTACCCGGTCCGGAACCTGACCGGGACCCTGGAAATCCACCCCGACGACTGGACCTTCACCGGGATGCGCGGCAACAACGGCCAGGCGGTCATCACCGGAGGGGGACGGGTCCGGCAGATCCGCAAGAATCAATTCAAGGTCGCCCTGGACCTCAAGGCCGAGAATCTGCCCTTCAGCGAGGAACTCCAGAAAGCACTCCCGGCCCAATGGCAGAAGCCCTGGGAGACGCTCAACCCGAGCGGGGCCTGCGACATGGAGGCGACCATCGACGTCGACCCCGATCGCCGGCCCAAGACCGACCACAACCGGGTCGTGATCTTCCCGAGGAAGCGGACCAGCGTGAAGCTGGTGGTCATCCGCGAGCCCAGGCCGGGAATCGACCCGGGCGCGACGGTGGAACTGCGGATGGACGACGTGACCGGCCGGTTCGTGATGGATACCACCAAGGAGCCCCCGACCGAGATGACCGATGTCGGGTTCAACTTCCACGGTTCGCCCGTGAGCCTGACTTACGGGCAGGTCGACGTCGAGGACAGCGGCGCGTTCCGCCTGGGTCTGACCGGGTTGGAGGTCGCGAACCTCCGGCTCGACGAGGGACTCCGCCAGAAGATGCCGCCGGAGATGGCCAACTCGTCCCGACGGCTCGACGACGTCCGGATCCCCAAGATCCGGACCAACCTGGGCCTGGGGTGGTCGGGCAAGCCCGGCGACTCGGCCTGGTGCCGATGGGAGGACGCGCTGGTGATCCTGAGCGACAACCGGGTCGAGGTGGGAGGCGACCTCGGCCTCGAACATATCCAGGGGCAGTTGGAGGGGCTCCACGGCCTCTTCGACGGCCAGTCGCTGGAGGTCCACGGCAAGCTGAACCTCGATAGCGTGAACGTCCTCGACCAGCAGTTGACCGGCCTGAAGGCCGACTTCGACCTGGAAAAGGGCCGGGCGAGCCTGGACCGGATCACGGGCTCGTTGCTGGGCGGATCGCTCCAGGGTCAGCTCCATTCCACCCTGGAAGCCACCCCGCGCTACTCGGTCGCCCTGTCGGTGGACAAGCTCGACCTCCGCGACTATGCCCGGAACCTCCGGGGCCACCAGAGCTTCAAGGGGCTCGTGACCGGCTCGATCGAGGTCCAGGGGCTGGGCTACGACCCCCATGCCATCAACGGGAGGGGCGAGGCCCGGGTGGACCAGGGCGACCTCGGCGAGCTGCCGGTGGTCCTCCGATTCATCAACGTCCTGAAGCTGGCCAAGGAGACCAAGACCGCCTTCGACTCGGCCAAGGTCGACTTCCTGATCAAGAACGGCGAGACGACCCTCGACCCGCTCCGCTTCTCCGGGAATGCCTTCAGCCTCGACGGCAAGGGGACGCTCGACGTCCGGGGCGAGCTCGACCTGAAACTCCGGATCCTGGCCGGGAGGGACAACTTGCACCTCCCGATCCTCAGCGACTTCAGCCGAGAGTTCAGCGGCCAGTTCCTGGTTGTCCGCGTCCAGGGGCCGGCGTCCGCCCCCACCTTCAAACCCCAGGCCATCCCGCTGACCAGCGAACTATTCCGTCGTAGGGAGGAACGCCCCGCCCGGAGGGAACTCCTGCTCCCGAGCTTTAGGACCTACAAGGAGTCCCGGATCAAGGCCGGGGTCGCCTCGACGCCCCGAGGGCCGGTCGAGTGACTCTCAGCCTCTCGGATCTAGACCTCGAAGCGGCCGACCGCCGTTCCGTCCCGGCACCTCGCGACGTAGAATGGTCGGATGAACGCTGAACTCCTCGGATTGCTCCGATGCCCGGACTGCTCCGGCCCTCTCGAACGGGTTGGGGCCGAGGGGCTCCGATGCCCGGCTTGCGGGACCTCGTACCCCCTAACGGGGGGCATTCCCCGGTTCGCGGGCGAGGGGTACGTCGCCAGCTTCGGGCGGCAGTGGAACCGCTACGACGTGGCCCGCGACGAGGAAGATGAGGCTGTCTTCCGGGTCAAGACCGGCGTCGACGCCAGCGACCTGGCCGGAAAGCTCGTCCTCGATGCCGGATGCGGAGGAGGGCGCTACACGCTCCTGGCCGCGAGGCACGGGGCGAAGGTGGTCGGCGTCGACCTCAGCTCGGCCGTCGAGAAGGCCCGGACGCTCTGCGCGGATTATCCCGACGTGGAGATCGTCCAGGCCGACCTGACCCGGCTCCCGCTGGCCGAGGGGATCTTCGACCTCGCCTTCTCGATCGGAGTCCTGCACCACGGGCCCGACCCTCGGGGGGCATTCCGCGAGGTGGCGAGGAGGGTCAAGCCGGGGGGACGCCTGGCGGTCTGGCTCTACCGGCGGAACACCCCGCCCCAGGAGTGGGCCAACTCCTCGATCCGGGCGGCGACGACCCGCCTGCCCGCCCGGGTCCTGGAGCCGCTCTGCGTGGGCCTGGGGGCGGTCGGCGGGATCCCCGTCCTGAACAAGGTGCTCAACAAGGCCGCCAACTTCTCGAATCATCCCGACTGGACCCTCCGGGTCTGCGACAATTTCGACTGGTACGCCCCGAAGTATCAGTCGCACCACTCGGTCGACGAGCTGAAAAGCTGGTTCGCCGAGGAGGGTTACGACAATATCGTCGAGCTGCCCCCCGCGCGGTCGGGGCGGCTCTACGACTGGGCTTACCGGAACGACCTGGTCATCGGCAGCGGCGTGAACGTGGCCGGCACCCGTCGGGCTTGAAGGAGTCCCCTCGATGTTCGACGAGCCCGCGGATGAGTCCTTGACCCGGGCGGCCCCCGGCACTTATGACGACCTGATCGACGCCGAACGCGAACTCCTCTCACGCTCGGGCCTCTGGACCGGCAAGATCGCCCTGATCAAGGGGCTCCGCGACGCGACCGGACTCGGCCTGAAGGAGGCAAAGGAAGCCGTCGAAGGCTACATCGCCCGACGAGAAGGTCGGATGTCCGGTACCACCGACCCGAGCTGGATCGACGACCTCCTCGACGCCGAGCGAGCCGCCGCGCTCCGGGCAGGGCGTCCCCTGACCAAGATGCTGCTGATCAAGGCCCTCCGAGGGGCCTCGGGCCAGAACCTCCGCGATTCCAGACGCGCCGTCGAGGATTACCTCCGACGCAAGGGGGGCGAAGGCCTCCAGTCCGGCGGCGGTGGGGGCCTGGTCCTGCTGGTGATTCTCATCGGGATCGTCGGAGGACTGGCATACTGGCTCACCCGATGAGGTCGCGAAGTTGCGTTCTCGCGGTCCACCCCGTAGTGTGATGAGCCGGTTCGGTGGCTTTCCGCGGGGTCATTTCTTGCTCCCTCGCCCCTTGCGAGGGCGAAAGGAACGCATCGGTTGTCCGTGATGGCGCGAGGATTCCTTGATGGGCTGGGGCGTCCTCAATGCCGCGATGCTGCTGGGCCTGGCCGGGGTGGCGATCCCGCTGGTTATCCACCTCCTGAACCGGCGGAATGACCCGGTCGTCGACTGGGCGGCGATGCAATTCCTCGAATTCAGCCCTCGCGAGCAGCGGCGGCTGAACCTGGCCGAGATCCTGCTGATGCTCTCCCGGATGGCCCTCCTGGCGCTGGTGGCCCTGGCGCTAGCCCGGCCGTTCTGGACTCCTCGGGCCGCCTCCGCCTCATCCTCGGGCGCGAACCCTTCCGAGGGCTCCGCGACCCGTCGCGACGTGGTCCTCATCCTGGACGAGTCCGACGCGATGGCCCGACAATCGGGCGGGTCCACCCCCCGGGCTCGGGCGATCGCCTGGTCTCGGGCCTTCGTCAAGCGGCTCAGGGCGGGGGACTCGGTGGCCGTCCTGGCGGCCCGGGACCGCGTCCAACCACTGGTCGACCCGCCCAGCTTCGACCTGGAACTCGCGGATCAGGCCCTGGCGAATGCCCCCCCGGCCCGAGGTTCGGGGGACCTGGCATCGGCCCTGGGCGAGGCGTTCCGGATCCTGGAGCGGACCGGGAACCCGGCGCGAGACGTGGTGATCCTGTCCGACGGCCGTAGAACCCCCTGGAAGCCGGGCGAACGGGCTCGATGGTCGCTCCTCCGCGACCTCCGCGCGAGGATGCCGGTCCCCCCTCGGATCTGGGCCGCGTCGTTCGAGGGGCCGGGCGGCCCGGACGAATCCGCCCCCGATGGCTCGGTCGGCCCGCTGGAACTCTCGCGATCGGTCCTGACGCCCGGCCTGCCGGTCGAGGTGACCGCCGCGATCGCCAACGCCGGACCCGGCCCGATGACCCGGCCGGTCGAGCTGGTGATCGACGGGAAGGTCGTGCCCGGATCGTCGCGAGTCGTCGGCCCGATCCCGGCCGGGAGCAAGACCCCGGTGAGCTTCCGGGCCGAGTTCGACCGGGCGGGGAGCCACCTGATCGCGGTCCGGCTGGCCCCCGACTCCGACCCCCTGACCGTCGACGATGAAGCCGCCCGCCCGGTGACGGTCGCCTCGGCCCTGCCGGTCCTCCTGGTGGACGGCGAGCCCGGGCTGGAGCCCCTGAGCGGCGAGGCCGACTTCCTCCGAGCCGCGCTCGCCCCGACCGGCGACCCCTCGCCGCTGGTGCTGGCCTCGACGGTCGAGGCTCGCGACCTCCAGCCCCAGATGTTCCAGGCTCGGCGAGTCGTCGTCCTGGCCAACCCCGACCGGATCGGCCCCGAGCAGGCGGCGGCCCTCGGGGCGTTCGTCGAGTCGGGTGGCGGCCTCCTGATCGCCCCCGGCGACCGGATCGACGCCGACGCCTTCAACGAGCGGCTCGCCCGGGACGGCAAGGGGTGGCTCCCGGCCCGGATCGGCCCGCTCCGGGGGAACTTCGAGGCCCGGTCGGCGGTTGCCCATCCCGACCCCCGGACCTTCGACGGGCCGACGCTCGGGCCGCTCGGCCGGGGGGACGCCCCCGCGCTCGGCGAGGCCGACCTGTTCGCCTACCGGGTCCTCGAACCCGCCCCCGGAGCCATCGTCTCCGCCCGGCTCGATACCGGAGACCCCTGGCTGGTCGAGCGCCCCTTCGGCAAGGGACGCGTCGCGCTCCTGGCCGGGCCGATCGACGCCGAAGGGGGGACGCTCCCGGTCAGTCCCGACTTCGTCCCCTGGGCCCACGAGCTGATCGCCCACCTCGCCGCCGGGCTCGAAAATCCCAACGGGATCCGGCCCGGCGAGCCCCTGACCTTCGAACTCGATCCCGCCCCGAACGTCGAGACGCTGACCCTGACCACCCCTTCCGGGAACCAGGTCAGGCTGCCCGTCAAGCCATCCGGGAACTCCGCCCGGGTCCGGACCACCGAGACCGGAGAGCCCGGGATCTACCGGCTCGACCTGCCCGAGCCGCCCGGCGGCTCGCTCTATGCGGCCGTGGCCGGGGATGACCGGAACAACGACCCCTCGCCGCTGGAGCCGCCCGAGGCCGAGGCCCTGGCCCGGGGCTGGCCCCTCTCCTTCGAGACCGACCCGGCCCGGATGGCCGACCGCCTCCTGGCCGTCGACCGGGCCCGCCGGAGCGAGGTCTGGCACGCCTTGATCCTGGGGGCCCTCGCGGCCCTCTGCGTCGAAGTCTGGCTCACCCGGCAGATGGCCCGTCGACAGCCGGGATCGTGAGGAAACTCAGCTCGTGACCTGTCGATCGTTGCTGCCCTGGATTCCGGCACCTACCTCTCGGTTGCTCAGGAGCCGACCGGCGAGCGCACCCGCCCCGGTTCCGGACCGGGTCAGGCAGGCCAGCAGGTTGAGCATCGGGACGTCGAGGGTCTGTACCCTCTTGCCCTCGACGATGCGCACGGCCCCACTCGTCGGCGTTGGCGAGTCGGGCAGGAAGACCGTGCAGAACCCCGGCGGTCCTCGCTCGATCAGCAGAGCGAACGCCCAGCCGTCGTCCGTCTCTACCAGTACGGGTTCCGGCGGCGTCTCCGAGTTCAGGCCCGGGAAGCTCCCCATCGCCCCGCGCACCATGATGTACCCCGGCACCCGGTAGAGTATGGTCCGCTCCAGGCGATCGCTCAGCCGACGACCCGACCGCGTGCCGACGAAGAGCCCCGCGATCAGGAAGACCAGGAGGATGGCCGCGATCGAGATCAAGTCTTCGGCCAGGATGCCGAAGATGCGGTCCTCGGGGAACAGCCGGGCGACCGGCTGGGAGACGCGCTGGAGGAATTGGTAGCCCTCGCGAGCCAGCACGGCAACGAGCATGACGGGCACCAGGAAGAGGATGCCCCGCACGAGCGTGACCAGGAAAAACCGGCCGAGATATCGCATGATCGTCGATTGGACCTCCGCATCGTCCCGGTGAACCGATCGTCTCGGCTGCACGTCAATTCTCAGCCCACCGCGAGCGAGACACAAGCCGGTCCTACCCCGCGAGGACGACCGGGATGACGGCCGACCCCGACTGTTCTCGGCACCCGGAGCTTGCACGAGGTTCGATAACGGCAGCCTTCTCGCGGCCGACTCGACTACCCGGCCAGGATATCGGGCGTCCGGACGTGTTCGGGCCGGAAGCCGATGCCGATCAGCCGGGCGGGGATCCGGCGGAGGATCGGGAATCGCTTCAGGAGCTTGAGCGGCCAGGGGAGCTTCGGCGTGGTCCCGCCTCCGAGGACCCGGCCGATCACCCGCTCATGGGCCAGGACCTGGAGCCGCTGGGTCATCCTGGTCGGCCATTCCCGGCGGGCCTGGACCGCTTCGAGGTCGGCCGTGCTGGCTTTCCCGAGATGGAGCAGCGAGGGGACCAGCAAGTTCGCGGCGGCGACCGCATCCTGGATCGCGAGGTTGATCCCGACGCCCCCGACCGGCGACATCGCGTGGGAGGCGTCGCCGATGCAGAGGAGGCCCGGCCGGTGCCAGGTCTCCAGGTGGTCGATCACCACGGTCAGGAGCTTGATGTCATCCCAGCTTTTCAGCTCCTCGACCCGCCCCCCCAGGAAGGGGGCGATCTTCAGGATCGACTCGCGAAAGGCGGGGAGCCCCTCCCGGCGGAGTTCGTCGATCTCCCCTTTGGGGATGACGTAGCCGCACTGCCAGTAGTCGCCCCGGTAGATCATGACGAAGACCTGGCCGCTGCCGAACCGGCCGAGGGGCTGGTCGGGGTCGGTCGGGAGCCGGGAGATCCGCATCCAGAGGACGTCGATCGGGGCGGCCACGTCCTCGACGTGGAGGTGGGCCTGCTCCCGGGTCGTGGAGTGTCGCCCGTCCGCCCCGATGGTCAGCCCGGCCCGGACTTCGAGCGGCCCCTCCGGGGTCGAGGCGCGGACCCCGACGACCTCGCCGCCCTCCTCGATGAGTTCGCGGACGTCGGCCTGCATCTTGAGGCGGAAGGTCGGATAGCGCCCGGCGTGCTCGGCGAGGAAGTCCAGGAAATCCCACTGGGGCATCAGGGCGATGTATCGACAACGCGTCGGCAGATGGGAGAAGTCGGCCACCGGGACCTCGACACCCCCGACGACCGCCCCCAGATGCGGGGCCTCCTGGTGGGGCCGCTTGAGGAGGTCGTCCAGTAGCCCGAGTTCGTCCATCACCTGGAGGGTCGAGGGGTGGATCGTGTCGCCCCGGAAGTCGCGGAGGAAGTCGGCGTGCTTCTCCAGGACCAGGACATCGACCCCGGCCCTCGCCAGGAGGAACCCCAGGATCATCCCGGCGGGGCCGCCACCGACGATGCAACAGCGGGCTTCGAGCATCTGAGCGGCGTCGATGGACATGGTGGGGTTCCATATCGAGGTCTGATCTCAATCCACGGCTCGCGGCCCCGGCATCGGGGGGCTCCGGAGAGTTTACCGGAATCGAGGTGGACCGTGGACGCGACCGCGACGGGTTTCCTTCAAACCAGACGACAGCCAATCCTGCATGGATTCGAGTCGCTGGGTTGCCCGGAATCCGACTTCTCTGGAAGTGGCTCACCAGCTCGACGCCCCAACTGCTTCCCAGCACCCCCAAATCCATGGACGGAAACCATTCCCCCCCCAACGACTTAGATCGATAGACGCCTTGCGCGGCTTGGCGGCCCTGGTGGTGGTGCTGGCCCATTGCGTCGAACATGGCTCTTTCGTCGAGATGAATGCCATCCCCGCCTGGCTGGGCCTGACCTTCGACCGGATGTTTTCGTACGGGCGAGTGGGCGTCACGCTCTTTTTCTTGATCTCCGGACTGTGCATTCATCTACGATGGGCCCGGGCGAAAGCCCAGGGACGAACCCCGGACCTCGGCTTCGCCACCTTCTGGAAGAGGCGATTGTTCCGGCTTTATCCCCCCTTCCTGGCCGCGCTCGGGATCTACCTCGTGGCGCAGACATGGAGCGGGGCGATGCACTGGGACTCCTTCGGGGTTTATGACCTGCTCAGTCACCTCTTCATGCTCCACAACTTCGATGAGCGGACGATCTTCAGCATTGAAGGGGTCTTCTGGACGCTCGCCATCGAGGAGCAACTCTACCTGGCGTACTTCCTGCTCCTCCACGTCCGGGGCCGCTGGGGTTGGGGGTGGGCCTTGGCCTTGTGCCTGGTCGGGCGGATCGGCTGGTTCGGCCTGGCATTCGTCGTCAACCGTGCGTCGGGCGGATTCCGGCTCCCTCACGATGGGGGAAGCCTGGCCCACTGGTTCGTCTGGGCTTTGGGAGCCGTCGCGATCGAGACCGAGGCGGGCCTGATCACGCTCCCCGATTGGACGAAGAAAATGACCTACGCCGGTGCCTGCCTGGCCGCGGCCATCGCCTGCGATCTGGTCTCGGAATATCACCTCTTCGGGGGCGTGGCCTGGCGGCTGAGTTGGCTCGTCGGGGCCCCCCTCTGGGGAGTCGGCCTCTTCGTCCTGGTCAACAGGCTGATCTCGGCGGAGACCCGATGGCGGGCGAACAGCGGGCTACCCCGTCTCGTCAACGGTTTCGCGGCACTCGGCCTGTTTTCCTACTCAACTTACCTGATGCATCACTTCGTCCTGCTCCATCTCGATCCTCCCCTGTTCCGGAGCCTGGGGCTGGATGACTCCCTCGCGAATAAGCTACTCTCGCTGCCCCTCTGCTATGCGTTCTCCTGGATCTTCTTCCTCGGCATCGAAAGGCATTTCATCGCCCGGCCGGGCCAAGCGAAAGCCCGACAGGCCCGGGAGGCGGGCCTGACATCGCGTTGGACTTCCGTCGCTCGGTGAGCTGGCCCGACGGGGCCAGGCGCGAGCCGGGGGCTGACGCTGGCCGTTGGCGAAGGATCGCTCAGGAGACCAACTCGGCCAGTTCGTCCGGCCGAGGCTCGGGCTTGGCGAGACCCTCGGGGGCCGGGTCGGGGTGGATTTCCTTGACGACCCGCCTCCGGGCCGACGTGACCAGGTTATTGAACAAGAGCGCGAAACTCAACGCCGGGATCAGGGCCGCGGCCTGCGCGGCCTGGTGGCCGGGATAATCCGCAATCCCCGAAGAAAGGGTGATTCCCACGATCGGGCTGAGGCTGAACAGCGCGGCCGGCCAGGCCATGGTGTCAGGCCCTCCGGTCCGGGAGGCCGCGGCGATCGAGCCGAGCAGGAGCGGGATCAGCCAGGCGGTGAAGAGGAACAGGGCCATGAAGATCCCGGCCCGCTTGCCCCACCGGAGGTGGAAGTACTGGAGGGCCAGCCCGAAGTAAGCCACCACCAGGACCCCGATGGCGATCGACAGAGAGTACGAGACCGGCCCGCGCTGCGAAACCCAGGAAGAGGGCTCCTCGACCGCCCGCCAGACCACCGTGGGGGCGATCAGGACCACGGCGCAGAGGCAGAACAGGGCGATCCGGCTGAGCCCCCGATCCTCCCAGGCCGAGGGGTACTTCCGCCCCTCTCGGGCGGCCCGGCGGACCCCCTTGACGAACTCGTCGTGGCTCGGAGTGATCGACGCGACCATCACGATCGCCCCGAGGATCAGGGCGTAGAGTGTCGCCAGGGTCCATGGGAACTCGACCGTGATCGACCAGAGCCCCCCCATCAGCAGGAACGCCAGGCTCGACAGGCAGGCCACGGCCTCGGGCTTGGAGAGGGGATGCGCCCGCTCCGAGGCCATCTTGCGAGTCGAGGCGATCAGGAGGAACCCCATCGCGGGGAGGATGTACAGGGCCAGGACCACCAGCCAGGGCAACTCCAACCCGAAGAAGTTCATCGTGGGAGACTCATCGACGATCATCGTCGCGTTGGTGAACCCCGCGAACATGCCCCCGCCGCCGAACATGAGGAAAAGGACCAGCCCGACCACCCCGCGGGTCCCCGATTTCGTCGACTTCCAGGCCAACGCGTTGAACAACGCCAGGGCATGAAGGGCCCAGGCCGCCAGGACCAGCGGGACCATCAACTGGAACGCCCCGTAAAGGCTGGGCCGACCGGTGAACACGCAGATCAGCGAGAACGGCAGCGTCGCGGCGAACAGGAGATATTCCCGGATCGGTGCGCCGAAGAAGAACCCCAGGGCCACGGCCGCCGGGGCCATCGGAGAGGCCCGGTGGAAGTCGAGGATGCCCGACTCCCGGGCCTTGCCCACCGACGATCCCACCTGCGCCGCCCCCACGATCGCCAGGATGATCGCCTGGAGCCCCATCAGGCCCCCGAACGTCCCGCCCCCCCTCAGCCCATCGTACTGATACCCGGTCATCACGATGCAAAGGGCGATGATCATCACCACCGCGACCCACGGAAGGACCTGCATCCGCCGGAGCCTCGAACGGGCGTGCTTGACCAGGAGCGGATTATCGAGCCAGAGGGCCAGCCGGTTCATCGTGGGGGGACTCCCGCCGGAAAACGTTCGGAAAGGGCGAGCCAGGGAGGATCATACCAGCCGCCGGCGCGAAGTGCCTCGACCCGCCGGGGACACCGCCGATCATTATCCATCCGAAGGCGGATTCGTCGGAGCGAGGCGAATCTTGGAAAGACTCCGATCTCCCGCCGGAGCCCGAATTGTTTTTGTACGTCCGATTTCGTACAATGAAAAGCCGAATCGAACCCGGCATCGAGGCTACGTGATGGGATTCAAGGCCGTCCGGCAGGCGATGATTCAGGCCCTCAAGGACGGCCATTTCCAGCACGAGGAGCGGGCCCAGGCCGAGGGTAAGAATCTGCTCGCCAGCGGTGAGGTTTCCGTGGAGGAGGTCATCGGGCTGCTCCTTCGATGCACGGGCAAGCAGCACCAGACGAGCCTGCATCATGCCGACTCGTCGCAGGTCGTCCACATCTTCAAGCCGACCGATGGACCGAGTCGTTGGTACATCAAGGGATATCTCATCGAGCAGGACGGATTCATGGCGATCTTCATCAGCGTCCATCAGTAGGAAGTGGTCGCGAGATCGCGGGAGAGAAGGCCATGAGGTTGTATCGAGCGGGCGATCAATCGGCGGGGATCTGCGAGAATTGCCAGGCTCGGGTGAACACCCGGATGGAGTACCGGGACTACACGCCCAGCGGGTGGAGCGTCACAGTCCCCGACGTACTGGTCGCCGTCTGTGAGCGATGTGGTGAGGTCGTGGGCATCCCTCACCAGTCCACGCCCCGGATCAACGAGTACCGCGAGGACAAGACGACCGATCGGGAGGCGATCGAGGGTCGAGTGCCCCGGGCGATCGAGGACGCCGTCGAACTCGTGACGGCCTCGCTCGGAGGCGAGCCGAAGTCGGTCCGCACCGCGATCTTTCGCTATTACTTGAATCTCGTGGCCACAAACCCCGAAGTCGCCGAGGCGGTCAAGATCGGTTCCTTGAAACCGCTCGCGCAGGGCAAGGCGGACCGAAGGCTCTCCATCAAGATGCACCGCCATCGCTGGGAGCCCGCCTGGAGCGCGGCGAAGGCGGCCGGAATCGCGAACAAGGGGCAACTCCTGAGGGGGGTCGCCGTCCTCGCGGCCGACGATTTTCGGATCACCACCGATCACGATAAGGGCGGCAATCGCTCGAAGGCATCCAGGGCTTCGCAGGATCGACATGCCATGCTCAGGGCTCTCGCGAAGAATATGCCTTGATAATTCGATGAGCGGCCAGGAAATAGACATTTGCGGTGCTCAGCCACCGGTCCTCAAATCCCGGCCACCTATAGCCCGGATGGCCCGAAAATCGGATGCTGGATCGCGGGCCCCGAGCGCCCCGGCAGACGATAAAGGAGCCTCCCATGCCCCAGGCCACGACCCCCGACTCGACCGCCCTGCCCCGGCCGATCGCCCGGGCCTTGCGACGGGTCGACGCCCGGCTTCGAGGGTTCGCCTCGGCGCGGGGCCTGGGGCTGACGGCCCTGGTGGCCTCGGTCGGGGTGGCCCTGGGGATGATCGCCGACTTCTCGGGACTGTTGGCCTTGCCGGTCCGGTGGGCAATCTGGGGCGTCTGGATCTTGGCGATCGGTCTGGGCCTGGGGTGGTGGGTCGTCCGTCCCTTGATGAGACGGTCGCGATGGATCGACCTGGCGGCGGTGGCCGAGCGGGCCGACCCGAGCCTCGGCGAGCGACTGACCGGATCGGTCGCGTTGCTCGATCGGGCCGGCCCAACTAACGGCTCGCCCGCCCTGATCGCGGCCCTGGCGCGAGAGGCCTCCGAGCATGTGGGATCGTTCGACCCTTCGCTCGTCGAGGGGGGAAAGCGAGCTATCCGATGGTTGATCCTGGGAATCCTGGCGGCGGTCATCGTCGTCGCTCCGGCCGTGATCCGGCCCGAACCGTTCCGGACGCTGGCCATGCGGTTCCTCGCCCCCTGGCGTGACCTGGAGCGGGTCGGCTGGTTCGCGTTGACGGTCCTGCCGGGGGACAAGACCCTGGCGATCGGTTCGGACCTGAAGGTCGAGGCCGTCGTCTCCCCCCGGTTCGGTACTCGGCCCGCGCCCGAATCGGCCTGGCTCGAATGGATTGACGCCGATGGGAAGCCTCGACGTTCGAGGATGACCGCCCGAGCCCCCGGCTCGACTCCCGAGCGATCGTACGAAGCCACCCTACCCCGGGTGGCCGGTTCGCTCTCGTACCGGGTGACGACCGAGGCGGCCCGGAGCCGGGCCTACCGTGTCACCGCCGTCGAGCCGCCCCGAGTCTCGAAGATCGCCGCGAGGGTCGAGCCTCCCGCCTACACGCAGCTCCCCCCCGGCCCGGCTCGCGACCCTTCGCGGATCGAGGCGGTCGAGGGGAGCACGATCGTCCTGTCGGTCGAGACCAACACGCCGGTCGAGTCGATCGAACTGAACTGGCCCGAGGTCGCGAAGCCGATCGCCTTGACGCCCGCCGGGAAGGGGATGACCGCGACGCTCCGGGCCGAGGCCAGCGGGTCTTATGTGCTGACCCCTCGTCGCGACCGGAACGGGCTGGATGGCCCTCCCGAGTCACGACTGCTGGCGGTCCGGCCCGACCTCGCCCCGAGCCTGGCCGTCCGAGGCCCCGGGGCCCCGAGCGAGGCCCGGCCCGACGACGTGCTCCAGGTCGGCGTGGCCGCCCGGGACGATTTCGCGGTCGCCTCGGCCGAGCTTCATTACGAGGTCCGACGATCGGGGTCCGTGGACGAGGTGACGGCCGGCCGGGTCGAGTTGAAACTGGAGGGGCTGGGGTCGACGGTTGCGCGGGGGTTCGGCTCGATCAGGCTCGGCGACCTGGCGATGGAGCCCGGCGACTCCCTGAGCTATCGGGTGAAGATCCTCGACAACCGGCCCGAGCCGAAGGGGCCGAACGTGGTCTGGTCCGACGCCCGGGCGCTCTCGATCGTCGCGTCGGCCGAATCCTTGCAGGCGGCCGAGGACCGGTCTCGCCGCGAGGCGTTCGGGGCCAGGCTCAATGAAATCCGACTGGCGAACCGGACCAACCGCCGAGAGACCGAGCAGCTCCGCTACGCCGCCGACGCAGCCCAGCGCGACGGGGCCGCCTGGGACGCCGATCGCGACGCCGCCCTGGACGCCCGGATGGCCGAGGCCCGATCGGTGGTCGACCGGCTCCAGATCCTGGCCCGCGACCTCGAAGACGACCCGACCTACCTGGCCCTGGCCCGCCCCGCGCGTCAGGCCGCCGAGGTCGAGGCCGAGGCCGGTCGAGCCCAGCTCGAAAAGGCCCGGAAGGCCGACGACCCCGGAAAGCGGCTGGCCGAACTCCGGGTGGCCGACGGACGCCTGGGAGCCCTCGGGACCCGGCTCGACGAGCTTCAGCGCCGGTTCGAGGCGCTGTCGAAGCTCGACCTCGACCGCCAGAAGCTCCGCGACATCGCCGGTCAGGAAGACGCCCTGGCCCGCAAGGCCGCCGAGGCCGCCGATCAGGCCAAGGTCGCCGCCGAGCAGGAGGAACTCCGGAAAGCCCTCGACGACCTCGTCGAGAAGTCGCCCGGCCTCCGCGCCGGGGTCCTCGCGGCCCAGGCCGAGGAGGCGTCGAAGCTCGCCCAGGCGGCCCGGGCCCTGGCCGAGCGGCAGAGGGCGGAGGCCCGGCAGACCGCCGAGGGGCCTCGGGCCGAGGGGCCGCTCCGGGCGCTCGCCCAGATCCAGCGGGCCCTGGAAGACGACGCACGACGACTGGCCCTGGAGGTCGACGACCCCCTGGCCGAGAACGCCCGCCCCCGACTCGACGTCGACGCCCTCCGAAGGGCTTCCGAGCCGATCGAGGCGGGCAACCTGCCCGAGGCCGTCCGCCGGCTCGACGAGGCCGAGGACTCGCTCCGACGCCTGGCCCGCGACGTCGAGGACGTGCCCGCCGACGCCCGAAGCCTGGCACGCCGGCTGGCCCGTCGCCAGGAGATCCTCTCCAACGACGTGATCGCCGCCGTGGCCGAGGCCCGCCAGAAGGACGCCCTCCCCGCCGACGAGCAGGCCGCGCTCGCCGACCGGCTCGAGCCCCTGGGCGATCGCCAGGCCGAGATCGCCCGACTCGCCTCGGGGATCGTCCCGCCCGAGCCGCAACAGGGGATCGCCCGAGAGGCCACCCAGGCGACCGACCGCGCCTCCGAGAACCTCCGGGGCCTCCGACCTCGCGGGTCCGAGGGGCTCCAGAACGCCGCCAAGCGGGCCCTGAACCAGCTGGCCGACTCCTTGCCCGACCCCGACCGTCGCCGCGACGAGGCCCGGAAAAAACTCGACGAGGCCCGTCGTCAGGCGGAGGAGGTCGCCCGCGACCTGGAACGAAGCCTCGCCGAGACCGCTCCCAAGGGAGATCGACCGGACGAGGCCCGCGCCGCTTTCGACCTCGCCGAGAGGCTCGCCCCCCTGCTCCCGAAGGCGCGCGAGGCGGCCGCCCTCCTGGCCGCCCTCGATCTCGAACCGAGGGTCCGCCCCCAGCGCGATCGGGCGGCCGGTCGCGTCGGTCGCCTGGCCCTCGCCATGCAGGCCGTCCGGGATCAGGCCCCGGCCCGAAAGCCCGATTCCGGGCCGAAGCCCCCGGCCAACGGCTGGCAGATCCTCGGCCCGTTCCCGACCCCGACGGCCCGGCTTCCCTTCGACCCGGCCCGGCCGATCAACTTCGGCGAGGAGGTCCGTGGCCCCGTCGGCCCGCCCCTCCGCTGGAAGCCCGCCACGATCGAGGGAGAAGAAGGACGGGTCAACCTCGCGCGAGCCTTCGAGAGGACCGACAACCAGTCGGCCTTCGCCGTCGCCGAGATCCCCAATGCCGCCGCCCGGAAGGCCCGGCTCTCGATCGGCTCCGACGACACGGCGACCGTCTGGCTCAACGGCAAGAAGGTCTTCGAGTTCGACGGCAACCGCGCCTTCGCCCCCGGCCAGGATCAGGTGGAAGTCGGGCTGATCGAAGGGATCAACCGCCTGGTCGTCCGCTGCGGAAACGGCAACTCCGATTGGCAGTTCGCCGTCGGGATCACCCCCCCGCCGCCCGAGGGATTCGACCCAGGCAAGGCGCGGAGCCTCCGCGAAACCCTGGCCGCGAGCCGGGCCGATGCCCGAGGCGCACTCGACCGGCTGGACCAGAAGGCGAGGGGCAAGCTGCCCGCCGACGACCTCGCCGAGATCCTGGCCGACGAGCAACGAATCGCCGCCGACCGGCTCGCCGAGGAGCGGAGCAAGCCCCCCGAGGAGGACCCGACCCCTCGCGAAGAAGCCGCGCTCGACCGGCAGAGGATCGCCACCGCGATCCGGAACCTCCCCGTCGCGGACGAAGCCCCCGCACCCCTCGCCGAGGCCATCCGCCTGGCAGGGCTCTCAGCCCCCCTCGAAGCCACGCCCGAGGCCGCACGGAAGGCCACCGAAGCCATCGGAGCCCTCGCCCGGAAACTCGCCCACGAGGCCCCCGCCCCGCCCGCCGACGAGCCGACGGTCCCGGCCGACCCGGAGCTGGGTCTCGGCCCCGAGCAGATGGCCCGGGCGACCGACCTGGTCCGCCGCCAGCGCCAGATCCGCGAACGGCTCCAGTCGGTGATGGCCGATCGCGTGACCCCCCAGGAAGACCTCCGGCGCGACGCCCAGAAACTCGGTCAGGACCTGGCCCAACTTCGCGACCGGGCCCGGGAAATCAAGGCGCGATCCCAGGATCAGGCCGGGAACGCCGCCGATCTCGCCGGCCAGAAAGCACCGGAGGCCATGCAAGCGGGGGCCGAGCAACTCGCCCGTGGGCAGACCGACCAGGCCCGCGAGTCGCAGCGTCAGGCCGCCGACCTGCTGGAGCGAGCCGCCCGGGAGACCGAGGACCTGGCCGCCGGGCTCCAGGCCGAAGGCAAGAGCGAGGCCGGAGACGCCCCCATCGACACCGCCGACTCGCTCGCCCAGGCCCGCGAGGCGATCGGCGAGGCCGCCCGCAAACTCTCCCAGGCGCAGAGCCAGGCCGACGCGCAAGCGGCGTCCCCATCGATGCGACAGGCCGCCGAGGCCCTCCGGGCCGCCGCCCGGTCCGAGGGAGCCGGCCCCCCTGCCCCGCCGATCGCCGAAGCCAGCCCCGACAACCCCGACCCCACCTCCGCCGCGGCCGGGACCGCCCGCGCCGACCTCTCGGAACTCCAGGACCTCATCCGCAAGAAATCCGGCCGGAAGTGGGGCGAGCTTCCCGGCCACCTCCGGACCGAGATCCTCCAGCACTCCCAGGGGCGATATCGGGACGACTACGCCCGCCTGATCCAGCTCTACTTCCGAGAGATCGCCGCCGACGCATCCCGGGGCGACAAGCCCTGATGAACGCTCAGGGCCCCTGCTTCCCGCTCGGTTGGGCGATGGCGATGGACAGGTCGACCTCGTTGGCGACGTCGAAGGCGAGCACGGCGTTCTCGTGCCGGGTGGCGAAGTCGGCCGAGAGGAGCATGGCCTTCCGGCCGGTGGCCTGGCGGGTGGCCCGGAGCTTCTCGGCCAGCGCCGCGCGATCGGCGGGAATCGGCTGGCGGTCGACCTTCATGGCCCCGGCGGCGTCGACCTCGACCAGGATGTAGTCTTCCTGGAGTTCCTCGATCGACTTCGCCCGCGCCTGGGCGGCGGCCTCGGGGGGCTTGTCCTCGTTGGGCCGGGGGACTTCCAGGGTCTTGAAGACGACCGTCGCCGTCGTCACCAGGAAGAACAGGACGAGTTGGAACGCGACGTCGACCATCGCCGCCAGGTCGAGTTCCTCGACCCGCTCGGACGAGTTCCGCGTGAAGGTGAACTCGGCCGCCTCCTCGTCCTCGTCCTGGGGGTCGAGCTCGTCGAAGTCGAGTTCCAGTTCCAGATCGTCGATGTCGGGCCGCGCGGTCAGCTCGTCGTCCGAGGTCGGGAGAGCCTCCGCGCTCGGAGCCTCCGGCTCGGGCTCGGGCTCCGGTTCGGGCTCGGGAGGCGACTCGGCCGCGGGCAGTTCCGGCAGGCTCTCGGCGAATTCCATCGAGCCCGGATCGACCTCGGCCGAGTCCTCGATCGACGGCGCGGCGTACTCGCCCGAGGGCACGAATCCCAGGGGTGGGACGAGGCGGGCGAACTCCTCGGAGTCGCCCAGCCTGGCCCATCGGGTGGAGCCGCTCGGGCGGATCAGGTCGTCCTCGGTCAGGTCGCCTCGCGCCAGGGCGGCGTGAACGTCCTCGGTGGACAAGGACCGCTCGGCCTCCAGCCGGTCGCTGTGGAAGACATCCCATTGGTCCATGGTGATTTACTCGGGCTCCCGGACGCCGATGTGGATGGTCACGCCCGGCTCTCGCTTGCTCAACTCGCCGATCAGGCGGAGGACTTCCCCCTCGGGCACCGCCCCATCGGCCTGGATCACGACCTTCTTGAGCCCCTGGGCCACGCCCTTCGAGACCGCCGCGCCCGCCGCCTCGGCGTCGATCGGAGGACCCTCCCCATCGCCGCCGATCTTCAGCAAGGGCCGGGCCCCCGGGGCCTCGGGCTTGAGCAGGGTCAGGAACGTCGCGGCGGTCTCCTCCACCCCCACGCCATGCCGGGCCCGGGGAACCTCGACCGTCCCCTCGGACGCCAGTTGCACCGAGAACAGCATGAACGTCATGAGCTGAAAGACGACGTCGACCATCGGAGTCATGTCGATGTGCTCGTCGCGTTCTTCGCTGACCTGGCGGCGGAGCAGCATGGGGACCTCGATAGGGAGCCTGTTGTCAGATGACCTGCTTGACCTCGACCGGCTGTCAGGAGCAAGCCGACGCTTACCTCTGCCACGCAGGGTCAATCCAGCTTCGGGTCAACCATCGAGCCACCGGTCCCACAGGGGATGCGTCACCAGATCCACCGTCGAAACCTCCCTCACCCTCACCAGCGGCGGGTCATCGCTCGGGAACTCCACGATCCGATCGGGCACCCGATCCGACGCCGGCCCGGTGCACTGGAGCCACTTCAGGCAGGAGATGGCGACGGCGGCTCGCGATCGTTCGTAGGCGTCGGGGGGGATCGTCATGGATGTGCGTCTCTGATGCGGGAGCCTGAATCAGCGAGGGAGGACGGCCCGGGCGTGGCCCGACCTCGACCCGGGGCTGTTCCGGTTCTGGCCCTCGATCTCTTCGAGGATTTCGAGGAAATCCTGGAGCTGGCGCTCGGTCCGGTCGCGGAGGCGTCGGAGCTTGGCGTGTATGTCGTTGCCGACGATCATCATGGGCGTTGCGATTAATAATCCCGATCCGGTGGCCCAGAGGGCCAGGCTGATGTCGTTGGCCAGGACCGAGGGGGCGACCTTCTCGGCCCCGCCGATCCGGCCGAAGGCCCCGATCATCGAGGCCACCGTGCCCAGCAGGCCCAACAGGGGCCCCATCCGGACGATCGTCGAGACCGAAGCCAGTCGGTTCTCCAGCGCGGCGATGACCTCGGTGTGGAATTCCATCACCAGGAGCTGCTTGATCTTGGCCAGTCCCTTCGATCGGTGGGTTAGCGCCACCGCCATCAACTGGGCCAGGGCCGTGTGCCAGTAAGGCGGCCCCTGGCAGACCGAGAGGGCGGAGTCGAACTTGCCGACCTTGCAGAAGTCGGCGACCTGGCGGGTCAGCGGCTCGGCCCCGTCGCCGATCGACTTCCGCTTCAGGGCCCGATACAGGAGGATCGCGTTATACGCGCCCCAGACCGCCAGCAGCGCGAGCGCGGCGTAGATGACGTAGCCGAAAGCGTCGATGATCTCGGAGATTTTCATGTCATGATCCGGCATCGAAAGGGGCCAGGCCGGGGATTCGGTCGGTCGGTCCCGGAGACCCGGGCGGGCCGCCCCGAGCGTGGCCTCATCCATTGTGGCGGGCCGGGACCTCCTCTCGCAAGGGCGAGCCTCCCGGAAGCCGGAGCCTTGCCAGTCGGGCCTCGGCGCGGGACAATGGCCAATCCTGGGTTGCTTCTCCGTCCCGCGGGGTTCCTCTTACCATGCCGCGCACCGTGCTGATCGTCGACGACGAGCGCGACGTGAACGAGATCCTCGCCAGCCTGGTCCGCGCGCGAGACTTCGAGGCGATCCAGCGGTACGAGGGGGCGACCGTCCCCGACGACGTCCGGAAGTACCAGCCCGACCTCATCCTGCTCGACCTGATGCTCCCCGACCGCGACGGGTTCGAGATCTGCGAGGAGCTCAAGCGCGACCGCGAGACCAACCTGATCCCGATCGTGATGGTCACCTCGCTGAACGATCCCAGCCACCGGCTGTCCGGGGTCCGCGTCGGGGCCAACGGCTACCTGACCAAGCCGTTCACGCCCCATCAGCTCTTCGAGGCCATGGACGACGCGCTGGCCTGGCACGCCGAGCGCACCAAGAACGGCACGATGGGCGAGATCCACTTCGACGTCCGGAGCGAGCTGGCGTATCTCCAACAGACCAACGACATGCTGGCCGACCTCTACCTGCACACCCCGCTGACCGAGCGGCAGGTCAAGGACCTCAAGCAGGTGGTCATGGAGATGGGCGGCAACGCGATCGAGTGGGGCCACCGCAAGAACGCCGACCTGACCGTGCGGATCACCTACCGGATCGACCCGGAGAAGGTCACGCTGATCATCAAGGACCAGGGGCCCGGCTTCAACCCGACCCAGGTCCCCCACGCCGCCTCCGACGACGACCCGATCGGCCACCTCGACATCCGGAACGAGCTGGGGATCCGCGAGGGGGGCTTCGGGATCATGCTGGCCAAGGGCCTCGTGGATGACTTCCACTACAATGACCCGGGCAACGAGGTCACGCTGATCAAGCGGTTCAAGGACTGAGCTCGCTTCTCGGGCCGATCCCCGACCGGGAGATCGCCCGCCGCCGGAGGGTATAATCATTCGTCGGTCGGCATCCCGCCGGCTGCGAACCCCTACCCCGGCCGAGTCGAGGTGATCCGATGGGCGACGAGACGACGCGTCGAGGCTTCCTCCACGGCGGGACCCTGGCCACCGCCGGCCTCCTGGCCGCCGGGAGCGACTCGACGGCTCAAGGGGCCGGGCCATCGGGAGGCGGCTCCGCCCGGGGGCTCGACGATCCCCAGGCCTTCCCCCGGTTCCACGCGGGCCGGGGCGGGCCGATCGGGAGCCCATCGGACCGGGGCAAGCTGACGCGCGGCTTCCGGGGGCCGGGCCTGCCCCCGGTCTCCGTCGAGATGCCCGACCTGCCCAGGCTCCCCTGGAAGATGGTCGACGGCGTCAAGGAGTTCCATCTCGTCGCCGAGGTCGTCCGTCGAGAGTTCCTGCCCGGCCAGTCCTTCTACGTCTGGGGCTACAACGGTAGCATGCCCGGCCCGCTGATCGAGGCCGTCCAGGGGGACCGGGTCCGGATCGTCCTCCACAACAAATTGCCCGAGCCAACCACCCTCCACTGGCACGGGGGCGAGATGCCCGTCCGCTACGACGGCGTCGAGGGCCTGACCCAGGAGCCGATCCCGCCCGGCGAGTCGTACGTCTACGAGTACGACCTCCACCAGGAAGGGACCTACTTCTACCACTCCCACGGGGCGATGCAGGAAATCATGGGGATGTCCGGCCTGTTCGTGATCCACCCCGAGAAGGTGTACGAGCCGGCCGTCGACCACGACTTCGGCCTGATCTTCCAGGAGTTCGCGATCCTCCCCCAGGCGTATATCCCGAACTCGACGTCGATGGCCTTCAACTGGTTCACGATCAACGGCCGATCGGGACCGTACACGACCCCGATGGTCGTCCGGCACGGCAGCCGCGTGCGCGTCCGCCTGATGAACCTCAGCGCCATGGATCACCATCCGATCCACTTCCACGGCCACACCTGGTGGAACACCGGGACCGAGGGAGGCCGAATCCCCGAATCGGCCTGGATTCCCGGCAACACCCAGCTCGTCGGCGTGGCCCAGATCCGCGAGATGGAATTCATCGCCAACAACCCCGGCGATTGGATTTTCCACTGCCACATCCCCCACCACATGATGAACCACATGACCTCGATGACCGGCCCATCCCGGATGAAGATGGATCGAGGGAGCATGGGCATGGGCGGCCACGAGAGCGACCGGGAGATGAGCCCCATGCACCTGCCCGCCGGGCTGGATCAGGGGCCGGGCCAGGGTCAGCTCGATCGAGGCCCCGCGCTCGCGGGAGAGAACGGGCCAAGCCTGGGTCGGGGGCTGGGTGGTGGGACGACCCCCGATCACGCCACCCGCAATGGTCCCGCCATCGGAGGGATGAGCCGACCCGGGGGCCGTTACAACGACCCGCGATGGAAGGTCCCCGGCTATCCCCAGGACATGATGGACATGAAGGAGATGCAGTGGACCCAGGAGGAAGTGACCAAGCTCAAAGGGAAGAACGAGGTCCGTGGGATGCGAAAAAACTGGTTCATCGCCCCCGGCGCCATGATGACGGTCCTCCGGGTCCTCCCCGAGGAACTCTACGAGAAGGTGATGTCGGGCCAGGCCGACATCCCCGACGGGGCCAGCATCCTCGGCGCGGGCGGGAGCGAGTAAACGCCGAGCGATGAGAGTCGGGTCGGCTGAGATCGGAGCGGGGCCGGCGAACGAGTCGATTCGCAGGGCCCATGCCGATGGATCGTCCGATCCCGCCCGATTCAGCGAGGGTCCGGGCTGACGTTGATGTTGCCCAGCGGCTCGGGGGTCTGGGGCAGTTCCAGGCCGCCAACGAGCAGGAGGCCCTTGATCTCCACTTCGGCATGACGCAAGGCGATCAACGAGGTGACGTACTGGACCCGGAGATCGAACCACATCCGCTGGGCCACCAGGACTTGCGGCCAGGCCGCTCGTCGCCGCCGGTAGCTTTCGAGCAGGAGGTCGTAGGCCTCCTTCGCCCTCGGGAGGGTCTCATCGCGGTAGGTCCGGGTCAGGGCCAGGGCGCCGTTGTAGTCGGCCAGCTGTTCGGCCAGCCGCTTTTCGAGAGAGAGGCGGAGCCGGTCGAGATTGGCCCGAGCCTGCCTCAGGTGGCTAGTCGCCTGATAGATCGTCCCCTGGTTCTTGTTCCAGACCGGGATGTTGCCGTAAATCGAGAGATTGGAGGTCGTCCCGCCGTCGATGAAGTTCTCGCCGACGGCCCCCTTCACGAAGAGGTTGGGGATCGGCTGGAGCCGCTCGCGCTGGACGACCACCTCGTCTCGGCGGATCTCGGCGAGCGCCGCCTTGATCTCGGGGCTGTTCTCCAGGACGTAGTTCAGCGTGGCATCATAGTCGAGGTCGGGGGAGTCGGCATCGAGCGGCCCTTCCAGCCTGGTCGGGGGCAAGGCGCGGGTGCCGACCTCGGCGACCAGGCTGGCCCAGGCGCGTCGAAATTCGTTCTCGGCGACGACCAGGGCCACGCGGGTCTGCTGCTGCTGGACCTGGGCCATGAGCAGGTCGGGGGCGTTGGCCTGGCCGTCGTTGACCATCTCCTCGGTCGTCCGCAAGGCCGCGTCGGCGATCGCGAGCAATTCGCGACGCGTGGTCACCTGCTGCTGGGCTCCGAGCGCCTCGAAGAAGTGAATCCGGACGCTGTTCAGGACCCGGAGTTCCTGGGCTGCCGCGTACCATCGGGCGGACTGGGCCTCCCACTCGAACTTCCGACGGCTGACCTGCTGACGCCTGGCCGAGGGGATTTCTTGCTGGAAGAACGCCATCTGCTTGCCGACCGCCGGACGAGGCCCGCCGTCCTTGGCTCCGAACTGCTCGCCTTGATAGCCCATCAGGGGATTCGGCCAGAGGCCGGCCTGCCAGGCCCGACCGCGCGAGACGCCAACGACCGCCGCTGCCTGGGCCAGCGTCGGGTTTTGTTCCAGGGCGATCCGCTCGAAGTCCTCCAACCTCATGACCGTCCGCGCGGCCTCCGGGTCGGCCGGGGTCGGTCGAGGGGAGGGGGGAACGATCGGAGAGGGGGCTTCGTTCAGGAGGTCGTCGGGGATCGGGGCGGCGGTGGGCTCGGCTCGGGGCGGGATCACCGGCCCCGAAGGCATGGTCAGCGAGCCCGGCAAGGGTGGCGAGGCGGGGCCAGCCGCTCTCCCGCTTTCAAGACGAGGGGGTGCAGGAGGGACCGGTCCCTGGGTCCGAGATACGCGAGGATCAATCGTTTCGCGGGCCCTGCCGCGTAAAATCCGCCCAAAGACCGACTCGCGACGCGCGGTTCTGCTCGGAGGATCCGGTCGAGATCCCCCCGCTTCCTGACCCCGAGCCACTCCGAGATCGATGGCTCCGAACACGAAAATCGGCAGGAGTGCGTGCAATAGAATGGCCGGAGACGTGATCCAGCTTCGAGAGGGGTTGCTGGGCATCCTTGCCTCCGTGATCCGACCTCGATCCATCGAGATTACCTGGTTCGTTGACCGGTGTATCGGATCTGAGGGTGTGCCCGATCCTGCCGAATTGACTGGTTCGCGTGATCGGGTTGGTCTTCACGCACAGTCGCAACGAAGATCCCGAGAGTATCGATTATGCCGATCACACCAATTTACTTGTGGAGGAGGATCAACCTCGCTGCCAGGGAAACTGACCGGTCTCGTAAAGCGAGTCGCCCGGCCCGGCCGGGACGGGGGCGTGGAAGGCGGGATATGACGGGTAGCGGTGATCCAGGATCCGAGGTCCCTTGCGGGTAAACGGCAGGAGATCGGGCCCGAGTCCACCGCGAATGAAGTCGAACGGGCCGCGTCGGGGATCGACCGGCACTCGACCTCGATGGCCCGGACGCCGCTCCCCCGCCATCGCCGGGCCAGCAAGCATCCCGAACGCCATCAAGCCCATCACGACTTTTCGGACATTACCGGCATTCCAGGCCCGGATACGGATCATGGCCGCTCCTGAATGATGCGATTCACGCGAGAGGGGTTGGGAGGCAAGCGCCAATCCCGATGGTCTGGGCCCGGCCCGAGATCGGCCCCTTTTATCTATATCACGGCACGGGCCAGGAGGGCGGGGCGCGTCCGGGATGGCGGGTCTTTCGACTCCGGCGAAAAATCCTTGCAGGGTTTCGACCGAGCTTCGGGCACATTCTCTCCAGGATGCAAGCGGGTCCGGGAGGCTTCGGCGATGAATCAGGTCGGTGCGGGGGGCCTCGGCCACCCCTTGAAGGCCCTCTGGGAAGTCGGGGCGGTCGGGCTCCTGGGAGACGCGGAATTGCTGGAGCGGTTCCTCCGAGGGGGCCCGGCGTCCGACTCGGCGATCGAGGCCCTGATCCGACGCCACGAGCCGATGGTCTTCCGGGCCTGCCTCCGAACCCTCGGCGATCCCCATGATGCCCGCGATGCCGCGCAAGCCACGTTCATCCTGCTGGCTCGCCGGGCCGGGTCGATCCGGAGGCCGGAGGCGCTGGCCGGATGGCTCGTGATCGCCGCCCGGCGGATCTCGGCCCGATCCTGGCGAGACTCGGCCCGTCGAAAGTTCCACGAACGTCGATACGTCGAGGAGATCGCCAGCCGTCGCGAGGTCCCGAGGCCGGACTCTCCCGCCGACGAACCGAAGGCCGAGCTCTACCAGGAGTTGGATCGCCTGCCCGACCACTATCGGACCGCGATCGTCCTGTGCGACCTGGAGGGCCTGAGCTACGAGCAGGCGGCGGCCGGGCTGGGCTGTCGACCTCGGACCGTGGAGTCGCGCCTCTATCGAGGCCGGAACCGGCTGAAAGCCCGGCTGATCCGTCGAGGTCTGGCCCCGGCCTCCGCGCTGGTGAGCCTCCCCTTCGCGGGCGAGACCCTGGCCAGCCCGCCGAGCATCGCGACCGCGACCGCCCGCGTCGCAACCGCATTCGCGAAGGGCTGGACGCCCGGGGAGGTCCCGGTCGCGGTCCTCTCGCTGGTCCGAGGAGGTTTGATCGAGATGAAGCTCGCCAGCTTGAGATTCTTCGTGGTCGCCGGGATATTCCTGGGGACCGTCGCGGCCTCCGCCGTCGGGATCGCTCGACTCGACTCCGAAGCCCCCGTGATCGATGAGCCCACGGCAGCCCCGGCCCAACCGAAAACGGAATGGGCCTTCGAAGGCCCGTTGCCCCCGGCGGCGCGACGCCACACGGTCGACCTCCAGGTGCTCGACGACGCGACCGGCCGGGCGATCCCCGACGCCCAGACCCTCGTGAATGAGTACGTCAACTTGGGAGTCCACGAGTTCCGGACCGACGCCGAAGGCCGACTCCGGGTCGAGTATCCCGAGATCGACGGCATGGGAGCAAATATCGAGGTCCGCAAGGCGGGGTATGTCCCACAGAGACACGGCCTGGGGACGGATTCGGGCAACTCGCTCGACGCTTCGATCGAGATCCGCCTGAGGACCGCCCGCGAGGTTGGAGGCACGGTCGTGGACGAGGAGGGCCGACCGATTGCCGGGGCGACCGTGGTCGTCACCGTCTCGGACTACGCTGAGCCTCGCGCGCTCTCCAAGATTGGTCGGGGTTATGAATCCACCTACGAAGTTCCTACCCTGACCGACCTTGAAGGCCGAGGGCGCTCGCCCTTCATCTCGCCGGACGCCTCGGCGATCGACCTTCAGCTAGTCCATCCCGACTACGTTTCGGACCAGTCGATGACGCTGGGTAGTGGCCGAAGACACATCCCGCTGGATGGTTTGCAGGACTTCACCGATCGCCAGGTCATGATCCGGGGCGTCCGGGTCGCCGGGCGAGTTCTCGACGAGGAAGGCCGACCGATCGCCGGGGCCGAAGTGGTCGTCGTGCCGGTGAGCCTGGGATTTCTCATCCGCCTTCGGCGCGCCGTCGCGGACGACGAGGGACGATTCTTCCTCCACCTCGACCCTTCGGAGCGGGGCAGGCTCGCCGCCCGGGCCCGAGGTTATGCCCAGGCCGGGTTGGATGTACCATCGGAAGCGCGCGAAAGGCCGGTCGAGTTCCGGCTCGCTCGGGGACAGACAATCCGGGGCCGGGTGGTGGATTACCTCGGTCAACCGCTTCCGGGGACAATGGTCTGGATCTCGAGTCTGTCCCGGACCCGGGGTACTGTACCACGGACCTGGACCGATCTCGAAGGTCGATTCCTCTGGGACGAGGCGCCAGACCACGCCACGAGGTTGTCCTTTAGCAAGGGCGGTTATCTCCTGACGGAGCAGACTTTGAAGCCTGGGGATCAGGATGAGATTGTCGAACTAAAGCCGAGCCTGACCATCAACCTGAAGGTTTTCGACGCCAGGACGGGGGACGTGGTCAAGCCCGTCACAGTGGAAGTGCAGTCGATGGGCCCGGCGAACGGCCAGGCTACCCCTGTCCCCGCCGATACCAAGGTCATCAGCGACGGCAAATACCGCGTGATGATCAACGCAACGACCACCGACTATCGGCTCAAGATCACGGCGGGCAAGCGGACAGCCCTGCCGATCTACTCCCGCGTCTTCCGGGGCGGCGAGGGGGAGGTTTCCTGCGAGATCGGGATCGATTGATCGGTCCGATTCCGCTCGCCCCGAAATCGAGCCGGGCGGGGGTGGCGATCTCGGCCTGATCTTGCTAACCTATTGACCCCTCGACCGGTGCCTTCCGTGCGGACGATCCCCGCGCCCGATTCCCGGCCCGCGTCCGGCCGCCGGCGATGGGGTGTGGGGCCTGCCGTGACGACCGTCCTCACCAAGGCGACGCTCAGCCTCCTGGAGCTATCCTGCCAGGCGGTCCCGCGCACCGGGGCCGTCGGGCTCCTGCTCATGCCCGAAGGCCCGATGGACTGGGAGGCCGTCCGCGAGTTGGCCGAGGGGGTCCGGGTCCTGGTGGCCGTCGAGACCACCCGCCACGAGGAAGCGGTACGCGAGGCGGGCATGGAAGCCGTGGCCGTCGAGCCGACCGAGGTGTCGATCACCGAGCGGATCACCCTGGCCCTGATCGAGGCCGTGGCCAACGACCAGCTCAAGGCGGGCGACCGCGTGGTCGTAGCCTATTCCGGGTTCGAGGCCGAGGTCCTCGACTCGATCACCGTGGTCCGCCTGGGCGAGCACCTGGAGCGGCTCTCCTCGCGAGACCTCCGGGCCCTGGAGACCTCGGTCCCCCTGGAAACGCTCAAGGCCGTGGTCGACGTCGCCGTCGAGATCGGCCGCGAGGGGCGCGAGGGCAAGGCCGTCGGTAGCCTGATCGTCGTCGGCGACGTCCGGAACGTCCTGGCCCGGACCCGCGTCCTGGGCTTCGACCCCTTCAAGGGGTATCGCCGGAAGGAGCGGAACATCCGCGACGGCAAGGTCCGCGAGGCGATCAAGGAGATCGCCCAGATGGACGGGGCCTTCGTCGTCGCCCGCGACGGGACCGTCGAG
This sequence comes from Tundrisphaera lichenicola, assembly GCF_051175385.1. Classification (GTDB taxonomy): domain Bacteria; phylum Planctomycetota; class Planctomycetia; order Isosphaerales; family Isosphaeraceae; genus Tundrisphaera; species Tundrisphaera lichenicola. The sequence goes on along the minus strand of NZ_CP195106.1, from coordinate 95,187 downwards.
GCCGCCTGCCGGATCGTCGACGCCCCCAACGCCGGGCTCACGCTCCCCAAGGGGCTGGGGACCCGCCACTGGGCCGCCGCCGCGATCACCAAGGTCACGAGGTCCCTGGCGGTCGTCGTCAGCCAGTCCACCGGGACCGTCCGACTCTTCCAGAAGGGGGAGATCCTCCTCAGGATCGCCCCAATGCGCCACGCCCGCGCCATGAAGTGGCACGACACCGAGACCGAGCCGGTCCGGACCGAGAAGGGTTGATGGGGCGGCCCTACCTCATCCGGCACGAGAGAACGATCATCGCGAACAGTTGCGAGAAGACGGCCAGGCTCGTCGCCCCCGGCTGGATGAAGTAGCTCCGGAAGCTGAAATAGAGGTAGGCCAGGACCATCGCGATGAACGCGGGCATCACGAAGGGTTCAAAAGCCGTCCGCCTGGTCCGCTCCCAGATCGCCGGGAGCCATTCGATATAGTACGCGGCGACCACGAAGATCATCGTGAAGCCGAAGGCGTCGGAAACCTGGGCCTTTCCCGTCACCTCGTCATCGGCCCGGCCGAACACGACCAGCGCCAGGGCAGCGACGGCGAAGATCATCAAATGATCGACGATCCTTCGCCGTTTCTTGCGGGGTGGGAATTCCATGAATTCCATGAGATTCCTCGGAAGGATGTCCGACCGGTCGAATTCGATGGGCTCTCCCGTCCATTGAAGGTGACACCATCCCTGGGAAAGCGACAAAATCCAGGGCTCCGGCATCTCATCCCGCCATCGGAAAATCCGACGTGAGCAAGAAGCTCCCGGCTCGCCGCGTCGATCTACCGACCTCGCAAGTTCGGATTGAGACTTATCGAGGCTGAGAGTTGCGGATATTCTCGGGGAGTGCTCGACGAGATCCATCACCATGAGAAATGACCCATGACGACCAACCCGGGAGCGGGTTCTTCGACCCCCGGAGCCGAGGGCCATCGGCCTGATCCCGCGGACGTCGAGGGCCGGACGCTCTTCGTTGTGGTTCATGGGCTTGGAGAATCGGCCCTCGGCGCCACGGTCCGAGAGGTCGCCCGCGGTCTGACCAACGGCGATCGCGCGCTCGAGATGATCGAGGAGACGCACTGGGTTCCCGGCCCCGACCGTGTCAAGTACGACGGCCATTCCGTCCGGGCCTTCCCGGTCCCGGTCCTACGAGACCGCAACGGGAGCCTCGTGATCGCCGAGGTCCACTGGGCCGATCTCTCGAATTTCCCGGTCAATCTCTTCGGCCTCGTCCCCGGGTTCTTCACCGTCCTCTTCGGCCTGCGGTACATCGCGTACCAGGCCGTCGATGGCCTCGGAGACCCGGGAGCGAAGGCGCTGCGATGGATCGTCCGGGCCGCAACGGGAATGCTGATCGGCCCGCTCGCCGCGACGAGCCTCCTACTGCTGTGCCTAGTGCTCGGCGCAGCGATTCTCGATCAGCCCTCGGGGGCCTTCTATCGCAAGACGCCAGAGGGCGATTACGTGGCGGGCCTCTGCGCCCTGGGGGCCTTGCTGAGCGGCGCCCTGCTCACCTGGCGGCTGCACGACAACCAAGTACTTTGCTTGATCGGTGCTAGCCTCCGCCTCGTCGCGTTAGCCCTGCTCGGGGCAGTCTTCATCGGGCTGGCCGTTCACCATCTCGGGTTTCCCCGAGACCGATGGCATTTCTTCGGCGAGGGGATTATCTCCTACATCGTCCTGGTCGCGACGAAGATCCTCTTCCCAGTGATCGTCGTGATCTCGTCGCTGTTATTAACGTCGCTCTTCGTCCTGATCCGGATGGCCATCGCGTCCCGCGATCGGTCGCTGCTGACCTCAGCCGGCGTGGCGGCTTCGGTGCCGTTCGTCATGACGATGGCCTGGTCGATCGTCGTCCCAATCTCCTGGGCGGCGGTTGGGCAGGCTCTCCGCTTGAGCCCGTGCGCCCTTCACGATCTCTATCGCCCATTCGAAGCCAACCCGATGCTGTTAACCTGGCTGCTGTCACTTCTGATCGTGCTCCTGGTCGTCGTCGTCGTGCCCGTCCTCTTCCGCTGGTCCCGTCGGAGCCGCAAGCCAGGCCTGGTGGACGACGGGGCGAGGCTGATCGTCAACCCCTGGATCCAGTGGGGGTTCGTGGCCACGTACTCGACGGCTTGCTTGCTCGTGATCCTCGAGAAGTCGGGTCTCATCCCCACACTGCCCAAGACCCGCATCCTTGTGGCGATCATGGCGTTTCTCGGCTCCCTGGGGATCATCGCCCAGCTCCTGCGATCGGGCCTCTACCTCATCCACGACGTCGTCAACCACTTCTTCTTTCGGTTCCGCGACGTCGATGAGCGAGCGAGCGAGGCCAAACCGCCTCCCTTCACGGTCCGGCGGGCGATCGAGGACCGCCTGAACGCGACGCTCGACCACTTCGCCGAGCGGCTCGGAAGGGACGAGGAGGGGCCGCCCTGGCGGCTGATCGTGCTCAGCCACAGCCAGGGGACAGTCCTCGCGATCGAGGCGCTTAACAACCCGAGCAACGAGGTGGACCAGTTCGGCGACGTCCGGCTGGTGACGAAGGGCTCGCCATTCTCGCATATCTATCAGCACTATTTCCGGCATCACTATCCGCTGCTCTCCAACGACCGATGGAGCACACTCCGCCGCCGGCTCGCCCCGCGGTATGGAGGGCGGCCCCGGTGGCTCAACATCTTCCGCATCGACGACTACGTCGGCCGTTCGATCGATGATTCGGTCCCCGGCCTGATCGCCAACGTCGCGATCGGGCCGGGCGGGCACCTCGGCTACTGGGACGACCCCGACGTGATCCGGCACATCGAGTCGGTCATCGGTTTCCAGCCTCCAGGCCCGGTGTCGGGACGGCCTCCGCTTCCTCGCTGACGCCCAAGTTCCAGACCGTAGCCAACCCTAAACACCTGGCCGCTTGAAGTGTATCCTAATTCTCATGCTCTACACGAAGCTCCTCAACGCCCTGTTCCGGACCTGGTACGGCAAGCCCGAGGAGGTGCCCGAGGGTGCCGAGACGGGTTTGGTCCTGATGGCCGACGGCGTGGGGGGGCTCGACCTTTGCGAGGCCAGCCTCCGGCAGGTGATGAGCGAGCGCGGTGGTCGGCACAAGGTCCGGTTCGTCCCCTGGGGGCATGGCCTGGGTCGGTGGCACGCCGACCTGACCGACGTGGCCAACCACAAGGCCAAGGCCAGGCTCGTCGTCGAGGAGGTCCTCTCCTGGAAGCGGGAGCGGCCCGAGTCGCCGGTCTACCTCGTGGGCAAGTCGGGAGGGACGGGGATCGTCGTCCGGGCGATGGAGGAGCTGCCGGTCGACTCGATCGAGGCGGCGGTCCTGCTGGCCCCGGCCCTCTCGCCCGGGTACGACCTCTCGAAGGCATTGCGGGCCATCCGTCGCGAGATGGTGGTCTTCTGGTCGCCGCTGGACATGGTCATCCTGGGTGCGGGGACCTGGCTTTTTAAGACGGTCGACCGGGTCCGGTCGGTCGGGGCGGGGATGGTCGGATTCCGCCGGCCGCTGGGGCTCGACGAGGCGGCCCGGACGCAGTACGCCAAGCTCCGACAGGTCCGATGGAATCCGAAGATGGCGTCGACCGGCTATCTGGGGGGTCATGTCGGGCCGGATAGTCCGGCCTTTCTCCGGAAGTATGTCGTGCCGCTTTTAAGTGGCCCGAAATCCCCCGAAATATTCAATTTTCCCAGGGATCAAGCCCACCCGACTCCGCGCCGATAACGTACAGTGCCGGGGGTGAGGATGGCCGAATGGCCCGCCTGTCCCTCGGCGATCTTGCATCAGTCGAGGGCGTGAGGGCGGCGGCCCGGTTTCTCGGATCGCCGCCCCCGCGCCTTCCCGACCTGATCGGGAATGCTCCTCAAGAACCGACACCGTGAGACTGCACCGCGCGGCGGTCTCCGCCCCTTTGGCGACGGAGATTCACACAACCGCCTGATCCCTTCCTAAGAAAAAGTGGAAGGGGCGAGGCCGCCGCGCGTCTGGTCTCCCTTCGATCACCCGGCCACCGAGCGACACCCAAGGTCACGCGAGCCCGGCCATGACCCAGCATATCTTCGCCCGCGTCTCTGGATTCGGATGGACGCTCGTCCCTGACGTGCCCTTCCGATTCGAACGCGTCGCGGACCGGGCTCGCGCCATCCGGGCGATCCGCTCGACGCCCGAGGGGGATCGAGCCGCCCTCGTCGACTTCACCGCCGACGCCCCCGAGATCCGGCTCGACGCAGGGACCGGCGACCTCGCCGAGGTCTTCGAGCTGCTGCCCGGACCGGGCTTCGACCACTGGAGGATCGAGACCTCGCTGTACTCCGCCCGATGGCCGGACGGGTTCGCGTTGACATCGAGCCCCGACCCGCTGCCGGTCTTCGACCTGCACGGTCCGGACGGATCGCTCCTCTACATCCAGGGGCCGACCCCGAGGCGACGAATCCTCCCGATCACCTCCCTCGCGCAACCGGGCCAGGTGATCCGGGGCCGGGGGGCGTTCTCCGGCCTCGGTGATCTCTTCCGACGCCTCTCCGGGCCTCCGGGTTGGTCGAAGGCCGACCTCGATTACGAGTTCGAGGGAGTTCCCTGGCGGCAGGCGTATCGAGTGGTCCCCTACGACCAAGTCCACGCCTTGCTCGTGACCAGCCAGGCCCCCGAGATGTGGGCCGAACTGGCCTCCCGGGCGACCGACGAGCTGGCCTCCAGCCTGACCCCGACCCCCCAGGACGACCCGAGTTGGCCGTCGACCCCGCCCTGATCGGCCCGCTCGGGACCGCCCCAAGTCTTGACCGAGACCCCGGCCAACCAGTAGGGTTGCGTCCATCGCGCCCGCCCGATCCCGGCGTCCTTCCGGGCCTTCGCGGCGAACCGATCGCGCGACACCCAGGAGTTTGGACGCAACGATGAGCATGCAGCACCCTCCGATCGCCTCCGTTCTCGGTCGCGAGATCCTCGACAGCCGCGGCAACCCCACCGTCGAGGTTGATGTCGTCCTGGCCGACGGGACCCTCGGTCGGGCCGCGGTCCCCTCGGGGGCCAGCACCGGGGCCCACGAGGCGGTCGAACTCCGCGATGGCGACAAGAAGCGTTACCTGGGCAAGGGCGTCACCCAGGCCGTGGCCAACGTCAACGGCCCGCTCGCCAAGGCCGCCATCGGGCTCGACGCCGCGGATCAGGCCGCGCTCGACGCCGCCCTGATCGCCGCCGACGGGACCGAGAACAAGGGGAGCCTGGGGGCCAACGCGATCCTCGGCGTCAGCCTGGCCGCCGCCAAGGCCTCGGCGATCCACGCCGGCCTGCCGCTCTACCGCTACCTGGGCGGGGTCAACGCCAAGGTCCTGCCGGTCCCGTTGATGAACATCCTCAACGGCGGGTCGCACGCCGACAACAACGTGGATGTCCAGGAGTTCATGATCGTCCCGCTCGGGGCCAAGAGCTTCTCCGAGGCCCTCCGCTGCGGCGCCGAGGTGTTCCACAACCTCAAGGCCGTGCTCAAGGGCAAGGGCCTGAATACCGCCGTCGGCGACGAGGGCGGCTTCGCCCCCGACCTCAAGAGCAACGAGGAGGCCATCGAGGTCATCCTCACCGCCATCGAGAAGGCCGGCTACAAGCCCGGCACCGACGTCTCGCTGGCCCTCGACGTCGCCTCGACCGAGTTCTTCAAGGACAACATCTACACGATGGAGAACGACGCCCAGCCCAAGAAGACTATCGAGCAGATGGTCGAATTCCTGGTCGGCTGGGCCAGGCAGTACCCGATCGTCTCGATCGAGGACGGCTGCTCCGAGGACGACTGGCACGGCTGGAAGCTCCTGACCAACGCCATCGGCGACACCTGCCAGCTCGTCGGCGACGACCTGTTCGTCACCAACACCCGCCGGCTCGCCTTCGGGATCGAGGGGGGCGTCGGCAACAGCATCCTGGTCAAGGTCAACCAGATCGGCACCCTGACCGAGACCCTCGACGCGGTCCAGATGGCCCAGCGGAACAAGTACACCGCCATCATCAGCCACCGCTCCGGCGAGACCGAGGACGCCACCATCGCCGACATCGCCGTGGCCACCAACGCCGGCCAGATCAAGACCGGGAGCGCCAGCCGCTCCGACCGGATCGCCAAGTACAACCAGCTCCTCCGGATCGAGCAGGAACTCGGCAAGGACGCCGTCTACGGCGCGACGATCTGGCCGAAGAAGAAGTGATCGGCGAAGATGGTCGATGGTCACCCCGACCATCGACCATCCCCACCGTCCCATCCCGGGGGCTCTCCCGATGACCGAGATCAAGTTTCAAGCCGTCGTCGGCAAGGATCAGGTCATCCGGCCACCCGCCGGGGTCTCCATCCCCGATGGCGAGGTCGAGGTCACGGTCCGTGCGACCACCGAGGTTCTCGCGGTCACGACCGGTGACGCCATGGCCGAGACGAGGGCGTGGCTGCTTGCGATGGCGGCCGAGGCCGAGGCGATCACCGATCACTTGCCGGACGACATGGCCGAGAATCACGACCATTATGCCCACGGGGCGCCGAAACGGTGATCGGCACCTTCGCGGATGCGTTCTATTACATCGCCCTGATCAATCCCGCGGACCGGGCACACGCCGAGGCGGTCCGGATCTCGGCCACGTTGACACGCCCCATCATCACGACGACGTGGGTCCTGGTCGAGGTCGCCGACGCCCTAAACGCACCGCCTCGACGTCGGTTCGCCCATCGCTTCCTCGAACAGCTCGCCGCCCGATCGAACACCCAGGTCATTCCTGCCGAAGCCCGATGGTATGACCGGGGCATGGCCCTCTACGGGTCGAGGGCGGACAAGTCCTGGTCGCTGACCGACTGCATCAGCTTCGAGGTGATGGCCGAGTTCGGGCTGACCGAGGCCCTGACCGGCGACCATCACTTCGAGCAGGCCGGCTTCCGCGCCCTGATGAAGACACCTTGAGGCGGCAGATCGACGCCTCAAACGTCACCAATCATCTGGACATGATTTTCTGGGCTTTTCCCGTAGGGCAGGGCTCGCCCTGCCGATGGAAGCCGGACCGTCAGGGCGAGCCCTGCCCTACGGAAAACCGAGTCGGCCCGGTTCAATCGGCCTCGATCGCTATTCCTTCCCCGATTCGCCGCCCCGGACTTGCAGGGCCTTGAGGATCAGGTCGAGCTTTTGCTCCACGCCGGAAAGACGGCGGTCCATCTCGTCGAATCTCACCCCGCCGTCCTGTTCACGCGCGACGGGCGATCGAGAGAAATCGGACGGGAGGGACCAATCTAGTTCCTTCGTCAGAAGCCGGAGATCCCATTCTTTATCCACCAATTTTTTATTTAATTCTACATATCTAGAAATTAGATAATCTTTTATGTTTTCATATGACTTTTTCATGTTTTCTATATCATCAATCGATTTTTTGTAACTCTCTTCACTCATCATCTCGCCACGGACGAAGCCCCTCTGCTGGCCATCGAGTTCGAAGATTTTCTCCTGCAATCTCCTCATCTCCGGCTTCAGCATTTCGATCTCCATGCGGAGTATCTCGGCGGAGAAGTCCAGTTCCTTCATCCGCTCGAGGAGTTCCACTTCGGCAAGTATCTTCGCCTCGTCACTTCCTGCAGCGTCGGACTTCGGCGGATCCGTCGGGATGATCGGCGCCGATTGGCCCGCCACCACCTTCTCGACTTTCCGAGGCTCCGGCCCCTGTCGAGCCAGCCCGACCGCACCGATCCCGAAGACCCCAACCGAGGCGAACACCAACGCAACCATCGTCAATCGGCTCATCACCAAGCTCCTCCATCCCAGGTCCACCAGTTTCGCCACCGAGGCCGACACGGCACCGGCCGCCACCCTTCCCGACATGAATTGCATCGCCGCTCGTGCCGTCGATCGGACCAGGGCGGCGGGCACGGCCCGGGCCTCGGTCGATGCCAGCGCGGCCCCGATCGTGCCGAGCGAGGGGGCCAGACCTCGGCGGGCCAGGCGGGTCCGGAGCCGGGCCTTGGCCCAGCGGACCCTCGTCTTGACCGTCCCGACCGGGCAGCCCAGGCGGCTCGCGGCCTCCTCGTGCGTCAGGCCGTCGAGCAGGCAGAGGACCAGGGGCGTCCGGTATTTCTCCGGGAGCCCACCGACCTCCTCGCGGACGATCGGCGCGAGTTCCAGGGCGTCCCCATCGAGGGAAGACTCCGAGGTCCGGACGGCCGACCGCTCCTTGGTCCGGCGCAGGCTCGACGCCCTCCGGGCACACGCGGCCACCCTACGGGCGACCCCATGAAGCCAGCTCGCGGCCGACCCGCGATGGCGGATCGACCCGGCCCGCCGGGCGAGGATCAGAAACGTTGCCTGAAACGCATCCTGTGCATCGTGGTCGTCGCCGAGCTTGGACCGGCAGACCCGAAGGACCATCGAGCCGTGCCGCTCCACCAGCGCGGCGAAGGCGATCTCCGCCGCTTCGCCCTCCCCTCGACGGTCGAGGAATCGGCCCAGCAACTCGCCGTCCGAGAGACCGGCGACCGGCCCGACCTCGAACAGCGTGCGGAGCGATCCCGCGAAAAGGTCGCTTCGTGACGTTTCCAAGGGGGGAACTCCCTCCGGTCTCATGGTCGCGGTTCAACCCATAGTGTATCGAGCCGGGCCTGCGGATTTCGATTTCGGGAAAAATCGCGGTGAACCTGAGCGAGGGTGTCCTCGAAATTTCCGGGAGACGGAGCCGGCGGAGCTTGCTCCGGGAACCCGTGGCAACCAACGCACGCCCGATCAGGTGGGATCTTGCGTCATCCGGAATCGTCGAGTCAGGAAGCCGCCGATCGTCGCGAAGGCCAGGCAGAAGAGCGAGTGGCCGATCCTTCGGAATGTCTCGGGACTCTCGGGCCAGAATCGGGTCGTCCGATCGGGCGTCGTCAGGATTTCCCAGGGGCTCGGGAGAGGGCCGACCGGGCCACCAGCGAAGCCCCCAGCCAGGATCACCCGGGCACCTCGACCGGACGCCCGAAAACCGGCCAGTTTCGACCACGAGACCGGGATCCCGGCCGGGTCGAGAGTGGCCACGCCGGCTTTGGAAGGGATGGTGTAGGGATAGACGATGTCGAGCAGCGTCGTCGTGACCAGGTTCTGGCCGTACGGCTGGACCCAGGCCGGGCCGAAGACGAGGAGAAAGTAGGCCCAGCCGCAGGTCGAGAAACCGACCCAGAACGCACGCTTCCCACCTCGATGATAGACGGCGGCCAGGACGGCGATGATCAGGGCCGCCAGCGTGATCGTGTAGTAGGCATTGCCCGCGAGCGGAGAGGGATGCGTCAGCGCGGCGATCGCGACGCCCATCAAGGCCACCAGGCCGAGCAGGCCGGCGATCGACATCCGGAACCGTCGCATGGGTCGCTCCTGGAAGGTGCTCGACGCAAGTTGGCCCGAATCATCCTACCGATGTCCCTGAGCCTGGCGCATGGATCAAATTCGAAGAACTTCCGCCCGAACGGAACGATGTCGCCCGTCCGATCTGATCGGCGAGAAAGTGTGTTAACCCCTCCCGGATGACCGCGATAGTTTCCAGGAAGATCAACGCCGTCGACATAGTCACTGACGGTCGACCGGCCCATCGAGGGCAAAACGAAGCCATTCGCGATCGCCGGAACGAGCTGTCATGACCATCAGAATGGTCGCCCCATCCCATGAAAAGGTCGGTCTGGGTGGCAGGCTACGCCGTTAACCTTGCTTGGTGAGCATCCTTGCATTGGCTGGCACGTTCGATCTCTCGGGCCGTTGCCGGGCGGATCTTGGGGGCTCCGATCGGCTTGGTTCGATTCTTCCGTGGATAGTCCCGGCTTGCCTTCGATCGACGGTGGTATCCATCGATCGTGGCCGACGCCAGCCGTTCCCACAGCGACTCGCCGAGCTCCGGGACGACTCGGTACTCCCGCATCGCTCCGCGGTAGGCCCGCAACAGGCCCGTCACGCTCATCCGCGACGCCGGCACCGCCTCGCACGACAACTCCACCTGCCCGTGCCGTGTCAAGGCCCACAGGCCCAGCAGCGACCACGTCGCCTCGACCTCGGCGTTCTCCGACCGCTGGCTCCTGAGCTTGCGTCGGCCGAACGCCTGCTTGAAATCGCGGTAGAACAGCTCGATGCCCCAACGCAGTCGGTAGAGCTCGATGACCTGGTGATCCTTGAGTCGCTCCTGGTCGAGGACCGAGGTGACCAGGTACATCGGATGCCGGGCCTCTTGCACCGCCACCAGTCGCAGGACCAGCGGTGGTTTGCCACGCGACGCCTGTCGGTCGGGCCAGAGGTAGACCGTCCCGCCTCGCTCACGGGCGTAGCCCAGGCCGCGAAGCAGGCGGACATTGGCCCCGACCCGCACCAGCAGATGGCGGCCCGAGGCGATCAGGTCCGCCCAGGTCTGGTAACCGACGAAACCGGCATCGGCCATCGCCAGGGCGTTGGCCGGCAGGGTGTCGATCATCTGCCGCAGGTGTTCGCGTTCGCTGCTGTCGTCGGGCCCGGTCCGCCAGTCCCAGGGCAGGCCGGTGCCGACGTGCCACGTCGTCGTCAGCCACATCTGCGGCCCCTCGGCCTTCTTGCGTCGCGACGCCAGGTCGGCGGCCGTCGCGGGGAGGCGTCGCCGCCGCCTCGCCTTCGGCCCTCGACCTTGCTTGGCCGTGAAGCGGGCCTGATTGGAGACGGTCCTGGGCAGTTGGAGCCGGCTGCCATCGACGGCGAAGGCGGCGAAGCCGGCGACCTCGAACCGGTTGGCGAGGTCGTCGCGCATCCGCCGTCGCAAGGCCAGCATCAGGATGGCGGCCAGGGTCGCGGTCCGGGCCCGCAGGAGCTTCAGGAACGCCTGATAGGTGGTGGCGACCTCGGCGTCGAGGCCCAGGGCGAGTCGGACGATCTTGCGTGCGGCCTGGGACCGGGCGACCAGGGTCGGCTCGTCGGACCAGGCCCAGAGCAACGCGGCACAGGCCAGGCCGCGCGGCTCCCAGGTGCAAGAGCCGCGGAGGCGAACGGCGGAGAAATCGGCAGTGGCGGTGAGCCAGCCGAGGACGCGTCCGAGGTCTTGATGATGAGGGGCCGATGCGGTAGGACGGTGCTGGTCTTGGTGCGGCATGTCCGACTCCGTCGGGGCGAGCGGTTGTGATCTCCTGCCTGGTAACAGGGATGGTGACCGCGAACCCGTGCCGCATCAAGACTTTATCGCATTCCTTCCATCCAAGGTTAACGGCGTAGGGTGGCAGGGGTAAGCGGCAGCTTACCCCGGAACAGCGTCTGATCCGGGGTAAGCTGCCGCTTACCCCTGCCACCCAGATTAGCCATCATGCGAACCATGATGGGGAATTTCAGAGCAAGCCACCTACGAGGCGAATCGAATCCATTTTTTGAGGTCGGACGACGAATCGAAGCCACTTTCGGGACAAATCGAACCCACTTTTCGACCGTGGAGACGGATCGAAGCCACTTTCGGGACAAATCGAAGCCATTTCCGACGCGAAACAAAGCCACCGATCCCGGAGTTTCGTCCCCTCAGGACGGCCGATCGCGGGCGATCCTTGACTTGCACCCATCGACCCGTCAGGCTGATTCTTCCCCGAGGTTCCCCAAGGCCCACCAACCGCCGAGACCCTTCCAGCCATGCCGACCGCCGAACCGATCGAGCCGTCCCCCGACGAGGTCGCCGCCGTCGCCGCGCTGGCGGAAGATTACCGGAGGCTCCGAGTCGAGATCGGCAAGGTGATCGTCGGGCAGGAAGAGGTCGTCGAGCAACTTTTGATCGGGCTGTTCGCGCGGGGGCATGTCCTGCTGGTGGGGGTCCCGGGGCTGGCCAAGACCCTGCTGGTCAGCACGGTCTCGAAGATCCTCAGCCTCTCGTTCCGGCGGATCCAGTTCACGCCCGACATGATGCCCTCGGACATCACCGGGACCGACATCCTCCAGGACGACCCCGAGACCGGGCGCCGGTCGTTCGCGTTCATCGCCGGGCCGCTGTTCGCGCACATCATCCTGGCCGACGAGGTCAACCGGACCCCGCCCAAGACCCAGGCCGCGCTCCTGGAAGCAATGCAGGAACGGCACGTCACCGCCGGGAACCGGACGTATCCCCTGCCCGACCCGTTCTTCGTCCTGGCCACCCAGAACCCGATCGAGCAGGAGGGGACCTACCCCCTGCCCGAGGCCCAGCTCGACCGGTTCATGCTGAACGTCCGGGTACCCTACCCGACCGCCGAGGAGGAGTTGGAGATCCTCCGCCAGACCACCGGGGACCACGCCGCCGAACCCTCGGTAACGCTCTCGGCCGAGCAGATCCTGGCCTTGCAACACCTGGTCCGAAGGGTCCCGGTTCCCGAGCACGTCTTCATTCACGCCCGCGACGTGGTCCGCGCCAGTCGCCCCAACGAGTCCGAGGCCACCCCGCTGGTCAAGAAGTGTGTGGCCTGGGGAGCCGGCCCGAGGGCGGGACAGGCCCTGATCCTGGCCGCCAAGGCCCGGGCGGTCCTCGACGGTCGATTCGCCGCGACCATCGCCGACATCCGGCACGTCGCCCCGCCGGTCCTCCGGCACCGGATCGTCACCACCTTCCACGCCGAGGCCGACGGGATCGACCCCGACAAGGTGGTCGCCCACCTCCTCGAAACGATCACCGCCCCGCCCGAGCGGGCCGCCGACCGGCTGGCCCGATAAATTTCGCGCAGTTTCCCGATCCTTATAGATCGGGCGGAGGATCACCGCCAACGTGGACCACCCCTGACATTTCTCCCCGCTTGACGGATGGATCGACCCCGACCCGCACCCGAGGCCAACCTTGCCCGACTCCGATCCTTCCGCACTGCTCGACCCCTCGGCGCTGGCCCGCTTCGGCCGGCTCGAACTGATCGCGCGCTTGGTGGTCGAGGGAGTGATGTCGGGCCTGCACAAGAGCCCCTTCAAGGGGTTCTCGGTCGAGTTCGCCGAACACCGCCAGTACGGGCCCGGCGACGAGATCCGCCACATCGACTGGCGGGCCCTGGGCAAGACCGACCGCTACTACGTCAAGGAATATGAGGAAGAGACCAACCTCAAGGCCTACCTCGTCGTCGACACCTCGGGCAGCATGGGCTACGCCGGGCGGACCGCGTCGAAGTTCGATTATGCCCGACAACTCGCCGCGTCGCTCGCTTATTTGATGATAAGCCAGCGCGACGCCGTGGGGTTGGTCACGCTCGACGCCGAGTTCCGCGAGATGATCCCGCCGAGGTCGGCCCCGGGGCACTTCTCGGTCCTCTGCAAGGCGCTGGAGGAGGCCCGGGTCGGGGGCGAGGCCCCCTTGAGCGGCCTGCTCGACACCCTGGCCGGGCGGATCAAGCGTCGAGGCCTGGTGATCATCCTCTCCGACGGGTTCGACGACCCGGCCCGCCTGACCTCGAGCCTCCGGCACCTCCGCCACCGACACCACGAGGTCCTCTTCCTCCACGTCCTGGCCCCCGAGGAGGAGGAGTTCCCCTTCCGCAAGCCCGCCCGGTTCCGGAACCTGGAAGCACCCGGAAGGACGCTCCGGGTCAACCCCTCGGCCCTCCGCGCCGCCTACCTCGAAAAGTTCGAGGCGTTCTGCCGGGAACTCAAGGAGGCCGTCCGGGGGATGGACGCCGACTACCACAAGGTCTCGACCGCCCTGACCCAGGAACAGACCCTGCTCGACTACCTCGCCGCCCGATCCGGCCGGGGACGACGAGGCGGGGGGTGATCGCTGGCCTTTCATCGGACTTTCAGCAGCGGTCTTCGTAGGGCAGGGCTCGCCCTGCCGAGTCACGCGTCATCGGCAGGGCGAGCCCTGCCCTACAAGGACCGAGAGGTTCTACTCATCCTTGGGGATGGGTTCATGACCATCAATCGTGATCATGGCCCGGATGACCGATGGCGGGACCGTGTCGAGGAGGAATTTGCCCGAACCGTCGATCATGATGACGTTGGCCCCGCCCTCGTGGGGGCTAGAGATCGACGGGCGGGACGGGTCGTTGAGCTGGAAGCTCATCCGCTCGAAATCCAGGTCGCGGGGCTCGGCCCAATGAATGCCCGAGTTAGCCACCTCCACGACCATGATGGTGCTCGCGGTGCCGTCGAGGACGTCGCGGTCCGTCACCTTCCTACCGCCGCCGGGGAACGCCGTGCCCGGCCCCCGGATCACGACGTAGTCGGTCAGGCCGGGAGGTTCGCGGGTCCCGACCGGACAGTGATATATCCCTATGCCTGTATCGGCGATCTTGCGATTGTTCGGCCCGTCCCAGGGTTCATCGAACTTGTAGGCGTCGTACTGTTCCTTGTTGTCGATCCATGGCAGGATCAGAGTCCGCCAGCTATGCATCGGCTTCCCACTCGCGTCGGCGATGTACGGCGGTGGGTAGCAACCGTATGTTGAATGATAGCCATGGAGGCCAAGCGCTACCTGACGCAGGTTGCTGATGCACTGCAATCGACGGCCAGACGGCCGCACCGTCCTCCTGGCGGGCAAGAACAGGCCCATCGCCAGTAAGCCGGCAAGGACGGCGAGTATCCAACCCCAGTACGGAAAGCTTCGAGGTGGCTGAATCTGGCCGGCGAAATCATCCACGGTCAGTTCCTTTTCCGGCTCAGGGCAACCCCGCTCGCTTCCGCAAGATCCACTCGGCGGTCAGGATCGTGAAGAACAGGATCAGGGTCCCCGGGTGATCCCAGAGCGGGGTCTCCTCGGTCCTCTCGACGGGCTTGCTGCGGGCCTTCAGGAGCGCGGGGAGATTGGCGGCCTCCTGTTCGGTGAAGACCTTCCCCCCGGTGGCGGCGGCCAGGCGTTCGAGGGGATCCCGGCTGGCGGCCAGTTCGACCCGCTCGGAGGTATCGCGGGGGATCACTTCGAGCGGGGCCTCGGGGATCGGTCCGGCTCCCAGGTTCTCGGAAATGGTCACCAGTTGCGGGGCGTCGAGCCGGACGACGTACGGGCCTTCGGGGAGGCCGGGGGCAGCCCCTTCGAAGACCCGAGGCTGGCCGGGGACGGGCCTCAAGGGGACGACGGCGACGGCCTCGGTTTGGCTGTCCCGGCGGAAGATCCGGGCGGCGATCAGGAGGTCGGCGGGGAGCCCGACGACATCCTCGGCCACCCGGGCCTGGAGCTTGATCCCTTCGCCCTCCTCGACCCTCGCCTTGAGCGGTCCGTGGCGGACCACCCGGTTCCCGGCGGCGAGGTTGTCCGAACCGGCCCAACGGACCACCTGGCCCCAGAACCGGTGGTGGATCTCATCGCCGACCCGGAACCGCCAGCGCCAGGTGGCATCGGTGCCGACCCAGAGGACCTTCCCCAGGCCGTAAGGCTGTGCCGCGAGGATGGCCCCTTCTCCCTCGCGACCCGGGGCCGAGGCCAGGACGGTGGCCGAGGGCTTGGCCTGGCCGCCCGCCACCCAGGGGAGACGAGGGAGGCCTGCCCAGGCGGTTCGACTCCCCTCGGGACTCTCGCCGAGCTGGAGCATCGGCCAAACGTCGGGCGTGTCGAGCAGGCCGGGGGCCGGGGCCAGGGCCAGGCCGGGGGGCATGGCCGGGTGATCGGGGTCGGTCACGTCGGGGTCGACGGCCAAGGGCCTCGGCTCCAGGACCGGGAGCAACGCCCGGGGGCCTTCGCCGGCCAGGGAGGGCCAGAACCGGGGGCCGGGGAGGATCGCCAGGGTCCCCCCCCGACCCGCGACGTAGGCATCGAGCCGGGCCCAGACCTCGGCCGGGAGGTCGGCGGGGTCGACGTCGCCGACCAGGATCGCGTCGTACCGGCCCAGCGGGTCGGGGCTCCCGGGATCGGCCCGGGCGGGCCAGGCGGTGTCGTACGAGAGGTCGGTCGAGCCGGTCGAGGAGGGCTGATGGAAGACGATCGCGTCGAGCGTCACGCGGGGGTCGCGGCTCAGGGCGTTCCGGAGGTAGCGGAACTCCCAGCGGGCCTCGCCATCCACCAAGAGGACCCGGGCCTTGTCGTCGGCCACGCGGACGGCCACGGTCTTCCGGTCGTTGTCGGGGCGGGCGTCGCCGGGGGCGGGCTCGACCGAGACCGTCAGGGGGACCGTCCCCACCTCGTCGAGCGGGACCCGGAAGGTCGCGGTCGGCCTCGAACCGTCGGGCGGGACCCGGACACCCTGGATCATGGGACTGGCCCCGGGGCGGTCGAGCGTGACCCGGACCTCGGACCCGCCCGGGAAGCCGTCGAGCTTGAGCGTGGCCGAGACGTTGGCCGACTCCCCCTTGTTGATCCCTGCCGGGGCCTGGATCGAGGCAATCGCCGAGTCGGGCGGGGGTTGGGTCGAGCCGACCAGGACCGGATAGACGGGGATGCCTCGGGCGGCCAGGCGGTCCACAATCGGCGAAGGGTCCCCCTCGGCGTTCTGGCGGCCGTCGGTCAGGAGGACCAAGCCCAGTGTCGGGGCGTCGTCGGGCATCTTGAGTGCCAGGGCCAGGGCCGAGCCCCAGTCGGTGGTCGATCGCGCGGAGTCTCCGGAACTAAGCGGCTTGCGGAGGGATTCGACCAGGTCGGGGAGCGGCCCCTCGGGTCGGGCCTCGCGGGCGAAGGCGGTGCCCCGGGCCTCGTGGTCGACCGCCAGCCTCGACAGCGGGGCCTCCGGGCCATCGATCAGGCCCCGGGCGATCTCGAGGCGCGAAGGGCCTCCGGGCCGGTCGACGGTCGCCATGCTCTCGGAGTCATCCACAGCGATCAGGACCCGACCCCGGACCGCCTCCCGCCAGGTCCGGGCGGCGATCGGCTCGAAGAGGGCCAGGACCAGGACCGCCGCCGCCAGGAGCCGGAGCCCCAGGAGCCCAAGCCCGAGCCGTCGCGAGATCAGCCGCCGTTCCTCGCGGTAGAGCACCAGCAGCAGGGCCAGGGCCAGGGCTCCGGCGATCAGCCAGAGCCCGGTGGATTCGCTCCCGGCCAGAAGGAGCTTCCGCCCGCCCGCGAAATCGAAGGTCATCAAGCCTCGCCTTTCGGTCGACTCCCGGCGCCTCGGAGACACACTCCGATGGCCCCGAGTATAGCCCGAATCGGCGAGGGCCGGGAACCGCCGGGCCGATCGCAAACGCGATCGGGAGGATGACCCGCCCCCCGATCCATACTCTTGATCTTTCCGAATTCGCGGGCCTTCGGGAAAATGCCCGACCACCCAAATATTATGACTTGTCGCATGCAGTCAACGCGCCTAAGATTCCCTCAATTCGGACGGCTTTATCAGTCCCATCCACCTTGGTACTGGACAGGTTGACAGAAACACTTCGTCAAACTAAAGAAAATCGTCCCAACCTCAGTCACGCACGATCTGGCAATTGGTAGAACTGTCAGCCGAGCAATGTCGCTAAGGAAGAAAGCGAAATGCGATGTCGAGATTCGGAAGATCGCCGGGTTGAAATCGCGAGAGATCGAAACCAGATCATCCGCGCAGGCACATCGACCTTGCCCGCGAATTTGCCAGGTCATTGAAATCATCGAGAAGGTTCCCGCGTCTACCGGACGATCCGCGATTCGTTCGCGTGGATGAGAGGGTAAACTGTCTCGGCCGCGGTGGGACCGGACGATCGACCTCCGTGAATCCGGCCTGCGTTGATGTGATATCTTCATCCATGAGGGCAAGTGGGCGTGGTCGCCGAGCCTGGGACGGCCTAGGGCCATGAAGACCGGCGACGACCCCTACATTTGACAGCGAGGTCACGGATCAACTCGTCTGGCAATGAATTGATCGGGCGACCCACGAGTCCCCGCCAATATTACAACCGGACCAAAACTCCAGGATATTTCAGCAGCGATGAGACGTATAAGGATGAAGGGGATGATTCGAGCCGCGACCAGGCTGGTGTTGTTGGCCACGTCGCTCGGGGCGGCGGGCTGCTCGGGGCAGTATGCCGATGAGGGATCGATCGACATGGCCGCCGCCAAGGAGGCCGCCGCCAAGGCCGGCATCGACAAGTTCAATTCTCCATCGCCTTCGAAGAAGCCGACGCGTCGAGGGGCCTCGAACCGCGGGCCGGTCGTGAATGACGACAAGCCCGCGATGCCGCATCGGGGAGCGCTCCCGCAATGATCCGGCTCGCCAAGGCCAACCAGAAGGCCGACACGAATCACGTCCTCCGACTCCCACCCCTATATGGAGCTTCTTTCTTGATCCCTCATCATGGATCCCAAAGACGCCGAGGCGGTTTCACCCTGATCGAGCTCCTCGTGGTGATCGCGATCATCGCGGTCCTGATCGCCCTGCTCCTGCCGGCGGTCCAGGCGGCTCGCGAGGCCGCCCGACGGTCGCAGTGCGTCAACAACCTGAAGCAGATCGCGCTGGCTGCGAACAACTACGAGTCCACCTATGGCTGCCTGCCGCCGGGCCACTTCTTCTCCCGATACCGGCCCACATCGACGAGCTGGTACTACGGGGCGAATTCGTTCCTGTTCATGATGCCCTTCCTGGAACAGACGACGACCTCCAATACCTGCAACTTCTCGATCAGCGCGTACGGGCCGGCCAACCACACCGCGACCAGCGTGGGGATCTCGTCGCTCTGGTGCCCGAGCGATCCCGCCGCCGCGGTCAAGGTGCCCATCACCGCCGATAACGGCCTGACCGGCTTTTACGGGAACCCCGCGCCCGGGACGACGGGCGTCTCTTACACCAGCTATGCCGCCAACGCCGGGATGTGGGGCGTCTACTACGACATCTCCGGCACCCCGAATAACACCTATCCGGCCGGCTATGCCCCGAATCGGCAGAGCGGCAATGGCGTGATCTACATGGGGTCTTCCACCACGCTGGCCTCGATCACCGACGGGACCAGCAACACCTTCGCCTTCGGCGAGCACGCCCACGGGATCCTCTCGGAAGCCGATCGGCCGACCTACCAGATGTGGACCTCGGGATACTGGGGCGACACCTCGTTCGACACCCTCCACACGATCAACGCTTACAAGAAGTTCAAGACCCAGATCGCCGGCGGCTGGTGGTGGATCCCGCTGATGTCCACTTCCAGCTTCCACCCCGGCGGTGCCAACTTCGCCTTCTGCGACGGCTCGGTCCGGTTCGTCAAGGAGTCGATCAACACCTGGCAATCCGACCCCAACAACGGCGGCGATCCGGTCGGGATCAACTACGGCGAGTACGGCGAGTATCAGATCGGGACCGCCAAGCCCGGAACCCTCCAGAAGCTGGGCTCCCGAAATGGCGGCGAGGCCATCAGCGCCGACGACTTCTGAGGTCCGTGCCCTAATATCGAGATCCCTGACGCGAATGATCCGGGTAAGCCCCCGGATCATTTCGCGCGCACTCGGCGTGATCCGGCGATGGGACCGGGAGATCGGACGCTGGACCGGCCCTCGGGGCTCTCGTAGAGTGGGGGCCGATCCCGGCCGACCGGGCCAACTCGGGGAGATCTCGACGATGATCCGCGTCCGCGACCTGCGCGTCGATTACGACAACATCTGCGCCGTGCAGGACCTCTCGCTGGAGGTGGGCGAGGGGGAAGTCTGCGGCCTGATCGGCCCCAACGGGGCGGGCAAGACGACCACCATGCGGACGATGCTCGGACTGATCGAGCCGACGTATGGCTCGATCGAGATGGCCGGCGTCGACATCCGCGAGCGGCCCGACGACGCCAAGAGCGTGGTGGGGTTCATGCCCGACTTCGCCCCGATGTACGACGACCTGAAGTGCTGGGAGTTCCTCGACCTCTTCGCCGCCAGCTACGGGATCCCCCGGGGGGAACGCCCCGCCGAGATCGACCGCCATCTCGCCCTGGTGGGCCTGACCGAGAAGCGCGAGGCGATGATCGTCGAGCTTTCCCGGGGGATGCGCCAGCGCCTGATGCTGGCCAAGACCCTGATCCCCGGCCCCCGGGTCCTCCTGCTCGACGAGCCCGCCAGTGGCGTCGACCCCCAGGGCCGGATCGACCTCAAGAACGTCCTGAAGGCCCTGGCGGCCGAGGGCCGGACCGTCCTGATCTCGTCGCACATCCTGGCCGAGATGTCCGAGTTCTGCACCTCCGTGGCGATCATGGAACGCGGCCGGATGGTCGTCAACGGCAAGATCGACGAGATCCACGCCCGGATCATGGGCGACGCCACCCTCTCGGTCGAGGTCCTGGGCGACCCGTCCGGGTTCCTGGCGATCGTCGAGCCCGACCCCCGGCGCGTCGGGGAGATCGAGCGGTTCGGGATCGGCACCTTCGAGTTCCGCTACAACGGCGACCCCGAAGCCCTCGCCGACCTCCTCGCCCGGCTCGTCCGCGCCGAGGTCCGCGTCGCCTCGTTCGCCCCCCGGAAGGACAACCTGGAAGGGCTGTTCCTCAAGGTCGGGGCCAAGGCGCTCTCGTGATCTCGGGATGTTGACGCCGAGGACGCCGGGCGAGAGGATGGAACCAGGAGATCAGCCATGGGCGAACTACTGACGATCGACGAGATCAAGGCCCGTTACGCACCCGACTGGGTATTGATCGGCGATCCCGAGACGGACGAGTTCCAGCATTTGAGGGCGGGGAGGGTCGTCTTCCACAGCCCGGACCGCGACGAGGTCTATCAGAAGGCCATCGACCTCCGCCTGGGACATTTCGCATTCCGCTTCCTCGGCGAGTTGCCCGAGGACATGGCTTTCGTCCTGTGAGCCAATCATTCCAGCCGACCTCGCGACTGATCTTGATCGAGACGGAAGTCTCGGGCCCTTCGGGCAAGGTCGCCGCGAGGCTCGTCCTCGACACCGGCGCCACGACGACCACCCTCAATGTCAGGCTGCTCCGTTCGATCGGATATGACCCGAATGCCGCGACGGAGTCGGCCCGGATGGCGACCGGAAGCGCCGTGGAGACGGTCCCTCGGTTAATGGTCAATCGCCCGAGCGCCCTGGGGAGGCATGCGATCAGGCACCAGGTGCTGGCGCACGACCTGCCCACCGAAGCCGCGGTCGATGGGCTGCTGGGGCTCGATTTCTTTCGCGGCCTCGCGTTGACGATCGACTTTCGCGCGGGTCGAATCGACCTCGTTTGAATGAGGCTGGAATCACCCGGAGCAAGCCATCGTGCGGATCTGCCCACCCCTTGTCCTGACGCTGACCCTGGCGATCGCTGCCTCTCCCTCCCACGTCCTTGCCCAGGACAAGCCATCGAACGCTACCCCATCCGACGAGTCGATCCGCCGGGCCTTGATCTACCTCAAGGACTCGCAGAAGGCCGATGGTGGGTGGGATGCGGGATTCGGGCGGGCGACCTCGGTGACATCGCTGGCGGTGATGGCGTTCCTGGCCTCGGGGCATGTCCCGGGGGAGCCGGGGCCTTATCGGGAGTCGATCGAGCGGGGCATCCGGTATGTCCTGGCCCACCAGAAGCCGAACGGGATGCTGGTGGCGAACACCAGCCACGGGCCGATGTACTGCCACGGGATCAGCACCTTGATGCTGGGCGAGGTCGTGGGGATGACCGCCGACGCCGCCCTGGCCGAGCAGTGCCGGTCGGCCCTGGCGAGGGCGGTCGACCTGATCCTCAAGGCCCAGGATGCCCCCGGCAAGGATCGCGAATCCCGGCATTACGGCGGCTGGCGGTATCAGCCGAGTTCCACCGATAGCGACCTGAGCGTCTCGGGCTGGCAGGTCATGGCCCTCCGCGCGGCCAAGTCGGCCGGGTGCGTGGTCCCGGCCGAGAACATCGACCGGGCGGTGGCCTACCTCAAGCGATGCTCGGCCCGGAACGGCGGGTTCGGCTATCAGCCCGGGGGGGAGCCGAACAACCCGAGGACCGGGACCGGCGTGCTCGCCCTGGAGATCTGCGGCGAGCACCTGACCCCCGAGGCCGTCGCCGGGGCCGAGTACCTGGTAAAGCACCCGCCCCGATGGGCCAGCCAGTACTTCTTCTACGAGGTCTATTACTGCCCGCTGGCACTCTTCCAGGTCGGCGACGAGTATTTCGACGCCTATTACCCCAAGCTGGTCGAGATCCTCCTGACCCGCCAGGACAAGGACGGGAGCTGGCTTTCCGGCGACGGCAACGACCGATCCGGGGGCCGGGTCTACTGCACCTCGATGGCCGTCCTGGCGCTGGCGGTCGAGTACCGATACCTGCCCATCTATCAGCGCTGAGCCGAGCCCCCGAGGAGAGCCCCATGAGAAAGTGGTCATCGCGGATCGTCCGGCCGGCAATGGTCGCTTTCTCGATCGCCCTCTCACCATCGATGAGCTTCGGCCAGACGGCACCGACCCCGCCGATCGGAAGTAGGCCGGTCGCCCCGAAGCCTCCCGCAACACCGGCTCCGGTCGCCCCGAAGCCCTCTGCCACTCCCGCCCCGGCCGACGAGGTCCTCAACGATCCCTGGGAGGAACGCAAGGAGCGCGCCCGCGAGGATGTCGAGTTCCTCGAATCGCGAAGGACGGCGAAGCTGGCCGAGATCCACGAGGCGGAAGTCCGGGTCGCGATCAACGAGGCCTGGAAGGTCGATCACGAGCGTCAGAAGAAGAAGGGGATCCTGTCGCCATTCCAGATCCGACAGGCAACCCTGATCCTCGCCGAGGGCGAGTCTCAGCTTGCGATGAAGCGGGTCGACCTGAAGGATGTCGAGATCCGTCTCGCCCGCGCCCGCCGCAAAGTCAAGGCGATCGAACAGTCCCCCGGATACGAGGCGGTAGACGACCAGGCCGAGGACCGCTTCCGCGACCTGGAGATCAAGTACGACCGGCTCCGGAGCGAGTTCGACCGGATCAAACGCTACGTCGATAATTCGAGAGATGGCCAGGATCAGTGGCCCCCCCCGCCCAATCCTCTCCCCCATCGCTGAGGAAGCCCTGCGGACTGGATCCCTGACTTCGGCAAGTGGGAGCGACCCTTCGAGGAGCCCGCATGTCCTGGCAACTCTCGATGATCCGCCAGCTCGTCCGGCTGGCCACCCGGCCGGACCCGAGGAGCGGGAAGGCTCGCCCGGTCGCGGCCAGGACGGCGGGGGATCGCTGCGGATGCTGCCCGAGTTGCCGGGCGTTCGTCCGGGTCGATCCCCCCGAGGGGGAAGAGGTCGAGTGCCCCGCTTGCGGCCAACCGATCGATACCCTCGATCCGCTCGGGGCCGAGCCGGGCTGACCGCTCCGGGTCACTCCTTCTTCGACCAGATCGGCGCGAGGTCCTCGGACGACTGCTGCCTCACGCTGTTGTCGGAGAGGATCTCGTCGGTGGCCTTGAGGATCTCCTTGCGGTCGAAGACCATCGTCTCGGAGTTCTTGGCGACGAAGGTGATCGTGATGTAGGGGTCCTTGGCGTCGCGGAGCGTCTCGACGAGGTGCTTGAGGTTCTTGATCTTGATCCCGTTGACCTGGTCGACCACCTTCGCCAGCGGGTTGTCGTATCCCTTGGCGATCCGGTGCGGGAACATCGGCGACGAGACCACCACCAGCTCCTCGCCGGGGAAGGCCTGACGATCGCCCCGACGGGTCGCCAGCGGGCTGCCGAAGAGGGCGAAGAGGGCCTGCATCCCCGACCGATCCAGGACCGCGAGGAATTCCGCGCTGGCCGTCGAGAACGTCAGGGGCCCGTAGATGAAGTACGACGGGTAGCCGCTCCGGAGCGGCTGGATCAGCTCGTCGAGCCGGGGGGCGACGGGCAGCTCGATGTTCATCTCCTGGCCGTCGCGGACGATCGTCAGGGGGATCTTGCCGTCCTTGGTCAGCGACTGGAGGTAGTACTCGAACCGGACCCGGAGGTCGTCGCGGACCTTGGTCATGCAGACGTTGTCGATCTCGTGGTCGCCGATCTTGGTGATCACGTCCCACTTCTTGATCGGGTAGGCGGGATCGTCCGAGTCGGGCTCGTGGACGACGATCCCGACCGACTTCTTGGTGAACCCGAGCTTGGCCTTGAGGGCCTCGTTCTCCAGGGTCTGGAGCCGCTCGCGGAGGACCGGCTTGTAATCATAGGAGCCGTCGGCGATGTCCTTCAGGAACAGGTCGACCTCCTCGGCCGGGATGATGTAGCCGATGTTCTCGGCCCCCCGGGCCATGCTGTTGACCAGCCCGATCATCCTGTCGCCGACCAGCGCCGGGCCTCCGCTGTTGCCGGGGTTGACCGCAGCGTCGATCTGGATCCGGAGCCCCTGCGTGTTCGCCCCGTAGGGCACGAACTCGATCCGGGAGACGATCCCCTTGGTGATCGAGAGGCTCGACCCGCCGGTCGGGAAGCCGTAGACGATGACCGTTTCCTTGATCTCCGGGAGCTTCTCGGCGCGGGGGATCGGGCGGTGCTTCTCGAAGAACGACTCATCTTCGAGCTTGAGCACGGCCAGGTCGATCCCCGGGGCGACGAACTCGATGGTGGCCTCCAGCTTGTCGCCCGACTGGTTGGGCTCGACGAAGAGCTGGCTGGCGTAGTTCACCACGTGAGCATTGGTCAGGATCCGATTCCCCTCGATCACCACGCCGGTGCCGGTGGCCTCCTGCTGGCCCGCCTTCAGCCAGGGCCGGACCACGTCGGGCCCGCGCATCGTCGCGTAGATCTTCACGACCGCCTCGCGGACCGCCTCGTCCTGCCCCTCCTGGGCGATTGCCGTCGACGAGGCCAGGATCAGGGACAGGCCGGCCAGGGCCAGGGTCATTCGCATCGGGCGTAACCTCCATCGGCGGCGTCCGGGCCGCGGCGGGATCAAAGGGCGGGATGAGTCCAACCTAGAACTCGAATTGTAGTCGCCGCCGCGACGCGAGACGACATGCTACCACCAGACTTCGGGAATTTCGGGCACCGTCGAGGAAACTTCGATAGTCACGCTTCCGACGATTGTCAGGCGACTCGCAGTCCGATAGAATTCGGACAACAGGTGAGGGGATGAGGCACGAGCGGGGGTCGTCCCCGGGAGGAGAGGCCCATGCGACTCGAGATCCCCAGGCTCCGGATGTGGCACCTGATCGGCCTGGTGGCGGCCGCCGCGTGCTTCTTCGCCGTGATGCAGTTCCGGACCGAGGTGGAGGACGACGGCTATCGATGGATGCGTCGGCTCCGATCGCTGGACGCCGCCGAGCGAGCGGAGGCGGCCGGCGGTCTCGGGAGCATCCGGCCTCCCGAGCGTCGGGCGATCGCCCCGCTGACCGAGGCCCTGTTCGACTCCGATGCCCGGGTCCGGGACAGGGCGGCCTCGTCGCTGGGGTCGATCCTGGGAGACGGGAAGGACGATCCGGAGGCCGACACCGTCAAGGCCGCATTGACCAGGACCCTCGCCGATCCCGACCCCGAGGCCCGACTGTCGATCGCCAGGACCCTTGCGATCCTCGGGGCGGAGCCGGATGTTGTGGTCCCCACGCTGGTCGAGTTCTCTCGGACCGGCAACACCAGGGCTCGATTCGCGGCCATCAACCACCTCGGGTTCTACGCCCGGGAGAGCGAGCCCGCCCTGGCCGCGCTGTTCGCGGGGCTCGAGGACACCGACCCGTGGGCCCGAGCCTCATCGGTCGCATCGCTCGGCTACTACGCGACGTACCCCAAGTTGGGGCCACTCCCGCTGGTCCGGGAGGTCGAGGCCGCTCTCGAGGGGATGGCGGACGACCCGGACCCACAGGTCCGCGCGAACGTGGTGAGGACGTTCGGCCGGCTTGGTGGCCTGACCGGGGCCGAGTACCCGGTCGTGATCGAGGCCCTGGACGACCCGGACGTCGATGTCCGCCAGGCGACGGCCGCGTTCCTGGGCTGGCGACGGACCGGCCCGAAGTCCCCTGCCTTGGTCCCGTCGCTCATCAGGGCCTTGAAGGACCCCGATGTCCTGGTCCGCCAAGCATCGGCCAGGACCCTTGGACACCTCCGGCTCGATGCCGAGCCCGCGCTCCCCTCGCTCCGCGAGCTGGCCGGCGATCCGGACGAGAACGTCCGCCGGGAGGCATCCGAGGCCGTCGCAACCATCGAGAAGGCCGCCGAAAACCTCCGCTCCACGATCCTCACGGCCGTCGCCAATCTTGAGGACGCCGACCCCAACATCCGAGCCCTGGGGGCCGATCAACTTGGCGACTGCGGCCCGATGTCCCCGGAGGCCGTCCCTGCGCTGGTCCGATGCCTGGACGACCGCGAGGCAAACGTCCGGATCGCGGCGGCCAGGGCCCTGGGACGGCTTGGCCCATCGGCGGCGATCGCCCTGCCGGACCTCGCCCGACGGGCCGAATCCGACGATGACGAGCGGGTCCGCCAGGCCTCGGCCCTCTCCCGATCGATCCTCCTCCACGAGGTGGAGGCCGTCAAACCTCGATGAGTTGAATCGACCTCGGCCCGAATCTCGCCCGACCGCCTTTCCCTGGAGCCTCCGAGGGGTAGAATAACAATCAACACCTCTCCTCCGACAAATGGCGGACCCCCCATGAGCTACCTGACCGATGATCCGACCTACGTGCTGGCCGCGTTGGGGCTGGCGGCGGTGGCCTTGCTGGTGGCGCTCCGGGTGACCCAGCAGGGGAAATACCTGCTCTGGGCGGGAGTTGCGGCGGCGCTGGCCCTGGGGATCTTCGGGGTCGAGCGTTACTGGGTGACCGACGCCGAGCGGGTCGAGGCCGTGGTCTACGACCTGGCCGATGCCATCCAGGCGTCGAACACCGATCGGATCAAGACACACCTGGATGACAATGTCACGTTCGGCATGAAGGGCCACGCGGCCGATGCAACCTTGATGCTCCGGCTCATCCTCCCGCTCCTGAAGCAGACCCAGTTCGACTTCGTGAGGGTCGCCCGCCTGAACACCGACGTCGGCGAGCAGTCACGCCGGGGGTCGGCCGAGTTCACCGTGACCGCCTCCGGCGTCTTCGAGGAGGGGGGGAACCACTACCCCCTGGGCTCGCTGGGGACCGAGTGGTCGCTGGGCTTCCGCGAGTCCTCCCCCGGCGTCTGGAAGGTCAACCGGATCACCGCCATGAAGCTCCCCCGCGATGTCACCCGGCGCCTCTTCAACTACCGGTCGCTGTAGGCGAGCCCGCCCTTCACTTCAGGTCGGGGTACTCGATCACCAGGAGCTTGTGGGTCGGGGCGTCGTAGGCGTACTTCTGGTACGCGGGGAGTTTGGGCAGGGCGATATTGTTCGCCCGGATGACCCCTTCCATGAACTCCTCGTAGGTCCTGGGATACTCGCCGTTCGCGGCCTGATAGAGGTTGAGGGCCTGGTCGATCTGGCCGATCGCGAGCTTGCCGATCGAGGTCACATAAGCGTTGCCTTGCAGGGTGATCGGGTCCCGGGCCGTGATCTTCTGGGTGGCGACCACGCCCCCGGCCCGCTTCTCGGCCTCGGCCTGGCCGATCTCCCGGGTCCGCTGGCCGAGGATCGGGACCCTCGGGGCCTCGGGGGCCGGCGGGGGCTCGGGAGGAGCCTCGACGACCGGGACGTTCCTGGTCCGATTCTTGGGGCCCGAGGACCCCGTCGGCTGGTCGCAGCCGACGACGATCCCGAGGGCGATCCCGGCGATTGGGGCGAGCCTTCTCATCGGAGCAATCCTCCCGTCAGCCCGACCAATCCCAGCCGCCGACTTCGGGCAGGAGGTCGTGGCGAGTCAGGTCGAAGTGGAGCGGGGTGACGGTAATATAGCCCTCGCAAAGGCTTGTGACGTCGGTCTCGGGCCCTTCGAGGTGGAACGGGGGGTTGTACGTCATCCAGTAGTAGGTCCGCCCCCGGGGGTCCTGCCTGCGCTCGAACCCTTCGCCGTGGCGGCCGACGCCCATCGGGACGACCCGGACCCCCTTGGGCTCGCCTCGCGAGTGCGCCGGGAGGTTGATGTTGAACAGCGACCCGGTGGCCGGCTTGTTGGCGAGAATCCGCTCGATCACCTTCACGGCATGTCGGGCGGCGTGGGGGTAGTCGAAGTGCTCGGCCAGCTCCAGCGAGACGGCGATGCTGGTGATCTTGAAGAACGCCCCCTCAATGGCGGCGGCCACGGTCCCGGAGTACAGGACGTTGATCCCCGCGTTGCTCCCGGCGTTGATCCCCGAGACGATCAGGTCGGGGGGCCGGTTCATCAGCTCGCAGATGGCGAGTTTGACGCTGTCGGCGGGGCTCCCCTCGACCATGTAGCCGATGGCCGAGCCGTCCTCGTCGTCGACTGGCTTGACGACCAGGGGCTCCAGGAGCGTGATCGAGTGGCCCACGCCGCTCTGTTCCAGGGCCGGGCCGACGACCGTGACGTCGCCGAGCTTCATCAGTTCCTTGCGGAGCGCCCGGAGTCCCGGAGCGAACACGCCGTCGTCGTTGGTCAGGAGGATCTGCACAAGTCGGTCCCCGGAGAGAGGTTGGATCGGGGGCCGAGGCGAGTCGGATCGACGACCACGGCCGGACCGGCCTGACCTGGATCGTAATGGGCCGGACGGCGACCGTCAACGCCCGTGAACCCCGCCCGGACCAACCCGGGTGTGCCGAGAGCCTCTGATCGTTGTGTTGGCGGAGCAAGCTCCACCACTCCAACGCCTCCGGCGGCCCGTCAGGCTCGATGTGCCCCCCCGGCGGCGAAGCCGCTTTGGAGTGCGGAAGCTTGCTTACGCTTTCGGACCCGGAGCTTGCTCCGGGGGCTAACGGCGGCCGATCCCCGCAAAGTCATCTAGAAACCCCGGGTAGACCCGGACCAACCCGCCCCGACGGATAAACCAAGGCCCGGATGGCCAGCCCTCGCGAAGCCTCGGCATGGATCAGCGTCGAACCATGCTCAAGCGTCGCGAGTGCCGACCACCCGGGCCGAGGAGAGATATTCCCGCAAGCACCGCAGATCGCACCTGTCCCCAACAGTATCGCGGCGGGTACGCACATTCGAACACACAACTTTCGAGAAAGCCCCGCCCATCCCGGCGCGACCCTCCGTCCCAAACGAACCCAAGGACCGGGATCGGCTCCCTCACCCCCGCGCCAAACGAACCCAAGGACCGGGTGCCCCCCCTCGCGCCAAACGAACCCAAGGATCGAGAGCCGACCCGGCATCCCCACCGTCAAAGCGTCGAGCCGAACGAACCCAAGCCCGAGCATCGAACGCCCTCCCATCCGACTCGTCGACACCCCAAGGCCCGCCCCGATCCCCGACGCCAGACCTTCTGGGATAGGTTCGAAAAACTCCGACCCCGTTAGCTCACCTTTCGGGAAGCTCGGCCAAAATGCGGGCGATACCCGGATCGATTCCCGACCCCAACACCCCCCGATAACCATCCATTTCGCGCGCGAAATCGGGCCATTCCGAGCCGGGAATCGGGGGGTTTGACCCCACAATCGAGCCATTTCGACCCCGATTCCTTGGGTTCGTTCCCGGGCGGAATGGCCCGGAGATCGCCGCCAGCTTCTGTCCAAAATTACACGAGTGCAGCTTGGCAAAGGGGAGGACTCGGAGATAGACTGGATTCGATCGAGGGGAGGACTCGGAGATAGACTGGATTCGATCGAGCGGAATTCACCAATTCATCAACAACTCCCTCTCAATTGTCTGGTCTCTTCCCGATGACGGTGCCGGGGCGATGACGGCCGGAAGGAGATCCCTCCTCTGGCCTTCCGGTCGAATTCAACCATTCGCCCGAAGTGCCATTCGAAAGGAAAGGAGGTCGCTGAGATGCCATTGAAGAAGGCCCCGTCCAGGCCGGCAACGCCGAGCAACACCGATGGCCCGGCCAAGACTCCGAGGCTTCGTCGGCCCCAGGTCCCCGCATCGAAGCATACGGCGGTACGTGATCCGAAGAAGCGGGCCGAATTGCTCCGTCGAGCGTTCGCCGCGATGGCGGCCATCCCCGACGATCCGCCCGGATCCGACGAGGCGTTCATGAAGGCGATCGACGAGGGCCGCCCGAACCGACCCGTCTTCAAGGGGTATTACTGAGCCGTGGCCAGGATCGTCATCCTCGATACGGGAGTGGTCGGCCTGTTGTGTTGCCAACCCAAGACCAAGGATTTTGCCGAGTGCTATGACTGGATGTACGGGATGGTAGCCTTGGGTACCTCGGTCATGGTCCCCGATGTGGTCGATTACGAAATCCGACGAGAATTGATCCGGCTCTCGGCGATGGCCAAACTCAGGCGCCTGGGCATACTGAAAGCGAGCATTAACCCGGCCGAAGTCACCCCCGCCGCCTGGGCCAAGGCAGCCGATTTCTGGGCCATCGTCCGCAGAAAGGGCATCCCTACCGCAGGGGCCGAGGCGCTCGATTGCGACTCGTTGCTGGCCGGGTTTGCCGCGACCATAGGTAAACGTCGTGACAAGGTCACCATCGCGACCACCAATGCGAAGCACCTGAATCGGTTCCCCGGCATCGATGCCCGAAACTGGCGAGAAATCACCTGAACCTCGCCCTAGGAAGAACCTATGAGGGGAAACCGATGCCAGCACTTATGTCCTAGTTGGAGGCTCCCAAAACGTATGAAAATGAGCAAGCTGGCCATGACTGGACATGCTCGTCCCGTTCATTTTTTGAGCCGTTCAGCTTAACCGTCTTCAAGTATCGAAAAAGCTGACACCGATTTCCACCCGGCACCCCACGATAACCACCCATTACGTGCGCGAAATCGGGCCATTTCGGGCCAGGAATCGGGGGTTTTGACCCCGGAATTGGGCCCTTTCGACCCCGATTCCTTGGGTTCGTTTCCAGGCGGAATCGTCCGGAGATCTGCCTAAATTTACACAAGTACAAGTTGGGAAGCGGAAGAGTTGGATTTAGATAGGGATTAAGCAGCTGGAGTGAGTGTGAGCTTGGACGATTCTCGTAGGGTGGGCACCGCCCGCCTGGATCGGGCCGGAATGTGGACGATACCCGCTCTACCAGAATTTACCGGCTGAAGAACGAGACCTGCTGGAATCGCAGACCGTCCAGGATTTGCTCCACCCTGGCCTCGGACAATGAACCGATCCGCACGCCGAGACGGACCTTCTCGACCGAGGAGACCTGCCCCACCACCACCACGCTCTGCCTCGGCAAGTCCCCCTCACCCTCGTCGAGTAGGATATTCCCCGGCTCGCTCGCACGGTGGAGGTTGGTCGTCATCGCGCACACGACCACCGTCGTGAGGCGCGAGTGGTTCAGGACGTTGCTTTGGACGACCACGTGGGGATGGGAATAGTTCGAGATCAGCCCGGGAGAGTCCTCCGGACCGATCCAGAATACATCGCCACGATTGATTACCTTCGGGGGACTTTGCGCCATTCCTGCGGTGCCCATGTTCAAGGTCCGCTCGCGAGATTGGCGCGGGGATAGTCGTTCCCGACCTGGGATGGAAAACTGTCGATGAGGGCACTATACCTTCAATGGCGCAGGCCAGGAACACTCGTTTTTGGTTGACTATTCAACGACTCATCGACATTTCTTGCATGGCTTCATTTCGCCAACCCTCCGAGTCTCGCAATCCCATATTCCGCAAGGGTTACGGCATTCCGAAGCCCTGCCCTGGAGCCAGGCTCGGCGGTTAACCGGGGTCAGCAAACCGGGGTTACAGAAGACCGTAACCCCTGCCACCCGCTCGCACCCCTGCCACTCTCCGAGAGTGAACGGAAAGATCAAAAATCATGACACAAACACTTCATGAACCATACCAGACTCCGTGCATTTCCCATCCTTTCCCCCGATCCCTCATGGACATCCGAGGGACCAGCTGGCAGACTCTTGCCGCTCCTCTTCGACACTTGTTCGAGAGCCGCGAATGAGGCGACCCAACCGGCCCGCCCGGGGACCAGTCGAGGATTTTCATCCATGAATCGGATCATTGAGTGGGCTGGGAATCTCATCGTACTGGCGGCCCTGGCCTACGCCGGGATGGGCGTTGTCCGTTACGTGGCCAACCCGTGGGGCGTCGCCGCTCTCATCGCGGCCTTGGTCCTCTTCCCTTACGTCGTCGGGCCGGTCGTGATCCATCGGACCCAGAAGATGTCCCTCAACTCGAGCCTGGTCCCCTTCGATCCCGAAGGGCCAGGATCGCCCGAGGAACTTCGGTCCCACTTCGCCGCGACCGCCGAAGATCTCGATCGCCTCGGGTTCACGGCGGAGCGATACTACCAGTTGAAGCAGGCGAGTTCGCTCGCCGAGGGGTGGGTGCTCCTCTTCCGGAACGCGAAGACCGGGGAGACGGCGCGAGTCCTCACCTCGGTCGGCATCAGCGATGTCGTCAGGTTGGCGACTTCGCTCTTGGTCCTGGCCTCCGAGTTCTCAGACGGGACCACGGTCGTCACCTCGAATCGGACGAGTCCCTGGATCTATCCGCGCCGGAAGCCGCCCTATTACGGACGGGCGTTCCCCCAGGTCCGCGAGGGCGGCCAACTCCTGGTCGTCCATCGAGCCCGCGTCGAGAACCTCGCGGCGGGGCGGATCGCCGTGGACCCCGTCCGCGATGACCCGGATGGCTACCTCCGGCGTGTCGACTTCGAGGACGCGCTCGCCTAACACGTCGCCTGCGGATATCACTACGACGACGAGATGGAAGGCGTGCAGCGGATGTCCTGGAAGGGGGCGATCCTCTCGACCTGGAAGCTCTTGCCGCCAATCAAGCAGATACTCCTGGCCTGGGAGCGGATGGCGGCCGCCAGGCAACTGAATAATCTGAACGCAGGACGACCGGTCGCCTGACCGTTGGGGAAAATCGGAGTCAGCCCACATGCCCCATTTTGAAGGCACCCGAAACCCATAGAAATGGGCAAGCTGGGCATGATGGGATAGGATGTTGCCCTGCATTTTCTGAGCAATTCCGCTTATCCGCCTTCAATTTGCGGAAAAGCGGAACTGAAACCGATATCCTCCCATATAATCTCAAAATGATTCAACGATCGTAGTGCGATCGTAGTCCACGCCGTCCGGTCTACTCCAATCGAATCTTTGAGTGCTACCATCGGAGAAGTTCAATTCGAGTGTCCAATTAAAATGCCACTCATCGTGTCCATTTGGAGCTTCAATCAATTGAAGCCGCCCAACGCCAATGATGGCGTCCTTGCGAGGTCGTTCGACCAGAGTTAGATCCTTCCAGCCTGAATCCGTATTATCGGGAAATTCCCCCCATTGCCCCGAAACGGATGCGACCGTAGCTGATCCCACCAATAAATTAACAGTCACGTGTGTATCGTCATCCTTATTATCATTTGTTGTTCTAAATTGAACCCGTGCGGAAGCCAGTGTTGGCGGAGCGGGAGCAACTTTAACCAACACGAAGGAGGAAATCACTTGTCCGTCTAAGGAGGTGACTTTCAACCTGTACTCTTTGTCCGCCGTGGGTTTGACCTCCAAACTCCCCGAATCTTGCACTTGCCCGCGTTCATCCAATTCGACGCTTTTTGCATTCTGAACGTTCCATACAATTTTAGTGCTCTTCCCCATTTGAACCGTGTCGTCTTGAACTTCGAATGAGATCGTTGGCTTAGGGGTAACATAAGCATCATATCGAATTGTTCCGCTGCCTTCGTCCGTATTCCAAACGATCGTAACGGTTTCAGTTGGCAATCGCTTTAAACTAACGCTCACTCCTTGGGGACCAATCTCCAAGCCCTTCTTGTCGAGATATTCTTTAGGCATGCAAGTCGACGCGACCGATGATGGGGTGATGGTAAAATAGCCTTTTGTAAATGGTCTTTTACTGCTTTGGGGCAAAAAATCGAGCGTGAAGGAAAAGCTCTGATTATCTGGAGCGGGCACGATGTATGCATGAACTCCTTTATGAGTCAAACATGTAGCGATTAATTTCGTCATCGCCTCGCTAATTTTCTCGACCGATTGGATCTTTAACCCCGAATGAATTGCCTCTTCATAAGTGCTTTTGAGCAGCTCCTGCTGCCACAGCTCGAAACTGGAAGAGGAGCTTTTGCCGTTAAAGTTCAAGGACAAGATGTCGATGATATCGAGCCCAAGTTCATTCGCCTTTGCCTCGGCTGCTTGCCTGGAACTAAACTGGTAACTACTGAAGAAGGATTTTATTTGTTTGTATTGATATTCTGACGTGAACGTCTTGTATTTGTCATAAATGCCGAACTTCATCAATTCTGCACAGTGGGCTGCATCGTCTGGATATGCCCGATCGGACGCGAGCAGTAGGGCCGCGATTACCATCATAACCATCGCACGCATGTTGTTCTCCAAGAAATGAGTGAGATCGTGACGGTGTTCCCCGAAAGTTAACGGGGAAATTCGGATCAGTCAAACAAATTTCTTGCGATCTCACTTGTGCTAAAATAGGAATTTTGGGCATCCATAAGATCCCGTGAATCCGGCGGGCGGGTGGCAGGAGTTACGGTCCTCCGTAGCCCTTTTTCTGGAGCCAAGATCGCCAACAAACCGGGATTACGAAGGACCGCAACCTCTCCCACCCGCCCGCTGAGGATCCCCGACTTATTAAAGTGCTCACAAAGTCCGAAGCGGAACTCCTCAGAATGCGGACCAGTGCAACTGGTCGAGATCCTCGATCATCCCGGCCTTCTGCTTCGGTTGCCAATTCAGGCGTTGCCGGGTCAGTTCGCTGGACGCCGGCATGTCCATCCCCGCGAAGAGTCCCATCCAGCCGAAGTGTTCGGCGGCCTCCTCGGGGGACAGGGAGACGACCGGGATCTTCAGGCCCCTGCCGATGGCCTCCGCGATCTCTCGGGCCGTCACTCCCTCCTCGGCGACCGCGTGATACCTCGCCCGGTTCGGCGCTTTTTCCAGGGCGAGCCGGTAGACGGGCGCGGCGTCGAGCACGTGGACCGCGGGCCAGCGGTAGAGGCCGTCGCCGACGTAGGCCGAGACCCCCTTCTCGCGGGCGACGGCGATCGAGTAGGTCACGAGCCCCTGCTTCTCCGTGTCATGGACCTGCGGCAGGCGCACCACCGACATCCGTACGCCACGCGTCGCGACCGATTCCGCCGCGATCTCCGAACCGGCTCGGGGATTCGGGTGGTGGGGATCGAAATGGTCCTCGGTCGAGGGCTGGCCGGGCACCGCGGTTCCCATCCCGGTGCCGGACGTGACGACCAGGGGGCGGTCGGAGCCGGCGAGCGCGTCGCCGAGGGTCTCGATGACCCGACGGTCGATCTCGCAAACTTCCGCGAACCTCGAGAAATCATGGACGAAGCCGCAGTGAATCACGCCATCCGAGCTGGCGGCCCCTTCACGCAGGCTTTCCGGATCTTCGAGATCACCTCGATACACCTCGGCCCCCGCCGCCGCAAGCGCGGCGGCACCCGCATCCGAACGCGCCAGCCCGAGCACCCGATGGCCCGCCTTGATGAGGTCCGGGATGACGGCCGAGCCGATGAACCCGGTTGCACCGGTAAGGAATACTCGCATCAGGACTTCTCCTTGAGTTCGCATCAAGACCGCTCTCCCCGCTCTGTGGTTCACAGGGTAGGCGATTGATCCGGTACGAACTATGCTCTAAAGTCCAAAACATCTTCGCGATCGTCCAGGAGTTCTCGATGGACCCTCTTTCCGGCGTGCTGTCTCTCCTGAAGCCCAGGAACACGATGTGCGGGGGCTTCGATGTGGGGGGCGACTGGTCGCTCCAGTTCCCCGAGCACGACGGCATCAAATGCTACGCGATCGCTTCGGGCCAGTGCTGGCTCGCCGTGGACGGGGTGGCCGATCCGGTTCACCTGAAGGCGGGAGATTGCTTCCTCCTGCCGCTGGGACGCCCGTTCCGCCTGACGAGCAACCTCGCCCTGCCGCCGGTCGACTTCAGGTCGATGTATGCGAGGCCGCTGAACGGTGGGATCGCCATCTGGAACGGGGGAGGCGACGTCTCCGGCGTCGGCGGATACTTCGAGCTGGCCGGGAAACATGCCGGGATTTTGCTGGGGATGCTGCCGCCGATCGTGCACATCCAGAAGGAATCGGACAAGGCGGCCCTCCGCTGGTCCATCGAGCGGATGATGCAGGAGCTTCGCGAGCCGCAGCAGGGCAGCTTCCTGGTCCTGGAGCACCTCGCCCACATGATGCTGGTCCAGGCCTTGCGGGCCCACCTGGCGGGAGGGTTGAACGGCGGGGTCGGCTGGCTTTTCGCCCTGGCGGACGAGCAGATCGGCCCGGCCATCAACGCCATGCACGGCGATCCCGCCCATCCCTGGACCTTGCAGGAACTGGCCGAGAGGGTCGGGATGTCGCGATCGGGCTTCGCCGCGAAATTCCGGGAGACCGTCGGCGCGACTCCGATCGATTACCTGACGCGCTGGCGAATGCTCCTCGCCGGGGACCGGCTCATGAACTCGGGCGATTCCATCTCGATCATCGCCCAATCGCTCGGTTATGACTCCGAGAGCGCCTTCAGCACCGCCTTCAAGCGCATCATGGGATGCTCGCCTCGCCAGTACAGCCGTGGTCGCGACCTGGTGACCGCTACCCATGAGCGAGGGGTGGGCATGCCTCCAGGATCGACGAAATCCCACACATTGACCCGATGACAGATCGCATCAGGGCCGGCTTGCCCAAAACCATTCGCTCATAACCGGCCGCTTTGGCACATCCATTGCGACCTGATTCCATCGAACGGCCGACTTTACATCGGCCGGCTCGGACGATCGCGGCCTTGCGGATCGGCAGGACGGCCTGCCGATCCGGGGGCCTCCCCCAACAGGAGTCAAGCGTCATGATGACCCGATCCACCCTGGCCCTGGGCCTCGCTTCCACGATAATCGCCCTCGGCTTCCCCGGCCCCGCGCAAGCCCAGCAGCGGGCCAATTTCGGGCAGCAGGTCCAGCAACAGCTCCTGAACGACGTGAGCAGCCGGATCACCGGCCAGCCGAACTATTCCTACCCGAACCAGGGCTACTCACGATATCAGGTCCAGCGGCCGGTCTACGGGCAGCCCGGCTACCAGCAGCCCGGGATGGGCTACAATCAGCCCGGCCCCTGGGGGTATCGCCAGCCGCAGTCGAATAGTTATGGCCGGCAGGCTGCCCAGCGTTATCGGCTGCCGAATCAGTACAACGGGGCCGCCCCCGGCTCGACGGTCTCTTACGGCGGCGCGAACTACGTCGTGAACGCCGACCGGACGATGAGCCCCGCGAGCCTCCCGCAGGCCGTCCCGGCGATCCAGCGGTATCAGATCCCGAGCCAGTTCTCCGGGGCCGCGCCGGGCTCGACCGTTACTTATGGATCGAGGAACTACGCCATCAACAACGACGGCACGATGAGCCCGCTGGCGAGGGGATACGCCCGGTAACCGAGGGAAATCGACGTTCCCCGAGACAAGCCCGAGGCCCGTCCCGATCGCCGGGGCGGGCCCTTCCTCATTCCCGAGGGATGGATTTCCCAACGATCAAATCCATTCGTTGTCCTGGCTGGACGAATGCAAGGGCGAAACGATCGATTCGCCTATGATGGCTCGCCGGGCGGATTCCCCGGGGGCCACCTCATCCCACTTCGGGCCGGGGTGAGTTACAATCGATTGGGTACCGCGCGAGGCTCGCCCGGTTCGCTGGCCCTCGGTCGAGGGCTGCCGGGCGCGAGCCGTGTCGGTGGACCGGGGGTAGGGCTCCGCTCTCCCGGGAATCCCGAGATCCCTTCCATCACCGAGGAACCCTTCATGTCGTTGCTCGACTCGCTCAAGAAATTCACCACCGTCGTTGCCGACACGGGCGACATCGAGGCCATCGCCAAGCACAAGCCGCAGGACGCCACGACCAACCCGTCGCTGCTCCTCCAGGCCGCACAGCAGGACCGGTACTCCCACCTGGTCGAGCAGGCCCTCCAGGACGCCTCCGAGGCCGGCGGCGACGAGAAGGCCCAGGCCGAGGAGTTCATGGACGGGCTGTCGGTCGCCTTCGGGCGCGAGATCCTCAAGATCGTCCCGGGCCGGGTCTCGACCGAGGTCGACTCCTCCCTGAGCTTCGACACCGAGGGGACCGTCGCCAAGGGCCGCAAGCTCATCGGCATGTACGAGAAGCACGGCGTCAGCCGCGAGCGGATCCTGATCAAGACCGCCAGCACCTGGGAGGGCATCCGGGCCGCCGAGCGGCTGGAAAAAGAGGGGATCCACTGCAACCTGACGCTCCTGTTCAGCTTCGCCCAGGCCGTCGCCTGCGCCGAGGCCAAGGTCACGCTGATCTCGCCCTTCGTCGGCCGGATCTACGACTGGTACAAGAAGGACAAGGGCGCCGAGATCCCCGCCGATCAGGACCCGGGCGTCGAGTCGGTCACGAAGATCTACAACTACTACAAGAAGTTCGGCTACAAGACCCAGGTAATGGGGGCGAGCTTCCGGAAGGTCGAGCAGATCACCCTCCTGGCCGGGTCCGACCTGCTGACCATCAGCCCCGACCTCCTGGAGAAGCTGGGCGAGACCTCGGGCGACCTGACCCCCGCGCTCACCGTCGAGTCGGCCAAGGCGAGCGACGTCGAGCAGATCCACCTCGACGAGAAGGGCTTCCGCTGGCTCCACAACCAGGACGCGATGGCCGTCGAGAAGCTGAGCGAAGGCATCCGGAAGTTCTACGCCGACGCCCGGAAGCTCGAAGCCTTCTCCAAGACGCTGGTCGCCGCGAAGGTCGGTGCGTAAATCGCCGCCGGTCTGATGTGAGGCACAACGAGGGGTCGTATCGG
Organism: Tundrisphaera lichenicola; assembly: GCF_051175385.1. Classification (GTDB taxonomy): domain Bacteria; phylum Planctomycetota; class Planctomycetia; order Isosphaerales; family Isosphaeraceae; genus Tundrisphaera; species Tundrisphaera lichenicola. The sequence goes on along the minus strand of NZ_CP195106.1, from coordinate 56,780 downwards.
GCTCGCGGGCCGGATCCGACCCCTCGACCATTCCCGGACCTGGAGGGACGCATGGCGGGGCGCGAATCGCTCGACGACAAGCTGGCGGCAATCCGGGCGCTTCGCGGTCAATCGCTCTCTCCCGAGCAACGGGCCGAGTTGAAGAAGCGGGTCGGCGACCGGTCGAACCTCGTCGTCGGGGCGGCGTCGGCGATCGTCGCCGAGAACTCGCTGGTCGAGCTGGCCGGGGACCTGGAGGCGGCCTTCGGTCGATTCCTCGTCAATCCGCTCAAGGACGACAAGCTTTGCCGCGCCAAAATCGCGATCGTCGAGGCGCTCGACCGGATGGAGCACCCCAGGACGGACGTCTTCCTCAAAGCGGCCCGGCACGTCCAGCTCGAGCCGGTCTGGGGCGGCACGGAGGATTCCGCGCCGCCGCTCCGGGCCGCGGCCCTGATCGCGCTCGCTCGGGTGGAAGGGTCGGGAGCCTTGCCCCTGCTGGTCGACGCGATGGCCGATCCGGCGAAGGATGTGCGGTCCGCATCGGCGATCGCGCTCGGGGCCATCGGGAGCGAGGCCGCGGGCCTGATCCTCCGCCTCAAGGCCCGGGTCGGCGACAAGGACCCCGATGTACTCTCGGAATGCCTCCTCGGACTCCTGACGGTCGACCCCAAGGAGAACCTGCCGATCGTCGTCGAATACCTGGAGCCGGGCAACGCCACCACCTGCGAGGCGGCGGCCCTGGCGCTGGGCAAGTCACGGCTGACCGAGGCGGTCGAACCGCTCAAGGAGTGCTTGCAACGGTCCCATTCCCGCGAGTTGACCCAACAGATTCTACTGGCCCTCGCGATCCTCCGCCGACCCGCCTCGATCGACACCCTGATCGAACTGGTCGAGTCCGAAGCCGAGCCGACCGCGATCGACGCCCTGTCGGCCCTCGGGATCTACAAGGATGACCCTCGACTGCGAGAGAGGATGGAGCGGGTCGTCCAGGAACGCGGGAGCCGGATCCTCCGGGACGCGTTCGAGCAGGGCTTCCGGTAGGACGAACGGGGCAATCATTCGCCTATCCAGGTGCGAAGGGACCTCGCAAACGTCTTAAAAAAGCCCGCCCAGGGTTCCGTTTTCGCAACAGGGCGCGAGAAATCGGCGTCGGATGGGATGATCGAGCGAGACGAAGCCCGACTTCGCCTCGAGGCCGTCAAGTGTTAAGATTCAGGAAGTGGCCCGGCCGGAGGATCGGCGGTCCTGATCCCACCAGGAACGAACTGATGAATCGTCGGCGATGGCTCAAGCGGGTGGCGATCGGCTCGGCCGTGGTGGGCGGGGTTTATCCGTTCCTGGAGGCCAAGTGGTGCCGGCTGGCCCGCCTGGACGTCCGGCTGCCGAACCTCCCCCCGGCGTTCGAGGGGACGACGATCGCGTTCCTCAGCGACGTCCATCACGGGCCATTCGTCCCCCGGGCTTATGTCCGGGAGATCGTGGAGATGACCAACCGGCTCAAGCCCGACATCGTCGCGCTCGGGGGGGACTACTGCCACAACGGCGCCCGGTATATCCCCCCGGTCCTGGAGGACCTGAGCAAGCTCCGAGCCCGGATGGGCCGGTTCGCGGTCCTGGGCAACCACGACCACCGGGACGGGCTCCGGGAGAGCATCGACGGCCTGGCCGAGGCGGACATCCCGCTCCTGCGGAACGCCGGGACCTGGGTCGAGAAGGGCGGGACGCGGCTCCGGATCGCCGGGGTGGGCGACCTCTGGACCGACGGCCAGGACCTCCCCAAGGCGCTCGGCGAGGCGACCGATCGCGACGCGGTCATCCTGCTCTCGCACAACCCCGACTTCGCCGAGTCGGTCGACGACAAGCGGGTCGGCCTGATGCTCAGCGGCCACACCCACGGCGGGCAGGTCGTGGTACCCCTCCTCGGCGCCCCGATCGTCCCCTCGGCCTTCGGCCAGAAGTACCTCCACGGGCTGGTGGAAGGGCCGGAATGCCGGGTCCTCATCAGTCGGGGTGTCGGCACAGTCACGCCCCCGGTCCGGCTCCTCTGTCGACCCGAGGTCGTCCTGATCACCCTGACCAACCGGTCCCGAGCCTGAGCGATCCCTCCCTCGCGGCGGAGTTGCCGGACATGACCCAGGCCACCCTGAGCCCCCCAGGATTCCGGAACGTCGCCGAGTTGCTCCACCAGCTCGGGGACATCCCCGCCGATCGAGTCCGGCTCGTCCCGAGTCCCGGCCACGCCACCGAGCAGGATCTACTCAAGCCCGACGCCAGGCTCTGCGAGTTGATCGAAGGCGTCCTGGTGGAGAAGGCGATGGGTGCCCTCGAATCGATGCTGGCCGTCGAGTTGATCCTATCCCTCGCCGCGTTCGTCAAGCAGCATCGCCTCGGGATCATCCTGGGCGCCGACGGGATGCTCCGGCTCATGCCCGGCCGGGTCCGGATACCCGACATCTCCTTTCTTTCGTGGGACCGCCTCGGGGGGAAGCCGCCCTCCGACCCGATTCCCGCCCTGGCTCCCGACCTGACCGTCGAGATCCTGAGCCCGTCCAACACCGAGGCCGAGATGACTCGCAAGCTCCGCGAGTACTTCGAGTCGGGGGTCCGCCTGGCCTGGCTGATCGACCCCAGGACCCGCTCGGCCCGGATCTATACCTCGCCCGTGTCGATGGCGACGCTGGACGAGGGGCAGGACCTTGAAGGCGGCGAGGTCCTCCCGGGGTTCGCCCTGCCCCTCCGCGATTTGTTCGAGTGCCTGGACCGGGGCCGAGACGGCTGATCGCGAGCGGGATGGTCCTTGAGGCACCACCCCGCCTTCGGATCATGCGGAGATGAATCCGTCAGTCCGCCGAATCCCAGACCTCGTCGATTCGCGCCTGATGGGCGAGACCGTCCTTCGAGAGCAGGGCGAATCGCCCGAGATCGGTGGGCGCCGGCGTCTCGCGATGCTCGCATCGCAGGCCGAGGAACGAGAGATCATCGGGCTCGCGTGCGTGCCCTTGTGCGTCGATCGAACCCGGAGCGTCCGCTTCGCTCGGGTGTTTCCCGGCCGATGCTCGATGGGCCAGGGGGTGGAAGTGGAGGAAGTCGCCGAGTTTCGAGGCGAGGTGACGCATGAGGGCTCCCCGGTCGACGCCGACCGTCGGGACTTGATGAGTCTACCCCCGGGGGAGTGGACCGGCGAGTGGCCCATCTCCTAGCACTATAATCGAGCCGCCCGAGCAATACTTAAAAATCCAAATATTCAACAAATCAGACCGTATAAATCCGGGACATCCACCATCCCATGAATGGGAACCGCGAGGCGGTCAAGGGGCCCCGGCCACCCGTTCGCGACGCTCCAGCTCCTCGATCCGGCGTTCCAGCCGCCCGATCTGTTCGAGGAGTTCGCGGGATATGGCCTCGGCCGGCGGAGCGACCGGGGGCGACGGCTTGACGACCGGGGCGGAGGTCGGAGGCACTTCGGGACGGGCCGCGGTCCGGAGCGAGACCCGCCCGGATGTCCCGTCTCGGGCATACTCCAAGATCACGTCGGCCTCGGCAGGGGTCCGATCGAGGCGATCGGTGAGTTCGTCGAAGGTCCGGATCGGGTGGCCATCGAGCCGGACGAGTCGATCCCCCCGACGGAGTCCGGCGCGTTCGGCCGGCGATCCGGGGACCACCCCGGCCACCTCGGCCCCGGCCTCGGGTCCGAGCTCGGCGGAGTCGGGGGCGGGCCAGACGCCAAGGTAAGCGCGGTTGACCTTGCCGAAGGCCCCGAGCTGGTCGGCAACCCAGAGGGCATCGATGGCCGGGATCGCGAAGCCCAGGGCGTTCTCGCGACCGGCCCCCGATCCGGGCGTGGCCAGGCCACCCCGGACCAGGCCGAGCCAGCCCCCGTCGAGATCCGCCAGGAGAGCCCCGCTGTCGCCGGGATGGAGCGGGGCCTGGATCTGGATCAGGCCGCCCAGAGGCCGGAATCCCATCTCGACCTGGCGGCCCAGGCCGGCGACGTGCCCTCGGGTGACCGAGTGGCCCAGCCCATACGGGTTGCCGATGAGGAAGACCGCCGCCCCCAGCAAAGCCGGGCGAATCGAGGGGCGGATTGGCCGGATATCGTCGGCTTCGACCCGGAGCAGGGTCAGGCCGGTCTCGGGGTCGGAGGCGATCCATCGGGCCGGGTGGCGGTGCCCCGCCACATCGCGAGCCAGGATCGTCGATCGGTCGCGTTCCGAGGTCGGGTCGACGCGGACCGAGAGGACATCACCCCGGTCGCTCACGACTACGCCGCTGGCCACCCTCCGCCCGCCCGAATCATCGCCGGTCCCATATTCGAGGGCGACGGTCGAGGCCTGGGCTTGCCCGATCGCCCCGGCGAGTCGAGCCTCTTCCGACAGGGACGGCACCGTCGGACGGCCCGCGGGGAGGTCGACCTCGGGGAAAGTCCGGGCCGCCAGCACCAGCGCGGCGGCCAGCGGCAGGAGGACGATGACCAGACGGACGGCGCCCCTCCCGCGAGGGACGAGCGAGGTCCGGGATGGGTCTGAGAGGGCCGAGGCCAACGGTGGTTCGCCGAACTAGGGGTGAAGAGCACGGGGGGCGATCGGCGCCCGAGGAGGGTGCGAAGGGCCGGACCCGGATCAGATCAGTAGGAACGCTGCACATCGCGGGCGATCGGGCCGATGGGAGTCCCATGGTCCAGGTCATAGTCGACCTTTAAGGGCGACGGAGGCTCGATCGGATCGACGAACTCCGCCAGCTGGCCGGAGCTTTCGGGCAAGGCGCTCGGGACCGAGCGGGCGGGCGGCTTCCGGTCGACCGATGCCGTCGCAGGCGGGGTGGTCGCGATGGGGCGTGGAAGGTCGCGGGTCCTCGCCAGGGCCGAGACCATCAGGGCTCCCAGCCCGAGGGCCAGGCCCATCGCCGGCCAGAGGCTTGGGATCAGCCGGGACCATTCGCGAGGGAACAGCGAAGGCCGGGCCGGGACGTGCCGCGACTCGCGGATCTGCCGGGCCACCGAGGGCCAGAGCGAAGGGGCCTCGGCCCGGGTGGTCGAGAGGCTCCCGACCGACCGGAGGACCGAGAGTGCGGACTCGGCCTGGTGGTGGAGCCCTCGACAATCGGGACAGCCGATCATGTGACGCTCGACGCGCCGCCGCTCCTCCACTCCCAGGTCGCCGCCGGCCAGCAGGGGCAGGCGGTGGCGGACCCACCGACAACGATCATTCCCCATGGTTGGCCTCCCGTCTCGTCAAGTCGTGTCGACGCTCCCAGTGTTCGCGAAACTGGTCCCGAGCCTTGGCCAGCCGCCATCGGATCGTCGCCTCGCGGCGGCCGACGATGGCCGCAACCTCTGCCGAGGAAAAGCCTTCGAGATCTCGGAGGATCAGGATAGTTCGGTAAGCAAGCGGGATCTTCTCCAGGACGAACTGAACCTCCTGGACCAGCTCCGCCTGGATTCTCGGGTCGGGGTCGGGCAGATCGAACGCCTTCCGGCCGTCATCGACCGATCGGTCGATCGAGGTGGCCGGGGGGGGCTCGTTCCTCCGGAGGGCGTCCAGCGTCAGGTTCACGCCAATCCGAAACAACCAGGGGCCGAATCGCCGGGAGGTATCGAAACGATCGAGTCGGTTGTAAACTTTCCAGAAGGTCTCCTGGGCCAGGTCGCGGGCCAGTTCCTCATCGCGGACCAGGCGGACCAGGACCCGGATCAGAGCCCGCTCGTAGCGGCTCACCAGCAATCCGAAGGCCTGATCGTCGCCCTCGCGGGCCCGCTCCACCAGCCGCGCATCACCGGACTCTTCGACCTTGCGAGACTCTTCGGCATTCCAGGGAGTTTCGACTTCCCGACGATCCGGGTCAGCTTCGGTCCCGAGTTCGGACGGCTTTCTCATCAAGCGGCCTCCTACCATAATGAATCATACGGCCGATCACCGCCCGATGTTGGGACTTTTTTCCGGCCCGAGCCCATCTGCATGCATCGACCAATCCGGGCATCCTCGGATTCCGGTCGGCGGCCCCCGATCGAGGAGATCGGAACCCTCCCGGGAGGACCTGAATCGATGAAGGAGGCCCCATCCCCGACCTCGCCACCTACCTCATGAGCATGAGCGGTGCCAATCGCCTGATTTCCCCCTGCCCGCCGGACTGGCGGCGCGAGGCATTGGAGGTCCTCTACCGGCGGGTACCGGCGACCCTTCGCCCCCGCCTGATCCTCGACGCCCTGGCCGAGGCCGAGGCGGGGCGGATTGACCTTTCGGGCCTCTGGGTGGCCCGTCGCCGGGGGCGGATCGTGGGGACCTTGCTCACCCAATCGCTGGCCGGGAGGGCGGCGGCGATCTGGTCGCCGGAAGTCGGCCCCTCCTGGGGCCGCGCGGCCCTGGCGGCAAGCCTGATCCGCAATGCTTTGAACGACTTGCGAGAGAAGGGCTATCGGATCGCCCAGGCCCTGGTGGACGCCTCGGCCCCGAGGACGGCGGCGAGCGACCTGATCCGGGGGGGCCTGCCCCGCGTGACCGCCCTGACCTACATGCATCGCGAGACCACCCGGCCGATCGCGCGATCCCTCGAAGTCAATCGCCCCGCCTTCGACTGGAGGCCCTTCGGGGAGGAAACCGAGGCCGAATTCCGCGAAGTGCTCCAGACGACCTACCTCGGGAGCCTGGACATGCCCGAGCTGGAGGGGATCCGCTCGCTCGACGACGTGATGGCCAGCCACCGGGCGGCCGGCCGGTTCGACCCGACTCGATGGAGGGTCGGCACCCTCCCGGGCGAGCCCGAGGCGCGTGCCGTCCTGCTCCTCTCGGAGGTCCCCGACCGACCCGCCTGGGAGGTCGCCTACCTCGGCCTGTCCCCCCAGGCCCGGGGCCGGGGCCTCGGGCGATCCGCGCTGGCCTACGCCCTGGACCAGGCCCGCCCCCACGTCCCGCGCCTGGAGCTGGCCGTGGACGACCGGAACCGCCCGGCCCGCCGCCTCTACGACGCCGCCGGGTTCCTCGAGTTCGATCGCCGGTTCGTCCACCTGGCGGTCTTGAACGACAACCATTCCATTGGTTAACTGCACATCAGTTTAAGTAAAACAATCATGCCTTAATGATCCGTCGCCAGAAGGTCCGGAAGATCGACTCTCCGCGAGTCGGCGGCACGTCCGGGCTCGCCTCGACGGTCGGCATGGGGACTTCGGCCTCGTCGCGACCGCCCCCGGCCGCGAGGAACCGGCGGAGATCGTCCACCACTTCCATCGCGGTGGGTCGTCGATGCAACCCCGGTTCGAGGCACCGGGAACAGATCGCCTCCAGTTCGGGAGGGATCTCGGGACGCGACCGACGGACCGGCTCGACCCCGCCCCGGGCCGCGCGAGCCAGCGTCTCCAGGGCCGTCCGACCCCGGAACGGCGGGCGACCCAGCAGCATCTCGTGGAGGATGGCCCCCAGCGCATAGACGTCGGACCGATCTCCGACGATCCAGGACTCGCAGTTCGCCTGCTCGGGCGACATGTAGCTGGGCGTGCCCAGGACGCTGCCGGCCTCCGTCTCGAAGACCACGGTTCCCGGAGTCGGGCCTTCCCGCCACGAAGGAGTCTCGCCAGGGACCGATGAGGCGGGGCCTCCGGCCTCGCCGACGAGCCGGAACCGGATGGTGCTGATCGTGCAGCTTGCCCTCCATTGCTCCTCTTCCTCGGCGGGCATCGGCAACCGCAGGGCAAGCCCGAAATCCGCGACCTTGGGCCGGCCCTGCTCATCGATCAAAACATTCGCCGGCTTCAGGTCCCGATGGAGGACGCCCCGCTGGTGCATGTGGCCCAGCGCCGCCGCGATCGAGACCGCGGTCCGGGCCGACCAGCCGATCGGCTGGGGCCGCCCGCCGATCTTCGCCGCCAGGCTCCCGCCGGGCATGAACTCCAGGATCAGATAGGCCAACGCATCAAGCTGGCCCATCTTGTGGATCTTCAAGATATTCGGGTGGACCAGCCGGGCCATCGAGACCGCCTCCGTCTGGAACCGGCGCAACCAGGCCCCGTTCGCGGCCAGTTCCCCCCGGATGAGCTTCAGGGCCACCATCCGGCCGCGGTCGACCTCGCGGGCCTGATAGACCACGCCCATCCCCCCGCCCCCGAGCAGGCCCAGGATCTCGAAGCCGGGGATCGAGGGAAGCTGAACCTCGACCGATCGACCCGGCGCCGCGTCGTCGACCGTGGCCGAATCGCCCGGCCCGTGAGCCACCCGGGTCGGATCCTCCTCCTCGGGGACGCGCGTCTCGGGCCAGGGATCGTCCATCGTTGTCCCCTCCCGATCGGCCGGAGGTGCGATCGTCCGGGATGAATCTCCCGAAAAATGCCCGTTCGGACGGGCCGAAGGTCACCCCAAAAACGCTATCTGAGAATATGTGCCCGGTAACGCAAGTGCAGCCCGGGTGAAGGCTCGTCGAGGACTCCTCCTCCGGTGTCCCGATTCTCGCCGCGCATCGGGGAAAGATCCATGGAAATCAGTCACTCGATCCGGGTGAATTCCGAGGTAGATCGGTGAAATCCGGGCGGCTTCCCATCCTCCTGATCTTGCTGGTCGTCCGCGCGATCTTTCTCCCGCCCGCGTCGGCCTCGGGGATCGAACCGACCTCGCCGATCCGCTCGATGAGCCCCGTGGACCCGATCCGGCCGAGTCGCCTCCGATTCACGCCGGTCGCTCCTCCAACGTCCCTCCGCTCGCGGTCCGACAGCCTCAAGTGGAGCGGGGCCGGCGAGCAACCCCGACTCGCCAGGTCCCCGGCCGAGCTTCGGCCCTGCCCGGGATCGACCCGACCGCCCCTCTCGCGCCTCCCCTCTCGCGAAACCCTCCCGGGTCAGGCCCTCCGGCTCCTCTGCTAGCCGGCCTCCCGACGATCCGCCCCATCGAGGGTCCGCACGAAGTCCACGAGTCGCGATCGACCCGGACTCCGCCCCGCGCCTGGCCTCCGATGGAATCGGATCGATCCCGGTGCATCCGAGACCGCCGCTCGACCTTGCGGCAGCGATCGCGATGCGCCCTAACGCCGGATGCCCTCTCATCCGTTCCACTTTCCCAAGGGATTGACGGACTGATTTCGATCATCCGATCGGGGCCATCCCGACGGCCGTCTCCCATCCCCCCGGATCCGAAGAAAGGATAACGGCATGAACTGGCCCATCCCCCCGCGAACGTGGTTCGCCAGCCTCTGCGTCCTGATCCCGATCGGTTCGGCCTCCGCCGGCGAGCCGACCAGCCCGAGCCCCAATCCCTCGCCCGAACCCCCCAGGGTCGGCCTGCTCGAAGCCATGCGTGACGGGGTCGTCACCGCCCGGGCCGAAGGAGTGGGCGACGGGACGATGTCCATCAACGTCACCAACCACACCAGCGGCAAGCTCCGGGTCATCCTCCCGCCTGGCCTGATCGCCACGGGCCAGTCCGGACAGTTCGGCGGCTTCGGCGGTCGGGGTGGCGGAGGCCGAGGTGGCCGAGGTGGCCGAGGTGGCGGCATGGGTGGCATGGGCGGTGGCATGGGCGGCATGCGTGGTGGCATGGGCGGCATGGGCGGCCGAGGTGGCATGGGCGGCGGCATGATGCTGACCATGCCGCCGACCATGGGGATGATGACCCTCAGCCGCCTGATCATGCGGCTGGTCGAGCCGGTCGAAAGCTGGGATCCGGCCTCGCTCATGATGGGCATGATGGGTATGGGCGGCGGGATGATGGGCGGCATGGGCGGCATGGGCGGCCGAGGTGGCATGATGGGGGGCATGGGGGGCGGCTTCCGCTCGGTCCCGCCCACCGGCCTGCCCGATGCCACGCTCAAGCCCGGCCAGACCCGACGCCTCTCTACCCGCCTGGTCAGCCTCGATCCCCCCTCCCCCGAGACCGGCGTCCGGCTCCCCCAGGCCGGCGAGCCGCTCCTGATCGGCGACATCGCCCAGATCAACGACGACCCCAAGGTCCAGAAGGCCCTCCGACGCCTGGCCCTCGACAAGGCCCCCGAGGCCATCTCGCAGATGGTCCTCTGGAACCTGGCCGACGAGCTCGATTGGGCCACGATCTCGCAGCTGACCTCCGGCTGGGTCAACGCCCAGGAGCTGGCCCTGGCCCGCCAGCTGGCCGATCGGATCGAGGACCTGCCCGAGGGGGAGTCGGGACAGCTCTTCGTGGAGGTGGTGGCGGGGGAGTCGCCGCATGAGGCGTTGGCGACCCGGCTGGAGAAGACGCTGCACGCCGGGCCGATCCTGGGCCTGAAGCCGGGCTCGGGGGTGCCCTCGGCGCCGAGCGGCCCCTCGGTGGGCTGCAAGGTGCAGATCGTGGGGGAGTCGGATCACCCCGAGGCGTTGGTTCGGGTGGCCGAGAGCGACGGGCATCGTGGCTGGAAGTCGATGGGCAAGTTCAGCTTGCCGGTGCCGCTGGACGCCGAGGGGAAGCAGGACCTGAAGGAGTTCGGCGAGCAGTTGACCGAGGGGCTGCTCGGGCGACTGGTCCGCGCCCGGTTGATCAAGGGTCGAGGGAGCCTGGATGGCGGGACGACCTACAAGCTCCAGGTCGACAACGCCTCGCCGATGCTCCTCAACGGATTCGCGCTGGTGGGCGGCGAGGCCAAGCCCGACGAGCCGCCCCACTATCTCCTGGGGATCAGCCTGGCGCCGCAGGGGAGCCTGCAAATGCCGCTGACCTCCAAGATGGTCGAGGCCTACGGGATGAAGAAGGGGTCGCGTCTGGTGGCCGTCGATCTCTCGGCACTCTGACCTCGGGACATGGTCGATGATCGCCGACGGAGGGTCGGGAATCGTCTCGGGTTCCGGGCCCTCCTCTTGATCGTGCCTCGAATCTAGGTGATCCGGAGACGCTTGATCTGGATTCCATTCACGCCGGACCGCTGGGCGAACGGCCGGGGCTCGGGCTGCGCGAAACCGTTCCGGTCGACGGTCCGGGCCCGGAATTCGTAGAGCCCCGGCTTCAGGGCTTCGAGTCGGGCGGACCAGGGCGCGATGCTGAATCGGATCGGCCACTCCTTCGGCCGACCGTCCTTCCCGAAACCCGAGATCCGGGCGGGGTCGACTCCGGGGGGTAGCTCGACGCTCAGGTCGGCGGGCGGGGGATCGAGCCGGCAGGCTCGCCAATCGGCGGTTGCCCAGGCCGGGTCGTCTTCCTTCAGCTCTCCGACGGACTCGGGCGCGGGCCTCACCCAGTATTCGACCCGTTCGAGCCCCGGCCAGCCGACCATCGACGTCCCTCGGATCACCACGTCCTGGCCGGCGGGATAGGTCGCTTCCTCAGCATCGTCGAGATAGGCTGCGGTCTTCAGGTAGGATTCCGGGTCGTTGTTCGCCAGGGCATAGGTGTCATTCGCCTGGTAGTCGTTCGACAGGCGGACCTGCTGGAGCCACTTGACCGACTTGAAGCCGTGGGCCCAGGGGACGACCATCCGGACCGGCCCGCCACGTTCCAGGGGGATCGGCCCTCCGTTCAGCCGATAGGCGACGAACGGCGGGAGTTCTCCGGGCGGCGTGTCCAGGACCTGGTTGATGGCCAAGGATGATCGGAACATCTGCTTCGGGTCGTCGTTGTGGAATCCCCAGTAATAGACGCGCCGGACGTCCTTCATCCGGCCGGTTAATCGGAGGATGTCGCGGAGCGGCACGCCCTCCCAGAGCCCCTGGCCCAGCGGCAGGGCGATGTTGTTGCACTGCATCGCCTTGAGGAACATCACGCCCTTCGACTCGCCCAGTTTCATCAGGCTCGGGAGATCGATCGCGGTCCCGTCTTCGAGCCGGAGCGGTCGACCGACCTCGGCCTTCCCCTCGGCCGCGACTTCCAGTCGCCAGGTCTCGGGGGTCAGCCGAGCCCGGACCAGGGCCTCCCCCTCCAGGGTGTGAGGGATCGGGTTGCCTCGGCTGACGTCCGTGAAGTCGTCTCCCGGAGTGAGGTAGGGGCGAGGCGGCTCGTTGAATTCGGCGGGCTGCGGGATGGCACCCGAGGTCCGGCCGGCCGTCGACCCCAGGGTGATCCCGGCAAGCCCGACGCGGATCGCATCTCGGCGGGAGATCGGCTCCATATCCACCGCTCCTCTCGGGGGGAATTGCTGTCACTCCCCCCAGGATAGCAGAATGGTCGGGCTCGGCGATCCACCAATGGGGCGACCTCAGCCGACCTCCCACCAGGGGCGAGCCCGTCGCCACTTCATCCGGTCCTTCCGGGCGTAGAAGTACGAGCCCAGGGTCTGCATCGCGACGAGCGTCAGCCAGACCAGGAGGATCCAGCACCCCAGGCTCAGGGCGATATAAAGGCTGAAATACCCCTCCCGGAGCCGGAGGACCCCGACGAAGGCCATCGCCCCCGCGCCGAGCGTCGCCGCCACGACCAGCGAGAGGATCAGGAACGACGGGCCGACGCGCAGCAATCCCCCGATCACCCTCCACGGGCTCGCGGCGAAGTCGTCGTCGTGGAGGAAGGTGAGCAGCAACGCCATGAGCGCATAAGGCAGTCCGGCCAGCCCGAGCCCAATCGTCCGTTCCGGGTTCCAGGCCGTCCCCAGGCCGCCCATCGCCAGAGGGAGCATTCCGACGGAGAGTCCCAACGCCACCCAGATCACCCACGAGGCCATCCCGCCCAGGACCCCGTCGACGTTCCGATCCGGCGGCCTCGGCGGGTTCCGCTCCCCCTCGGCCGAGCTGACCAGGACCCGGCCGAGATACTGGAGCCAGTACGTCGCGACCAGCGGGGCCAGCAACAAGACCGGCATGGCCGTGACGATCGACACCAGATGCCCCATCGGCAAGGCCCCCAGGCCCTCGGCGTCGGCCATCAAGCCGATGCAATACTCCGGGACCAGCGTCCCCATCAGCCAGAGCATCCCGCCGATCGCCGAAGCGATCGCCACCCCCTCCACCCCCCGACCCGGGTAGAGCAACCGCGGAGGGAACCAGGGTTCCGGCGCGATCGGCTCCGGCTCCTTTGGCGGAGGCGCGGGCGGCTTCACCACGATCGGAGGTGGGGGAGCGTCGGTGACCTCATAGACGCCCTCCCATTTCCATTCCGTGTCCTGGGGGGGGACGACCTCCTGGGAGAACTGGGGGGCCACGCCATAGCTCCCTTCCCAGTTCCATTCATCTTCTTCCATCGGTGCGGCGACCGGCACCTCGGGGACCTGGACCGACTCCCCACAAATCGGGCACCGCCCGCTCTTGCCCGGCGGAATCCGCTCCAACCTCAAGCGTCGTCCGCACCGGCAGGTGACAGTCGTCATCGCAATCACTCGCGGGGAAACGGGGGATTTCCGACGATCGACAATCGTAACAGGTCCGGCCCCGCCCATCAATGACAAACGTCATAGATTAGTTCAAAACAAGATCTGGCCTCGCGGCCTTCGACCCCTTAGCCTGAGTCCGGCGGGTCCAGGATGACGACCTTGGCCGCCGGCCAATGCGGCTTTCCCGGATTACGTGGCGCTCTGATGGGCCACGGCGACCGGCCCTCGAAAAATAATCTGCGGGGGTGTCCGAACGGTCAAACCTCAATCGTTGAACCACCGGAGAGCCGAGGGAATGGGCCCCGGTCCAGGCACCTGAAACCGAATGGGAGAGCCGTCTCATGCCGAAATACCTGTTCATCTTCCGCCACTCCACCGATCCCCAGTCCCGGCCGTCTCCCGAGGAAATGCAGGAACTGGGTGGCCGGTGGTACGCCTGGATGCAGAAGTTCAACACGTCGATCCTGCCCGGCGGCGATGGTTTGAAACCGGGCGGTCGGCTCGTCAGGTCGGGGATCGTGACCGACGGCCCGTACGTCGAGGCCAAGGAATTCGTCGCCAGCTTCAGCCTGATCCAGGCCGACGACTACGAGGCTGCGGTGGCCATCGCTCGGGAGTGTCCGGGGGACAACGTGATCGAGATCCGCGAACTGGGCGGCTACGCATGAATGAGCCGGGCGAGCTGGTGGAGCACTTCTTTCGCCACGAGTTCGGCCGACTCGTCGCCGTGCTGACCCGGTCGCTCGGCGTTCAGCGGCTCGACCTGGCCGAGGACATCGCGCAGGCCTCGCTCGTGCAGGCCCTGGAGACCTGGTCGAGGCGCGGGGTCCCCGAAGACCCGGCCGGCTGGCTCTACCGGACCGCCCGGAATCTCGCGATCGACGCCTGGCGGAGGGAGCAAACCCTCGCCCGGGCGTTGCCGCACCTGGCGGGCGAGGCCGGTCGGGAATCGGGGCCGCCCGAGGTCCATTTCGCCGACGAGATCGGCGACGAGCCGCTCCGACTCCTCTTCGTGAGTTGCCATGAGGCCGTGCCGGTCGAGTCGCGCGTCGCCTTCGCGCTCCGGGCGCTCTGCGGATTCAACACCGCCGAGATCGCCCGGGGGCTGCTCACGACCGAGGCCAACGTCCAGAAGCGTATCGAGCGGGCCCGGGATCGCCTGCGCGACCTGGGCGTCGATTTCGAGGCCCCGGCCGCCCCCCAGCTTCGAGCCCGGCTGGACGCGGTGCTCTCGGTCATCTACCTCCTGTTCAGCCAGGGCTGCCACGCCACCCATGCTGACACGCCGATACGTCGCGACCTCTGCGACGAGGCCCGGCGGCTGGCCCGGATGCTGGCCGACCATCCCGTCGGCGATGCCCCGGCGGTCCATGCCCTGCTCGCCCTGATGTGCTTCCACGCGGCCCGATTCGACGCGAGGGTCGCCCTCGACGGCGGCATAGTCCTGTTCGAGCAGCAGGATCGATCCGCCTGGAACTGGGACGACGTGCGCGAGGCATGGGGTGGCTCGCCCGGTCCGCCGAGGGGGACGACCTGACGCGTTATCACATCGAAGCGGGCATCGCCTGGGAGCACTGCCGGGCCTCGACCGTCGCGGAGACCGACTGGCGGAGGATCGCCGAATGCTACGATGCGCTCGACCGCATGGCACCGTCGCCGATCCACGCGCTCAACCGAGCCGTCGCCGAATCCTACCTGAACGGCCCGCAAGCCGGGCTCGACCGCCTGGCCTCCGTCGCCCCGGAAAACCTCCCCGCCCGCTATCCCGGCTGGCACGCGGTGATCGGCGAGTTCCACTCCCGACTCGGTCGGCACGCCGAGGCCGAGCAAGCCTGGCGGGAGGCCCTGAGATGGACGACCGCCAACACCGATCGGGAGTTCCTGAATCGAAGACTCGCCGACTGCCGACGCTCCCAGGGCCTCGCCGCCATCCCGAACTCCTGAGAGACCCCGGCGGCGAGGACCGGCGAGGGGAGCGCGGAGATGCCCGAACCAGGACTGACCACGCTGGCCCTTCGACATCAAGATCACCTACAATAGCCGACGCTCGACGCCAATCAGCCCCAGAGCATCTCGATCTGGCGGGCCGGATCGAGCACGGCGGAATCCCGACCCATCGCCCCGATTTTCATCAGGACATTTCCCCATGATTCGTCGAACAAACTTCGGGGTGTGTCGGATCGCCGCGTTCCTGCTGGCCCTGCCGACGACGCTCCTGGCCCAGCAGCCGCCGTATGACGTCTTCCCGACGGCCGAGCCGCCGTACTACCGGGTCCGGTACGAGGCTTCGACCGAGCCGGGCGAACTTGTTTATCCCGTCAACTACACGATCTGGATTCCGGAGGGCGTGAAGACGCTCCGCGGGGTGATCGTGCATCAGCACGGGTGCGGCGAGGGCTCGTGCAAGTCGGGCCTGACCGGGGCTTACGACCTGCACTGGCAAGCGCTGGCGAAGAAGCACGACTGCGCCTTGCTGTCCCCGGCCTACGAGCAGCCCGAGAAGGCGGATTGCCAGATGTGGTGCGATCCGCGTCATGGATCGGGTGCCGCGTTCCAAAAAGGCCTGGTCGATCTCGGCGAGAAGTCCGGCCATCCCGAGTTGGCCGGGGTGCCGTGGGCCCTCTGGGGACATAGCGGTGGCGGTCATTGGGCGGGTGGCATGGTACTCCTGCATCCGGGACGAGTCGCCGCCGCCTGGCTCCGATCCGGCGTGCCGCTGCTGAAGGCCGATCCCGAGCGAGCCTCGATCCGGGCCCACACCCTGCCCGACGCCGCGCTCAAGGTGCCCGTGATGTGCAACCTGGGCACGCAGGAAGGCGTGACCGTCAAGGACGGACGCTTCGCCGGAGTCTGGCCGGCCAACGAGGCCTTTTTCACCGAGGTCCGGGGCAAGGGCGGACTCATCGGCCTGGCCGTCGATCCCCTGACCGCGCACGAGTGCGGCAACCAGCGATACCTGGCGATCCCGTGGCTCGACGCCTGCCTGACCGCCCGCCTGCCGGACGTCTCCACCGATCCGCTGAAGGACCTGCCGACCGACCAGGCCTGGCTAGCCCCCATCACCGGCACCGAGGCCGTCCCCGCCCCGGCCTTCGCCGATGACCCGTTGAAAGCGACATGGCTGCCGAACGAGGCCCTCGCCCGCTCGTGGATGCAGTACGTCAAGGACACCGCCGTGACCGACGAGACGCCCCCGCCCGCACCCACGAACGTGAGCCTGATCGGCAACGCGTTGAGTTGGGAAGCCGAGGCCGACCTCGAAAGCGGACTCGCCGGCTTCCTCATCGAGCGGGACGGTCAGTTCCTGGCCAACGTCCCCGAGCAGGCCAAAAACCCATTCGGCCGCCCGATTTTCCAGAATCTGCAATACAGCGACACCCCGACACAACCCCTCGTCCCGCTCCAATTCATCGACACCCGGGCCGAACCCGGCCACAAGCACATCTACCGAGTGATCGCCGTCAATACGGCGGGATTGAAGTCGAAGCCCAGCCCGGATTCGGTCGCGCGAAGTGCACACGTTCAGAACTGAATTATTCCAAGAGACAATGACATGCAAACATGAAAGCTAACCACAAGTTCGCGGTGACAAGAATCAACACAGCTGCAATCAAGAAATTATGGACCTTTGGGGCCGGATTCGGTCCTTGATTTCCCGAAGATCCTCGGATCCAGTGTATCGATCGGGAAACTCGAAATGAAACTTTCGGCTTGAGTCACGACCCATTCTCACCCGAATATCTGATCTGACACCGGTTTTCTGTCTCCCATATAGGAAAACAGTAGCATGCCTAGAATCATTTACTGCAATTCAACCAAGCATTTAATTGCATTACTTATCTTGCTCAAAATATGTACAAACAATGCGATTGGGCAAGACCACTTAATACCCGAGAACGGCCATCTCAACGAAGACAAATCCACCAACGACTACAATTCAACACTAGTTGATATTCTAGGAATTGATTCCGATAAAAGCAATTATATCGCCAGAATGGTTTGCTTGCCTGCTTTCGAGCCTGAGTGGGCCATAACGATCACCGAAGTTGACAACATGCATTGGATTGAATTATCGGTGGCGACCGAGTCGGTATCTTCTTCAAAAAACCCACGTAAAGTTACAGCCACGAAACGACGGATTTTATTTGATTCAGACTGTGCAATTATATTGCGAAAAATATGGATAAAAATGCTATTGTCGGTCAAATATCCGAGCGAGCCTCCTGAGTTTATAGTAGCTGATGCAACTGATTACCGTTTTTCGTGCTTCGCGATCGGTCGCGGTAAACTGGCAGGAAAAATTTCGGAGCCCATGTTGGATACTTTGCCCAAAAAATTAACGGAAATCGGGCATTTACTTCGCACTTATGTCGAAGATGACGATTTGGAAAAACCCAAATGCATTTCAAAAATCCTTGACCTGTCAACTGGATTTAATTAATGAGCATTCGCCGGGTGAATCCGGTGGGTTCGTCCGCGGAGGCCTGAGGTGTCAGGCCTCGATTTTTTGGTTTCTCTACCGGCAAATGCGAACGAATCGATCAACAATCAAGCCTAGTATGTGATTTGAGGATCACGCCTGACCTAGGGTTTCCATCGCCAAGACATAGCAACAATTACATTAGATTGAATCATCTCATTTCAGATTCCGAATCCGACCTCCTGAAACGGCTCCCCCGGCCTGTGCGGACTGATCTGGATCGTGACTTTCTGGTCGAGTCGTTTCAGGAAGTCGAGCAGCTTATCGGCCGTGAGCAGGCTGAAATGGCCGTTCATCAGGTGGGAGACCTCGGGCTGTTTGATGCCGAGCAGCGCGGCGATTTCGCGCTGCTTGAGCTTTCGCTTCGAGATCAACTGATGGACGTGGAAACCGAGCTGGGCTCGCGCGAATCGTTCGTCGGCGTCCTCCAGCCCCAAGTCGGCGAAGACGTTGCCGGAGCCCGGTTCCCCCTCGATCGCTCCCTGGCGGTCATGACTCATCATTCGCCCGCTCGTTCGACTGTGAATATCGTCGCGTGATTTGATCGATCGCTTGCTTCGGTGCGGCGATGGCCTTCCCCGATTCTCCCCAGTTGCCGGACTGTCCGAAAAAACGCCCGATGGTCGAGGATGCGGAAAGAGGAGCGGCTCGGATCACGCTCATTCCAGGAAGGCAAGGGCAACCCTGCCCCTCCGCTTGGGAGGGGCAGGGATCCTGTCGGCTCAGACCGCGTCGGCGGGGTAAGGACGTGCGGCCGCTCCAGGGCGATGGCGTGGAGGGGAGCCCCGAATCGTGCTGTAAAACCCCTCGCGGCCATGGGTCGTGGGGACGAGATACGCGTAGGCGCCGCCCCGTCAGGGAACCTGGCGTCCCCCGGCTTTCGGAAATGGCTTCTTCGCCAATTCGGGGTCCACTTTGACCTCGGCCTGGCCGCTGCCGCAACCGAGGACGAAAACGAGGAGGAGCAACACCGATAAGCAGGCTCGCTTGACTTTGAGCGTCATGATTCCTCTCGATTTGGCGTTAAATTCCCAGGTCCCGGATGGCTTGTCGGGGGGGTGCAGGCTCGCGGCACCCGAGGACCGATCCGATGTCCAGTCCCCGGAGGGCCTCAAGCCCGCCCGCCGGAAGGAGGCCGAGCGTCGGGAGTCCCATCCTCTCGACGCTCAAGGAAGGAGATCAGTAGGAATCGCCGGAGATGATCTCGCCTCCGCCTATGCTCCCGAGCGCCCGCCAGATGTTGACGGCGACGGAGTCCTTGATGAACTTGACGCTGCCGTCTCCCATCGCGACGTTCACCCCGCCCGGATGGAAGCTCCTCGCGGCGCTGAACGAAGTCAAGTTCACGTTGACGCACGGCGGGTTGGTGCCGTTGGGATAGAGGCAAAACCCTCCTTCGATCTGGTCATAGGTCTTGGCGTTCGGCGGGGAGTAGGTGTAGAACTCGAAGCAGCACCGGTCGTCGTTGTAGACGTCGCCCCGGTGGTCGGAGCTGGTGCCCTGATTGACACCGATCTTGACCTCGCTCATCAACACGGTGTTGCTCGTGCCATCCGTGAAGTCGCGCAGGCCGTACGACTTGTCGCTCGTGAACGGGCCGGGCTGGTAGATCGCCGTCGTGTAGGGCGGGGGGACCTGGGCCAGGGTCGATTCGGGGATGAAGGGGGTGTGGCCGGGGGCCTGGCCCGGGCGCGAGCCATCCTGGTGCCAGCAGGTATTCCCGTAGTTGACCATGTAATCGGCCTTGGCCCGAGGGTACGGGGAGGTCGGTTCCTCGATGTTCGTGCCACCCGGGTCGGAGGGACAGTCGAACGTCTTGAGGTTCACCAGGATCGCGGTCGTGTTCTGGGGCTGATAGAAGTCGGTCGAGAAGTTGATCGCGTTGAAGAGGGTCGTCCCCTCCATGGTCGTCAGGATCGAGAAGGCCCACGTCCGCCGGGGAGCGTTCTGCCGGCCGATCGGGAGCGTGTTGATGGTGTCGTGGTAATTCTGCATGGCGAGCCCGAGCTGCTTCAGATTGTTGATGCACTGGGCCCGCCTCGCCGCCTCTCTCGCGGCCTGGACGGCGGGGAGCAGCAGGGCGATGAGGACGGCGATGATGGCGATCACCACGAGGAGTTCGATCAGCGTGAAGCCGGGCCTAGGCGGATGATTCGCGGGCGCGGAATCGGATGGACGCATGATGCGCATGGGAGATTCCCTCCGGGAGTTTAGAGGAACAGGACGACCACGGGATCTCGGCCAATGGCGATCCGGGCCCTATTCGCACGACAGATCGCACAACTAACCGACGAAGAATCGCCGCGGGGCATCTAGCGGCCAAGGAGGGCATTGGCCGCAGGTAGTGAATCGAACATCTGTACAATCGGTAGCATGCGCGATTGCTATTATCTTAGGAGGTCTGTCAATCCCCGGCGTCGAGATTTACAGGGGGAACTCGGCATCAGCCCACATGCCGCATTTTGGAGACACCCGAAACCCATGAAAATGGGCAACAAGCTGGCCATGGCTGAACAGGTTCTTGCCCTGGATTTCAGACGGTGCAAAATCGGGGTCAAGTTCATCTCATAGGGAGAGTCCGAATCGCGTCAGGCCAGGCGATGCGGCTTCTCGGGGTGGGTCAGGCTGCCGGACCGGGCAACTGCCATGCCCCTTTGCCCATCCTCTCGAAGGTGGCCCCGCAACTCGCGCACCATCCTCGTTTCCCCGAGTTGACCAACCGTTTGGACCGGGGCCGGGCGGGATGGGCGATCGGGATGACCGACTTGAGGCCACAGGAGGGGCACACGCGGGGGCGGGCCGCTCGCCATTGATGCCAGCCCGCCAGCAGGCAGATGGGGCCCAAGAACAAGGCCATGGGGAAATGCTGGGTTGGCTTGCCGGTGAGGGCGTAGCAGGTCGGATCCTGGAGCAGGAACAGGCCTCCCGAGGCGAGATTCGCCCCGATCATGCAGGAGGAGCGGTACCAATCGCGGACCTTGCCCGGGCGGTCGAACGCCCACAGCAGGATCGCCAGCGCGGGCATCGGGTAGACCCCGAGATGGATCGGGACGATCATGCAGAGGATCTCCGGCCGATCGCCGAAGAGCCGCCATTGGAGGACCGCCCGGGTCGCGGCGCTGAGGAGCCCGGCCCAGATGACGAGGATCATCAACTGCCGGAGCGTGGGATTGAGCCCGGTCGAAAGCGGTTCATCCAAGCGGTGGCTCCCGAGCTTGACCGGCGGGCGGATCGCTCAAGGCGGTATGAGCCGCGAGCGACGCCCCTCATCTCGCCCTCAGCACCACATCCACCTTCTTGCCGCTCTTCAGTTCGACCAGGGTGGAAACCTCTCCGCCCTCGTCCGATTCGGGGCGGCCCCGGATGATGTACCTCCCGGGCTGCACGTCGTGGAACGTCTTCCGGTTCTCGTAGGCGTGCGCCCACTGGTCATGCATCCCGGCGACCTTCTCCCCGTCGGGTTCGATGCTGATCCGGTATTGGTCGACCGGCTGGCCCGGGAATTCCACCGTGACGCGGACTTCGGAGGTGCGGACGAATTTCAGGGCGATGCCTGATGCCGGGGACTTGATCGACAAGATCGGCGAACACCATCCTTGACAATACGGCCAAACGGTCGCCTTGCCGGCCGGGACTTCGCCGACAAAAAGCCCGTTCGTGTCGACCTCAGCCGTGAATTCTTCGGGAGACTCGTAGACGTCCCCCGAATCGAGCATAACCTCGCGGATATAGACCCTGCCACCGGGGAAAGGATGGCCTGCGTCGTCGGTGACACGCCCGGAGACGGGAACCGGGCGGGCGAGGACGCAATCGATGGGCTTGTATTGCGGCTCGTCGTCGAGCGTGAGGTAGTCGACGACGCGGGGCAAATGGCCTTCGGCCTCGGCGATCACGCGGTAGGTGGATGGGGTGGCATGCCTGAGTACCCAATGCCCCTTGGCATCGGTCTCCGTCTGCGCGACCGTATAAGGTGCCGTCCGGCAACTTGCGTTGTCCTGCAGGATCACCTTACCCACCAGCGGCCTGCCCTCCGTGTCGGTGAGATCCCCTTCGAGGACATTCCCCGGAGCGTGCCCGCGCATCCGGCGGTCGACGACGATCATGTCCTTCGTCGGGGGTGCCTCGCCGTAGAGATCAATCTGGGCGATCGTCTCTCCGAATTTGACCGGGATATCGGGCGTCCCGGGAGCACTCTCCCAGATCTTGGTCTGCCAGGTTGTGAAGCTCCAGCCGAGTGATTCGCGGGGGTCATGGAGGACGATCCGCTTGTAGGTCTCCAGTTTGACGAACTGCTCGAAGACGTCGGCGGGAATCTTCCCCCGGTAATCGGAGGTCCAGCGGCCGGACTTTTCGTGCCAACCAAGCCGGCCGGGGTGGTTGAAGATCTGGGCCGCGCCAGTCGGCCAGCCGGGGTCGGCGACCTGGGCGGCAGCGGGCTGGGGATCCTGGGCGAGGACCATCAAGATCGCGAGGGTAAGCATGGCACCACCCCGAGTTAAAGAGAGGAGTTCGCTTTATCGTAGCAGATCCGAATCTGGGAGGGCGATATAAGCCTAATCTAGGACATGGAGATCAAGCTTGATCTCGGGGTTCCGGCCGCCCTGACACAACAACAATTTTATAAAGCCTAAATATCTTCACTCAAACTCCGAATCCGACCTCCTGAAACGGCTCCCCCGGCCTGTGCAATCTGATCTGGATCGTGACTTCGTGTTAGAGCCTCTTCAGGGAGTCGAGCAGCATATCGGCCGTCAACCGGCTGAAATGGCCGTTCCTCGGGTGAGCGACCTCTGGTTGCTTGATTTCTCCCGAAAACATGCAGCACATGGATCGTCTCGCCGATCCGAGGTTGCGCGACCTTTTTGATTGCTGTTGATCGATCTTCAGGCTAACTTACGCCGACTCGTTTTGCCCCCCCACGCGGAGCCCCCCATGCAAGTTCTCGGCTATCAGCAGTCGCCTATCCAGATCCTGACGGCGGACTCCGTCCCGGTTGTATTCGGGCACGATTATCTGAAATTCGACTACGACGGAGAGCTGGACGGCCTGTTCAAGGGTGACAACTTCGAGTTCAGCAAGCCTTCGCCGGGGGAGGATGACACGCGTTGGTCCATCACGGTGGGGGGCCGTCGATGGATCATCCGAAAGATTCACATCCATGCCCCCGCGGAGCACAAGATCGACAGCGTCAACCCGCAGCCCTACGAGGCGCACCTGCTCCACTCGGCCGCGAGTGACCCCGACGCCAAGGCGGATAAGCTCGTGATCGCCGTGTTCATCGTCCCTCACGCAAAAGCGGGCGTGAAGAAATCCTTGACGGAGTTGAATCGACTATTGAGTCAGCAAAAGAGCCAGGGAGGAGCCTCGAACTGCCAGCTGGAGCACAAGCTCGATCCGGGGGAATTTATCCCCGATGCTGCCGATCGGAAAGTCTGGTTTGCCTACGAGGGTTCGTTAACAAGCTGGCCCTATTCCGAGGATGTGAGCTGGATCGTATTCAAGGAAGCAGTTCGGGTCCCGCTCGGGGAATTCGGCAGCATCGCCGAATGCGCCGAACAGGAGGAACGGCCCGTCTTCCCGCTGAACCGGAGGCATGTTCTCAGGAATGTCCCGGCAGCAAGGTCGAAGGCCTCGAAGGGTTGAGGGTCGAGCGGGTCGGTCGAGATGCTGGCACGAATCGCGAGCACAATACCATGACGATCCGTGTTTACGCTTCATCCTGAGGGACCATCAAGGCCGCGTGTCGGGAGATCGTGCCGCCTGGGGATCGATCCGCCTTGATCCCTCGGCGTGGCTCCCGTACCATCCGCGCGGGTGGGTCGGTCGGGTTTTGAGGAGGTCGCCGCATGAGGCCGATGGTCTCGCTGGCCATGATCGTCCGGGACGAGGCGGATCACCTGGACCGGTGCCTGGGGTCGGCGGTGGATCTGGTCGATGACGTCGTCGTGGTGGACACGGGCTCGACCGACTCGACCCGCGAGATCGCGCGGGGGCGCGGGGCTCGGGTGATCGAGTTTCCCTGGCTCGACAGCTTCTCGGAGGCACGGAACGAGTCACTCCGACGGGCCGAGGGGGGGTGGGTCTTCTGGCTCGACGCCGATGAGTGGCTGGATGACGAGGCTCGGGGGCGGCTCCGGGGGTTGTTCGCGAGCCTGGGCGACGACGAGACCGTCTACCTGATGCAGCAGGCTTCGGACTCGTCGATCCACGGTCGGGATCAGCTCTCGGTCACCCAGCCCCGCCTCTTCCGGAACATCGAGGCGGTCCGCTGGCGATACCGGATCCACGAACAGATTCTCGACGCCTGGCGGGTCCGGGGGGCCGCGTTCCGCGACTCCGGGGTCGTGATCCGCCACTCGGGCTACCAGACGGCCGAGCAGACCCGACGGAAGTACGAGCGAAATCTACGGCTGATGGCTCGCGATGTCGAGGACAACCCGGACGACCCCTGGGCCCTGTTCCAGCTCGGCCGAGGGAACTTCGAGGAGCGGTTCCCGGTCGCCGAAGGGTTGTTCCTCCGGGCGCTCGGGCTGCCCGGGGCCACCGGCCTGATGAGCCGGCAAATCTACGGGATGCTCGCCCGGGGCTATCGCGAGCGGGGGGAATCGGCCCGGGCCCGACGGGTCGTCCGGGAGGGTTTGAGCCGACACCCGGGCGACTCGATCCTGCTGTTCGAGTCGGGGTGCCTCGCGATGGGCGAGGGGGACCTCGGGACGGCGGGGGAGGCGTTCGGGACCCTCCTGGATTCGTCGACGGATGGCGAGGAGCGGCTGATCGGCACGTATGAATCGGTCCGGGGCTGGCGGGCTCGGGTCAACCTGGCCTCGGTCCGCTACCGAGAAGGCCGGCTCGACGAGGCCGAGCGGCAATGGCGGCTCGCGCTGGACGATCGGCCCGACACCTCGGCGGCGTGGCTGGGGCTGGGCGAGCTTTACCTGAACCAGGCCCGGTGGGATGACCTGGACCGGGCGATCGAGCGGCTCCGGGAGCTATCCCCCGAGTCGTCGGGGAGCCCGTTGCTCCTGCTCCGGGCGCAGGCCCACCTGGCCCGCGAGGAGTTTCCCCAGGCGCGTGATGTCCTCCGCCAATTGATCGAGCGGGAGCCCGGCTCGACCGACCCGAGGATGCTCCTGGGCTGGTCCTACCTGCTGGAAGGGGAGGATCTGGGGAGCGCCGAGCGGACGCTCCGGGAGGTCCTCCGGGCCGACCCGGACCACGCCGAGGCCCGGAGGGGCCTGGAAGCGATCCGGGGTCTCCGGGCGGGCCGGATCTGAGTCCGATCCGATCCGGTCTAGCTTCAGCTCATGGGCTTGGAGAAGCGGCCGGTCGAGGTGTCGTGCCGGATGATGTCACCTTCCTTGAGATAGATGACGGCCTCGGCGATGTTGGTGGCGTGGTCGGCGACCCGTTCGAGGTTCCGGGTGGCGTTGATCAGGCGGAGCCAGCCGTCGAGGTGGTCGGGGTCGTCCCGGATGGCCTGCTTGAGTTCCTCGACGACGGATCGGCGATGCCGGTCGACCTTTCGGTCGTTGGCGATCACGGCGCGGGCCAGGGTGACATCCCCCTGGGTCAGGGCGTCGAGGCTCTCTCGGACCTGATCCATGGCCTCGGAGGCCATGACTTCCAGGTTGCGCGGGAGGGCGCGGCCGATCGGTTCCTCGGTGAGCTTGCGGGCCCGCTTGGCGATGTGCCGGGCCAGGTCGGCCATCCGTTCCAGGTCGCTGTTGATCCGGAGGATCGCCGCGACCCGCCTCAGGTCGGAGGCCACCGGCTGGTGGAGCGCCAGGACTTTGAGGCAATCGCGCTCGATCTGGACTTCCCAGCGGTCGATCGACTGTTCCTCGGACTTGACGTCGGCGGCGAGGTCGGCCCGGCCGTCGCAGAGGGCCCGAACGCTGGTATTGAGCGTCGTCTCGACGACCGCCGCCAGCTTCAGGATCTGATGCCAGAGACCTTCCATGTCCCTCAGGAAGTGCCGGCCCAGCGTCGCCCGCTCGGCGTGCCAGTCCTCACCCCAAGCCGCAGCCCCCTCGACATTTTGCATCAATCCTCGCCTCCGCACAGACCCGGCTCTGCTCGATATCATGCCGCGCCAGGGTGTCTCTCCGGTTCCGCCGGAATGGCCTCCACCAAACCATCCCATGCTATCACCGAACGTACGACCTTCATAAGGTCAAATGGCCGAATTCCAGGAAATTCGTCAGATTTGCATCTGTTCTTCACGGAGGGCCGGAGTCGACGAAAAACCCCCGGGAAATCCCGGGGGTTTTGGTGCTTTCCGTAGACCTGGGAGGGCGGACCTCACGGTCAATAGTTGCGACCCTTGAGGGGCGGTCCGACCCCGGTGGGGGTGATGAAGATGGTGTCCGGCGGGATCGGGTCGCCGGGCCGGTAATAGCCCAGGTCGTACTCGGCCTCGTTGGGCGGATCCATCAGCATCTTGTAGGGGAGCGTGCCGACCTGGAAGCAGAACTTGCCGATCGAGTAGAGCGGCTGGAGGACCTGATTCCGCTGGTTGGACTGGCGAGGGTCGTCGAGCGGGTACGAGAAGTACCGCCCGATCGGGCCGAGCGACTGCTCGACGCCCTGGCCGTAGCGTTCGAGGACCGGGTCCTGGAAGTAGAGGGTCATGTGGCAGGTCCCGGCGGCGGACCAGTATTTCCGATTCGGGGTCCACTCGCGGGCCCCGAGCGGGACGAACTCCTCGGGGACGGGGATCCGCCGGAGCGGCCGGGCCTCGGTCGGGCTCGGGGGCCTGGGCAATTCGAGCCGGGTCGACCCCTGGCTCGGGGTCGGGACCGCGTTGGGGTCTTCCGGCGGGGCGGCCCCTTCGCCGGGACGGTCGGCCTCGCCGGGGAGTTGGGCGATCCGATCGAGCTCCTGGCGGAGCCGGGGGTTCAGTCTCATCTCGATGTCCGACCGGGTGGCCGGAGAGGCCCCGTCGGGCAGGGGCGGCAGCGAGTTCGCCTCGGGGGCCGGGGGAGCCTCGGGGGCCGGGGGAGCCTCGGGGGCCGGGGGAGCCTCGGGGGCCGGGGGAGCCTCGGGCTTGGAGGATTCCCCCACGGGGATGGCGATCGGTTCCGCGGGCATCGGGACCGGCGGGGAGACCTCGTCAGCGACCGGGGCCTGCGCCACCCTCGGGGGATTCTCGGCGGCCGGGGCCGGATCTTCGGGCATGGACGGGGTCGGCAACGGCTCCGCCGGCAAGGGCGAAGGCGAGGCCGGGAGAGCGTCCGCCGGGGTCGGCAGGCCATCCGCCAGGTTCGGCAGATCGTCCGTCGGGGTCGGCAGGCCATCCAGGGGGACGGGGGCCGCCTCGGTCGGCAGCGCCACCGGAGCCGCCTCGATCGGCTGGGGGGCGGGGGCGTCGGTTGGCAGTTCGGCCGGCTCGGGGCCGGACTCGCCCGGTAATTCGAGGCCGATCGGCGGCGGGGGCTCCGCGGCCACGGCGGCCGGGACGACCTCGGGAGAATCCCTGAGCGGGGCCGGGGCGGGCTCAACCGCAGGCCCCGGGGGCGAGCTGGAGGGAGTCTCCAGTTCCAGGGTCGGATCGACCGAGGGCTCGGGCATCGGGGCCGGTTCCAGGGCCGGGGCGGGCTCGGCCGCCGGGGCCGGACGCGGCGTGAGGTTCATCCGGGCGGGCAGCGAGGGGAGTTCGAGGCCCTGCGGCTCGACGACCGGGGGTCCCGAGGCCGAGGGTTCGGCGATCGGGGCCGGTTCCTGGATCGGGGCCGGGGTCTGGATCGACGGCGGATCCGGCAGCTCGGCGCTGGCGAGCCGGACCGGCTCGGGAGTCGAAGGCTTGGCCAGGGCGAAGGCCCCGGGCTGGACGTTCCCCCGGCCCTTGACCGGCTGAGAGACCACTCGAGGCGTGTTGACGGCCTCGCGGATCCCCTGCTGGGCGCGAGCGATCCCCTTCTTGAGCGAATCAAGCTCGGCGGGGGTCAACTCGTCCTGGCGGGCTTCGACGGCCCGGAAGAAGCTCAAGGCCCGCGCGTACTCGCGGTACGCCAGGTAATCGATGCCATTCCGGAGCAGGTAACGGGTCGCCTTCGACGCCAGCATCGGATCGGCCTGCTCGGCCGAGGACGAGGCGACGGGCGAGCGGGGCGGTGACGATTGCTGCGCCGGGACGAGTGCGGCCGAGAGGCCGATCGCCGCGAGCGCCGAGCTCAAGGCCAATGTTTGGCGACGCAAGCCACGCCTCCTTGCTGGCTAATCCCCGGCCCGGATCGCCGGAAGGCGAAGGGCTCGGGGAGATGCGTTTCCGTCCTCGACAGACGACGGGCCGACTGGACTTCTGCAACAGACAGCGAACGGTCGAAACTTCCCGAAATAGTGGTCAGTGGTCAGTGGTCAGTGGATCTCTGAATTTGGCGATCGTCTTGACCCTCACCCGGCCTTCGGCCACCCTCTCCCGGAGGGAGAGGGAAGGAGAATTCACTAGCCACTCCACCCACTAGCCACTAACAACTCAAACCGGCCGACCATTCTCATTTTCGCCGGAGAAACTGGAGTAATTGGGGGCTTCCTGAGTGATGACGATATCGTGCGGGTGGCCTTCCTGGACCGAGGCCCCGGTGACCTGGATGAATCGGGCCTTGGTCCGGAGATCCTCGATCGACTGGGTCCCGCAGTAGCCCATGCCGGCCCGGAGGCCGCCGACGAGCTGGAAGACGTATTCGGCGAGCGGTCCCTTATAGGGGACGCGGCCCTCGACCCCCTCGGGGACGAGCTTCTGGGAGGAGGTTGACTTGGATTCCGATGACCTCGACGAGTCCTGGCGATAGCGTTCGTGCGACCCCTTGGCCATCGCGGCGAGCGAGCCCATCCCTCGATAGGTCTTGAAGCTCCGCCCCCGGTAGATGATCGTGTCGCCCGGGCTCTCGGCCAGGCCGGCGAAGAGGCCCCCGATCATGACGCAGTGGGCCCCGGCGGCGAGCGCCTTGGTCACGTCGCCGGAATAGCGGATCCCCCCGTCGGCGATGATCGGCACCCTCCCGGCGGCGGCCCTGGCGGCCTCATAGACTGCGGTGACCTGAGGAACCCCGACTCCGGAGACCACCCGCGTGGTGCAGATCGAGCCCGGCCCGATCCCCACCTTGACGGCATCGGCCCCGGCTTCGATCAGGTCGCGGGTCCCCTGGGCGGTCGCCACGTTGCCGGCGACCACTTCGATGTCGAAATCCTGCTTGATCCGTCGGACGGTCTCGATCACGTTCAGGCTATGCCCGTGGGCCGAGTCGACGATCAACACATCCACATCAGCTTTCAGGAGTTCCTTGATCCGATCGTAGTCGTAGACGCCCACGGCGGCACCGACCCGCAACCGGCCCCGGCCATCCTTGCAGGCGTGGGGGTATCGGTGGAGCTTGTCGATATCCTTGATCGTGATCAGGCCCTTCAGTCGGTATTCATCGTCCACCAGGAGAAGTTTCTCGACCTTATTCTTCGTCAAAATCCGATCCGCCTCTTCCAGGCTGGTATCGGCCGGGGCGGTGACGAGGTTGTCCTTGGTCATGACCTCTTCGATCCGGAGTTCGTTGGACTCCAGGAATCGGAGGTCTCGGCGTGTGAGGATCCCCCGGAGCTTGCCGTTGACGGTGATCGGCACGCCCGAGATGTTGTGCCCGCTCATGATCTCGCGGGCCTGCCCGACGGTGGCGCCGGGGGGCAGGGTGATCGGGTCGACGATCACGCCGTTCTCGGACCGCTTGACCTTGTCGACCTCGCGGGCCTGCTCCTCGATCGACATGTTCTTGTGGATGACGCCCAGTCCGCCTTCCTGGGCCAGGGCGATCGCCAGCTCGGCCTCGGTGACGGTGTCCATCGGGCTCGACAGGATCGGGATGTTCAGCGGGATCTTGGCGGTCAGATGGGTCCGGGTGTCGACCTGCTTGGGCAGCAGCTCCGAGTAACCCGGCTCGAGTAGCACGTCATCGAACGTGATCCCCTGATAGGCGATGCGATCCTGCACGGGAAAAGCCTCCGGGCCTCGACGAAGCGGGAAAGATCCGTCTGCGTTCGTCGGGCCGATTCTAAGGTGCCTTTCCCGGCTTATTAGACCGCGAGATGCCCCGACGGACAAGGCCAACAGGATCCGAATGGTGTACAAGCGCAAAACCGCCGGAGGCCTTGGAGTGCGGGAGCTTGCTCACGCTTTGCCGGGCCGGAGCTTGCTCCGGACGATGCGGTGTCACCGAGGGGGCCACTTCCGAATGGGCCGGGACCTGCCCCGGCGGAGCAAGCTCCGCCTCGCGAGAGCGTGAGCAAGCTCCCGCACTCCAAGGCCTCCGGCGGCGGTTCAGAAGTCATCGTCGACATTCAGTCGATCGATCGGAAACGAGTAGACGGACCGGACCTGGGCGGGCGATGCGGCCCTCTCGAACCAGGCGGCCGAGCCATGGGGATACAGGTTCGTGGCCGAGACGATCCCATGTTTCACCGGATTCTGATGGACATAATGGAGCCTGGCGAGATAGGACCGCTGGTGAGTCAAGCGGGTATCCCAGTAGTTGCGCCAGACCTTCCGCGAGGGGGCCTGATCTCGCCGGTTCAAGGCGATGGCCGTCCGCGAATGCAACTCGCGGAGGAATGCCTTCAGCGTGGCGGGATCGCCGGGAGAAGCGGCCACGAAATGGTAATGGTTCGGGAAGACTGCCCAGGCTTCGAGCCGCCACTCGTGCCGGTCGGCCACTGTCAGCAGGGCCGCATGAAGCATCCGAAGCTTTGGACCATCGGAGAAGAGCGGCTCTTTACGGTATGTGCCGGCGGTGACCATGAAGGTCCCCGCATCGTCCAATTCATGGAGCGGTGCGCGTGGCCAGGGGAGCCCGGATCGAGGAAGTTCGGATTCGCCTTCCCGGAGAGGTTCCATGGCAACTCACTTTGGAGTGCGGGAGCTTGCTCACGCTTTGTCGAGGCGGAGCTTGCTCCGCCGGGACAATCCCCCGCCAACCATGAAATCGCATGACTCCACCGAAGACAATCCCCGCCCTTCGGAGTGATGGAAAGCTCAGACATCGTGACTCAAGGCTGGGCTTGCTTGCCATCACCCGGCTCGGCCGGAGAACGCTCGCGGCGGAGTTCCCTCAACTCGCGAGAGACGTGGTCGAGCCTGCCCTCGAGATCCTCGACCCTGTCCCGGAGTTCTTCGATGCCTGCACCGGCATCCTGGCCGCGGGCGGGTCGATCCAGCAGGTCGACCGTGTCGTCGACGAAGACGCGTTTCGACTCGGCGGCCGGGACGATCCTGGGCTCGCCAGTGTTCGCGTCCACGGTAATCACGCCCAGGACCTCATCGCTTATGATTTTTCGCATATGCTCGATGAGCTTGACTTTGATCTGGGTCCGGGTTAGTCCTTCGACGTAGAGGTCGCCGTAGAATGTCAAGCTAATCGTTCCATCGGGCCCGACGATTCGTTCCCCGGTAATCGGGCGGCCCGGCAGGGCTTCCAGCACCTCCACGACAAGCCTCTGCCCCTGCTTCACCGTCGGTGGTGGGAGAGGAGAACCGGCACCGCCCTTGTTGGCGGGAGAATTCAGGTCGAAGTAATCGGGCGGAATCGGGAGCCCATTGTCAAAAGTCCGATCCCGATCCGGTTGGGACCGGTTCGTTTCTCCCTCCTGCACGGCCAACGGCGGCCTTCTGGTGGCGACCGGCTCCGGGGCGAGTTCGAACGGGCTCCTTCCCTGCTCGCGGACTGGGATCGGTGGCAGATCGGCACTTTTCTCGACTGCCCTCCGTGGTGGCCGATCGGCCACCGGCCCCGAGGGCGTCCCCTGGGCAACAACGACCGCCCCCACCGTGCCAACCCCGACCAGCATCGGGACGGCGACCCATTTAAGTTTCGACAGGAACATCATCATCAAGACTCCTCTGGTCAGCATCATCGCCCCCGCCGAGACGGCCCCGGCGGCGAGCGTCTTCCCCGTGGCGTAAGCCATCGCGGCCTTCAACGTGGATTGGAGCAGGGCTTGCGGGACGGACGCCGAAGCCCCTTCGGTCGCCAGTCCCGCGCCCCAGAGGGCTCCGGTCGCGGTCAGGCCCCGTCGGGTCAGGCGTTCCCGGAGGAGCTTGCGGGCCCTCGCCAGGCGGACGCTCACCGTGCCGACCGGCCAGGCCAGCTCCTGCGCGGCCTCGGCGTGGGTCAGGCCCTGGAGGTGGCAGAGGACCACCGGCTTCCGGTACTTGTCGGGGAGCCGGCCGAGTTCCTCGTGGAGGATCGGGCGGGTGTCGA
Organism: Tundrisphaera lichenicola; assembly: GCF_051175385.1. GTDB lineage: Bacteria > Planctomycetota > Planctomycetia > Isosphaerales > Isosphaeraceae > Tundrisphaera > Tundrisphaera lichenicola. The sequence continues at coordinate 24,857 of NZ_CP195106.1, read as the reverse complement.
GCCAGGCGGCGTCGGCCTCGACGCCGGGCGGGTCGTCGACGATCCCCCCTTCCCTCTTGCTGCGCCGGGCCGCCAGGGTCCGGGCCTTCTTGGAGACCCGGAGGGCTACCCCGTAGAGCCAGGGGCCGATCTGCTCCCGCTCGCCGATCGAGCCGGCGCGGCGGACCAGGACCAGGAACGTCGCCTGGAAGGCATCTTCCACGTCATGAGGGTCGCGGAGCATCCCCCGGGCCACCCGGAGGACCATCGACCCGTGCCGGATCACCAAGGCCTGGAAGGCCAGCTCGGCCCCCTCGCCGCGATGGGTCGCGAACCGATCCAGGAGTTCCCCGTCGGTCAGGCCGACGACCGTCCCGCCCTCGAACAGCCGGTTGATCTGGCGGATCGCATCGCCGGAATGCCCGCTCGCCATCGTGCGAATCCCCCCTGCCCCCTCGGTCGTTGGTCCGATCGCAAGGTACTGCCCGAGCGAGGGAGTTTGCTGACAACTTTCCCAATTATTACCGCCTACCCGGCCCGGAGATTCCTGCAGGGCAGGGCTCGCCCTGCCGGGTCACGCGTCATCGGCAGGGCGAGCCCTGCCCTACAAAGATCCTCTCAATCGGAATGCACCCCGGACACGGGCAACCGATTGCCCGACGGAAAGGAGGTTCTTCGACCGAGCGATCCCGCGATAGTAACCACCCGGGAAGATGGTCTGAAGGAGCCATCCACGAGCGGGAGGCCAGGTCTTGGGTTCGATTCGCCAGATAAACCGGAAAGCCGAAGGCTTGGTCGACGAGGGTCGCGATCCTTGGGTTCGTTTCGCCAGACGCGCGATCGACCGGGTCGGATCCCCCAAGACTCGACCACCACGAGCTTATCGCCGTTTGGGTTCGTTTTTCCCAGGACGATCCGCAGGGTCGAGAAAGGCGAGGACGATCGAGACATCAGCTATGGGCAGAACCATTCCCTCGCCAGGCAAGGCACCGACAAATCCGGCAATCGATCGCTCAACGCGATCGGGGCTCATCGACGAGGTCGACGATGATCTCGGTCGCGGGCAGGGCGGCGAGTTCCCTGGGCTCGATCTTGTGGAGCCCTCCGCCGTAGACCCGACCCTCACCGATCAGGTGGCGGGCGGGGATCGCGCGGAGCCGGTCGAAGATTCGATCATGCAACTCGGGTCGGTCTCCGAGGAGGGTTTTCAGGAGGCCTTTGGGATAGAGCATCAGGTAGACGTTGGGGGCGACGGCCCGGGAGTGGTTCCGGAAGAAGCGGAAGGGCGGGCTCGCCGGGCGAGGGCGGGCCATGTAGGTGCAGAGGAAGGGGGCGGGCTCTCGACGCTCCTGGGCATACCAGGGGGTCCGCCGACTCGCCAGATAGCCCGAGGACAATCCGCGATCCCGCCCTTCGGCCAGGTAATCGGCCAGGCCGGGGGCGGCCCGTCGGACCTCGTCCTCGGGGATACGGCAATCCACCAGGGACAACGGGCGGTGGAGCCGGGGTCGGCCTTCGTCGTCGGCCTCGATCACGGATTCGGTCAGGTAGCGAGGGCTCGGCAGGATCGGCGTCAGGAACGATCGGGGAATCCCACGATTCGAGGCTGTTTCATCGTCGATGATGAAGAACGCATTGGCCCCGGTGACGAGTCCGCGCTTGATGACGAAGAGGTCGCCCAGCGTGAAGCCGGTTGGAGTCGGGACCGCCTCATCGCCCGGGAACCTCGACCACTTGCGAGCCGATCGGAGCGATTCGACCGGGACCATCGCCGACTGGTCGGGATCGGCCGGCGGCCCGCCCAGGGTCATCCGGGCCTGGTGCCCGGGAAGCGGGGGCGTCTTCTCGAAGGCGACCACGGCCGAGGTCACCAGCGCGTCGCCGAACTGGGCGTCGGAGGGGCGGAACCGGTGGATCTGGAGCAGGGTCACCCGCTCGGACAGGTAGCTCCGGAGGGCCGCTCCGTAGTTCACATCCAGGAACTCCGACGGGACCAGCCAGAGGGCCAGCCCCCCCTCGGCGAGCCAGGCGTCGGCCAGCAGGAGGAAGTAGACGTAGAGTCCGGCCAGCCCCCCCGGGGCCAGCCCGACCCGGCGATCGACGAGCCCGGACAGGTCCCGCTTGGCTTCGAGGCCGAGGTGATGATGCCGGACGTAGGGGGGATTGGCAAGGATCAGGTTGGGCCGGTGGCCCGCGCCCGGGGGCTCTCGCCGGGTGAAGTCGCCGAGGGTCACTTCCAGTCCCGAACCGGCCCAGAGGTCGCTCGCGGCCGAGGCGAAGGCCGGGTCGATCTCGAACCCCCGAGCGTCCTCGATCGGCACGGAAGGATGCACGCGCAAGAGAGCCTCGAAGAACGCTCCGGTGCCGAGGGCCGGGTCGAGGAACCGGACCGGGCCCCGGTGCCCGCGCTCGGCCCGGAGCCACAGGGCATGCTCGGCGACCACCAGGGCCAGGTCGGGCGGGGTGGCGAACTGGCCGAGCCGGTTCCGCTCGACGTGCCCTCGGAGGCCATCGAGCCGGGCCTGCTCGTCCAGGCGATGGGCCCTCGACCGGGCGAGATCCGGGGGGGAGGCGGCGACGATCGTCATGATCTCATCTTTTTCATGATTGCGCGATCAACTCTCGATGTTCCTGAAGATCGCCCAGACGTCGCAGTAGGCGTGGTGCTCCTCGGGGTAGAGCCGCCGGAGTTCGCCCTGGACCTCGAACGCGCGGGCGTGAGAGGTGAGCAGCCCTTGATCCGAAATCTCGTCGTTCGAGAAGGCTCCCGGGAATCCGCCGCAGTTCGTGAGGGCGCTCGCCAGGCCGCTGAGATCCACGAGGTCATGGCCGACGAAGCGGAAGGCGTCGTACCCCGGCCCGAGCGACGGGGGGAACTCGGGGTTCCGGAACACGGCGAGGAGGTTCCGAGATTCGATGCCGGCGATCTCTCCCAGGAGCACGGGCAGGCTGGTGAAGTAGTCGAGCATGTAAGCTTCATTGACGATGTACGGCCAGTAATGGTCCTTGGTCTCGGGCAGGACCGTCGGGCAGAGCATCGGATCCAGCGAGACGACCTCTCGCAATTGCGTCAGGCCCGACCACTCGATGTAGCGGGACCACCCTTCCCCGCGCGAGGGATCGAACGTCTCGGTGGCGATGAACCAGGGCTGCATCGGGCTTCGAGGCCCTCGGAGATTCTCGGGATCGGGGCGGCCTCGTGCTCGGGCTCGGCGAGGGCATGCCCCTCGCGCCTCAGAAGCTCGGGACGAGTTTCCTGCGCTCCTCGTATCGGCCGGTGTGGCGGTGATGCCACTCGTCGCGGTGGACGCTGAAGCCCCGGTTGATCTCGTCCTGCGCGAGGTCGGCCCAGGGGGTGTTGGGGTGGCGTTCCTTGACGAGGTTGAAGAGGCGCATCGCCTCGGCGTAGACCTTCTCGGTCTTCTCCTTGGGGGCCTTCATCTCGTGCGAGTGGTTGAGCCACCACTGGACGTAGAGCTCGGCCGACGGCATCTCCTTGGGCTGGGGGGGCTTGGCCGCCATCTCCAGGAGGTTGGCCCGATATTCATATGCCTTGATCTGATAGGCGACGATCTGGGCCAGCATGAGGTCGTAGGCCGCCTGCCAGCGCTTCTCGGGCTCGCGGTTCCGGAGCTTCTCCAGCGACCGGAGCCGCTTCTCGATGGCGATCAGGATGTTCAGCCGCTCGGTCACCACGGGCAGGTCTTCCTCGACCTGCGCGAGCATCTCCTCGGGGATGACCGAGTAGGAGTGGCGGAACGGATACTTGCGCGTTTCCTGGATGATATCGTAGAGGGTCCGGCGGAATTCCGACTTGGTCCGGCGCTCGGCGTAGGCCAGGCGGCTCTCGTAGTCGGGGACGTATTCCTTGAGGGTGCTGATCGAGTACGCCTTCTCGCGCTGGACGATCCGGAGCCCCTCCTCGCTGGGCAGGAGGAAGTAGATCCCGCCGGTATCCTTGGCCAGGCGGGCCAGCTCGTACGGGGCGAAGCCGGAGGGCTGCTCATCCCATCGGGTGTGGATGCCATCCCACTGGAGCGACTCGACGTCGGCGGTCTCGGGCCCCCGATTGATGTGGACCCGGTAGACGTCCTTGGTGACGGGGTCGACGTAATCGATCGAGAGCTGGGCATGCCCGAACAGTGACTGACGGCCGATGATGTAGACCGGGACGTCGCGACTGACGGCGGCCTGGCGGGCCTCCTCGACGCCGTCGCCGTCGTCGCCCGACTCGTCGGTGACCAGGACGATCAGGAGCTTGCGCTCCTTGGAGATCAGGTTCCCGTAGTGGGCGATGACCCCTCGGACGGCCTCCATCGTCCTTTCCTTGCCGGTGGTGTCGATCCGGAGGTGGTCGATGGCCCGGCCGATCTGCTCGATGTCGGAGGTCGGCTTGTCCTGCTCGAAGTGGAGTTGGTCTCCGAACCCGACGATGGCGTGGGTCAGGGGCGGGGCGGTGCCGGAACGGGCCTTGCGGTCGGCCGGCTCGGCGGGGGCGTTCACCTTGAGTTCGTTGACCACCCGATTGAACTTCTTGCGGATCTCCTTCTGGTCGTCCCTCATGCTCTCGGATTCGTCGAAGAGCCAGACGACGGTGACCTTGTGCTGGGCCAGGTGGCGGAGGATCTCGCGGGCGACCTGATCGAGAGCGACGCCGACCTCGCCGGCCTCGAAGGTCACATCGCCGCCGATCTTCCCGCCCCCGCCGAGGTCGCGGCTGGGCATCGAGGGCATCATCTGGAGGCCGGTGGGGACCGAGATCGAGGGGATCGTCGGCAGGGCGGTCCGCTCGCCGATGGCCCGCCCGGCCCGGGCCACCGCGGGAGTCCTCGAAGGGGCCGCGGCCCCGATGTTCGAGGCGAATCCGACGCCAACCACGTCCGAGGTGGTATCGCCCACCGTGTCGGTCCGGGGCGTGTCCGAAGGGTCGGCGTAGATCTTCGTCAGCTCGTCGACGGCATCCTTGCGGCCCAGCGAGGTGTCGAAGTTGGCCATCCGCTTGATGACGTCGCCCGAGGTCGTGGCCACCGCGGCCAGTCCGCCCAGGATTCCGACGTGGATCAGGGCCGAGACCACCCAGGCCGGGGCGTCCCATCGCCTCCGGGCCGCCCGGCGCTTCCGTCGGAGCTTGGGGCCGGCCTCGGCGGGCTTGGCCGGGGCCGAGGGCTCGGCGGCCGGGACATTCTCGAATTCTCGAGTCCGGACCGAATCGGGGTCGACCGGGCCGGACTGGGCCGGGACCGAGACGGACGCCGGAATCTCGGAGATCCGGGAGGCCTCGAGGATCGACGGGGGGGCCGATTCATTGAAATCCATGACGCTTCGTCCCGATGGCTAGGGGCCGGGTAGGCCGGTCGGTCGTCGACGAGCTAGCACGTGTCTCGGATCGAGGTCCACCCTCGGAGACGTTCGGTCGGAGAGGCCCGGAGGGTCGTCGATGGGCCGGTCCATTCCAGAGTAGCACAAGGGCCGGTCCTCTTCCCAGGGGGGCGAGCGGCCCTGGTCAGATCTTGGGGACTTCCTCGGGACCCGCGTCTTTCTTCATCGCGGCCTTCTTCCGCGCCGCGGCCTCCTGGGCCGGGGACGGCCTCGGGGGGGGCGGGACGAAGGTCTCGACCCACTTGAAGCCGACCGGGTCCTTCAGCTCGCGCTGGGCCAGCTGGGCCCAGGGGGTATTGGGGTGGTCTTCGACGACCCGATTCAGGAGCCATCGGGCTTCCTTGGCGACGGTGGCGACCTTGTCGCCGGACTGGACCTCCTCGGTCGGGGTCAACTGCCAGGCGTTGGACTTGGGGTTCTGGAACTTGGGGGCGTCCCGCTTCATCCGGGCGCAGGCGATGTTGTACTCGTGGCAGCGGATCTTCATGGTCAGGAGCCGGCCCCTGATCAGATCATAGTGCGCCTGCCATCGCCGAGAGGTCTCCCGGTCGCGCATCCGGGCGGCGGCGGTGATCGGGACCAGGGCCTCGTCGACGGTGTAGGCGATCCGGGCGACGGTCTCCTGATTCCGGGTCATCTCCTCCTTGAACTCCGGGGAGTCGGCCGACGAGAAGGTCAGGCCCGGCTGGCCCGGGAGGTTCTGCTGGGTGATCTGCGCGGCCTGGATCACGGCGTTCCGGATCGGGTCCTTCTGGAGGGCCCGGGCGTACTGGTCGGTGCTGACCATGTCGGGCCGGTATTCCCGCATCACGTTCGGATCCAGGGTGAGCCGGCCCGGCCCGAGCCGCGTGATGAAGTAGATCCCGCCGGTGGAGCCGGCCAGGCGGCTCAGAGCGTAGGGGCCGAAGCCGGAGTCGAGGTTCTCGAATCGATCCCCGCCGTACCAGAATGGCAGGTGGATCGTCTCCAGGGCCACGCTCTCGGGGCCGATTCGGACCGGCACATTGTAATGCGTCTTCTTGGTCCGGGGATCGGTGTAGGTGACCCCCATGATGGCCTTCCCGAAGAGCGCGGGGGAGCCCAGGACGTAGACCGGGACCTTGGCGGCGGAGGCCGCGGCGATGGCCGATTCGAGCCGGCTCTCGTCCTCGCCGACCTCATCGGTGACGACGATGATGACCGTCTGATACTCCTGACCCTGGCTATCCTTGTACTTGCCCCACCGGGACGTGATATTGCCGACGGTGCTGAACGTGTTCTCCTCGCCCGTCACGTCGAGGGGGACGGAGCGGATCGCCTCGCCGATGGCGGAGGTGTCGCTGGTCGGCGCGGGCAGCATCGCCTTCCGGCCCTGGCCGAAGGCGACGACCATCGTCAGCAGGGCATCGCCCGAGGCGACGTGGTCCTTGTCGAGCTGCTCGATGTGCTGGTAGACCTGCTCGATGTGCTTGGAGAGTTTCTCGCGCTCGGCCTGGAGGCTCCCGGAGGCGTCGAACGCCCAGACCACCAGGGTCCGCCCCCGCTCCAGGCGGTTGAGCAGCTCCAGGGCGATCCGGTCGACCGCCCCCTCGACCCCGCCGACGTGCTCGGCGGCGTTCCCCTTGATGGAGACGGTCTGGCTGAGCGTGGCGGCCGTGGGCATCACCAACTCGCCCGGCCGCGCGATGTTCGAGGCCAGGAGCTTCACCGAAGGCCCCTGCCCCTCCGCCGAGGTCGGCACCGGGGATGGGATCGAGCCCTCGTTGGCCAGCGCCGACAGATTCGGGGCGCTCGACCCGATCGAGTGGAAGACCGCCGGGACGTCGGGAGGTTCGAGGTCCTGGAGCTCGGTCCGGTCGAAGGTCGGGAGCGTCGTGTCGACGAACTGGCTGGTGATCTCCCGGCTCAGATCCGCCCGGGCCGCGATCCCCACCAACCCGAGCGTGACCAGTATCACCAGGTGGAAGGCCAGGCTCACGCCGAAGGCGGGTAACTCGCGTTCGAGTTGGCGGCCCGCCACCTGCCTCAGTCCGGCAATTCGCCCTTCGATCCGAAGTCCGGGAAATCGCGATTCGATCCGATGGAGGACTCTGGACCACACGGTGAGGCACTCCCTCGGGGCGATCCCCGGCGCATCCCGCCCCTCGGCGTGAGTGATTCCGACGACGTACTCGTTCGCCGCTACAGGATCTACGGAGAATTGACGTTTCCGTGACTCCATCCATTATCTTAGTCAAATTCAGGACTTCCGACAACTCGCCTAAAATCGAGTGAGGCTTTTTCTCGTCAAGCCAACGCCTCGATCGGACGATCCGGCGAGGGCCGGATCGGCGCGGTCCCCCGGCGGAACTGGCCAGCGGCCGCTGACCCTGGAAACATCCGTTCGCCAATCGGGGATCGCGGCGATCCAAGTTTAATCAGGCACGAATTGCCAGTTGCTTCAGGGCGAAGCCGACGTTCTGGCGGACCCACTCCGACTCGTGGTCGCGCAAGCCTCGGAGCATCGAGGAGGCCCGACGTAAGCCGAGCTTGCCGATGGCCTGCGCGACCTCGCCGAGGATCGGCCCGCGCTCGGAGGCCAGCAGTTCGAGGAGCCTGGCCTCGGCTTGCGGACCGCCGATGTTGCCCAGCGCCCGGACGATATGGCGCCGGTTCTCGGACGTCTCGCCGCCGTCGAGCCGGGCCAGGAGTTGGGGCAACACGCTCGGGTCGCCGGCCCTCGATGCATCAATGATCTTCCAGCGTCGGCGCCGCTCGTCGCCTTTGTGGAGGTGCTTCGCCATGATTCCTCCCCCGCCGCCCAACGGCCAGGTTCGCCGGCACCGGGCCACCGAGATTCCGCCCGGATGATACCAGGGCCCGAGGAGAGATCCAAGTTCCGTCGGAGCACCACACCTGACCGATCTCCCGGCCCTGGCTCCGATTCGGGCTCGACTTCGCCAAACCTGATGCCGACCCTCATCGAATGGCGATCCGGGGAAACGGCCCCTCGTCGAAGTGTCCGGCCGGCGATCTCATGTTGCATAAAATCAACTCACACCAAATTTACTTGGATTGGTCGATTTGATTGATTGCAAATCCTATGAGAATTCACTTAAGTAGTTCGAATCGACGGATTGAGATGATCCTTCGAGGTTTCGGGCGTCAGACCCCGGGCCGGACCTCGACCTCTCCGGCCGACGCGGATGCGAGCCAGGCTGTCCGGATCCGGGGCGCGTCGACGGAAGGAAGTCCAACTCGCGCGATCACGGACGGGGATGCGGGCGATCGACCGAGCACCGCTGATCGTCCGTCGTCGGGGATGTCTCGGCCGCGACCGTGTCCGAGTGATGGAGTGGGGCGGCGGCGACCCGGTCGGTCGCGATTCGGCCGCCCTCTCGGCTCCTCACATGGGAGATGATTTCTATGCGTTCGATCGAACCGCGACGTGTGATTGGCCCGGCCCGGCCCCGCCTCGGCTGGGCCTTGGCCGCGTCGATCGCCACACTCCTGATCGCCTCCTCGGCCAACTCCGCCCGCGCGGGCCTCCTGATCGATCCCGTCGGAGGCACCGACTTCACGTCGAGCTTCGTGGGATATCAGAAGGAGGATGGTTCGGTCACTCGAAGCCTCGGGGGCTCCTTCGACTTTTACGGGACCGCTCGGACGTCCGTCCAGGTGTCGAGCAACGGCTATCTCGCCTTCACAACCACCCCCAATGCCGCGGGCCTTCGCCTCAACCGCTCGATCGGGCACCTGGCGGGGGTCCAGGGCGCACCCGTCATCGCCCCGCTTTACTACGATCTCCTCATCGCCAACGGCACCCACATCGTCGACACCTCGGTGGCCGGCCAATACTACGCGGTGACTTATGAGAACATCACCGCGAGCGCGATCCCGAAGACGCCCCACGCGGGAGATCCGGCGTTCGGATCCACCTTCCAGGTCGCCCTGTTCACGGGCGACACCCTCCTGAATGGCTTCTCCTTCCATGCGGGCGACATCGCGTTGAGTTATGGGGCCTTGAATGCCTCGCTGGCGTTCGAGCCCGACGACAAGGACGTCACCGGGCCGACGGGCACGATCGGCGTGGGCCGCAATGCGAACGTGTTCACCGGGCTGCCGACCGACTCCCGAGGCTACGTCACGGACCTCTACACGCTGCCGACCGGGAACAACTTCTTTCTCTATCGCCCGGATGCGAGCGGCTCTTCGTATACGGTCAGCGTCGTGGAACCGCTGATCGCCCCCCCCGTCCCCGAACCCGCCTCGATCATCATGCTGGCGATCGGCCTCCTCCCGATCGCCGTCGCCGGCCGTCGCTACTCGAAGGGTCGGGCCGGGACCGCCTGAGGCGACAAAACGAACGATCGTCGACGAGCCATCGGCTCGCGAGGTCGGGGGATCCTCCCCGACCTCGCGAGCCGATTTCGTTGGCCGCCCGACCGTCCCGGGCGGCCTCGGATTTCCTGTCTCAGATCGACTGGGACGCCTCGACGACCGGGAGGGAGGGGGCGACCGCCTGGCCCTTCGACGCCTCCTTGACGGAGACGTGGCGCGGCTTGGCGGTGTTCGGGTTGACTCGCGGGGCCTCCATCACCGGCAGCGAGTGCAGGGCCTTGCGGGCATCCTCGGGGTTGACCGACCCGGTCAGCTTCGGGCCGTCGTCGAGCGATCGGGATGCGACGCGGTCTTCCTTGCCCGAGAAGATCCAGCTCAGGAAGTTCCGGGCGACCGAGTAGACCATGCTGAAGTCGCCGCTGGCCCGCATCATCGAGAGGAGCCGCCAGGCCTGGACCGGCCGGAGGTAGAACTCGCGGAAGGCTTGCTTGGTCGCCTTCAGGATCTCGTCGGAGTTGAAGTCGCCGTAGCCCAGGACCGCCGAGTCGTTCATGTCGAAGTGCTTCCAGTCGTAGGTGTTCAGCCAGCCGTTGGCCACCGCCTGGAAGTAGAACTCGGTCCCGGCGTACGGCATCGCCACGTGGAAGAGCGCGATGTCCAGCGGGATCTTCTTGGCCAGGTCGATCGTCTCGCGGACCGTCTCCTTCGTCTCGCCCGGCAGGCCGATGATGAAGTATCCCCAGGTCTTCACGCCGTGCCTGTGGCAGAGGTTGATCGTCCGGACGGCGTCCTCGACCTGGGCGTCCTTCTTGACGTTGTCGAGGACCTTCTGCGACCCCGACTCGATCCCGAAGGCGATCAGCCAGCAGCCGGCCTGCTTCATCTTCACGACCATCTCTTCATCGAGGGTGTCGACCCGGCTGTTGCAGGTCCAGCGGACCTTCAGCCCGCGCTCGATGATCAGGTCGCAAAGTTCCAGGACCCCCTTCTTGTTATAAGTGAAGAGGTCGGCCAGGAAGAGCACGTTATGGACGTCGTGCTCGGCCAGGTAGACCAGCTCCCGATAGATCGACTCGGCCGATCGGAACCGGACGCTCTTGCCCCAGACGACCCCCTCGAAACAATAGGTGCACGAATAGGGGCACCCGCGATTGGTGAGGACCCAGACGTATCGGCTGCCCAGGAAGGGCATCTTGTACCGGTCCAGAGGGAGGAGATGCTGCAGGGGAATCGGCAGGTCGTCGAGGCTCTTGAGCAGCGGGCGGTCGGGGGTGATGACGGCCTGTCCGTCCTCCCCTCGGAGGGCGATGCCGATGCAATCGGCCATCGGCCGGCCCTCGGTCACGCGGTCGATGATCTCGCGGAAGGTCTGTTCGGGCTCGTGGCGGATCACGAAATCGAGTTCGGGGATCAGTTCGAGCGTGTTGCCGGGGACGGCCGAGACGTGCGTGCCGATCCCGATGGTCGTCGCGCCCCCGAGCTTCGCCTCCTGGATCCCCCGGGCGTCGACGGCGAACGTCGTGCCCGTGACATACGAGACGTAGAACTTCGGCTTCTCCTCCCGGATCTCCTCGAGGAAGGCCTCGATCGACATCTCCTCGGCGATCGCGTCGATGATCCGGACCGACATCGAGTCGGGGACCATCGCGGCGAGATAGGCGAGCGAGCTCTGGGGCCAGACCATCTTCTCGCGGCTCTTCCGGCCCCAGCGGCACATGTCGCGGATGTAGACATGCCCATCGGGCGAGGGCGGGTTCACGATCAGGACGTCGGTCACTCGTCTTCTCCTCGAGGTCGGGGGAGTTGGTTCGGGTCCTTGGCGTGGGTCTTTCGCCCATCCGGCCACCCGTCAGACGGGCTGATTGTCCATGGCCGAGGCCGAGGCGTGCGCGGCGACGACCTGCTCGTCGGTCATCAGGCGTGCCGCCGATTCGACGGCCTTGGTCAGCATGTAGTCGCCGAGGAAGAGGGCGTCCATCCCGGTCTTGAGGAAGCATTCCACGGCCTGCTCGGGGCGATGCACGATCGGCTCGCCTCGGATGTTGAAGCTGGTGTTGAGCACCACCGGGACCCCGGTGATCCTGCCGAATTCCTCGATCAGGCGGTAATAGCGGGGATTGTGCGCCTTGCTGACGCTCTGGACCCGGGCGGTCCCGTCGACGTGAGTGACCGCCGGGATCAGGGCCCGCTTCTCGGGCAGGACGTCGTAGACCAAAATCATGTAAGGCGACGGATAGTCGGAGTTGAACCACTCGCCGGTCCTGTCCTCCAGGACCGACGGGGCGAACGGGCGGAAGCTCTCGCGGAACTTCACCCGGGCGTTGAGCAGGTCCTTGATCTCGTCGCTCCGGGGATCGGCCAGGATCGAGCGGTTTCCCAGGGCCCTCGGGCCCATCTCCATCCGTCCCTGATACCAGCCGACGATCTTCCCCTCGGCCAGCATCCTCGCGGCGCGTTCCGGTGCGTCGTCGACCTTCTGCCAGCCGACGGCGTCGTCGGGGCTCACGGTGGACTCGATCGCCGATCGGTACGCCTGCTCCTCGAACCACGGGCCGAAGTAGGCGTGCTCGAACACATAGGTCCGAGGCTGCCGCATCACGGAGTTCCAGAGCCAGTAGGCGGCCCCGAGCGCGGTCCCCGCGTCGTTGGCGGCGGGCTGGACCACGACCTCATCGAACACCCCTTCGAGAAGGATTCGACCGTTCATCACCGAGTTCAGGCAGACCCCGCCCGCCAGGCAGACCTTGTTGAGCCCGGTCGCCTTCCGGAGCCAGGAGGCCATGTGGAGGCCCACCTCCTCGGTCCGCCGCTGGAGGGCGGCGGAGACGTCCTTGTAGTGCTGGGTCAGTTCCCCCTCGGGGTCGCGAGACGGGCCGAAGGCCCGGTGGAACTTCGGGCTGAACCATCGGGGGCGGCCCAGGTAGTGATAGCGGAAGTAGGAGAGGTCGATCTCGTACCCGCCGTCGTCGGTCGTCCGGACGATCTTGCGGAACTCGTCGAGGTAGCGGTGCGGGTCGCCGTAGGGGGCCAGGCCCATCACCTTCCCCTCGCCGCTGGCGAAGTTGAAGCCGAGGAACTCGGTGACCGCCCCGTAGAGCAGTCCGAGCGACTGGGGGAAGCTGATGGTCTTGAGGGGCCGCATGTCGAGACCGTGGCCGACCCCCATCCAGGTGCAGTCCCACTCGCCGGCCGCGTCGATCGAGAGGATCGCGGCGTCCTCGAAGGGGCTGGTCAGGAATGTGCTGGCGGCGTGGCAGAGATGGTGCTCGGCGAAGTGGATCCGGGTCCGGTCGGTCAGGCCGAATTCCTGGCGGAGGGTCGAGCCCAGGCGGAGCATCCGCGACTCCTTGTCGCCGCGGCTCGCGACCAGGCCCAGGCTCTTCGGGAAATAGCGGAGGAGGTGGGCGATCCGTTCCTTGCGGTGGAGTCGGGGGTTCCAGTAGTAGACGATGTGGTCGAGCTCCCGGGGCTCGATGCCGGCGACTTCGCAGCACCATCGGATCGAGTTCCGGGGGAACTCGGCCACGTGCTTCTTGCGGAGGAACCGTTCCTCCTCGACCAGCCCGAGCATCGCCCCGTCGCGGACGATGGCGGCCGCGGAGTCGTGGCCGTAGCAGTCGAATCCGAGGATGTGAGTCACCTGATTCTCCTTATGGGGTCGGGCGGCCGCGATCGACGGTCCCGGTCACCGGGAAATGTTCGGCTCGAAGGTGGGATGGGATAGGGCGGGGGAGAACGCGACTTCCAGGGTCGCGGTCGATCCGAGAGAGGGCGGGTCGGCCGGCGACCATTGGTACTCCCGATTCACGAGCGCCTTCAGTTTCTCCCCCACGGCCCAGACCACGCGCACGATCACCCCGACGAGCGTCGAGGTCGCGCCGAGGCTCATGAGGAAGACCATCGCCATCAGGGCCCCCGGCGAGTCGGCGAGCCGCGTCGCCGGCAGGATCGCCAGCCCGAGCAGGCCCGTCGCCAGGATCCCGAGGCCGGAGAGGATCAGCAGCTTGTATTCGGTGAGGGTCTGGAGGAGCCGTTCCGTCGGGCCGATGAACTGCCGGGGCCCGATCAGCAGGAAGTTCAGTTGATGGCAGACGACCCCGGTCCACACCGCGAGCATCGCCACGATCGCGCCTCCCAGGGCGAGGGACGGGTTGGCCGTCGAGAGCCCGAGCGCGGAGAGCAGGAAGACCAGCAGGCCCACCAGGCCGACGAACGCGCCCGCCACCAGCAGCATGGTCCGGAGCGGGGTGTAGCAGCAGACCGTGAAGAGGATCACGTAAAGGAATCGGAGGCCGTCCTTGAGCACGCTCAGCTTGCTCCGGCCGATCCGCTCTTCGTAAGGCATCGGCACTTCCTCGATCCGGAGCCGGGGATCGAGCAGGCAGATCGCGCTCATGGCCGGGGTGAAGTGCATCCCCTTGGGTAGGGGTGAGATCAGGGGGAGGCTGGATCGGCGGACCACGCGGAATCCGCTGGCGCAGTCGGTCAGAGGCTTGCCCGAGACGGCGCCGAGGAGCTTTGCGAACAGCACGTTGCCGAACCTCCGGATCCTCGGCATCTTGCTCTCGGGGCTCATCCGGCCCGCCAGGACGACATCGGCGCCAGTCCGGGTCAGGCAACGAATCAGCGGGACCGAGTAGTCCGGGTCGCACGTGCCGTCGGAATCGATGAAACCGAGGAGATCGGCGTCGGTCGCCCGCCAGCCGGCCTTGATCGCCGCCCCGTAGCCCTGATTCTGCGCGAAACGGACTTTGATGACCTCGGAGAACTCGGGCTGATCGACGATCGCCTGGGTCCGGTCGGTCGAGCCGTCGTTGACGAAGACGACGGACATCTCCGTCACCACCGTCTCCGCGACGACCTTCTCGCGAGCCGCGAGCGCCCTGCGCAAAGTCCCGACGATCGCCTCCTCCTCGTTCAGGGCCGGAATGATCAACGCGAATCGCATGGCAGGTTCGCCCTCCTGGTGACCGCGACGTGCGCGGCTCGGATGTTGGACCCGGACTTCCGCCAGTTCGACCTTCCCTCACGTGCCGGAGCGGGTGCGAACCCCTCCGCGATCACACATCGACGTTCCTCGGGCAAGGCCCTCCGGCCGGGCGGCTGGAGAGTCGGACCCGTCCTATCGCCGCCCCTGGACTCCCCCGGGCGTCGATCCCGGGGCCTGACGCTTGAGGATCGAAACCCGGGTGATCGCATGGGGGAGCCAGGGATGACATTCGAAGTCCCGATAGGTCGTGAAGCCCTCGATCGGCCCCTTGGAAATCAGGTAGGGGGCATCCGAGCGATCGACCAGCTTGCCGACGCCGCCCGATTTGCGAAGGGCCCGATTCGGCTCCCAGTTGTTGAATTCGAAGCCGCCGTCGATCGACTCGATCCCGACCCCTTCCCGGACGATCAGCTCGTCGATCGCCGTCCACCGGGCTCGATTCCAGTCGAGAAGGTCGTGGGTGGACCCGATCCCGAAGCATCCGTAGGCGAGGGCCGCGAGCCCGAAGGCCGCCCACGACCGAGCCCCGGGGGATGGGGCGAATCGCCCCCGGAGTGCGATCGTCAGGGCCATCATGATCCCCATCAAGGGCAGGTAATAGCGTTCGAAGCGGAAGGCATACATCAGGGAGATCGGTGCACAGTAGATCACACCGACCGAGACCAGGAGCACCGTCAACCAGGGCGGGACCGGCCCGCCCGTCGGGGAATCTCGGGCGATCCAGGCCGACCGGACCGCGGCGGCCAGGGTCAAGGTCAGGCCCGTCGCGCCCAGCGAGGCGGCGGCGGTGACCGCCAGCCAGAACGCCGGAGAAACCCGCGACGGCTCGGGCCCCGCGAGCGAGCGGATCCCCTGGCCGAAGTCGATCAGAATATTGCCGGTCAGGGGCATGAGCCACCCGCTCAACCAGAGGCCTGCGGTGAGGGTCGCCGACACCGCGATCGTGCCCAGAACGATCCTCCTCCGAAGTCGCGGGCCCAGTTGCTCGAGCGTCGAGGGCCAGACCAGGATCAGGAAGGGGAACAGGAACAGGCCCAGATACATCATCGCGATGAAGGCCGAGGTCACCGGGACCTTCAAAGCCCCCGGCTTCAGCCGGAGCAGGTCGCCCAGGACGACCTCAAGGCCCTTCTGCCCATACTGGGCCGGCAACTGGTTCGTGAACTTGAGGGCCGCCGAATAGGCGACCAGCGACATCCCCGCCAGGACCGACGGGAGAACGCCGACCTGGAGCCACCGACGGCCGCGACTCCAGCGGAAAAGCGAGGCCACGCCCAGGCCCAGGAAGATCGCCAGCCCCAACTGCCTGATGGACAGGCTGAGGAACGCCAGCCCCAACCCGAACATCAGCGAGGACCGACGAGACCGCCTCAATCCACGCACCACGAACACCATCGAGGCGGAGAAGGCCGCCAGGAAGGGGACGTCGGTCATGAAGGAGTGAGAGAGCCCGAGATAGACCGGGTTCACCGCCAGGGTCAACGCGCCGGCAAACGCCAGCGAACGCCGGCCGCCGCACTGAAGTATGAGGCCGTAGACCCCGAGGACGCCCACCAGGCCCAGGGTCACGGTCGAGATCCGCAACGCCGTGAACGAGAATCCGGCGGGGAGGCAGAACAGCGCCCCCCAGAGGACCTGGCCGATCAGCGTCATCGCCTGGCAGTAATTGCTGTAGAATCTCCCATCACGGACGAGCCCCTCGGCCGAGATCCCGAAGGCCCAGTCGTCGTTGAGCGGGAAATTCCCGACCGGATTGATCGCCAGGCTCGACGCGATCCAGGCGGCGCAGAGGATCGACGGCGGGGCGACCGCGAGCAAGGCCGAACGCGACGATCCCCGGTCGACCCAACGGGTCATCCTCGGGTGGGGCCCAGCCGCTAAGTACGAGTGATGTAGCATGCGGGAGGTGTCGCCTCGGGGGGCCGATCATTGTTCGGACGATTCACTCTCGATGGAACCGGACTCGGCCGGATGCCGCCCGACGAGGGGCCGGCCTTCGCGATCACCGCGACGCCGGGGACAGCCCGATGGGCCGCCGATCGGGCACCTCCAGGCTCCGGGTCCGGCCCAGGAGCCGATCGATGCCGAGCAGGAAGATGATCTTCAAGGCCCGGGCCGCCTCGGAGCGGTTCAGCTTCGAGTCCCCCGACCGACGGTCCTCGTGGCGGATCGGCGTCTCGCCGATCCGGCATCCGACCTGGCGGCACAGGTACAGGATCTCCTCCTGGATGGAGTAGCCGCGCGAGCGGATCCGGTCGAAGTCGATCCGGGCCAGCATCTCGACCCGATAGCATCGGAATGAGTTGCTGCAATCCCGGCAGCGAAGCCCCAGGAGGAGCCACGTGTACCAGTTGATCCCCGCGCTCATCAGCTTCCGCTTGAGGTCGAACTCCTCGCCGAGTTCCGCCCCCTCGACGTAGCGAGAGCCGATCATCACGTCGTGCGAGTCCATCCCCGAGAGCAGGTCGACGATGAAAGGCGGCGGCGCGCTGAAGTCGGCGTCAAGATTGATCAGGTACTCATAGCCGCCCTCGACCGCGAATCTCATGGCCGCGACCAGGGCCGTGCCGAGTCCCAGCTTTCCCGGACGATGGTCCACGTGGATGCCCGGCATCTCGGCCCGCAACTCGTCGGCCACCCGGCCGGTCCCGTCGGGCGAATTGTCATCGATGATCAGGATCTCGCAATCGGGAGCATGCCGCCGGACCGCCTCGACTAACGGGCGGAGGTTGCCCACCTCGTTGTAAGTGGCGACCGAGACGAGCAGGCCGGCCTTCGAATTGTTGGGCATCATCAGGGTCCGCCTGGGAAGGGTCGAATCTCGAGGGCATCGCGAAGGAGATCGAATCGGGATATTCCGGTTCAATGAGCCCGGGGGACCGCATTCGACGGGCTCGCCGGCGAGGCCTCACGCCGTTCGAGGCCATCCGCGAAATACGCCAGGGCCCGCTCGATCCCGGCCCGAAAGGCGACCCGGGGCCGGAAGCCGAGTTCACGCTGCTTGGTCGTGTCGCCCCCCCGGGCGAAGACGCCCGAAGGCTTGTCGGACAGGCCGCGGACGACGGGCCGATAACCCACGACCTCGGCGGCGGTCCGGGCGAAGTCGAGGAAGCTGGTCAGGACGCCCGTGGAGAGATTCACGGCGTCGCCGTCGTCGATCCGATCCATGGTCGCCAGGACGCCGTCCACACAATCTTCGATGTGGATGAAGTCGCGCATCTGCGTCCCCGAGCCCCAGACTTCAAGGACCTCCGCCCCCTTGAGGTCGAGAGCCCTCCGGCAGATGCTCGGGAAAGGGTAGGCACCGTCCTGGTCCTCGCCGTAGCCGGAGAACGGCCGATAGCAGATCGACTTCAGGCCGTGACGCTCGAAGGCCAGGCGGGCGAGATACTCGTTGGTGAGCTTGGCCCAGCCGTACGACATGTCCGGCATCCCGAGATCGCCCTCGAACGAGATCATGTCCTCCCTCAACAGGACGTGATCCCCCTCGCGCTGGTACTTGACGGGATAGGCCGCGCTGGAGCTGAAGCAGACGGATTTGAGCGGCCGGGCCTCCTCGGCCCACTGCCAGTACGCGGCATCGATGGAGAGATCATCGGCGACCACCAGCGGGCGATTCTCGATCATCAGGCGGCCGCCGACCATCGCCGCCAGGTGAAAGGCATAGTCGAAATCGGAGTCCTTCACCCTCGCGAACCAGCGACGGCAGTCTTCCTCGTGAAAGCGGAAATTCCAGTAGTCGCGGGGCTCGAACAGCGGCCAACCCTCGGCAGGGTCGATCCCGCCGGTGTAAGGTGCCAGGCAATCGACGGCATGGACCTCGTCCCCCGCGTCGAGCAGCCGCCTGACGAGATGCCGGCCCACGAAGCCGGCGGCGCCCGTCACCAGGATCTTACGCATGATCGATCGGACTCCGAAGGCCTGGCTTCACCACAAGGCGTCCACAGATCTTTCTCTTTTTAGCATCAGCAATATTTATAAAACGGAATCAGATAAGAAATCAAGCTTCTTCACCACCTAGAATCGACCAATTCAAGGAATTCAAATGCATGATGTTCAAATACAACACAAATACGTGAAGACTCATAAGTTTCGGTTGGGCCGGGACGGACCAATGTCCAAATAATTCTCCCGATTCCTTCGGCCGGGACGGGCCGCCGAACGCCGCGAGCCGTCCCAGGAACCGGCAGGCCAACCACGCCCAAAGCCTGAGTTCGACGGGGAAAACGGAGCGGACATCGGCCGGGTGCGGGTGGGGTGACGCGACCCGCCCCGGTCTTCCTATCCCTGCCCGGACGAAAAAGCAACAGGCTGACCAACCGGCACAATGGAGCCAAAATCGGGGAGCAGGAGCACCCAATCCAGCTTAGTATTTCTCGATTTTTTGATATTTATCATAAATACTTTAATTCAATATATTAGTGTAACACAATCCCAGTTGAGATGTCTCGCCCTGCGGCCCGCCCCGCCCTGCAATCCCTCGGCGAGCCCGACATCCGGGACGAGGCCGCTGCGATCTTGCGAGGCGACTCGCGCCCCCGGATCTGAGCACAACAATCGACCCGGCACCCAGGGCGATTCCCGATCGGCCCGGGGAGGCGGGATGTCCCGGGACGGGGCCGGGGCTATAATGCCCGCCGCCGGCTCGAATCCTCCCCCGTTCGGGGCGAGAGCCACGGCCCACCCGATCCGCCGAGCCCGCGGCCGAGTCGCCGACCACGCCAGGCCCGGCGATCGCCCCGGACAGGACGATATGCATGCAAATGCCATCGAGTTTATACTTCTTCGCGTTTGTCTGGGGCATCGTCCTCCTCGGCAGCTTCGCCGGGTGGGGATTCGCGGTCACGCGGCTGCTGTGGCTCCCGCCGGATTGGGGGCAGGCCTCGGCTCGGGGGATCGCGCTCGGGGTCGTGGTCGGCGGGCTCCTGAACCTGGCCCACGCGATCTCGAGTCCTCTCCTGCTGGGGTGGGTCGGGGTTGGCCTGGTCTTACTGATGGCGGAGCGGTTCCGGGCCCCTCGACGGCGAGCCCCGGGCGTGGACCGAGGTGGCTGGGGGCTCCTCGATCTGCTCGCGGCCACGGCGCTGCTGACGTCGTACTCGACCTGGCTCTGCCTCGATGCCAGGCCGACGGCGCTGGCGCCTTCGCAGGCCTACTGGTTGAACGTCAGCGACGACATGTACGGCTACGCCTTGTTTCCGTCGCAGATGCTGCAGACCGGGGCGATGGCGGACGACCCGTTCAACGACCGCCGGACCACGTCGGGGCTGGGCGGCGAGCCCTTCCTCCAGTCGCTCGGCCTGCTGTTCCTGCCCTTGCCTTACATTCACGGGGTCGACCCGGGAGTGGCCCACCTGGCGACGGTCCTGGGCCTCTACGGCATGGGGAGGCGTCGGCGATGGCCTTGCCAGCTCCCGGGCGCGCTCTCGTTCCTCTATCTCCTGCTGCCGACCGACGCCTGGAACGCCTCGGCGATCAGCCTGCCGGTCGTCCTGCTCCTGTCGCTCTACCGGACGATGGCCGACGAGCGGCCGACTCGCGAGGGCCTGCTCCGAGATGCCATGGCGACGGCCTTGCCGCTATCGGCCTTGCTCGCGCTCAAGAACACGATGCTGCCGGGGGGCCTGGCCATCGTCGGCCTGGGCATCCTCGCGCGGATGATCGTCGAGCGCCGGTTCGGCCGGCCGGCGATCCGGGGTTTCCTGATTGGCGTCTTGACGCTCGCCATGCTCGCCCCCTGGATGATCGCGTCGTACCGGGCCTGCGGCTCGGCACTCTACCCCCTGCTCGGCGAGGGCTTTCGAGGCCATACGGCCATCGCCTTCCCCCACAAGCAGTCCAATCGCGACCCGTCCGCCCTGGTCCGCCAGGTGGGCTGGGTCCTCCGGGCCCGGAAGATGAATATCGCCACCGGTGCCGCCATGCTGGCCGTGGTGGTGCTCGCGATGGGCGGCGGCGGGTCCCCCCGCCGTCGGTGGGCGACCTGGGCCGTGCTGGCCGGTTCGGGCCTGACGGTCGGCCTCTACCTCCTGATGTTCCCGATGACGGCCTCTTATCGGTACAGCTACCCGTTCGTCGCCATCATCATGCTCGTTTCGCTGGCCACCGTCCTGGGACGGGATCGGCGTCGGATCCCGCTCGCCGGGCCGCGCCGGGGGCTGGCTTATCTCGCGATCGGCTTGATGACGCTGCTGGCCCCGCTGCTGGCCTACGGATTCCGCATCAATGTGCCGTACGCCATCGATGCCGCTCGCGGCGGGATGATCGGGCGCCCGTTCGTCCCCGAAGGGGAACCGGAGCGTCATCGCCGCCTGCAAGAGCACATACCCGCCGGCGCACGGGTCTTCTGCATGGCCGACACCAACCTGTATGTCCTGAAGCCGATCTTATTCGACTTCGCCCGGAACCCGCTCTTCGTTCACGACATCCCGGGCGGCGTCAGCCCTCCGCCGGGGATCCCGATCTCCGGCGACCCGGAAGCCCTGGCCGCCTACTTGCGGTCGCAAGGGTTCCGCTACGTCGTCATGAGGCGAGAGCTCGACCCGGCCGATCGGCTCATCGAAGCCTTCGAGGGCCTGAAGGGGGAGGACAACTGGGTCTACTCGATGCAGGTCAACTACGCCACGATGGCGGCCCTGCTCTCCGAGTGCGCGGACCGCTACCCGATCCTTTACGAAGAGGGTGGTCTGGTCGTCCTCGACCTTGGCGAAGGTGGCCCGCGTGGAGTCGGGCTCGACCAGGGCTCCCCCGATACCCGCCCCGAGGCATCACGGCCGGGGCCAAAGTAGATCGAGTTTGGCTTCGGAAGCCGGTCCACGATGACGCGAAGAAACCCGAAACCTTCGACACCATTACATTTTCATCATTGCGAATTCGAGTAAATCATCGGTTCGTACTTGCATCCAGCGCCCGTCGCAAGCGATCCCGAAGTTCGGAAAACTGACCGGGAGCATAGACGGGTTGAGGGACGCCCCGGGGATCGATGGGACGACCTTCGAATCGATCTCCCGGATGCCTCGGGAAATAATGCATGTGCAAGTGCGGTAGCGTGTTTCCGTGAATCTCGTAATTGAGCTTGACGGCCTTCGTGACGGCGGACAAGGCCATCGACACCTGGCTAGCATCTCGGACGAAAGAACCCGCCTGGTCTTCCGTCAAATCGTGGAGTTCGACCGCGTGCACGCGTGAAACCAGGCACACGTATCCGGGCATTGCCGCATGTTCCGGCATCGTGAGCCACGATGATTCCAGGCTAGCGATGATATCAAGCGGCCGACCGCGCACGCAGATCGGACACGCCGAGCCGTCGATCAACCGTTGCCACCCCGAGGGATCGTCCCACTTGCTCACGATCGAGTCCTCTTCCCGAGGCATGGCTTCCGATCGGCCAGACCTTCACCAAAATGCGGAAGATCGGCCTGAGGCAAGATATCTTCGGCTGAGCATTCATCCCGGTGGAGACGGATTGGCGTCCCTGACGCCACGACGGGTCGCCGAGAAGCCATCGGCGAGGAATTTCGCCGCCAGCAGGAGACAGAGGCCGCCCAGCGCCCCGGTCCCCCAACGCCCACGTTGGTCACTTGCAACCCGACTCGCCTCCCGCTCCGCGTCGACCCGCTGGCGTTCCTCGACCTGACGCTTCAGCTCCTCGCTTTGCTCGCGCATCTCCTCGGCCAGTCGGGCCGTGGCACGCTCGTCACCTCGGGCCGCTTCGATCCTTCGCCGGTGGTCGTCGAGTTGCTGCATGAAGGCCTGGCTCTCATCGACGAATTCGCGAGACTCCTCCAGGGTGGACTCCACATCCGGGGAATGGGCGGGCGAACCTTGTGGCCCCAGTGCGGTCCGGAAGTGGTTCAGAGCCAGGGCCAACAACGCGACTCCCAGCAAGAACGGGGTGACTCTCCTTGGCCTTGTCAGAGTTTCGCGGAAACCCATTTCGATTCCTCCTTGCTCGAAAATGCACCGGGAGGATGACATCCGGATCAGGCCCAGGAAGACCCGGTGGACTGCCCGAGGGTTCGAAAACGATGAAGCCGCGGAGATTGATTCGACGTCCGCTATCGGATATTTGGCGGACGTTCCGCCAACCGATCGATCAACTCGCGGGAACGGCATGAACAATCATAGATCGATCATCACGGCAAGGGTCCGTCGGTTTGCCGGGGTCCAGCTCACGGACTGACCGTCAGCTCAATCTGAAACGCGACTTCACCACCCTTGACCGGGAGCTTCCCGGCCGCTTCGAGTGCATCGAAGTACGCCTGGAGTAATTCCTTCGTAGCATCCCCTTGATATGATAGCTCGACCTGTTGACCGGCCGGATTGCATTTGAACTGCGCAATCACCTGGAATTGTCGGCCGGACTTGCCCAACGTTTCGTCCGCAAGCCGCTCCGCCTCGCGAAGGAAGGTGGCCAGATCGGATACGGATGTACGGATGGAGATGTCGGCCTCCGAAGTGAGCAGCCGGACATTCTCGACCTTGACCTTCTTACCCGGCTCGTCCGGCCGACGAGTCTCGGGCTGATGCGTCTTCCAACCGCCGGGGGCGACGTAGGTCTTCCCGTCCACCGGATTGAGATACGGCTCGTTGGCCGGTACGACATCCTCCCTCGCGGCTTGCTCCGGCGATCGGCCAGAACAGCCGACAGCCAGGGAAGCCAGAACACACGCTGAGATCAGGCGCATCCAGTCCCCCTGCTCGACTTGAGGACCAATTCAAGAAACGAGGCAAGCGAAGGTATAACGATGGCCAGGCTCATTCAAGCCCCGAGCGACCGTTCCAGCACCCCGAGGATCTCGCCGATCGTCTCGAAGCCGGCGAGCAGGCCGTTCCGGGATTCGTCCGCGAGCCAGCCCTTCACCTTCTTCTCGGCCGAGATCACCGTTGAGTGGTTCCGGCCCCCGAAGAACCGGCCGATCTCGCTGTAGGCGGCCCCGGTGTGCTTGCGGGCCAGGTACATCGCCACCATCCGGGGGTAGGCCACGGCTCGGGCCCGGTTGTCGGCCTTCAGGGCTTCGGCCTCGATCCCGAAGAGCTGGCAGACGGCCCGCTCGACATCCTTCAGGCCGACGGCCCGAGCGGTGTGGCGGATCGTGTCGCGGAGCGCGGTCCGGGCCAGTGCCAGGTCCAGCTTCTTGCCGACCATCGTGGCGTGCGCGATCAGGCTGTGCAAGGCCCCTTCCAACTCGCGGACGCTGGCCCGGAGGTTGTCGGCGACGTAGCCGAGGACGGCCTCGGGGACGATCACGCCTCGGGCGGCGGCCTTGGCCTTGAGGATCGCCCGCCGGGTCGCGGGGTCGGGGGCGTCGAGCTT
Organism: Tundrisphaera lichenicola; assembly: GCF_051175385.1. GTDB lineage: Bacteria > Planctomycetota > Planctomycetia > Isosphaerales > Isosphaeraceae > Tundrisphaera > Tundrisphaera lichenicola. The sequence goes on along the minus strand of NZ_CP195106.1, from coordinate 894 downwards.
GACGACCATCCCGCCCAGGAACCTCGTGGCCAGCTCGTCGGTCAGCTTGGCGATCTGCCGGGGGTGCTGGTCCGAGGTCAGGATGATCGGGGCCCCCTCGGCGATCAGGGCGTTGAAGGTATGCAGGAACTCGTCCTGAGTCGCCTTCTTGGCGGCCAGGAAGTGGACGTCATCCACCAGCAAGGCCCCGGCCCCACGGTAGCGGGCCCGGAAGGCGGTGAGCGTCCCGTGCCTCATCGCATCCAGGAAGCCGTTGGTGAACGACTCGGCGGTCATGTGGATGACCTTCATCCCGGGATGCCTCGCCCGGAGAGCCGCGCCGATCCCTTCGAGGAGGTGCGTCTTGCCGAGGCCGACGCCCCCCTGGATCACCAGCGGATTGAACGAGGCACCCGCCGCGTGGACCAGTTCCAGGGCCGCCGAGTGGGCCAGCCGGTTGCCGGGTCCGGTCACGAAGTCTTCGAGCCGTCGTGCCGGGCGGGCGGGAGCCGGGGAGTTCGAGGGCGTGGGCGTGGGGGCCTGGAAATGGGAGCGGGGCCGGTCGATCGGGGGAGGGTTGATCGGAATCGGGATCGTCGGCGCGGTGGGCCGATGGTTCGGGTCGGGCGGCGGGGGCTCGACCACGTGCCCGAGCGGCGGCGGGGCCTCGTCGGCGACCCGGAACGCCAGGCGGAGCGACCGGCCGGTGACCTCGCGGGCCGCGTCGATCAGGTTGCCGGCGAAGTGGCCCTGGATCCAGTCGCGGAAGAAGGCATTGGGGACGCCGACCTCCAGGGAATCCTCCATCACGCCCAGCCGGACCCCCTCGCCGAACCAGAGGCCGAACCGCGACTCGCCCAGTCGCTCGGCCATCGCGGCCCTCAGCGTCGTTTCCATCCCGGCTTGCTGAACCAT